>NZ_JAETXJ010000002.1 GCF_022508225.1 Desulfovibrio sp. UIB00 | reverse complement strand
TTATTTTCTCCTGCAACTTGATAAAGCCGTCAAAAAGCGCTTCCGGACGCGGAGGGCAGCCCGGCACATAGACATCTACCGGAATAATCTGATCCACGCCCTGCGTTACGGCATACGACTGGAAAAGCCCGCCGCTGCAAGCGCAACTGCCCATGGCGAGCACGTAGCGCGGCTCGGGCATCTGGTCATAAACCCTGCGCAGCACCGGGGCCATTTTTTTGCTCAGGGTTCCGGCCACCACCATGCAGTCTGCCTGCCGGGGGCTGGCGCGAAAGATGATGCCAAAGCGGTCAAGGTCGTGCGTTGACGCGCCTGTGGCCATCATTTCGATGGCGCAGCAGGCAAGGCCAAAGGTCACTGGCCAGATGGAGCCGCAACGGCCCCAGTTGACCAGAGCGTTGAGCGGCCCGAGCACGGCGTTGGCGCCGGGGAAAAACCGCAGGCCGTCCTTGTGCACCGCAAGGGGCTGGTCGTCGTGCGCGGCGGTGCGAGTTTCTACTTCACCCATTCGAAGGCCCCCTTTTTCCAGGCATAGGCGTAGGCCAGCACCAGCAGGGTCATGAAGGTCAGCATTTCCGCCAGCCCAAGGCTGCCCAGACGCACAAACTCCACTGCCCAGGTGTAGAGGAAGATGGCTTCCACATCGATGATGACAAAAAGAATGGCAACGTAATAAAATTTGATGGAAAAACGCGTGCGCGGCTCGGCGGTTGGCTCGTTGCCGGATTCATAGGGCATGAGCTTTTCGCGGTAGGGCCGACGCATGCGGAAAAACCGCCCGAAAAACAACGTAAGAACGCCAAAAAGCAGCGCAATAATGAGCAGCAGCAGAATGGCAAGATACTCTTCTCCGGCAACCGTAGGCACCATAAAAAGCCACCTTGTTGAATGTCTTCGTCATATTCCGGGCAAGCAGGGCCGAACGATTGCACGGCCCTGCTCCGCCGTCGGCGCGCTCTTGCAGAGCCGCCGCAAACAAATCTGAACATTCTGCCGCAAGCCTTGCATGGCCCCGGCAGAAAACAAAACACTTTCTAACGGACTACAGGCCTGTTGCGCTGCATCTGCTCGGCAAATTCCTGCCGCTTCTCCTGACTGGCCGCATCCGGCGTGGAGAATTGCAGGCAGCTCATGGCGCAGGTGGTCACACAGGCAGGCTTGAGGCCCTGATCAATGCGGTCGCGGCACAGATCGCACTTATCCACCTTGCCGGTCTGGGCGTTCCACTGGGGCGCAGCCCAGGGGCAGGCGGTGATGCAGGCCTTGCAGCCCACGCAGGCCGAGGTTTCCACATAGACAATGCCATCGTCCCTGCGGCGCATGGCCCCTGTGGGGCAGGCCTTGACGCACCAGGGATTTTCACAGTGAAAGCACGAGGTATACACAAAGCCCAGCGCGGGCTTGGGTTCGGTCTGCTCCACGGAAAGAACGCGGCAGAAAAAAGCCCCCGGCCCGCCGTTGTGCAGGCTGCGGCACTGAACCTCGCAGGCCTTGCAGCCTATGCAATCCGCCGAATTGTGCATGACAATATATTTGCTCATAACCATCCTCCCACGCGGCTCGGTGGGTTGTTCCCGTAAATTTCCTTGCAGTATCAGGCCATGCCTTTGACAATATCCGAGGCAGAGTCCGCCTAGGCAGCGCCGGAACCGGCCACCTTCTCCAGCGTGACAAAATGCTCCTGCATGGACAGGCCGCCGCCGCCCGTATCCTGCAAATCCAGACCGCCGCGCAGGCACTTGCTGTCAGAAATGCCCTTGTGGAAGGCCCGGCTTTCGCAAGGCAGGTCGTGGCCAAAGCCATGTACCACAAAGATGGCCTCAGGATGGATGGCAGAGGTGATCTTGACCCCGGCCTCGCCCATGGATTTGCCTGCGGCATCCCGCACGCGCACCCTGTCGCCGGGGTTGATGCCGGCGGCCTTGGCCTTCTTGCTGTTGATCCACACGGTATTTTCAGGAACCTGCTCAAGCAGCAGCGGATTATTGACGGTATGGCCCTGGGTATGCACGGCCACCCGTCCAAAGGTAATGCGGTAGGCCCCTTCGGGCGGCGCAACGGGCGGCGTGTAGGGGGGCAACATGTTTTGGCCGCAGCCCTTGCCGTAACCCTCGCTGGTCAGTTCCACCTTGCCCGAGGCAGTGGGGAAGGAATAATCTGCCAGATCCACGTACAGGGGATCGCTGGTGAGCGAAACAAAACCCTTTTCGGTAAAGTCCGCGCTGGTGAGGCCTGTTCCTTCCAGCTGAAAACGCCACATATCTTCAGCGCTTTCAAAAACCAGAGGATCAAGCCCGAGACGCTTTGCCAGGCCGCCGATGATTTCCCAGTCGGCCTTGGTGTCGTAGCGCGGCGGGATGACGCGGTTGCGCACAAAGAACTGCGGTTTGAGGCCGTTCTTGGTGGCAATGATACTCTCGCGCGAAAGGTAGGTGGAAAGCGGCAGCACCACATCTGAATACCATGCGGTGTCTGACCAGGAGAACGTGACGCTCACAAGCAGGTCAAGGCCGTCAAAACGTTTGCGCAGCGCATCGGGGTCAGGGTAACCCTGCAAGGGGTCGTGCCGCCAGCACATGTAGGCCTTGACCGGAGCGGCCCCCTCCGGAGGATTGCTGATGGCTTCAAAAGCCCTGTGCAGCAGGCCCTTGCCGGGATCGAAAGCGTTGTTATCCGTACCAAGGCCATCAGCGCGCAAGCCCTTGGGTGCGGGGAAGAGATCCGTAAACTTTTTGAGCCCGGCCTTGCCGCATTCCTTGGGTGTACGGCCCGGCACTATGCCGCCCTTGACACCCACGCCGCCCAGCAGGGCCGTAATGACCAGAGCCGTGCGCGCCACCTGAAAGGAATCTCCATACCGCGAGGTCATCCAGCCGGGATGCCAGATCACATGCGGGGCCGCAGCGGCAAGCGATTGTGCAAGGCGCACAATGGACTGCGCATCGACCTGACACTGCTCTGCCGCCCATTCCGCCGTATAAGGAGCCACAAATTCGGCCAGCTCGGCAAAACCCGTGGTGTGGGCGTCCACGTAATCCTTGTTGTACAGCTTGTGGGCAATAAGCGTGTTGATGATGCCCAGGTTGAAGGCATAGTCCGTACCGGGGCGGACAAGCAGAAAATCATTGGCCTTGGAGGCCGAAACATTGTGGCGGATATCAATGACCGTGAGCTTGCAGCCTTTGCGCAGGGCCTGCATGACGGTTCTGGCCTCGCCAAGGTTGATAGCTTCAAAAATGTTGCGCGTTTGCAGTACAATGTGCTTGCAGTTGGCAAAGTCGTTGACGGCCATGCCGCGCCCGAGGCCCATGACGGCCTTGCAGGCGTGGTGGGTATTGAGGTCGCACGAGGTGCTGTGCGTACAGACGTTGGGCGAACCGATGCCGCGCATAAAGGCGCGGTACAGGTCGGTAAAGGGGCCGTCGCGGTCAGACCACAGCACGGATTCCCTGCCGTGTTGCTGCTGCACTGAGGCAATTTTTTGCGCAACATAGTCAAAGGCTTCTTCCCACGAAACCTTTTTCCACTTGCCCTCGCCCCGCTCGCCCACACGAATAAGCGGACTCTGCGGACACTCCGACTCGCGCTCAAGGGCTTTGCCGGCCACGCCGCGCGCGCACAAGGCCCCCTTGAGGGGACTGTGCGGGTTGCCGTAAATCATACCCACTGAACCATCTTTTACTTCTACAGAAATTGGACACCTTGCGGTGCACATTCCGCATACACTCTGAACCAACTGCATACTGCCCATAGTGCTTCTCTCGTGCGAGTAAGGGATATTGTCATCTGTCTGAGGCACATCTCGCCAATCCTAAAATCAGCCTGAAGTGAAAACCACTTCAGATGTGCCGTTGCAAACATTTCCAAGCCACAGCAACTGTACTAATCTTGTCTGGTAATTTAATTAGGAAGCATTGTCGCTAGCACAGTTTTTTTTTAATTTCCAGCCAGGTTCCTGTTTTCACACACTTTCTTTAAACCCTAATTTAATTGTAGTTTTTATAACTTGAGTGCACACTCAATTTTTTTTATTTATAATTTCAGCATATTGGAAATCACATTTTTTATACAAGAGTGATAAAATATTAATTTCACATTGGTACGGTACTACCAATCAAATCGAGAATTGGCGCGAAAAGAAATTTTGAACAATCCAATCAGTCAGTTGCAAAAACGGCGCGTTTTATCCCTTTACTCCTAAAATTTTGCAGTGTTATATTATTGTAGTGAAAATCAACGCAAATACCTGCCAAAGGATCCACCTACATGCCTGTGGAACGGATACCTATAGCACACCTGAAGCCGGGAATGTACGTACTCAATCCGGGCATCTCCTGGATCAATGCCCCGCTGCTCTACATGAGCGAGGGTCTTGTGGCCGATCAGGCAGAGATTGACGGGATCATCCAGCAGGGCTTTACCGAAGTAATTCACGATCCGGAGCGCGCCGTTCCTGCGTATGAACCGGGCTGTGCGCTGCCGCGTTTGTTCTCACGCAACCTTGCACAGGCACAAAGAGCGCACGCTGCCGCCTACGCTCATGTAAAAGCCGCCATGTCTTCCGGTGAGTGCGGCAGTGCAGAGATTGCAGGGGCCGAACCCTGCATTAAGTCCATCATTCTTGCTCTCAAGTGTAATGCCAACGCCATGCTGACCCTTGCCAACCTGAAAGGGCGTGACGAATACACATACAGGCACAGCGTCAACGTGGCCATTTTTGCCGTAGCCTTTGCCCGGCATCTGGGCCTTACAGATCATCAGCAGCAACTAGCCGGTATGGCCGGGCTGTTTCATGATTACGGCAAGGCGCTCGTACCAAGAGAGATTCTTAACGCGCCGCGCGCGCTTTCCCCGTCCGAATTTGCCGTCATGCGGTCGCACGTGCTGCTCGGCTATGACGCCTTGCGCAAGATACCCAATATCGCACCAGAAATTCTGGAGGGCACAGGCCAGCACCACGAGATGCACGATGGCCTGGGGTATCCCCACGGGCTCAAAGGCTCAGCCATCGGTCTTTTTGGGCGTATCATCTCTATTTGCGATGTATATGACGCGCTTTCATCCAGGCGCGTATATAAAGAGGCGCTTTGCCCCAGTCATGCGCTGGCAATCATGTACAAAATGAACGGAACGGCATGGCCGCGCGGCTTTGCGGATTCTTTCATAAAAATGATGGGGGTCTTCCCGCTAGGAACGGCGGTCAAACTTTCAGACGGGCGCATGGGCCTCATAAGCAGCAGCAACCCCGATTTTCCAACCCGGCCAACAGTGATCATTGTCAGAAAATTCAGAGGCGTAGCCTACATGGAAGACAGAGTTGACCTGTTGGCGGCAAGCAAGATTTGCGTGAGCCGCGCGCTTTCATTCAAAGAGACGGAAGACTGGGATATCCCACGCCTTTTGGGCATAACGGAATGAAAGGAATGAGAATGGACGGGGGGTAGTCAGTTTGCAGGCTGCACAGGCAGGAAACGGGAAAATGGAGAAGAGAAAAGGAAGGGGAAGAAAAAACTGAGTCAGACTGCGCACTTGAGCGCGGTGATCTCTTCAATCTGGCTTGGTGCAAGCTCTTGCAGGACGAATTCCGGCCTTGCCAGATAAAAGCCCTGCGCCAGATCAAAACCCAGGGCAACAACGCTGGCAAGTTCCTCGTGGGTTTCCACACCCTCCGCCACGGTGAGAATGCCCTTTGAGCGGCAATATACAAGAATATTTGAAAGAAATTCCCTCTTGGATGCGGGCGCCTTGTGGATGGCGCGGATAAAAAAGCTGTCGATCTTGAGAATCTCGGGCGAAATATTCAAAAGCCGCAGCGCATTTGAGTGGGCGCAGCCAAAATCGTCAATGGCGATAAAGGCCGCCAGCTCCGCGCGCAGTTCGCGCACCTTTTGGGCAAGGCCTTCCTCGCTGCTGGCGGTTTCTATGATTTCAAACACCATGTTGCGGCTTATGTCTTCATAGCGCGGGTGCAGATTGCGCAGCTCCCGAGCATCCAGATACTGCGCGGAAATGGCGTTGAAAAATATCTTTCTGGCACCGAGCGAAGGGAGGTTCTTGCCCATCCAGTCAAAAATCATCCTGAAGGTCATATGCTCCAGCTGAGGCAGTTTTGACTGCGCCTCTGCCAGCTGCAGCACATCAAGAGGCGAGGCAAAATGCGGGGTTGTGGAGCGCATGAGCGCCTCATAGCCGTAGATGGAGCCATCTTTCAGGCTCACAATGGGCTGAAAGGCAAAGCGGATCAACTGGCCTTCAAGCAATTCGTCCAGACGTTCCTGACGGCTCAAGATATTGGCCTTGGCCCGGTAAACTTCAGGATTGAACCGCATGAGCGTACCGCGATTGAAGTTCTGCACTTCAAACATGGCGTGGCTGGCATAATTCATGAGCACATCGCCGGTCATGGCGTCGCTGGGATACACGGCCACCCCGAGCGAAGCGCGTATGCGCACAACCTCATTGGGCAGTTCAATGGTGGTGTTCAGCAGGGTTTTGCGGTTATCCTGCGCAAAGCGCAAGGCGCTTTCTTCATTATCAAAACCGTGGGCAAACACTGCAAATTCGCTGCCTGCCGTGCGGGCCAGAAGCACTGCGTCATTTTCGCACATCTGCAAGGCTTCAACCACCTTGCTTATGTACAGATCGCCCCCATCGTACCCATGCGACTCATTTACGTACTTGAGATTATCCAGACCGCACGAAAGCAGTACGCCAAATTTGCCGGGCTGCATCTGCAAGGCTTCGCGCACGCCGCGCACAAAGGCCCGGCGGTTCATGAGGCCGGTTTCAACATCGTGATTCTGGTCGTGCTCGACCTGCTTTTTGCAGGTCTGCGCCTGATTGATAAGAAAGGTCAGCCCGTCAGAGAGGTCGCCCATATCGTCAACCGCAGGCATGGGGTAGCCTGCGCTGAATATGAGCAGTTGCCGGGCCAGACGTTTGAGCTTGGCGTGCAGGCTTTCAAGGTGCGTGGAAAAGTGACGGCAGGATTTGGGCGGGCGCACAGACAGATCCCCCTCTGCCAGTGCCGCCGCATAGGCAGAAAGATCAGCGCAGGCCCGCGTGAGCTCGCACAGTTTCTCTGCTGTGGGCTGCTGCCCGCAGCCTTCAAATTCGGCCAACGCAGCGTCAAATTGCCCGCGCAGCAGATTATCAAGGCCGGTTTCAATATCCATGTGCGCGCCTCAAGTGTGAGCCTCAAGAAAAGTTGAAAAAAGCAAATGCGGCATCAGGCCCACGCACGGGCTATGCATCAAGCTCAGCAAAACCGGCTTCCTGTATTCTGACCATACTTTCAAGCACCGCAGCGCTCACGGCATCAAGATCACACCCATCGGGCAGGTGTTCGCCTGCCTTGCTCCTCAGCATGGGCGCATCATGGCTGCAATGGGCCAGGGCGTTGGCCGCAGCAAGCAGGCGCGCCTCCATTTTATAGGTTGTGGCAAGTTCGGGTGAATGGTGCAGGTTTATGGGTTCGGTAAGCACCAGAGGCAGCTTCCACTGGTGCATCACTGCCGCACCAATGAGTCCGTGGTCCATGCCAAGCTGCGCGGTTTCAGCCTCGGAACTGCCGCAATTTTCGGTCTGTTCCATTTCTGCCGTCCTTTCCCAGAGGTCTGGCCGAGCGGCAGCAAAAAAAATCTTGCCCACATCATGGAGCAATCCAGCTATGTATGCCTCGTCCGGCACCATGACCAGGCGCTCGCCAGCGCAGGCAGAGGTTCCGCATACGCCGGTATCTCCACCAAGAACATCCGCCAGAGTTCTGGCAATGGTTGCCACAGAAAGCAGGTGGCTCCAGAATGCGCCCGTATCAAACGCCTTGGGGAGCTGGGCCTCCCGTATAAACGACGACATGCCGACCATAAGCACAAGCAGACGCACTTCGCGCAGGCCCATGATGCTGATGGCTCTTTGCAGGGTAGAAACCTTGAATTCAAGCCCATATGCAGCCGAATTGGCCACTGTGAGCACACGTGTTGCGAGCCGTGGGCTTTTTTCAATCAGTGCAACGACCGATCGCACCGAGGCATTGGAGCCTTCCTGGGTAACCGCAAACAGCAGGGGAAGCAGTTTGGGTTCAAACGGCAGCGCGGGCGGATTTTGCAAAAGCTTTTGCAAAAACAGCCTGGACTCTTTTTGAGATTGCATGGCAAAATCCTGAGCTAGGGTTTGCACTGCCCCTGCACACGGTAACACAACTTGCCCAGGCAGATGCCTGAACCCAAAGCCTGTCTTATACGAAAACCCAGATCAAAGACAATAGTGCGTAATTCTTGATAACTAATACCAAATGAACCTTAAATTCGACGCAGTCTGATATAAAAGTAGATATTAATTTATTGGCAACAAGAAGGTATCAACACGAGGTCACCCCCCTCAATGCACTGTTCCGCAACGCCTGGACAAAAGAACTGAACAAAAATAGGAGCCTCGATGTAAAATAAAATACAAGCCCCACAACGTATATAAAACGATTACATGAATACTGCCGCGCGAGAATAAACAATTACAATTACGCATCACCACATACAAGCGTCACTTCAACACCGCACGTGTACCAGCAAGGCAAGCCCCCAATATGCACTTACAAAAACAGATGCGCGCAAAATGCATCGGTATATTTCTGCTGGCCTGACAGGCGGTTGCCTCAACAGGCATTTGGTGCTCAAGGGGCAACGTTGGCGGTCTGCCACACACCATCCACACCTGTGGGTGGCAAAACAAAAAAAATACCGGAAAAAAACAGCCTTGCGAGCGTAAGGACGACTGTTTCATTCCGGAACATAAAATTCAAGCAAAAACTTTAGGGGAAAATGAAAAAAAATTTCACCGAACCTGAAAAGATAATTCTGAGGGCAAATTCCGTGCAAAAGTAGTTTGTAAGACAGGCATCACACCCTCTCTAAATAGAAATAGCTCTCACTTTTTACCGACAATAGTTTTACAACATTGTTAAGAAATACTCCAAGAGCATATCTAGACTTTTTATAGGCAATATTTTCGACTACCCTTCGCCTTCAAGATACTCCAGAATGAGCTGTGCCACGTTTGCGGCGAGGCCAGCAGAAAGCATGGATTCGTGGGTGCCTTGCGTCCAGCGCAACGTGATGTTTTCCTTTTTCAAAAAGCGGCCCCAGCCCTGGTAGTCATCATTCATTATTATCTGCGGGTTGCTTGCAAAATCCAGCGCGCGCACCAGCAGCAGCTTGCAGTCGGAGGGGCTTGGCCGCTCATAACGCGCAGCGGCCAGGGTGTTGCCGCGATAGGTCAGCAGCAGGTTGTCCATCTGCACGGCGCTGAACCCGGCAGGCAGCAATCCGCTTTTCTCCCCGCATTCCACAAGGTAGCCCAGTTGCTGCTCGCGCGGCATGGCGCGCAGCTTTACGGGGTCAAAGGCCATGCCGTCCTGCAAAATAAGCTGCAGCAGTTCAATATCATCCTTGGCCGCCATCTGTTTTGCGCGGGTATTATCGGCCACGGTATCAAGAATAATGACAGGCTCGCTGCGGTTGCCCAGCGCCGCATACCGCCGGGAGCATTCATAGGCCAGCAGACCGCCAAAACTCCAGCCGCCCCAGATGATATCGCGGCTCTCGACCTTGAGTATTTCGTCCAGATAATACTCCGCCAGACTTTCAACCGTATGCAGCTCTGTGGTAAGCGACGTGCGCCTCTGGCTGAAGCCAGCCGCCTCAACAGCGTAGACCGAATATTTGCCGCCAAGCAGGCGCGCAAGGTCGCTGTAGCAGAACACACTGCCTCCAACAGGATGAAACAGCACAAGATTCTTGCCGCCCTCGCAGTGTTGCAACTGGATAACAGGGCTTTCACGCTTTTCGGTCTTTCCGGCCAGCAGGGCCGCTAACTGCGCAATAGTTGAATGCGTGACCAGCTCATTCACAGCCACATGCACGCCCATTTCCTTTTCAATCATGGCAATAAGCCTGATGGAAAGAATGCTGTGACCGCCCAAATTGAAAAATCCAGCATCGGCATCGGTGATTTCAAATCCCAGCAGGCGCTTCCATATCCCGGCCAGTTTTTCTTCTAACGGCCCGGTAGGCATGCGCCCGCGCTGAATTTCCACTCCTCCCAGGGGTGACGGCAAAGCCTTTTTGTCTATCTTGCGATTGAGCGAAAGCGGCAGTTCCATCATGGGGACAAAATAGGCGGGCACGCAGTACGGCGGCAAATGTTGTTCAAGATACCCCCGCAGCACGCCCATATCCACATGGCCCACCACGTAGACGGCGAGGTTTTTTTCCTCCCCGGCGCGGAAGGTATCCGCCACCACCGCCACCTGCCGCACGCCCGGAAAGCCCGCCACGGCTTTTTCCACCTCGCCAAGCTCCACCCGGTTGCCACGTATCTTCACCTGCTGGTCTTCACGCCCACGGTAAAAAACAAGGCCGTTCTGCACATAGCCGTTGTCCCCCGTGCGGTAGCAGGGCTGGCCGTCTTTTTCCACAAACGCACCGGGGCTGGCGTTATTCAGGTAGCCGCGCGACACGCCATCGCCAAAAATCCACAGTTCGCCAGTAACGGAATCAGGCAACTCCTGACAATTTTTGTCCATCGCGCAGATGCGCACGCCTTCAAGCGGTTTGCCTATGGGATAGGCGGTAAAATCCTGATGGTTGCCCATATCTATGCGAAAGGCGCTGCTGTCCACCGTGCATTCCGTGGGGCCGTACACATTGAACAGCACCACGCCCTCGTTGCCGGGGATGGCGTAAAATTTGCGGATCACATCAGGCCGCAGCACCTCGCCCGCCAGCAGCAGGGCCTTGAGCGGCAAAGGCTGGCGTTGCTCGGCAAGCCAGTCTGTAAGCACGTTGAAAAACGCGGGTGTCATGTCGCACAGGTCAAGCCCGCGCTCACGCGCGCAGGCGCAAAAAAGCGAGGGGTTCTTGCGTTCTTCGTCTGACAGCACGTGCAGGCTTTTGCCGCTGAAGACAGACACAGCCAACTGCTGCACCGAGGCGTCAAACGACAGGGGCGCAACCAGCCCCACCCTTTCGCAGCCCGCCGCATAGGGCCGCAAGGCGCGCAAAATGTGCATGAGGTTGCAGTGCTCAACCACCACCCCCTTGGGAGTGCCTGTTGAACCGCTGGTATACACGATGTAGGCCGCCTGAGATGGCTCGCATGGGGGCAGGGCTTGCCCGCCCGCAGGCGGCAGATACTGCGCGCCAAAACGCGAAAGCGTAACCTGGGGGCGGCTACCGCCTGGACGGATGACCACATCATAGCGGAAGGCCTGCGCCCCGTGCTGCTCGCCGCCATCTGCACGGCTTTGCTCACGGTCTTTCCCCAGCACACAAGGCGAGAACGTCACTTGCACCGGCACAGGGCAGCGCGCCGCCCACTCCGTAAAAAACTGGCGGGGAACAAACAGCTCGGCAGAGGCATCAAGCCGCAGCAAGCCGGATTGATCGCCAGTGGCAAGGGCATGGGCCTGCAAGGCAGCCCGCAGGTCGTCCCGGCAATCCAGATCGCGCACCGCCCCCACAAAAACGAGGCCGTCAGGCGTGAGCATCTCCACGGCGTGATGCAGCACCCTGCGCAGATAGTTGTAGCCGGGGAAATTTTCCACCACGCCGTTCATGACCACCACGTCAAAGGCCTGACCTTCAAGAAAATGAATGTCCGCCGCTTCCATACGATACGGCGTCACCCTGGCGGCAGCGTCAAAACTGGCAAGGCGGCTGAGTTCATTGCGGGCCAGATCCACAGCCGCATATTCCTGCACGGCCTTGGCAAGCGCTTGCGCCACGCAACCAGACCCGCTGCCCACATCCAGCACTTTGCAGCCTGCGCGGGAATCTTCCGCGCTGGGAGCCTCTGCTTTGTGAGCCAGCCCGCATTTTTCAAGTACGGCAGCGGCCATGGCCGCGAGTTCGCTTTGCGGGCAGGGGGCGGAGTCAAAGTCACTCTTCCAGCCCATGTCGCTGCCAGCCTGAGCCACCTGCTCCCAGTATTCCGTGCTCACAAGGCCTGTGCCTTTTTCGGCGGCATCGTCATACTCCTGCGCATCAAGGCAGAGTACGTGCCGGATGCCGGGATTTCTGTAGTGAAAATACTCGGCCTCGCGCAGGCAGGCGCTGTCGGCAATAATCAGGCTTGCAGGCCGCAGCATGGCCTCTTTGCGGCCTTGCGGCTGCTCGCGCTCCACGGGCAGGTACACCGCGCCGGCCCGCATGACGCCCAGAGCCGCAGCCAGATACACCGCGCCGCGCGCGCACAGTACGCCCACCACAGCCTCGTGCCCATAACCCTGCGCAAGGATGAAACGGGCAATGCGCTCCGAAAGAACGTCCAGCTCCCTGAAGGTCAGCCCAGGGCCGCCCCCGGTCAGAGCTTCGGCTTCTGGCCTTGCGTCAGCAATGCTGCGGAACAGATGCTCAAGGCTGGCAAACTCCCCCCCTGCCTGCGTGGCGCTCGCAGTATGCGGGCCAGAGCAGGAAATACTGGCAGACTCTGGCCTTGCAGATTTTTTTTCTGGAGTGGCAAAGGAAAAATCCGATAACTTCATCATGCCGCCCCTTCAATTATGCCTTCAAGAAAATTCCCGTAATAAGTCAGCCAGTCCTGAGCGGTTTCCGCGCCAAGCTGCTGCGGATCATACGCAAAATGCAGGGCCAGACCTTCCTTCTGTTCTTGGACCGAGCAGAAAAGACCATACCCCCTCCCTTGCGCATCAGGGATAGAGACGCCCCCCCGCGCAAATGCAAAACCCAGACGCAGGGCACTTTGCATGAGGGGCATGTCATCATCAGCAAGGCCAGAGACCCCGTGGTCAACATCACCCATACCGACCTTATCCGTCAGCCCCTTTTGCGTGAAGGCCAGCAATTCTTCAAACTCCATATTGTCGTCAATGCGGAACCTGATGGCGCGCTCTGGCGGCACTTCCACCACTAATTGCTCCTGCTGGGTCACCTTGCCCAGCAGCACGGCAAACACCGCCAGCAACACAGCCTCGGCAGATGCGCCCTTGCCAGCCGCCACGGCCTCAATGCCCTGCCGCACGGCTGCCGGGGCCAAGGCCTCGCACGTTTCAAGGCTGACCGCACCGCCAGCGGCGCACGGCAGGTCAGTAGGTGTAAAGTGCAGCGGCGCACCCGCAGGCGCGGAGGTCATAAGCTCAAGCATATGCACATAATCGCGGGCCATGCGCAGCACATCGGCCTCGCTGAACAGGTCTGCGTAGTATTCAAGGGCAATGCTTATGCTCTCACCAATATCGCTCACAAAGATGGAAAGATCCGTCTTGCTGGAGAATTTGCTGAACCGCAGGGATTCAAACAGGCCCTGCCCTTCGGCGGCAAATTCAAAGTTCATGTACGAGAGGATGATCTCCGACAGGGGCGATCTGTCCGGCCATGCAGTCTGCCTGAGGTCGGCCAGCAGATTGTTAAGGATGTAGGCGCGGTGGCGCATGCCCTCGTTGCTGACCTGCCGCGTGGCGCGCAGCAGGGCGGAAAGAGGCTGGTCGGGGTCCACGCTGAAACGCAACGGCAGCACTGATGCCAGCATGCCCGCAGTGTTGAGATGTTCGCCCCGCGCGTCCATTGAAACAGCGACCACAATATCCTGCGAGCCGGTGTAGGCCTGCGCCAGCAGGCTCCAGGCGCAGAGCGAAACCTGATAGTTGGTCAATCCTTCCCTGCGGGCCAACCCCTTGATGGCCTGCACAAGTTCCGGCGCGAGGTCGAATTCATACGTGCCGCCTCTGCCCGTGTGCACCCGGGGCCGGGGAAGCGATGCGGGCAGGTCCAGCCGAGGCAATTCACCCTTGTAAATATTCTGCCAGTAGGCTGCCGCTTCGGGATCGGGATGCATGACCTGCCGCCAGGCGATATCCTTCATCTGCGCGGTCACAGGCGCAAGCTCCAGCCCGTGATACAGGCGGTACAGCTCCACATTGAGCAGCGACATGGTTCTGCCGTCCCCAAGGGCGTGGTGCAGGTCAATGAACAAGATCTTTTCACCCGCATCGGTCACAAGCAGGCAGGCGCGAAAGCCTGTTTCGTTGCGCAGGTTAAAGGGCCGGATAATGTCATCCTTGTGCGCAAGATCGGGGATGCGCCTTTCTTCAAGGGTAAATCCCGTAAACGGATGAATAATCATGGCCGGACGCTCGGCCTCAAAGTCGCAGAAGCTGGTGCGCAGCGCCTCATGCCGCGCCACAATCTGGGCAAGGGCCTTTTCAAGTCGCGCCGCATCTGCATCTGGCGGCATCACAAGGAATGCTGGCAGGTTGAAACCCAGATCGCCCTCGCTGACCATGTCGGCATACAGGATGGCAAGCTGCTCGTTGCCCACGGGGTACTTATCCAGAACTGGTGTTGTTTCCTCGTTCTTTTGCAGCGGCTGCGCTGGCTTGCGCGAGGCAAGGGCGCAGTCGACAATATCACCGAGGGTGTCGCTTTCCAGCAGATCCGCCACAGCGAGGGCAAGCCCCGCCTCCTTGTCCAGCCGGTTCACAATACGCGTTGCGGCAATGGAATCGCCACCCAGATCAAAAAAGTCGTCCTCTCTGGTCAGCGGTCTGTCATATCCAAGGCAATCGCGGATAATCTCAAGCAGAGCTGCCCCATCAAGACTGTCGGCATTAACGCCGGGTTGCGCCTGCGTGGCATTGCCCTTCGCCGCACTGCTGCTGATTGACGCGCTGCCGGGCAGGCCGTTAAGGGCGAAATCCTCTGCGTTTTCGCCCGTCATGCCCACAGCCACAAGCTCCTCGCCGCTGGCGAGCGCAGCCTCAAGCACGGCAAGGGCCTGCTGAGGCGCAAGCATGGTCGCGGCCTCCGGCCCGTTGCCAAGTCCCTCGCGAACAGCCATGCCCACACCCGACCATGTGTTCCAGTTGATGGAAAGCGCGGGCAGCCCAAGGCGGCGGCGATACCCGGCAAAGGCGTTCAAAAAGGCATTGGCGGCTGTGTAGTCGCTCTGCCCCGGCGCGCCCACAAGGGCCGTGCGCGATGAAGCCAGCACAAAAAAGGCCAGATCATCACCAAGGGTTGCCTTGTGCAGGTTCCAGGTTCCAGCCACCTTGGGGGCCAGCACGGATTCGTATCCCTGCCTCTCACTGGTCAGCAGGTAGCCCCTGCCAGCCACGCCAGCCGTATGAATGACACCCTGCACCGGGCCGACCTCGCTCCGGATTTTTGCAAAAACCTCTTCAACCTGCGCGGCATCCGTGACATCGCAGCGGAAGGCGGCAAAGGGCACGCCCTCCAGCGCATGGGGCGGCAACTGGCTGCTTCTGTGCAGCAAAACCACGTGCGCGCCATAACGCTCATAAATCTGACGCGCCAGCGTCTGGCCCATGCCCCCGAGGCCGCCGGTAATCACCACGCAACCGTCCTTTGTGATGGCAGGCATGGCAGCAGAGGCAGGCGCAGGCGGCAGCTTGACCAGCTTACGCACACGCACAGTGCCGTTGCAAGCCGCCACATACGGCCCGTCAACCAGCCCGAGGCTGGCCGCAAGGGCCGCTACGGAAGCTGCGTTCTGCTCCTCAAGCTCCACATAGGCGCAGGAAATCCTGGGTTCTTCCCACGGCAGACAGAGCAGCGGCCCCATATACAATGCGCCCTGCGGCAAACATTCCTGATGCGGTTCATGGGCGGGGGTATCCGGCACAAAGGCCCCGCTGCCCACAACGGTGACGCGCAAGGGTCGGCGCAGACCACCACTGCAAACCTCTTGCAACAGGGCGCAGAGCGGCCACGTGTCGTTTTGCGCGCCAGACTTCAAGCTGGGCAGCCAGAGCAGATGGTCTGTGGGGCCAGCAAGGATTTCACGCGCCAGAGCGCGGGCTTCATCCGCCTGCAAGGGCAAGGGACGGTGCGCGTGCGCAAGCGGCGCCAAGGCTTCACCCAAAAGGCTCCCCTGACCGCCAAGCAAGATCATGTTTTGCGGCCCGGCAACAGAGCCTTCCAGATCGGCCTGGTTCCAGCCAATGGCGTACAGTTCCGGCTGCGGCAGATCACCATGCAAAGGATGCATCTGCGGCGTATCCGGGCCGGATATGCCAGCGGTTTGGCCCTTGCGCAGGGCCATAAAGGTCATTCCTTCAAGCTCCGCAACAATCTGCCCCATGGCGTCCGTCACCGTGCAGTCGGCCACGATCATGCCCTGCTGACGGTCGGTGACACGCACCAGCGCAAAGGCCTGCGCGGTCAGGGGGCTGTGGAGCCGCACCATGCGGCAACCAGCGGGCACAAAGCCGTAAGCGCCGCGCAGGGCAAGGCTTGCGGCAATGTCCATCATGGCCGGATGCCAGCGGAAGGTATTGAAATCCGCCCGATAGGCCTCGGGCAGGCTCAACTCTGCCAGCAGGGTATTGCCGTCCTCCGCCGCCCAGAGCGCCTTGCGGCACTGCCACCGCCCGCTGACCATGAGCGGCGAATCTTCCGGCGTATCTTGCTGCGCTATTTCGTGCAGGCTTTCGCGCAATGTTGACAGGTTCAATGCTGCAGGGCGGGCAATTCCGCCGCGCACCAGACCGCTGGCGGCCACGCTCCATGTGCCGGTGGTCTGTCCTTTCGTGGAAGCCTCACCAGAATTGCGGGTGGCAGGTTCAAAGTGGTGCAATTCCACGGCAAGGGCATTGCCCTGCTCCTGCGCCAGCAGCACCGCACGGCATCCAGGGCCGCAGGTTAGGGGCTTGCGCCAGCGCAGGCCGTGCAGGCTCAGGGGAGCGGCTCCGCCAATCCATCCCAGACAATCCAGCAGGCTCATGCCCACCAGCAAGGGGGCGCCTTCAAGCCTGTGCTCCGCCGCAGGCCAGAAATCCGGCCTGTCCACGGCAAGGGCAAAGGCCTTTCCGGCAGGCGTCATAACAGGCTCGGAAAGAAAATGCGCTGCAAAACGCGGCCACGATGTAGCGGCGACGAGAGGAGCTGCGGGCAGATGCACCCTGTAGACGGGCCTTTCTGCGGGCCACGCGAGGCTTGCCCCGGCAAGAAAAGCGCTGGCGGCTGCCTGCGCCGCTTCCAGCGAGGTTAAGAATGCGCCGGGAAGGGCGTCTTCCATGCCGCTCCGGCTATCCTGGCGGCCCGCGCTGGGTACGGCAACACCCGAGACCCCTGCGTCCAGCTGTTCAAGCAGTTCCTGCCGGGAACGCGCCACAAGGGCCGCGCGCACAGGCAGGGCATCCCGCCCTGCCATGAGGGTGGCGGCAATGGCATGCAGGGGCCAGCCCTCGTTGCGCGCCACAGCCGCCGCGACCGCCCTGGCATAGTCCTGCAACGAGGTTTCGTCCGGGGCGGAAAACACAACGCACTGCCAGTGCCCGTCGTCCTGCGGCAAAGGCTGCGCCTGATGCTCCGCCACAATCACATGGGTATTTACGCCGCTGAGGCCGAAGGAACTGACGCCGCAACGCCAGGGCCGTTCCTGCGGGGGCAGCGGCTCAAGCATCTGCGCCACGCGCACGGGCGCGGCCTCAAAATCAATATGGGGATTGGGCCGCTCAAAATGCGGCTGCGGCGGCACAAGGCCGTTTTCAAGGCAGAGCACGGCCTTGGCAAGGCCAGCAGCACCAGCGGCGGCATCCAGATGCCCCAGATTACCCTTGACCGAACCGATAAGCGCCTTGTGCTCCCGCCGCGCGCCCTGCCGGGCAAAGGCCCTGCGCAGGCCCTCAATTTCCACCGGGTCGCCCAGAACAGTAGCCGTGCCGTGGGCCTCAAAAAACTGGATGTCCGCCAGTGAGACGCCCGCGTTCCGTGCAGCTCGGTCAATGACCTCGGCCTGCGCCTCAGGATTGGGCGCGGCCATGCTGGAGGACTTGCCGTCCTGATTGACGGCGCTGCCGGGGATCACCGCATGTATGGCATCGTGATCGCGCAGTGCGGCGTCCAGCGGCTTGAGCAGAAATACCGCCGCCCCTTCGCCCGCACCAACGCCTTCGGCCCCGGCGTCAAAGGTTCTGGTGCGCCCAGAGGCAGACTCGATGGCAAAGGGCGCATCGGCCTTTACAGGCAGATCAATAACATGCGCGCCGCCCACAAGGGCCACGGCGCACTCGCCCTCGTGCAGGCTGCGGCAGGCCTGATGCAGGGCCGCCAGCACAGACGAACAGGCCGTATCAATGCTGGCCGCAGGGCCGTGCCAGTTTTTCATGTAGCTCAGACGGGCCAGCACGTTGGAAGGCACATTGAGCAGGTAGGTCTGCTCCGCCAGATCGGGAAAGGCCCGCGTCACGGCAGTCTGGAACAGGCGCACCGGGCTTGCGCCCACAAAAACGCCCACATCGGCGTTTTCCAGGGCGTTGCCGCCGTAGCCCGCATCGTCCAGGGCACGCAGGGCTGTTTCAAGAAAAACGCGCTGGGCCGGGTCAAGCAGGCTGGCATCGTTGGGCGAAAGCCCGAACCGCCGGTAATCAAAGGAGGAAATGTCCGAAAGATAGGCCGCCTCACGCAGGCGGGCATCGTCAAAGGCAAGGCCCACGGCATCAAAAATCTGCCGCGTTTCGCCGCGCCTTTTTTCGGGCATGGGAATATTCTTGTCCGCGCCTCTGGCAAGATCGCGCCAGAAGCTCTGCACATCGGCATAATCGCCAAGGCGCACGGCCATACCGATAATGGCTATGGGCGCTGTGGTTGCATGGCGGGTTGCAACCGTACTGCCACCCTGATGCACACGCGCAATAAAGGCGGCCTGGGCGCGGATGGTGCTTTCTGAAAAAAGCCCCGCCAGCGTGAATATTCCCGGCCACTGCTTGTCCAGCAGGGTGTGCAGCCGCACCAGCAGGAGCGAATTGCCCCCCGCGTCAAAAAATCCCAGATCAGGCTCGGCCTGCACCTCTGGCATGACCTGCCGCCACACTTCGCGCACGGCTTCAATCAGTGCGGGAGAGATGCCGGATTCCAGACCAGACTGAAGGCCAGACTGCAATGCATCCGGGGCATGCTCAGGGACGGCGCTCCTTTCTCCACCCGCCAGCAAGGGCTGACCCTGCAAGCGCTTGCGGTCGGCCTTGCCCGAGGGACTCAGCGGGATGTCTTGCACCACAAAAAAACGGGACGGGCACATGTAGTTGGGCAGCAGGGCCGCAAGCTCCGCGCGGATGCCCGCCAGATCAAGCCGCGCGCCGCCCTGCGGCAGCAAAAAGGCCTCAAGCGCCGCGTATTCGCCAATGCGGCCCATCCGCACTACTGCCTGCGACACGCCCCGGCAACGCCCAAGCGCCGCCTCGACCTCGCCAAGCTCAATGCGGAAGCCGCGAATTTTCACCTGATCATCGTTGCGCCCGAGGTATTCAATGCCGCCATCAGCCAGCCAGCGCCCCAGATCGCCCGTGCGGTACATCCGGCTGCCGGGAGCAAAAGGATCATCCATAAACCGCTGGGCCGTGAGGTCGGGCCTGTTCAGATAACCTCTGGCAACCTGTATGCCCGAGATATAAATCTCGCCCGTTACGCCCAGCGGCACAGGGTTCTTGCAGGCATCCAGCACGTACAGCCGGGTATTGCTGACCGGACGGCCAATGGGTACCGCATGGGGCGGCGTGTTCAGGCAGGGCTGCCACGACACGTCCACGGTCGCCTCGGTGGGGCCGTAGAGATTGTGCAGTTCCACCTGCAACTGATCCGCATGCGTCAGGGCGTTCCACCGCGCCACAAGCTCGCGGGGCAAGGCCTCGCCGCTGGTAAACACGTAGCGTAATGACCGCAGCCTGCGCACATCGCCGGGGTGCCCCTCCAGATGATCCAGAAAGGCCCGCAGCATGGACGGCACAAAATGCAGCACCGTGACCCGGCGGGCCTCTATGGCCTGCACGATGAGGGCGGGATTTTTCTCCGCATTCGGTTCCAGCAGGGCAATGCCCGCGCCCTGCCACGACCACCAGAACAACTCCCACACCGACACGTCAAAGGTGATGGTGGTTTTTTGCAGCACCACGTCGCCCTGCCCGATGGGAAAGCGCGACTGCATCCACAACAGACGGTTGGCAACGCTGGCGTGTTCGATAGGCACGCCCTTGGGCCGCCCGGTGGAACCGGAAGTAAAGATCACGTAGGCCGGGGAATCCGGCGGCAAGGGTTCCGCTTCATAATGAGGAACAGCGCCCGGCACCTGCGCCCCAGCGACCAGCGCCTCAAAATCAGGGGAGAGCACGCGCTGGCCGCACTGCCCATTCTGCCCGTCCTGCCCGTCCTGCAAATTTTTGCGGAAGGCCTCCGCAAAGCGCGCTTCGCACAGCACTACGCACTGTCCGAGGTCTTCAAACACGGACCGCATGCGTTCATCAGGCAATGTGGCGGCAAGCGGCACATAGACTGCCCCAAGCCGCAAAACGGCAAAAATGCAGGCCAGCATTGCGGGCGAGCGCTCAAAGCACACGCACACATACTGACCGCGCGCCACGCCCTGCCCTTGCAGCCATGCGCACACGGCATCCACCTGTACGTTGAACTGCCGATAGGAAACAGCCGTGCCTGCGGCGTCCATCACTGCCATGGCATGGGGAGTGCGGGCAGCCTGAGCGCGAAAACGGCTGTCCATGTCGGCGGCAACATCCAGCGGTTCCGCCGTATCATTAAAGCTGGCAAGTTCTGCGCGCTCCCGCGCTGGCAGAATATCCAGTTCGGCCAAGGGTTTTGCATCATCAGCCAGCACGGCGTCCGCAAGGGTCAGCAGGCGCTCGGTCATGCGGCGGACTGTCTGCGGGCTGAAAAGCTCGGTGCAGTATTCCACATCCACCGTATAGCCGCCGTCCGACCGCTCCTTGAAGTAAAAACTCAGGTCAAACTTGCTGCACAGGTGCGGCAGAGGCAGAGGCTCCATGCACAGGGGGGGGCGGCCAAAATTGTTCCAGCTTGCGTCTTCCAGCGCGGCAAATACGTCAAACACGGGATTGCGCGCGGCATTTCTCTCCACCCCCACGGCTTCGATAACTTTTTCAAAGGGGCAGTTTTGCGCGGACAATGATTTTCTGAACGCGGCATCCACCGTGCCTGCCAGTTCGGCAAAGCCGCCCTGCGCGTTCATGCGCGCCCGCACCGCCAGCGTGTTGACAAACAGGCCCACAAGTCCCTGAACCTGCTCATGCTCCCTGTTTGCCGCAGGGCAGCCTACAATAATGTCGTCCTGCCCGGTATGGCGGAGCAAAAAGGCATCCACCAGCGCAAGCAGCACGGGAAATACCGTTACCCCGGCCCGCAGGGCCCAGTCCTTGAGGGCATGGCTGCGCTCAAGCCCCAGATCAAAGCTTTGCACGGCTCCTTCAAAACGCTGCACTGCCGGGCGGGGGTAATCCAGCGGCAGGCGCAGACGCTCCGGCAGGGGCGAGAGGTCACTGCATATCTGCTCAAGACCTTCCGCCTCCCGCTGCGATTCCCACAGGGCGTAGCTTGCGAAATCCAGATCCAGAGGCCGCCACTGCGGCACACTGCCTTGCAACACCGCGCCGTAGGCTTCGTTGAGTTCGCGGGTGATAACTTCCGCCGACCAGCCGTCAAATATGATGTGGTGGAAGCAGAACAGCAGCGCGTGGCTGCCATCCTCCTGCCGGAACAGGGCCACGCGCACCAAGGGCCTTTCCGGCCCCAGAGGCAGGCTCATGCCCAGATATGTTGCATCGGTCAGGGGCGTATCATAGCACTCAAGCCGCAGACCGCCAGCAGGGGCAAGGCTTTGCTCCGGCGTATCCAGCGCCACGCGCAGGCGCAGGGCATCGTGCCTTTCTTCAAGCAGGGTCAGCGCCTTTTGCAGGGCCACGGCATCAACGGGGCCGCGCAGCAGCGCAGCAAAAGGAATCACATAAACCTGACCGCCCTCATGCAGCTTTTGCAGAAACCAGATACGCTGCTGGGCTGGCGACAGGGGGTAGGCTGCAAGTCCTTCCACTCGCGGAATAACAGCATCCGGTTTTGCCAGACTGCCTATGCGGGAGGCCAAGGCACGCGGGCTGGGATAACCCATCACGTCCTCTATGCCCACTGCCACGGAGAGGCTTTTGCTCAACTGCGAGAGCAGACTCATGGCTATGAGGCTGTGACCGCCAAGCTGGAAAAAATCCGCATCCACAGAATCCACAGGGCAACCGAGCACAGCGACATAGGCCGCGCGCACGGTTTCCGCCAGATCCGCCACATCCAGCGCCTGCGGGGCCAGGGCTTGCACGGCTGTGACGGCAGCGTTATCGGGCGCATTTTCTGCAACGCACGGCTCTGCTCCGTCCTGCTCTCCGACGGGCCTTTCTGCGTCCGCCAACGCGTTGTTCGCCGCGTCTTCCAGCGCAAGGCAGGTACGCGCGGCCCCTGAAGCCGTTGCCGCAAGCACGGCATGCAGCGCGTTGCGCAGGGCAAGCGCCCTCTCCTCTGGCAACCGATCGGGATCATACAAAAAGCGGAAACGCAGATTCACGCCGGGAATAACCGAAATGCCAAGGGCGTAAGGCAGCTTTTCAAAACCGCGCATGTCGCGCAGTTCAACACGATTGTGATCAAAACTCGTATCCACAGGATAATTTTCAAAGACCATCAGGTGGTCGAGCAGATTTCTGCCCAGTGCCGCCAGGGGCACATAGCCATAGCGCATCTGTTGCAGACTCTGCTCTTTCACCTGGGCCAACAGCGCGCCGAGGGAGTCGCTGGCTGTCCAGCGCGCACGCAGCGGCGAGGTCTGGATGAACAGCCCCACGGCGGACTCAATGCCCGCCAGCTCTGCCGGGCGGCCGGAAGTGACCACGCCAAAGACCACATCGCGGCAGCCATTGTTGGCATTGCCGAGCACAATGGCCCACAGAACCTGAACAAGGGCGGAGAGCGTCACCGCCTCCGTTTTTGCCAGTTCTTGCAGGCTGGCGCTCAGGGCGGCGTCCAGCTCCAGTTCCACTGTCTGCGGCTCGTCAAATTCCCCGGAAGCGCCAGCATGGGGAACTGGTTGGGCCAGCTCAACCCCGGTCGGTCCGTTGAAATCCTGCAACAATCCGGCCCAGTAGGCCCGCGCCGCACGTTCATCAAACTGCGCGCGCCAGCGGGAATAGATTTCCAGCGGGAAAGGCTCCGGCAAACGGCTGTTCTCCGGCCCGCCCTTGGCCCCGGCCAGGGCAAAAAGCTCCCGTAGCAGTACGCCCATGCACCAGCCGTCCATAAGCAGATGGTGGAAGCACCAGCTCATGACCACGCGGTCGCCACCCCGGCGGAAAAACCGCGCCCGCAGCAGAGGGCCGCGCTGTACGTCAAAGCCGCGCTGCCGTTCCGCACGCAGCAGGGCCTGCGCTTCCGCTTCGGCCTCGGCCTCCGGCAAATGGGAGAAGTCGTGGAACTCAAGGCTGGTGCGGCCCTTGAGCAACACCACGCGGTAAAATTCGCCCTCCACGGGCATGGGGAAGAGGGAACGCAGGCTTTCGTGCCGCGCGGTGAGCGCTTCCCACGCGCGCATGAGCGCAAAAATATCCACCGGGCCGCGAAAATGAAATTCCACCTGCTGGGTATAAACCCCTGGTTGCGCAAGCAGGGACTGATACAGCAAGGGGGCATGTCCGGCATCCGGCTGCGCGATGCGCTCCACTTCGTCCGCATGGCAGCCGCAGGCGGCAAAAATGGCGTCCAGGGTCTGCTGCGGCAGATAGGCGGGCAGGGTCTTCAGGGCGGCAAGCCAACTCTGGAGCAAGCCGAAAACCCAATCATACGGGAGACAGTGAGGGCTGAACCATGCCCCGAGGTGCAGGACGCCCTGCTGATCAAAGAAGACCGAAAGCTCCAGCGGGGCATCCGCCTCCATATCGGCGTGGACAAGTTCGGGGATAAGCCCCGGAGCCAGAGCCGAGAGCATCAGAGAGGCCTCTTCGTCAGGCTGGCCCGTCACACGCCCCAGATAGTTAAAGGCAATCTGGGCCGTATATCCAAATTCAGCCGGGTTTTCCTGCCGCAAGTATCCATAGGCATTGCAATTTTCCGGGCTGAAATGCTGTGCCAGCCAGGGGCCGAGGACTTCGCGGGCCTGCGGGCAGTTCAGGGCAGGCTCAAGCGGCATGGGGCAGACTGCCGTAAACCAGCCAAGGCTGCGACTGGCGTCAAAGCCCGGCAAAAGCTCATCGCGCCCGTGGCTCTCAAGCGTTACGCGCACCGCCCCCTTTTGCCCCTGAGCATGCAGGGCGCAGGCAAGAGCGGACAGCAGATCGGCCTTGGCATCGGTGCAGTATTCCAGCCGGAAGCCCTCAAGCTGCGCAGCCAGACGGGCACGGCTGGCTGCCCTGTCCCGGCTCTGGGACAAAAGAGCGCGCAAGGGTACGCATGGTTCTACGCAGGCAGCCTGCCACAAGGCGCGCTGCGCCGCAGAAGGGAATACCCCGCCAGCGCGCAAGCGCTCAACCTCGCGAGCGCGCAGACCAAGACCGTGCGTTTCTCGCTGGGCTTTGCCTGTCCGGCAGTAATGGAGCAAGCCCTGCCGCAGGGTTTCAAGCGAAAGCGCATCCAGTGCAAGATGATGCCCCACCAGCAGCAAGAAGCGCCTCTCGCCGTGCCGGACCAGCATGGCCCCCAGAGTTTTGCCGCATGATGCATCAAGGCCCGCCGTGATCTCCCCCACCGCCTCGCGCAGCAGGCTTGTCTGCTCCACAGTGTCGGCAACATCTCGGCAGTGCAGGATTATTTTTTGCGGCTCAGCCAGCAGCACGGCATGATCCGGCGCAAAGGCCATGCGCAGGGATTCATGATTTTCCGGCAGGGTTTGCAGCCATGCTTCAATGGTCGCCGTTGGCACATCCGCGCGGATTTCCAGCGGCAGCATCATGAAGAACTGCTGCCAGTGAAGGGGATGCGCACCCAGGAAATAGCGGGCAAAAGGCAGCAGGGGAACCTGCTCGCCAGGGGCAACAGGCGTGTAGTCCATCGCCTGCGCGGCAGAAAGCTCGCTGTCGGCGCTTTCCAGCAGAATGCAGAGATCGCCAAAGTGGGGCTTGCGCAAAAAATCCGGCGCACTCAGGGCAGTTATGCCGCTGCGGCGCAGAATGCCCGTTATCTGGATAGCCTTGATGGAATCACCGCCATCGCGGAAAAAGTCGCTTTCTTCCTGCACTGCGCTGGAACTGCCGGGGTGCAGTATCTCGCGCCAGGCATCGGCCAATACCTGCCGGGGATTGCGGCGGGCAAGGCCTTCGCAGGCGCGGCGCATGCTCTGCGCCAGATCATCCAGCAGGGCCGGGGCATCGGCTATGCAACCCGCGTCGTACTCCAGCACAATGCGCGAAGCCGTGCCCGTTACGAGGGTAAAGCTGGCTGTGAGCTTGCTGGCCCGCAATTCCAGCTCCAACCGGTTCAGTTCAAGCCCCGGAACACCCACAGGTTCAAAATGCGCATGTGTTGCCAAAAATTCGGGTACGATATCCGCAGCGCAATAACGGCTGTGTTCAATGGCCTGGCGCATCTGCCGGGCGGCATCGGCCACGGCGGCGCTGTCTTCAAGGCCGTCAAGGCGCACACGCAGGGGGACGGTGTTGACGTAGAACCCGGCAGCGCAGAATTCGTCCTGCGTTTCGCGCAGCCCCATGGGCACACCCAGCAGCAGTTCTTTTCTTTCAAAACGGCGGCAGAGCGCGCGCCCCGCCAAGGCCACAAAGCAGGCCAGTACGCTCGCGCCAGAATTTTTTGCCAGGATTTCAAATCCCTGCGCGGTTTCCGCATCAAGATCAACGCCGATCATGGCGCCTTTGCGGCTGGCGGCTCCTGCCGCCTGATTCACCGTGGGCACTGGCGGCGTAAGCACCTCCTGCCAGTAGGCCGCATCATCTGCGCAGGCTGGCGATGCTGCATAGGCAGCCTGCCTGCGGCAAAAAGTCTCCTGCACAGCCAGCAGACCGCGCACGGGCGGTTCGCCCCTCAAGTAACGCAAGGCATTTTGCAGCAGAATTTCAAGGGTTTCGCCATCGCCCGCCACATGGTGCACCAGCACCAGCACCTGAACGCACTGCGGCAAAACAGCGGCCACAAGGCGCACGGGCGGCTCCACACGCAGGTCAAAAGGCGTGTGTATCTGCTGGTCAAAAAACACCGCCGCTTCGCGCGCATCGGCAATGGTCACGCTGCACAGATAGACCTCGCCCTTGCCCCGCGCAAAATGGGGATTGTCTATATCGCCCGCCACTGTGCAGTGAAAAAGCTCCTGCGCGTTGGCGGCCCTGCGCAGGCCTTCCAGAAAATCCGCTGTTCTGTCGCCGTGCAGTTCAAGCAGCAGGGGCATGTTGTAGTCGATGGAGCCTTCGTTCACCTGCTGGTAGGCCCAGATGCGGAACTGCCCGGTGCTGAGCGGCGCGCTTTCAATATCCGCAAGGGCCGACTCCGCACGAACGCCGCCAAGCAGGGCTTCCACATCAAACAGCGTCTCGCAGCTGACAAAACTGCGGAAGGAGATATCAACGTTAAAAGTTTTGCGGATGGCATGCAGCAACGACATGGCGTTAAGGCTGTTGCCGCCCTGGGCAAAAAAGCTTTTTTCGGGATCATAGGCCCGGCCAAGGACGCGCTCAAAAATCTCCAGAAGCCCAGCATGGGGCTTACGGTCACTGCCGCCCTGCGCTTCACCGCGCCGTGCAATATTTTGCAGAGCCTTGCGGTCTATCTTGCCTGTGGGGGCAAGGGGCATGGCTTCAAGCACGTGCCAGGCCGAGGGCACCATGTAGGGCGGCAGACTTGTTCTGCTCCACGAAACCACCGTTTCTATGGATGCGCCGGGCCGCAGCACAAAAAAAGCCGCAAGGCTGGCCTGACCGCCCGCATCCTTGACGGCCAGCACCGCCGCCTGACTGACGCTTTCACAGCTTTCAAGCAGGCAGGCCACCTCGGCCAGCTCCACCCGGTTGCCGCGAATCTTCACCTGATCGTCAGCGCGGCCCAGCAGCAGGATTTCGCCCCTGTCCGACCATAAGGCCAGATCACCAGACGCGTAAAAGCGGGTGTTTTTTTCCTGCGGCAGGTGGATAAAACGCTGCTCCGTCATTTCAGGCTTGTTGTGGTAGCCGATGGCAAGGCTTGCCCCGCCTATCCACAGTTCGCCCGCCATGCCTGCGGGCATCTCGCGCCCCTCGCCATTGCGGATGGAAAGCGTCACGTTGGGGATGGGGTTGCCCACGCTGATGGGTTGCGGCTCAAAGGGCAAAACTTCCTTCATGGCCGCGCAGACGCACGTTTCCGTGGGCCCGTAGGCGTTGAAATAACGCAGGCCCTTGGCATAGTGCAGGGCATCGCCCACCACCGGCGGCTCGCCCGCCGTTATGAGCACTCGCAAGCCGGGGAAGGGCTCTCCCTCAAAAAGATTGAGGTACGAGGGCGGCAGGGTGACAACGGTTATGTCGTTATCAATCATGTACTGTCGCAGCGTCCAGGGCGCGTTGCGGCACTGGTCGCTCACCGGGTACAGGGCGGCCCCTGCCAGCAGAGCCATGAACATTTCCGACAACGAGGCGTCAAAAATGGGCGGCGCAAACTGCAAGACATGGTCATCTGCCTGTACGCCAAAAAGCTCGATCTGCCCCTGAATCATATTGGCAAAGCCGCCGTGCGGAGCCAGCACCCCCTTGGGCTTGCCCGTGGAGCCGGAGGTGTAGATCAGGTAGGCTCCATCCTCTACCCGGGGCGCTTGCGGCAGGGGCGTTATTGGGGATTGGCGGTAGGCAAGGTCGGCCAGATCAAGCGTGATGTCTGCTCCGGCGTCTTCCACAATATAGGCCATGCGCTCGGGTGAGGCCTTGGGGTCGATGGGTAGATAGCTTGCGCCAAGCCGCTGGATGCCAAGCACAACTTCGGGCAGATTGGCCGTGCGCTGCGCCGACACAGCCACAATGCCGCCCCGGGTAACGCCCTGCCCAGCCAGCCACGAGGCGCAACGCAGGGAATTTTCCCGCACCTGCGCGTACGAAAGGGCATTGCCCCATTCGTCCTTGACGGCAACGCGCTCGGCAAAGGCATCCGCAGCAGTGTCAAAAAGTTCGGGCAAGGAACGGATATCATACGTCCTGGCAGGGCCGCTGCGCCATTGCGCGAGTTCCCGCTTTTCTTCATCCAGCAGATAATCAAGCTGCGGCGGCTCAATGCCAGCGGCAAGCTGGGCCACTACACTCTCAACGCGGGCGACAAAACGCTCCACATCCCTATTGCTCAGGTGGTTGCGACTGTTGCGCACCGTGAGCGAAAAGCAGCCCGAGCGCAGTTCCTGCATAACCAGAGTGCCGAAAAGGATCGGCTCCTTGGCGCTATGCCTCTGCTCCGCCTCGACAATGGGGAATTCCGGCGTGCCGGGAGGCGTATGGGGCAGAAAATTGACAAAGGTATCTGCCAGAAAGGCAAAGTTTTTGCCTTCAAGCTGGCGGGCAGCCAGTTGATAAGGCGTGCGCACATGGCGGTAAAACGAGCCATTCTGCGCGCTGATGGCCTCCAGAAGCCCGGCAAGGGTATCGTGCGCGGGCACGTTCACCAGCAGGGGCGGCAGCGACATCATGGCCCCCTGCCGCCGGTACAACACCTTCCGCTCCCCGTAGGCCACGGGGGCAAGAGCCACAATGTCTTTTTCTCCAGTCATGAACGACACTATGAGTGCGTAGACGCCCGTAAAAAACACCGCAGGGCTGACCTTGTGGGCGGCAATGAGCGCAGAAGTTTCGCGCGAGGCTTTTTCTGACAGCACAAACTTCTGGTGACGGCTCTCGCCAAGCACATCGGGCCGCCCCGGCAGGGCGCGCAGCAGGCGTTTTTCTGGCAGGCGGGAGAGGTGTTCCTGCCAAAAGGCCATGTCTTTCTGAAAACGCGGCGAGGCGCAGTGCGCCTGATCTTCAAGGTAGGCTTCTTCGCAGGAGCACGGCTCGCCAAGGTCTGGCGTTTCTCCGCGTGCGAGTGCTGTGTAAACGTCCGCAATGACAGCTATGTGAAAAAAGAATGCCAGCCCGTCCAACACCACGTGCGAGCACTTCATGGCAACGATGCAGCTTGCCTCGCCAGTGATGACAAGGGCGTAGCGCATAAGGGGGTTTTCGACCGGTTCTTCAAAAAACTCGTCGATCATGCGGTCGGCAGCGGCGACGGGATCCGGTTGCGCTGCGGCGTCCAGAACCCTGAAATCAGGCTCCTGCGGTTCACCCACAAGAAAGTACGGCTCAGCTTCATCCTGGCACAGGGAGGCGGCGGGCAGAGGCGTGAAATGCAGCGTACGCTTGATGGCCTGGCGCAACAGATCGGGATCGAGCCGGGCGTCAACGTGATAACAACCCCGAATGGAGGTTTCAGCATAGTCGGACAGCGCCGCTTTTGCAGAGAGCCACAGTTCTTTTTGACACCCGGTTAGAGGCACAATCTTTGCCATTCCGTCCCCCGCTGCGGCTTTAATACGCTTAGTGCAACATGGTGGGCAAAATAGCTCACAGCCTGCATATTAGCAAGTTTTACATATACTTTGGACAGTTTTTGTCATAAATTATTGAGCAGGGCGAAACCCCGATATTGAATGCACTTCTTCAACAACAACACAATATCCGGGGTGTTCAGGCACGCCAAAAACATCTGAACAACAGAAAATCCATCCGCAAACAGAGGCCGGGATAATGGAAGCTGAACCTTGCTGGAAATGCCTAGACTGGAAAAAGGAACTTGCCAACAATGTCGTCACCATCGACCAGTTGAAGCAATACGCCACCTTCAGTCCACAGGAGGAAGCGACGCTTCGTGAAGTCGCCAAGGTGCACCCGGTCAACATTCCCCGCTATTATCTGAGCCTTATAGATAAAAACGATCCCAGCGATCCCATCCGCCGTATGTGCTTCCCTGATGCGGAAGAACTGGTGGTTGCCGGATCCA
The DNA here is from genome assembly GCF_022508225.1 of Desulfovibrio sp. UIB00. Taxonomy (NCBI): domain Bacteria; kingdom Pseudomonadati; phylum Thermodesulfobacteriota; class Desulfovibrionia; order Desulfovibrionales; family Desulfovibrionaceae; genus Desulfovibrio; species Desulfovibrio sp. UIB00. The sequence continues at coordinate 598,939 of NZ_JAETXJ010000002.1, read as the reverse complement.
TGGGCGCGACAACTGCCGACCCCTACGGCGACGACAAGCATGACAAGGGCAATGGCGTACTGCATAAATACGACTGCACTGCACTGCTGGTCACGACAGAATGCTGCGCCATGCACTGCCGCCACTGCTTTCGCCGCCGCATTGTAGGACACTCCAGCCAGCAGACCCTGCGCAACTTTGCCGGGGCGCTGCAATACATTGCCGACCATCCCAAGATCAACAACGTCATTCTTTCCGGCGGCGACCCCCTGACGCTGGCAACCCCGGTGCTGCAAAAAATGCTGGAGGGGCTGGCCGGGATCGACCATGTGGATTTTGTACGCATCGGTACGCGCATTCCGGTCACATATCCGCTACGCATCTTTGACGACACCCTCATGGACGCCCTGCGCACCTTTGCTGAGCGCAAGGCTCTGTACATTGCCACGCACTACAATCATGCGCGCGAGATCACGCTCACCTCGGCCGAGGCCATCAAGAGGCTGCGCCTGTGCGGGGCCACCATCAACAATCAGGCGGTGCTGCTGCGCGGCGTCAACGACAGTACGGAAGACATTGTCAAACTGATGAACCGTCTGCTTTCCATTGGTGTGAACCCGTATTATCTGTACCAGTGCATGCCGGTCTCACGAGTGCGGCACCATTTTCAACTGCCGCTCAAGCAGGGCATCGCCATTGTGGACAAGGCAAAGGCGCAACTCAGCGGCTATGGCAAGCGCTTCAAGTACATAATCGGCCACGACATCGGCAAGCTGGAAATCTGCGGCATGAGCGAGGGCAATATTGTTCTCAAGCAGATGCATGCCCGCATCGGGCACGAAGAACAGGCCTCGCGCATCATCATCCAAAAGCTTGATGACGATGCCGGATGGGTTGAACTGTAGGCGCAACACATGCAACACACGGCTACAACACTTTTCTGTATTCCCCACGCCGGAGGCAATACCGCCTTTTATGCGAGGTTCAACGAATTTTTTCCGGCATGGATCACCGTAAGACCTCTGGAACTGCCAGGCAAAGGCCGCCGCTGCCGGGAACGGCTGCTTACCAGCATGGAAAGCATGGGGCGCGACCTGCTGGAACAGATACGCTCTGCCGCCCACACTGGCCCCTATGCCCTGTTCGGTCACAGCATGGGCGGGATGCTGGCCTTTCTTTGCGCGCATTTTGCCTGCGATGCGGCGCTGCCCTTGCCTACGGCCCTGTTCATTTCGTCCGCCACCACGCCAGGCCGGATGCGCACCGGGATTTCATCCCCTGTTGATCAGCTCCCCAAAGGCGCGCTGTGGGACTACGTGGCCCGCATGGGCGGCATTCCGCCCGAGATTGCGCAGTCGCAGGATTTCAGAAACTACCTTGAACCTGTGCTCCGCGCTGACTTTATGGCCATAGAAGGATGGCAGCCCGCCCCCTACAGCCCGTTACCCTTGCCCATCCACACCACCATTGGCAGCCATGATCTCGTTACCGAGGCTGACGCCCTGCACTGGCAAACCCTGACAGATGCGCAATGCACGGTGCGCACCTTCAGCGGCGGCCATTTTTACGTTCAGGATCACTGGCAGGAATTGGCAGACCACATGGCGCGCGCCCTTCATACGGCGGGTTAGGCGGTGCTGGCGCAACATTTTTGCAACTGGCGCGCACCGTCCGCCCCGGAAAAGTCCATCCTGTGTGTTGGCCTGGAGCTTGAAAACATCGCTGAATGGCCCAGCCAGTGCGCGCTACACACCTCCCCACAGGAGCAACAAGAGGCCGGACGCTATCTGCATATAGAAGATGCGGCGCGGCATCTGGCAGGCAGGGCGCTGGCGCGGCGTCTGCTGCGCGCCGCCTTTGGGCAGGATTGCGTCGCAGAGTTTGCCCGCTCCCCTTATGGCAAGCCCTTTTGCCCCGGAGTATCCGCTGATTTTTCCATCAGCCATTCGGGCAGCATGGTATGGGTGGCCCTTTGCCGATGCGCGAGCGTGGGCATTGATGTGGAAAGCATGCGCCCCCTGCCCGATGCGGCGGAGCTGACCAGCCAGCTGCACCCGCAGGAGCAAAAAGACCTGCTGTCCCTGCCCCAGGCGGAGCTGCAAACGGCCTTTTACCGCTGCTGGACGCGCAAGGAGGCCATAATCAAGGCTGTGGGCATGGGCCTGAGCATTCCCCTGCAAAGCTTTAGCGTAAACACCGGGCCGCAAGACAGCGGCTGGATAGCATCCTTCACTGCAAACGCCGCCCAAGGCACAGCTACAATGCTTGAGGATGGCGGGCAATGGACAAGCCTCGACATCAGAACAACAGAGGATTACCAGTGCAGCGTGGCGGCTCATAGCTCCTGCCTTGACGTTGTGGTCTGCCTTGCCCGTTGATCCCTGCAACCCGCCAAAAAACATGCAGAAATGCCGATGCACGCCCCAAATTCATGTGGACGATACCGCTTTTCCTCTGATATGTTGAAACCTGCGCGTATGGCGTTGCGCCCGGATGAAAATCCGTGTGGCCCAACACCGCCAATAGCGCAGATTGCCATAACAAAGTTTGTCTGCTCCACACGGATTTTGGAAAAAATCCACTCCAGTTTTTGGGCAGGACCGCCGAGCGGCGGATCCACTGTGTCACCAAGAACGCATCATAGGGTATTTTGTTCCATGAGCAGCCGCCTCGGATCGTTCTTCGCCACACTTGCCGCAGCGTTTTGCTGCGCAATATTCCTGTGCGCAAACGTGCAGGCGGCCCCCCAGCGCGAGCCTGTGGAACAGATGACAGCGTCAGCCCCGGCGCCCTCCCAGCCCAAAGCCTCGCGCCTCAAGGTTGCGGCCTATTTTGAAGCCGGACCGTACTGGGAGTTTACCCTGCTGCAAAAAGAAATCATCAAAGCGCTGCGGCAACGCGGGGTTGCCGACCGCATTACCCTGCCGGACGAGCTGTACATCAGCCCCGGCTGGGATGCCTCTGAGAGCGTTTACCGCGCAGAGGCCCGCAAACTGATGCAAAATCCGAATATCGATGTCATCATCAGTATGGGAACAGAGGCCACCAAGGCCCTGCTTGCCGAAAACAACGGCAAAACGCCCATCATGAGCGTTGACGTGGCAGACCCGGCAGGCGCTGGCATTGTGGATCGCGCCACCGGCAAGGGCGCCGCCAACCTGACCATCCGCTACACCAAGGACAAATGGTTCAAGGTCTTTGCCCTGTTTCATGAGGCGCTGCCCTTTCTTCGCCTTGGCATCATGTATCACGACAGCCCCGAGGGACTTTCATACTCCAACGTGCGGGAAGCGCGCGAGGTTGCGCGCGAGCGCGGCTTTACTCTTGTGGAGTACCCCTTTCTGGACAAGGCGGAGAGCATGGAATCGTGCACCAAAGGCGTGGACAGGCTGTTGGCAGCTGGCGTGGATGCCTTTTACATTTCGGCCCTCAACTGCTTTGACTGGACGCAGGCCAACCCGCAGGCCATCTTTGACACGCTCAACGCCCACCACATCAAGACCTTTGCGCGCGACGGCAGCGTACACGTGCGCAGGGGCGCGCTGATGGGGCTTTCGACCCTTGACTATGTTCCCCTTGGCAAATTTTATGCTGACCATATTGCCGCCCAGCTTGGCCTGCTGCCGCCTAATGCCCAGCTTGAGACTGCGGCCTACACGCCCAAGATTGCGCTGAATCTGGTGACGGCCCAGAAGATGGGCATGGATCTACCGCTGATTCTGCTCATTTCGGCAGACGAACTCTTTGACGTCACACTGGCGGGCGTTGATAAAACGGCCGTTGCTCAATAAAATTCCCGTAACCCTGAAACCGGTCACAACGAGGTTGCACATGACAAAAGATACGTTGGAAAACAAGGTCGACGGCGTTGAAGATCAGATGGCCTGCCAGGCCGAAACCGCTGCTGAAACGGAAACGTGCGAACGCGCCTGCCCTTCGGAAGAAGTGGTGGACGCCATCATCCGCAAGCGCGTGTACGGCGCTATCGGCATTGGTTTTGTGCCGGTCCCCCTTGTAGATTTTCTGGGCCTTTCCGCCCTCCAGATTGAGCTTATTCACGCGCTGGCCCAGGCCCACGGCGTTGAATTCAAAAAGGAACGCGTCAAATCCATCATTTCTTCGCTGTGCGGCGGCCTGCTGACCACGGCAAGCGTGCCCTTGGCCGCCTCGCTGCTGAAAAGCATTCCGGTCATTGGCTTCACCGCTGGCGCGGCCACCATCAGCATCATGGGCGGCGCCAGCACCTATGCCCTTGGCTGGGTTTTTGACCGCCACTTCAGAAAGGGCGGCAACCTGATTGATTTCAATACCGAAGAAGCCAAGACCTACTTCAAGGAAAAGGTTGAAGAAGGCAAAACCTTTGTCGGCAAGATCAAGAACAAGATGAAAAAGGAAGCCAAGAACGAAACCGCCGCTGAAGCCCCTGCCAAAGAAGCGGACACCAACGCGGCCTAGTTTCGGCGATCTCTGACGGTTTCGGGAATCGGAACCTTCCGTATGGGCCGGGCAACTGGCCCTTACGGAAGTGTTGGCTGTTACGCCTGCCGTACCCAGCCGTGCGCATGCCGAAGCGGGCTGACAGAGCGTACGCTCCTGGCCTTGGCAAAGGCGTGGCTGCCGTTGCGGCAGCGTTACCTATTGATTTGTCAGAGTCCCTGCACTGCAAAGGGGCGCATACAAGACCGCCGGACATGCTGTAATGCGCGGCGCACCTGAACACCGGGGCCACAGAACCACATGCTGCAACTGAAAGAATCGCTTTTTCTGAAACTTCTGTGGGAACAGGCCGGCGAGGAAGGCAAAAAAATTGCCGCCGCCTGCCTCGGCTCAGGCATCATGCAGGGGCTTGCCGTTTTTTCTGTGCTTCAGGGCTTGCAGCAGCTTTCTGAAGACGGGCTGGAATTCAGCACCTTTCTTGCTTTTCTGGTGAGTCTCGCCTCCTTTTATTTTCTCTTCCGCTACATCACAGGGCGCTCGGCACAGATTGCCCTGCGCGGCATCATGGAATGGCGCATGCGCATTGCCGCCAAGCTGCGCGGCGTTTCCCTACTGGAATATGAAAAACTGGACAAAAACCGTATCCAGTCCGCCCTGCTTGACGGACGCGAAATGGTGGTTGAAGCGGCCCGTATGCTGGTGGCTGCCTCGGCCAATACGGTGATGGTCGTGCTCTCTTTTGCCAAAATGGCAACTGTCTCCATACCCGGTACGCTGGGTGTTTTTCTTTTTCTTGCCATGGGGTTCTGGATTTTTCTGCACCTTATCAACAAGGTGCATGCGCACATGGGGCCAGCCATGCAAGCCGACCAGCGCTTCTGCGCGGGCCTGCGCGACCTTTACGCCGGGCTGCTGCAACTCAAGATGCACAAGCCAAGGACCACAGCACTGTTTGGCGAGCAGATCATCCCCGACCTTTCTGTGGCATCAGAAGCCCGGGACGCGACCGAACACAGGCACGCCCTTGGCATATCATTTTTCGCCATGTTCAATCTGCTGATTTTGGGGCTGATACTTTTTATCATGCCCAAGATTTTGAGCCTCGAAACGTCGGAAACTTCCTCCTTGCTCGTATTGTGCATGTTCAGCCTGAGCCCGCTCATCAGCCTGATTACCTCGGTGCCCATGATGGCAAAGGTAGAAATGAGCCTGCAGGAACTTGCAGCGGTGGAATCGCAGATAGACGCCGTGACGGAACCATTTGAAAACGCGGGAGTCAAGGCGCGCTGGCAGCAGGCCGACCCCACGGTGCCGTCTTTTGACTCCATCGCCCTGCGCGATGTGCGTTTTGACTACCATGACCGCAACGGCATACGGCTTTTCGGCATTGCGGTGGACAGCTTTGAACTGCGCAAGGGCGAACTGGTGTTTATTCGCGGCGGCAACGGGTCGGGCAAGTCCACCTTCATGAAGGTGCTGGCCGGGCTGTACGCGCCCGAGAGCGGAGAAATGCTCCTGAACAACGTCATGCTTTCCGACGTTGACATGGAATCCTACCGTAACCTCTTCACCATTGTGCCTACAGACTATCACCTTTTTTCCCGGCCCCTCGGCCTGAACATCACCCCGACCCAGCTCACGGATGTGCTGCGCACCCTGCACATGGAAACCAAGGTGAGCCTGCTCGAAGACGGCACGTTCTCCACGCTTGATCTTTCTGCCGGGCAGCGCAAACGTCTTGCCCTGGCCTGCGCGCTGCTTGAAAAGCGCCATATCTACCTGTTTGACGAAGTGGCCGCAGATTTCGACCCTGTTTTCCGCCGCTACTTTTATGAAGAACTGCTGCCCGATATCATCCGCCAGGGCGGTACAATTCTGGCCATCTCGCATGATGACCGCTACTTCCATGTGGCCGACAGAGTGCTGACCATGCGCGAAGGCGGCTTTGTGGAAGAGCCCTTTGGCGAAGGGACGCAGGCATGACCAGCCATTTTCTGCGGCTTGCCCTCACCCTGACGGCTCTGCTGTGCCTGTATACAGAGCACGTGACCGAGGCCAAAGACCTTACGGGCAATTCCAACATCCAATTTGTGCGGGAACTGTACAACAATGTGCGCGACACCATGCCCTCTGAAGTGAATGCGGTGGAAAACACGCAAGCCATTCAGAACAGACTGAAATGTTACGAAGAAAACCACGATTACGGGCAGCGCATTCAGATTTGCAATAACAAATATGTCAAGAGCCTCGTGCGCCTCGCCCGCAAGGGAATCCATTCGCGTCCGAACCTTGGCGAATTTGTGCTCAATGTTGATATGTGTCCCATTCTTTACAATATCTGTATGGGTCAGACGGAAGACGACAAAGAACGCTGCATTCTGTTTGAAAGGCAGTGCATAGACTATACGCTTGATATGTTCTGGCGCGGCTCCGCGCAATATACACAGCAAACCTACCGGTTGGACCAATGAAAAGCGTCTGTGCAAATATACGGGAAGTGTTGCGCCGCAATCGCCTGCGGATCATAGTCGCGGGCGTTATCGCAACGCTGCTGCTCCTGTTTCTCTGGCCGAGCATCGTCATTTCCATCAAGCCCGGCGAGCTGGGCGTTCTGTACGCGCGCTTTCGCGGCGGCACACAGTTGCAGCACACCTACGAGGAAGGCATACATTTTATTCAGCCGTGGAACATCATGTATATCTATGATGTGCGCGTACAGGAAGAAACCCAGAACATCGACGTGCTGACCGTAGACGGCCTGACCATCAACGTGCAGATTTCGCTGCGTTTTCAGATCATCCGCGACCGTCTGCCCAACCTGCATCAGGAGATCGGGCCGCTCTACCGCGACAAGGTCGTCATCCCCATCATGAATTCCGCTGTGCGGCAAACCATCGGCAGCTACCGCCCAGACGACCTCTACTCCACAGCGCGGCAGGAACTGCAAGACCAGATGCTTGTGGACGCAGTGGAAGAAATGGGGCGCATCCCCATTCTTATTCAGGGCTTTGTGGTCAAAAGTATCACCCTGCCCGAAGTGCTGCGCGAGGCCATTGAACGCAAGCTCATAGCGGAGCAGGATTACCTGCGCTACAAGTACATTCTGCTTGAGGCACAGCAGGAAGCCCGCCGCAAAACCATTGAAGGCGAAGGCATCAAGGCCTACCAGACGCTTGTCAATGAGAACATGACGCAGAACTTCTTGCGCTACGAAGGCATTCAGGCCACCAAGGAGCTTGCCACATCGTCCAACGCCAAGGTGGTTGTGATCGGCGGCAAGGATGGCCTGCCTGTTATTCTCAATGCCGATTCGCCCACTGGCGCAGGCGCACCCGATGCGCCAAACTCTGGCAAAGCGGCCAATCAGGGGGCGGCCCCCAAGGCTTCCGTGCAGGGCGCTCAGCAGACGCCTGCCAAGCCGGATATGCCCGGAACAGATGCGGAAAGCCCAGACCAGAAGCGGCCCGATGCCCTGCGGCCGGGTCAGGTTCAGCCAGGGCAGATGCGGCCCGAACCCGGCAAAACGCCCCCGTTCCGGCCCAATTCGCACTCTGGCCTGCGCCCTCAAATCCAGAACGAGTCCCAATCCGGGGCGCAGTATGCGCCGAAGTACGGGCCGCGTAACGACTCCGCAAGGCAGGATTCTGCCGCGTCTGCCGAAGCCCAGGCGCCCGCCGGGGTAGGCTGGATCGCCCCCGGCGAAAGCGTATCGGATTATATTCAGAGGTTGAATAAAACACTGCTGCAACCGCACCGTGGCGGCGCTGTCAGACAATAAGGGAGGCCGCTGTGCTACTGTTAGCTCTCATACTGGGCATGAGCCTGCTGGTCGGGCTTTTGGGCATCAATTCCCGGCTTGGATTCTGGGGCAACTTTTTTGCCAGTGTTCTGCTGACCCCCTTGGTGGGGCTGCTGCTTGTCATTGCCTCAAGCCCCAAAAAGCCCAATGACTGCTAGGCTGCAACGGATACGGTTCTGATGAACACACTCTTTCACGCGGCGCAGTAGGCATGCTCTTTCCAATTACAGCCAATGCCCCATGCCTTGTGCTGCGCCCGCAGCACAAGCAGGGGCACAGCCCTTGTGCAGCTGCACTTTGGCAGCACCTGACCAAGCTGATTATTGCCATGTTCATTCTGGGCGGCCTGTTTTTCGTCTTCTGCCAGCCCGCCTGCGCCAATCCGGCTGTAAAACGCATCGGCTATCTCGAGGCCGGGCAGTTCTGGTTGTTCGACAACACCTGGAGCGCCTTTCGCGAAGGTATGGGCAAGTATGACGACATACGATGCGAATATCCTGCCGATGCGCACTTTAGCCCCGGCTGGGAACCAGCGCAGATGCGCCGCCTGCCTGAAATGGCAAAACAGCTTCTGCAGCGCAAGGATCTTGACCTTGTGGTGGGCATGGGCACGGCGGCGGTCAAGGCCTTACTGGCGGTAAACGATGGCCGTTTGCCCATCCTGGGCATGGGCATGGCTGACCCTGTGGCTGCCGGAGTTGTCAAAAGCGCGCAGGATTCCGGCGTGGACAACTTTACCTGCCGGGTGGAAGTTGACCGCTGGTCCTCCATGTACCGCGTTTTTTACGATGTGGTGCGCTTTCACAAAATGGGCATCATGTTCCAGAACAGTCAGGAAGGCCGCGTCTATGCGGCACTTGGCGATGCCCAAGCCATTGCCTCGGAGCTGGGATTTTCCCTTGTACTCTACGATGGCCTCTCCTCTGCCGAAAGTACGGAGGAATGCCGCAAGGGGCTGGACGAACTGCGCAAACAGGGCATGGACGCCTTTTTTATCGGCCCGCTGAACTGCTTTGATATCGGCGGCGAAGGCATGGCCCCGCTGCTGCAAAAACTGAATCAGTGGAAGATTCCCACCTTTGCGCGTGATGGTTCGGAATATGTCAAAGCCGGAGCGCTCATGGGCTTTTCCACATGGAATTTCGGCCCCAGCGGCATTGCGCTGGCCGGGCAGGCCCACGCCATACTGGGCGGCACGCAGCCGCGCACATTGCCCATGCTTGACCAGTCCGAACCTTCCATTGCCCTGAACCTTGCCACCGCCAAGGCCATCGGCTTTGATTTTCCCTTTGACGTGCTGGTAACGGCGGACGAACTGCACGAAACCATCAGCCAGCCGCACTCCGGTACACCCTAAGGATTTTCTGTGCTTATCCGCGCCACGCGCAAACTGCGCATCAATGCCCTGCTGCTTGGGCTTGGAGTTCTGCTGGTTACTCTGGGCTTCAACGTGCTGCTCTCGGTTTCCACGCTGAATACGCTGGCAACCGACATGGTGCTTTCCGGCTATCGCAGCGGTGCTGAACGTCTGGCCCGCGATATTGAACGCGGCATGCGCTTTGGCAAGCCGCTGCCTTCGTTCGCCGGAATGGACGAAATGCTGGCGGAACTGGGTCAGAGCGCGGCGGGCATCAAACGTGTGGCCATTATTGATGCGGGGGGGGCCACACTCTATGCCCAGCCAGCTCAGGGCTCAGCAGCGGAAGGCATATTGCCATCCGGTACGACCTCACAGACCAGCGAGGGCAAAGACGGCCCGCAAGGCGCAATCAAAACCGCTGATGGCTACCGACTGCGCATACCCCTGAGCAACAAAACGCCCGTGGGACACCTGCTGGTGGACATTGACGGCAAGCCCATCAATGCAGCTACGGAAGATTTTCTGCGCCTGTCATCCCTTCTGCTTGCAGCGGCCTGCCTTGTGGCGGGGCTGATTCTGGCCGGGCGTCTTGGCCTCTTGACCGGGCAACGCGCGGTGGGCACAAGCCTTTCGGGCATGACCAGAATGCTGCTCATCATCATCGGCACATCGCAATTGCTCTACGCCTGCGGTACGCTGGTGCTGTTCGATACCTTCGTCAAACAGGCCGTGCGCACCAAGGCCGACATCCTCGCCGAAGGCACAGGGCGCGATTTTGAATACCTCATCCACAAAGGCGTGGATATCGCCAGCCTGCGCGGCAAAGATCAGGCCCTTGAACAGTTGCTGGCAGCCAACAGCGAACTTGCGGGCGCGCAATTGCTAACGCCTGAAGGCACGGCTGTGGCCTCTGCCGGGAACGTGCCCGACCCGACGCTCACGGTTGAAAAATCACTGAGCACCTACTGGCCCAGCCGCTTCCGCCAAAAGCAGGAAGTGCTGCGTCTGCAACTGGCCGTGCAGCCCCAGGCCATCACAGCCCGCATATCGGCGTTGGCCCTTGACCTTGGAGCCTCGCTACTCATCAGCTTTTTGCTGCTGCTGGAGCTTTCAAAGCTGCTGGGCCTAATCGCGCAACGCAACCTCCCGCCGGATGCTGCGGCGAACGCCCTTATGGGCAGCCATCATTCCCTCGCCGTGCAGGCTTTGCGGGCAGCGGGCTTTGTGTTCTTTTTGGGCTACGACATGGGCATATCGTTCATTCCCCTGCTGGCCCGCCAGTTGTACGAGCCGTTCATGGGCCTGAGCCGCGATGTGGCCATTGGCCTGCCCATCTCGGCAGAAATGGTCAGCGCGGGCTTTGCCCTGCTGTTTTCCGGCGGTTTTTCGTTGCGCTACGGCTGGCGAAAGGTCTTTGCCGCCGGCACTCTGGCTGCGGCTGTGGGCCTGATGATGGGCGGCATGGCCAACAGCCTGCACCTGCTTATTATGGGGCGCGTTGCCACAGGCTTCGGCTTTGGCCTTGTGCTCATGGCCGGGCAGATCGGCACACTGGGCAAGGCCAATGCCGGGGCGGGGCTCACAAGTGTGTTTGCTGGCATTTTTTCCGGCAGCATCTGCGGCTCTGCAGCGGGGGCCATGCTGGCGGATCATGTTTCGTTTCAGGCCGTTCTGGCGACCGGCTCCTGCACCATATTGCTGGCGCTGTTCACCGTGATGCTTGGCAAAGACCCCGCAGAGGCCGCAGCAAACAGTTCCGGCAACGCGGCCTGTCAGGGCTCTGGTGCGCAGACCGCTGCCCAGGGGCATATGTTTTCAGGCTGCATGCAATTGCTGCAAGACCCGCGCATGCACATGATACTCTGGCTGGTGGGCATACCCGCCGCCATGTGCCTGACCGGATTTTTGCACTATCTGCTGCCGTTGCGGCTTGCAAACGCCCATGTGGATCAATCGGATATCGGCCGTATATTCATGCTGTACGGCCTGTGTTTTATTACGGCGGGGCCATTGCTTGGCAAATGGATAGATCACAGAAAAGACAAATCCCTGTTTCTGACGCTCACAGGTCTGCTCTCCGGCATTACGCTGCTCATTGCGGCAACGGCTACTACTATGGCTGGAGCCGCCGCTGCGGTCATCTCCCTTGGGCTGGCCCAGTGTCTGGCTGCCCCGGCATCAATGATCTGTATTCTCACTCTTGCCTCGGCGCAAACTCTGGGCCGCGAAAAGACAGCCTCGATTTACCGTGGCCTGGAGCGCATGGGGCAGGTGGCGGGGCCAGTGGTATTTGGCATTGCCGTAACCGTCATGGCACCTGCCAGCGCGCTGTTGCTCATGGGCGGCATCGTCTGCGCGCTTTCCTTGCTGTTCCACCTGATGTGGCGGCTCAGGACTCCAGCGAGCTGACCAGCGCCCGCAGTTCGGGCATGGCGGGATCACCCAGGCCGCCGGGCAGAAACCACGACAGGACTTCGTAATAATCTTCGGGCAGAACTATATGCCCGCCCTTCTGGATAAACCTGCGGAATTCGTCTTCGGTGGGATAGCTGAAGTATTTTCGGCCTTCGCTGCTCTGCACATGGGTTGTCAGCTCGCGCCCTGCCTCCAGTTCCGGCAGGTGCCGCAACAGGGCATCTATACCCGCAAAATAGGTATGCACAAAGTTCCACAGCAGGGAGCGGTCATAGTTGATGGGCCACCAGCCGATCTCCACTATGGGGCCGGTATCCAGACCTGCGTCAAGGTGGAAAAGCGTACAGCCAGAGCGCTCATTGCCATGTTCCATAGCCCGAAAAGGGCTGCACAGGCCTTGCAGATCAGGCAGCGCGCCGGGATGCATGCCATAGGTGCCAAGCCGGGGCATATCTATGACTTCCGGGGGAATAACGTAGTCGTACCGGCAAGAGATAACGACATCTGGCGCAAGGTCGCGCATGGCTTGCCGGGAGGCTGGCGACCGCATGGGTCCCCACATCTCCATATCAATGCCGTAACGTTTTTGCAGGCCCGCATAGGTCTGGCACAGCGCCGCATTGCCCTCAGGAAAGCGGGCTTCCAGCCAGGGCAGAATATGCTCAAGCACCATGTTCCGCTCGTGGGCCACAAGGCTTGCCGCGTAGGCATTGCTGCACTCCGCGTCCAGCACGTAATCTGAAAGAACCACAAAAACATCGTGCTTGGGGGCAATGGCTGCCAGCAGTCTGTTAAGGGCGACACATCCTGCAAGATCCTTCTTGGCGCAAACGACAACTTTCACGGCATATCCTTTCGTGGAACATTGCCCAGCATGCTACGCCGCAAGATTCTGCATGAAAAGAAGAAATATGCCGTGGTTATGCGCTGAAGCTCATTTTATTCCACCGCAAAATTGAAATAGGTATCCGTGTAAGGCTCGTTTTTAAGCGTGTAGTGCCACCACTCTTCTTCATAGCGCTTGAACCCGGCATTCTCCATAAGGCCCAGGAGCACAGCCCGATTGGCCTCCTGCTGCGGGCTCAGGCCCTTGGCCCCATGGTGCGAGGCCGCGCCAAAAAAATCAAAGGGGGTGCCCATGTCCACCTCTTTGCCGCTCATCCTGTCAACGAGGGTGAGGTCTACCGTGCTGCCGCGCGAATGCCCGGAGCGCGTGGCAACATAGCCCAGATCAAACACCCGCGCCTTGTCCACCTGCGGGTAAAAAATCGCCTTCATGCGCGTGTCGGCGGCGTTCATGCCCCAGCGTACAAAATGATCCACTGCTGATTGCGGGCGGTAGGCGTCATAAATTTTCAGGGTATAGCCCTTCTCTTCCGCCGCCGCTGCGGCCTTGCACAGTGCATTCGCCGCTGGTTCGGTCAAGATTGCCTGTGGTGCAAGATATCCATTAATGCGCTCTCCCACAAAGTTGTAGGAGGAAAAATAGCGTATTTCCTGAATAATATTCTGGCATCGGTCGCTTACATGCACAAAACCATCGTGCATGGCCGCCTGCGCGTGCCAAGGAAGCAGCATCCCCAAGGCCAGCACCAACATCTGCAAAAAAAGAAGCGGATCGCATTTACGGCACGCAATCATGGTCGTCTCCTCAATTTTTTTCAGCACCCTGCGCTGACGGCAAAACCCAGTACACCAGTTCGGTATTGCACATTATAATGGTTCGATCGTCAATATGTCATATTTTGACCTTTTACCTTTAAGAAGGCATACTTGGCTGATGAACACAAAAATACCAGGGAGCGCAGCATGAAACTGCTGGAAAAAGCCCGCGCGGCCGGTTGAGCCGCCAAGCTGGCTCCAGGGGCCCTGGAGCGACTTTTACGCGGCCTGCCGTCTGATACGCGCCCTGACCTTGAGGCCAGGGTTCTGGCTGGTCGCGCCCGGAACGAAGACGCCGTTGTGCTGACCGTTCCCCCCGGCTGCGCCCTGGTGCAGACCGTGGATATACTTGCGCCCATTGTCAACGATGCCTTTGCCTTTGGACGCATTGCCGCCGCCAACGCGCTTTCGGATGTCTACGCCATGGGCGGCCAGCCGTGGAGCGCCATGAATGTGGCCTTTTTTCCGCAGGCCCTGGCAGAGGACGACCCGCTGCATATACTGGAAAACATCCTGCGCGGCGGCCTTGACGCCATGAACGAAGCAGGGGCTGTGCTGGCTGGCGGTCACACGGTGCAGGACGAGGAACTCAAATACGGCCTGGCGGTTACGGGCATCATTGATCCCAGCCACATGGCCCGCAACGATGGCCTGAAACCGGGCCAGACCCTGCTGCTGACCAAACCGCTGGGCACTGGGGTACTGGCCACTGCGGTCAAGGCCCGATGGGATGGAGCCGAAGAAAGCGAGGCCGAGGTCACGCGCTGGTGCTCCCGCCTCAACAGCGTTGCCGGGGGCGTTGTGCGCGACCTCAAAATCGCCGCCGCCACAGACATAACAGGCTTTGGCCTTGGCGGGCACGCGCTTGAAATGGCACTGGCCTCGGGCGTTACCGTGATACTGAATGCCGAGGCACTGCCCCTCATGCCGCGCGCCCTTGAATATGCGCGCGATGGGCTTATACCCGCAGGCAGCCACCTGAACAGAAAATACTGGGCCTGTTCCTCGCTTGTGGAAGACGGCGTGGACGAAGCGCTCACAAGCCTTGCCTTTGACGCGCAGACCTCCGGCGGGCTGTTGCTCGCCGTGCCGCCAGAGCTGGTGCTGCAGGCGCGCGAAATGCTGCTGGCTGGCGGCGATCTGGCCTGCGTGGTGGGCGAGGTTGTTACGCCAAGGCCTGATGGCATAGCCCTGGTGCTGCGCTAACCCAGCGCGCAGCCCGGAGGCAGGGCTGAGCATACAACGCATGCAGCCCCCACGCCGCGCGCTCCGCATCGTGATGGTGATTTCGGTCTTTTTTTTAAAAAAATTGCTTGCCGTACCGCCATTGCGACTTATTTATGACGGAGATTTTCGGTTAACGCCCTCCCGCCCGGCACAGCCCACGGCAACAGGCGCGCCGCTCATGGCTTGCAGCCCACCGGCAAGTGTGCTATGGAAACACGCTTTGCGAGAGTGGCGGAATTGGTAGACGCACTGGACTTAGAATCCAGCACCTTTGGTATGGGGGTTCAAGTCCCCCCTCTCGCACCATCTACCTCACCAAGAAAAGGAGTCCCTCGTGGAATATAGCGCAGAAGACATTTCGCCGGTCAGAAAAAAGGTCGTCATCACCACCGAAGCCCAGGAAGTGGAAGCAGCCATCATGGGCGCCGTGGCGCTGTACAAAACATCGGTGCAGCTGGACGGTTTCCGCAAGGGCAAGGTTCCGGCGTCGGTCATCGAACAGCGCTTCCGCGACAAGATTTATGAAGAAGCCCGCCAGGATCTGATCAACGTCCACATCAACGACGTGATGCAGAAGCTCGACGTTTCGCCCCTTGCCGGCGTTGACGTGGACGCCAAGGGCACCTTTGAACGCGGTCAGGGCTACGAATACAGCGTCGAATTTGAAATACTGCCCTCCTTCACCCTTCCTCCTTATGAAGGTATGGAAGTGGAACAGGAAAAAGTGGTCGTGGACGAAAAGGAAGTGCAGGAAGTTATCGACCGCATCCGCCGCGACCGTGGCGAGCTTGTGCCCATTGAAGGCGCTGGCCCCGCTGTGGACGGTCAGGTTGCCACCATTGACTTTGCCGCTTTTGAAAACGGCGAACCCCTGGAAGGCGTGAAGGCCGAAAGCTTTGACCTCGCCCTTGGCGAACGTCAGGCCCTTGAAGATTTTGAAGCTCTGGTGAAGACCGTCCACTACGGCGAAGAAGGCGAAGGCCAGATCACCTTCCCCGAAGATTTTCTTGCCAAGGATCTGGCAGGCAAAACCGTCACCATGAAGGTGCGCGTGCACGCCATCAAGGAGCGCAAGCTTCCTGAACTGAACGACGACCTCGCCAAGACCGTTGGCCTTGAAAGCGTGGAAAAGCTGCGCGAAGCCATCACCGGCAGCTACACCCAGAGCCGCGCCAACCTCAACAAGAGCGCCGCGCAGAAGACCCTGCTTGACCGTCTGCTGAAGATGGTTGAGTTTGAACTGCCGCCCAGCCTTGTTGACACCCAGGTGCGCACCCTGCTTGGCGACATGGCCTCCCGCCTTGAACGTCAGGGCCGCAGCCTTGATTCGCTTGGCAAGAGCATGGACGAACTGCGCGCCGAAGTGCAGCCCCAGGCTGACGAACTGGCCCGCTCGCAGGTTTTGCTGCTTTCCATCGCCAAGAAAGAAGCACTTGACGTTACCGACAATGAGGTCAACACTCAGATCTACCAGATGAGCATGCGCACTGGCGAAGATTTCAAAACCCTGCGTGAAAGCTATGAACGCTCGGGCATGATCTTTGTGCTGCGTGACCGCATGCTGGCCGACAAGGCCATGGATCTGATCTACGCCAAGTCCAAGGTGACCGAAGTGGAGCCCAAGGCGCCAGCCGAGGGCGACGCCGCGCCGGGCGCACCCGCCAGCGCTCAGGACTAACTGAAGTATAAGGGAGGCGGCCTTAAGGCCGCCTTTTGGTTTTATTTTGCGGCAACACCGCACCCAACCGGCCCACACGCCGTGCCAAGAGGCTCATATGTCGCTTGTCCCCATGGTTATTGAAACCACAGGCCGCTCTGAACGGGCCTATGACATCTATTCGCGTCTGCTCAAGGATCGTATCGTTTTGCTTGGCTCCGAGGTCAACGATACCGTTGCTTCCCTCATCTGCGCCCAGCTGCTGTTCCTTGAATCGCAAGACCCCGAAAAAGAAATCTATCTCTACATAAATTCCCCCGGCGGCTCTGTTACCGCCGGGCTTGCCATTTATGACACCATGCGCTTTATCTCTTCGCCCGTGGCGACGGTGTGCATGGGCCGCGCCGCCAGCATGGGCGCTTTTTTGCTGGCCGCTGGCAAGCCTGGCATGCGTTTTGCTTTGCCCAACAGTCAGATCATGATTCACCAGCCTTCGGGCGGTTTTCAGGGTCAGGCCACGGATATTGAAATCCACGCGCGCGAGGTGCTGCGCCTCAAGGAACGCCTCAACCGCATGCTGGCCGACAACACGGGCCGTCCCTACAAGGACATTGTCAAAGCTACCGAACGCGATAACTTTTTGACTCCTGAGGAAGCCAAGGAACTCGGCATCATTGACCGCGTGCTTGTATCGCGCAATGAAATGGCTCAGGAAAAGAGCGAGTAATATGGCCAAGAACGATAAACCTACGGTGAGCGAACCCCTGCGCTGCTCCTTTTGCGGGCGCACTGAGCTTGAGGTTCGCAATCTCATCGTGCAGGACGGCGCGAGCATTTGCGACAAATGCATCAAGGCCTGCAACGAAATTATCGCCCGCGACCAGATGGAAAGCCCCCAGAGCGAAGAACGCCTTCTTTCGCCTCAGGAAATCAAGGATCGCCTTGACCAGTATGTCATCGGACAGAACGAGGCCAAGAAAATCCTTTCTGTAGCGGTGCACAACCACTACAAGCGTGTGTTTTACGCCAGCGCCCTTGGTGACGAGGTTGAGCTTGAAAAAAGCAATATCCTCCTTGTCGGCCCCTCGGGCAGCGGTAAAACCCTGCTTGCCAAAACTTTGGCTCGCGTGCTGCGCGTGCCCTTTGCCATTGCTGATGCCACCACCCTCACGGAAGCTGGCTATGTGGGCGAAGACGTGGAAAACATCCTGGTGCAGTTGCTTCAGAATGCGGACTATGATCTGGAAGCCGCCAGCAAGGGCATCATCTATATTGATGAAATCGACAAGATTTCCCGCAAGGGCGACGGTCCGTCCATCACGCGCGACGTCTCCGGCGAAGGCGTGCAGCAGGCCCTGCTCAAGATCATCGAAGGCACCGAGGCCAATATTCCTCCCAAGGGCGGGCGCAAGCACCCCCAGCAGGAATTTATCCGCATGAACACGAGCAACATCCTGTTCATCGTAGGCGGCGCTTTTGTGGGCCTGGACAAGATCGTGGGCGGCCGCATGAGCGGCGGCGCCATGGGTTTTGGCGCCAAGATGCGTGCCAGCAAGGAGATGCCCCTTGGCGAACTGCTCGACAAGGTGCATCCGCAGGATCTGGTGAAGTTCGGCCTTATCCCCGAATTTGTGGGCCGTATCCCCATCATCACCCATGTGGACGAACTGGACGAACCCGATCTGGTGCGTATTCTCACTGAACCCAAGAACGCTCTGGTGCGCCAGTACCAGAAGCTTTTTGAACTTGAGAATGTTGACCTGCGCTTTACGCCCAATGCCCTCAAGGCCATTGCCGCCAAGGCCATAGAGCGAAAAACCGGCGCGCGCGGCCTGCGCAACGTGATGGAACGCACCATGCTCGACATCATGTTCAAGCTGCCCTCCCTGCCCAATGTGCGCGAATGCCTGATCAATCAGGCTGTCATCGACAAGGGCAAGGAACCGGTGCTGCTGTTTGGCGACAAGGCTGAAAACGCCGATACGCCCAAGGCCCAGGCCGGAGGCGACAAGGCCTCTTAGCCAACCGCCTGGATTGCGTGCGGTCTGCCATTGCAGCAGGGCGCACAGGGGCCGCCGAGCGGTTGGCCCCGCAGGCAAACATGGCGCGCCCGGCAGTACGACTGTTGCGGTGCGCCGTGCGGGTTTCCTGAAATCCGCGCTGCGAAATGATTGCACGGCGAACCCTGAGCCATGTTGCGGCCAGCCATGCCGCAGGGCAACAGCTAACACCCCGCCTGACGCAAGGCATTTCACGGCAAAAAAGCTCTAAGTTCCGCCGGGCGGCGCAAGCCGCCGTCCGGCTTTTTTTCAGGGGAGAATTATGACAGACGAAATGCGCGGCTCTGACGCTTATATTGAACTGCCCATCATGCCTTTGCGCGAGGTGGTCATGTTCCCCCGCTCCATCATGCCGCTCTTTGTGGGGCGCGAGGCCTCCATCAAGGCCATCGAAGCCGCACAGGCCACCTATAGCAAGCAGATATTTCTTGTGGCCCAGCGCGAGCCGGAGCTGGAAAAGCCCGATGCTCAGGATCTTTCGCCTGTGGGCGTGGTCAGCAAGGTGCTTCAGATGCTGCGCCTGCCCGACGGCACCATCAAGGTGCTGTTTGAGGGCGTGTACCGCGCTACGTGGGAAAACCTGCACGAAGACGAGCAGTGCGCCATGGTGGGTGTGCGCCG
Source organism: Desulfovibrio sp. UIB00 (assembly GCF_022508225.1). Lineage (NCBI taxonomy): Bacteria > Pseudomonadati > Thermodesulfobacteriota > Desulfovibrionia > Desulfovibrionales > Desulfovibrionaceae > Desulfovibrio > Desulfovibrio sp. UIB00. The sequence goes on along the minus strand of NZ_JAETXJ010000002.1, from coordinate 579,722 downwards.
CCGCGCTGAAAAGCAGAGCCGCCCTGAAGAACGCGAAGCTCTTGTGCGCGCCGTGCACGAGGCGCTTGAAGAATACGGCAAGAACAACAAAAAGATTTCGCAGGAGGCTGTGCTCTCCATTCTTGCCTTACAGGAAATCGGCCCTCTGGCCGATGCCATCATCCCGCACCTCAAGGTTGATTACCGCAAAAAGCAGGAAGCCCTTGAGATCGACGACGCCACCCAGCGCCTGGAGCTTGCCTATGAGCTTTTGCAGGGCGAGGTGGCCCTTGCCACGGTTGAAAAGCGCATCAAGAACCGCGTCAAGGTGCAGATGGAGCGCAATCAGCGCGAGTATTACCTCAATGAGCAGATCAAGGCCATCAACAAGGAAATGGGGCGCGATGACGACCCCCAGGCCGAAGTTGACGAAATAGAGCAAAAGCTCAAGGCCCGCGACATGCCGGAAGAAGCGCGCGAAAAGGCGCTCTCCGAAGCCAGAAAGCTGCGCAGCATGCCGCCCTCTGCGGCGGAATACACGGTTGTGCGCAACTATGTGGACTGGATTCTGGATCTGCCCTGGAACGACCTCAAGCAGATAGACATCAACCTTGAAAAGGCGCGCGCAATTCTGGACGGCGACCACTTTGGCCTTGAAAAACCCAAGGAACGCATTCTGGAATACCTCGCCGTGCAGAAACTGTCTCAGGGGCTCAAAGGCCCCATCCTCTGCTTTGTCGGCCCTCCCGGCGTGGGTAAAACCTCGCTTGCCAAGTCCGTGGCCCGCGCCACAGGGCGCGATTTTGTGCGTCTCTCCCTTGGCGGCGTACGCGATGAAGCTGAAATCCGGGGCCACCGCCGCACCTATGTGGGCGCGCTGCCGGGCAAGATCATCCAGTCTCTCAAGCGGGTGAAGTTCAACAATCCCCTTTTCTGCCTGGACGAAGTGGACAAGATGACCTCCGACTACCGTGGCGACCCGGCCTCGGCCCTGCTGGAAGTGCTCGACCCGGAACAGAACAATACCTTCATGGATCACTACCTTGATCTGGAGTATGATCTTTCCAAGGTCTTCTTTATCACCACGGCCAACTCGCTGCACTCCATCCCTGTGCCGCTGCTTGACCGTATGGAGATCATCGAGCTCAACAGCTACCTTGAAACGGAAAAACGCCACATCGCCCGCCGCTTCCTGCTGCCCCGCCAGCTGGAGGAGCACGGCCTCAAGGAAGGCAACATCCGCGTGTCGGACAACGCCATTCTTGAGATCATCCGCTCCTACACGCGCGAGGCCGGGGTGCGCAACCTTGAGCGCGAAATTGCCGCCCTGTGCCGCAAGACCGCCATCAAGCTTGTGGAAGACGACGACACCGAAAAGTGCGTCAACATCTCGCGCCAGAGCCTGCCCTCCATGCTGGGCGTAAAAAAATATCGCCATGACGAACGCGAAAGCGAACCTCAGGTGGGTGTGTGCGCTGGCCTTGCCTACAATCAGCGCGGCGGCGAAATTCTGCTGGTGGAAACCAGCCTCATGGCTGGCTCCGGTCATGTGGTGACCACGGGTCAGTTGGGCGAGGTCATGACGGAATCGGCCAAGGCGGCCCTTTCGTATGTGCGTTCACGGGCCGAAGTGCTGGGCCTTGATCCCCGCTTCCACCGCAAGATAGACATCCACGTGCACGTGCCTGCTGGCGCGACGCCCAAGGACGGCCCTTCGGCGGGTATCACCCTGGCAACGTCCATCACCTCCGCCCTGCTGGGTATTCCTGTGCGCAACGACGTAGCCATGACCGGTGAAATCTCTTTGCGCGGCAGGGTGCTGCCCATTGGCGGGCTGCGAGAAAAACTGCTGGCAGCGCGACGCAGCGGTATCAAAAAAGTGATCATGCCCCGTGATAATGAAAAAGACCTCAAGGAAGTGCCGGACGAAGTACTGCGCGACCTGGAGATCGTTTTTGTTGACCATGTGGATGAGGTTCTGCCTCAGGCCCTTGCCGCCACGGCGGAAGAAATCTTCTCCGGCCGGGCCACGGCGCTGCCCATCAGCCGCATTCTGCGGCCTGAAAAGCACGATGACGACAAGAACCAGCCGGCGCAGTAGCCGCACGGCGTCAGTGATAAAAAATCAGCGATAAAAAAGGGAGCCAGATGGCTCCCTTTTTTATTTCTTGCTGGTGCTTGGTCGCGCTAAGTCAACAGATTCTGCTACGGCTCCACTGCGCGGCTTTCTGCAGCCACCTTGCGCAACAGGGATTCCATATTGGCTACGGAGGTCAGACGCATCTCGCCGTTAGCGGATGTCACCCTGCCCGTCACGTCATAGGATTCGCCGTTGCCGCCGTCATGCACCACAAAGGGCACAAGCCAGCCATCGCCATCGCGCCGGGCCTGCCCCACGTTCTTGATTTCCTTGCGCCCGGTGGAGGCATCGGCAAACAGTGGGGCAAGCAGCCCCTGTGCGTTATTGCCCGAGGGCTTGCGGCCTGCAAATGCGCCGGAAGAAATGCCGTTGAGCACAAAGGCCCGGGTTTCGTTCAGCAGCAGTGAGCGCACGTTGCCCTCCTTGGACGCTGCCTGGGTAAAGAGCAGCGCAACCATGGGCGGCAGGTCCTTTGCCGCCTCCGGATCCTGCGCACGGCGCACAAAAAGATTCAGGGCCTGCTCAAGAATGGCGTCCACATCCACCTGCCGCTCAAAAGCGGCCACGTCAGATTTGTCCACAGCACCGCCAGCTTCCAGAATGCACTGGCGCGGATCATTTGCCGCAACGGCAAAGCTGGGCTGCACCACAACCGCCGCCCACAGCAGGGCCGCTACGAAGTAATAAGGCACACGGCACAAGACCTTGCCGCCCGATTTTGCGCCCGCCTCCACACTGGCAGTCCGCCCAACAAAATTCAGCATATTCCCTCCGGCAACTGGCCCTTGAGCACAAGGGGCAGACCGCAGCTTACAAAAACTACCGTGCCGCACACGCGGGCCAGCGCCTGATTGGCAAGGCCCAGCGTATCCTGAAAACGACGTCCGAGGCTCGACATGGCGACCATGCCCAGGCCCGCCTCCACACTCACCAGCGCCAGCGGCAGTGGATAGGCCGCAATGCTGGCGGCCAGCGCCTCCACGCGGTCAAGAATGTCCTTTTCCGTCATGTCCGCAGCCATAAGATTGGCTACCCACAGGCTCACGCAGTCAAACAGCACAACCCCCGGCCCATTGCTGTCGGGTTGGACCGCAGACATAAGTGATGCCAGAGCGCCAGCCGGGTCAAGCGGCTCTTCAAGACAATGCCAGCCCAGACCACGCTCCTGCTTGTGCCGGGCAATGCGCGCCGCCATTTCTTCATCGTCCGCACGGCCCGTGGCCAGATACAGCCGCTGTGGGGCTTGCGCCTCGGCCCAGCGCTGGGCCAGACCGCTCTTGCCGCTGCGAGTGCCGCCAACAAAAAGAACTGCTGCGCCCATTACTGCTGACCGCCCACACGGGGGGCAGGCGCATGTTCTGCAGCGCCACGCGCGTTTTCCGCAGGCAACGCGGGGGCCGCATGCCCCATCGGCGGGGTCAGCTGCGGGGAGGTCTGTATATGCCCGGCGTTTTGTGCGCCATTGGGAGCCGCATTTGGAACGGCATTGCCTGCGCCATTAGGGACCGCCCCCAGTGCGGGGCTTTGCGGCAGGAACGGCGTACCAGTTCCTGCCTGCGCGCTTCGCCGCGCCAGATCGCGCAACACGCCAGCCGAGGCCTGTACCGAGGCAAGAGCCTGAGCGTCCGCGCGCAGGCGGCGATCAACCCATTGGGCCACAAACAGCAGGGAATCATCGTCCAGCGTCTGCCCGCCGTTCTGGCGTATGGCCGCAACCAAGGTGCGCTGCAAGGCGGCGCGTTCCTCAAGCGCACGGCGGTACCGGGCGCTCAGGCCGTCCACCCGCAGTTGCGCCGTGGATATCTGCGCTTCGGAAGCATTGTTCTCCCGCAGCTGGTCTACCGCGAACACGGCTTCGGCCATCTGGGCGTTAATTTCCACTACTCCTTGCGCGGATTTGTCCTGCTCGCGCAGGCGGGCGTCAAGATTGGGAACAGAGGCCACGCCCTCAAGCGCGCCAGCCAGAATGACAAGACGCCCGGCCAGCGCCATGTGCAACTGGCGGATATGCTCTGGCGTAAAGCCCTTGGAAGCAGCATCGCGATTGACGGCATCCAGAAAGCGGTCCGCATACAGAGTGTACAGCCCGCGCAGCATGGTAGGATGAAAGGCGTAACGCAGCAGGGCTTCGCGACCGCCCTTGCCGTCAGTGACATTGGCAAACTTTGCGCCGTAGCGCTGGTTGAGCGCCTGCACGCTGACGTTCAGCGTGCCGCTCTGCGGGCCGGGCTTGAAACGGGCCACAACAAAGGCCGCCAGATCTTCCACAAATTCCATGCGGATATGGCTGTCTTCCGTCACCTTCTGGGGCATCTGCGCCCCGTTCTGTTGCGGATACAACCCGGCGGGCGTTGAGCCGTCCACAGGCGCTCCCACGCTGCCCTGCACTGTTTGCCCGGCCAGCGTGCCGGGGGAGGTGGGCGGGCTGACAACAGAAATGGGCGGGGGCGGGGGCGCATCGCGCAGCACATCACCCACCCCGGCCAGCGGGGTGCCGCTGGTGGCGTTGTTTATGATGTCGGCGGCTTTGTCCTTCCACTGGTCGCGGGTCGATTTATCGCGTGTAAGCCAGTAGGTCGCGCCGCCCAGGGCCAGAACCGCCAGCAGCGCCAGCACCACGGCCTTGCGCGCGCCAGCGCGGGCGGGACGGGGCTTGGGCATATTCACTATGTCCGGCACGTCCAGAGGCTTTTTTTCCAATTTCATAAAATTCTCCTACTGCGGCAGGCATGGGGCTGTGGCACAAGGCGCACTGCATTGGCCGCTGCAAAAAACGGCACAGCAAGCCATTATTTCCGTTTATTGCGCGTAAATGCTAGCATTGCTTCCCTGCGCTGTGAAGACATTTTCCAGAGAGTTTCTGGATACGGGGCGGGGAGTGCCCGCATTGCACCCCGGCGGGCGGCGGGGTATAGTAACAAAATTCGTACGCAGTATTTACCGAGAGGCTTTTTATGCATACCCCAGCCAACATCCTCACCATTGCCGGTTCTGATTCCGGCGGCGGCGCGGGCATTCAGGCCGACCTGAAAACAATCATGGCGCTCGGCGGTTACGGCATGAGCGTTATCACCGCCCTGACCGCGCAGAACGGATTGGGCGTTACGGGCATTCATGCGCCGGATGCCGATTTTGTGCGTTTGCAACTGCGCACGGTGCTTGAGGGCTTTTCCGTCAAGGCCGCCAAAACGGGCATGCTCTTTTCCGCGCCTATCATCCGCGCGGTTGCGGACGAATTGCGCAACCGCGACTTTCCCCTCGTTGTTGACCCTGTTTCCGTGAGCCAGAGCGGCAGCCGCCTGTTGCAGGAAGACGCCGTGACTGCCCTTGTGGAAGAAATGCTGCCCGGCTGCGACCTGCTGACCCCCAATCGCCCCGAGGCGGAAATGCTCACCGGCATGAGCATCAGCAGCCTTGAAGACGCGGAGACCGCAGGCCAGAAGCTGCTTGCCATGGGTGCGCGCGCAGTGCTCATCAAGGGCGGGCACATGGAAAGCTCCATCGTTGTTACAGACTGCCTGTGCGTGCCCGGCGAACAGCCCAAGCACCTTCCGCAGGCCAAGGTGGAGACGGAAAACAACCATGGGACGGGCTGCACGCTTTCTGCCGCCATCGCCACAGGGCTTGGGCGCGGTTTGCCCCTGCAGGTTGCTGTAACCCGGGCGCAGGAATTTCTGAACCTCGCCCTGCGCAAAAGCTACGCCCCCGGCAAGGGCTGCGGCCCTGTAAACCACGCCGCAGATTTAAACGTCAAATAGGCATTTGCCCGCCTGCCAGCCGCACGGCCCTTTTCCGCCGCCGCATGGCGGCGGATTGGCCCGCTGTTTGCAGTTTCCCCCTGTGGATATTCAGGGTGTCAAAATCAAGGCGGTGCGGCGTGCCTTTTCGTTTCAAATTACAGAAAATACTCGACTACCGGGAACAGCTTGAAGAAGAAGCCAAGGTTGATCTGGCCAACAAGCAAAGACTTCTGGAAGAAGCGCGCGCCCTTTTTGAACGCCTGAAGGCTGAACTGCGCCAGACCGAAGACCGCTTGTTTGAATCAGCCCTTGTGCCGCAGGCGGAACGCTGGCTGCTGGAACAGTATGTAAAAGGATTGCGCGGCGATGTTGCCAATGCGGCCTTGCAGGCCCGCATGCACGAGCAACTTGTTGACGAAGCCCGCAAACTGCTGGCCGCGCGCGCCATTGAAAGAAAACTGCTGGAAAAGCTCAAGGAGCGCCAAAACCAGCAGTATCTTCGTGAGGAACAACTGAAGGAGCAACGCGTCAATGACGAAACAGCCACACTCCGCTACAAAGCTCCGGCTCTCTAAGCTTTTCCGCTGGCTGGCGGTGCTCTGCTTTATGAAGCTTACCATCCTCGGCCTTTTGCTGCTGGATGTGCCCGTGCCCTCCTGGCTTGGCGGATCGCCCAAGGATGCCACGGTAGCCGTAAACGAGCCGCGCACTGGGCAGGAGCGAGCTGAAACCGTAGCCCCCGTTGCTGATGCGGCCCCCTCTGGGCTGGCGCAAAGCGTCAGTTCTACACTTTCGTCCATGGGTTCGGCCCTTGATTCTGTTGTAGACAACATCAAGGACAAAACCGAAAAAAGCCAGAACGACCCGCAAGGTTCTGCCGCCGCCCGCATGGCCGCAGCGGTCAAACCCCACGCAGATCAAACCACCAGCGTGACCGATGCCGCCCTGCCCGCCCCGCTTATCCGTGCAACGGCCTCAGGCGGCGCACCTGAAACTGCTGCGGCTTCAAAGGCCCTAGGCCAGACATTCTCTCCCAATTTTCCCGAACCGCAGGCCCTGCCTGCCCCACAGGCGGAACCGGGCACTTCCGCCCCCTCCGGCAGCTTGATTGTTTCTGCCAGACCCAACCGCGCCAGCGAATCCGAATGGCTGGACGCCCTGGGCCTGAGCAATCTACCCATCCCCGGCCTTGGCAGCGTGCAGGCCGCGCACGCGGCAGCGCTGGATATGCCTGTTCCCCAGACGCCCACTGGCGGGCAATCGCCCTTTGCTCCCGCAGAGCAGACGGCTCCGCTGACCATACCCGGCGCTCCGCCCATCCCGGCAAACATTCCACGCGGTCAGGGCACGGACGGCGCACCTTTGCCGCCGCGCGGCGCGGCAGGCAACAACGACGGCTTTTTGCCCCCCTTGCCGCAGGGGCAAAGCTCGGGCACGCTGCCCGTTCCCACGGTGCAGCAGCCTCAGGGCGCGTATTCCAACGACCCCAATACCAAGGCTCAGGAACTGGCGCGCCAGCAGCAGGATATTCTTGTGCTGCGCCAGCAGATGGATCAGCGCCTCAAGGACATTCAGGAAACTGAAAAGAAAATGCAGGACATGATCCGCGAGGCCAAGGGCATTGAAAACGAAAAAGTTCACCGACTGGTGCTCACCTATTCCATGATGAAACCCAAGGCTGCGGCCAAGGCTCTGGAAAGCATGGACGAACGTGTGGCCATCCGCATTCTTTCCGGCATGTCGCCCAAGCAGTCAGGCGAAATCCTCACCTACGTTTCCCCGGCCAAGACAGCCAAGCTTACGGAGCTTATCACCCGCATGAGGATACCTGATTAATGCGCCTCAAGCTTTTGATCGCCTATGTGGGCACCTGCTACAGCGGCTGGCAGATACAGGAAAAACCGAGCCCGCCACCCACAGTTCAGGGCGAAATGGAAAAGGCCCTGCGCACCATCACAGGGCAGAACATACGCGCCCACGGCTCGGGCCGCACAGATTCCGGCGTACATGCCCACGGGCAGGTTGTGCACTGCGATGTGCCCGACGCACGCGCCAACATGGACTGGCGGCGTAGCCTCAATGCGGTATTGCCCCGCGATATTCGAGTACTGGAGGCCATGCAGGCCGAGCCGGACTTTCACGCCCGCAAGGATGCCCTGCGCAAAACCTACGCCTATCAGTTCTGGCTGGAACAGACCTTTATGCCGCCACAGCTGACGCCCTTTGTGTGGAAATGCGGCCCACTGAACATGGAAGCCATGCGCGCCGCCCTGCCTCACCTGACGGGCCTGCACGACTTTGCTGCGCTGCGCAATGTGGGCACGGATGTGGAAAGCACAGAGCGCACGGTGCTGCAAGCCGAGCTGCACACCATGCCCCTCTGTGAATTCTATCCGCCGCACGCTCCCATGCTGCGCTTTATTGTGACTGCCGATGGCTTTCTCAAGCAGATGGTGCGCAATATGGCAGGCCTGCTGGCTGCCTGCGGCCAAGGCAAGGTGCAGCCAAAGGATATCCCCGCCCTGCTTGCCACACGCGACCGCAGGGATGTGCCCTCCGTGACTGCGCCACCGCAAGGTCTGGCTCTGGTGAACGTGGTATATCCCGAGGCCTGACAGCCTTACATCGGCTGTGCCGCCTCTGCGGCAAGTGTAAAGCCATAATTGCAAAAGGCCGTCCATCCCTGAACGGCCTTTTCCTTTTATCAATCTGCGATGGCTAAGACTGATTCTTCATTTTTTCTATGACCTGCTGGAGTGACTGAGCCTGTTGCGTCAGGTCCGCAACCGCACCGGAAGCCTGTTCCATGGCTTGAGCGGTTTGCGCGGAAATGGTCGCCACCTGCTCAACAGACTGATTGATCTCCTCGCTGGCGGCGGATTGCTGCTCGCTGGCAGTCGCAATGGACTGAACCTGATCATTGACCAGATGGACGAGCTCAAGAATTTTCTTGAGCGATTCACCGGAGCGTACAGACATGTTGGTTGCACCTTCAATAGTATCGGCAACCTGCTCGACATTCTGGATATTCTTGCGGGTGCCAGTCTGAATGCCCGTAATGGCCTGACCCACTTCCTGCGTGGCAGACATTGTTTTTTCCGCCAGTTTGCGCACTTCGTCCGCAACCACGGCAAAGCCCCGGCCCGCATCACCAGCGCGAGCGGCCTCAATGGCGGCGTTCAGGGCCAGCAGGTTGGTCTGGTCGGCAATGTCGGCAATGACCCCCATGATCTGGCCGATGCTCTCTGCCTGCTTGCCCAGAGCATCCATATCTTCCTTGATGGCAATGGACTGCGTGTGGACGGATTCGATGCCCTTTACGGCTTCATTGAGTATCTGCGAGCCTTCCTCTGCCTGCTCCCTGGTCTGATGCGAAACATCAGCAGCCTGCTGGGCGTTTTTGGCTACTTCCAGCACGGTGGCGTTCATTTCTTCCATGGCTGTGGCGGTTTCACGCACCCGGCCCGACTGCTCGTCTGCCCCACGGCTGGACTGGGCAATCTGGTCAGAAAGCGCTTCTGACGCAGACGACACGATCTGCACGATCCCTTCCAGCTGCTGGGCAGCCTGGAGCATGCCTTCCGCCTTGGCCCGCTCTGCCCGGCGGGTTGCCTCCTCGGCAAGTGCGGTTGCTTCCTGCGCGGCTTTTGCCTGCTGCTCGGCCTGCTGCGATTTGCTGTCTGCTTCCGCGATCTTGGCTTTGAGATTGCCCACCATTTTTATGAGCACACCGTAAACACCGCCATCGCCGGAATACGGCTTGAATGCGAGATCAAGCTGACCACCGGCTATTTCCGATGCCACATAATGCAAATATCCGGGATCTTCGCCGAGCTGCTTTGTTACACCCCTGATAATCAAAATGGAAATGGCTGTAGCAGCAAGCATGACCGCGATTATCAACGAGATCGTAATCAACTTCCCTTGTTCATATGAAGCTTCCGCGTCCACAGCTGAAGCCTTGCTTCCCTTGTCATTGACATCAATAATAATCTTTAGTTGATCAAGGGCTTCACCGTACTGCGCTCTGGCCGGGCCAAGCACCAGCTTGACAGCTTCTTCGGTTTTATTGCTTTTGGACAGAACCTCAACCTTCGCGTGATTTTCCGTATAAGCCTTCCATGCCGCAAGAAACTTGGGATATGCGACCTTTTCCTCTGGTTCAGAGATTAATTTTTCATATTCTTTAACTTTTTCATTAATACTGCCGGTCAAACTCTGTATCTTGTTTTCATACTGCCGCATTGTTGATTCGTCTGTTGCGAGAATGTGAACCAACTCATTGCGCCTGTACTCATTAACCATACTATTGAGTTCACCAACAACCTTTATTGTTGGAAGCCAATTCTCGGAAATATCCTTGACGTCTTTATTTATAGAAGACATTCCAATAACAGAAATAAATCCAATAATTATTGAAAATGCCGTTAACAATGCTGTAAGAAACACAAGTTTTATCGAAAGCTTCATAATAACCCCCTAAAAACTGTTTCAAATTTCCGGTGCTTATCCATTCAAAGTATACGGATATACTCTTTATAGACGGCTCCAACCTTCAAAGTAATTATCGTCTATCATTAACAATACTTTATACAATTTCAAACTAAAATTTTTACCTAGTCTCAAAAGTACGATACAAACCATACTATTATGATATGGCTAAAAAAATCTCAAATTTTGCAGTGCAAGACTCTCGTCTGCTATAAAAAAATTGAATGGACACTCATAACTAGCATTCAACGTAGCATCTGTTACAAATGCAAAGCCCCCGCTCATAATGAACGGGGGCTTTGCATATATAAAACCAGCCTGATCAGATGATTTCGCTGAGGCCGGATTGTTCCTGCGCCTTGAATTTCTGTTGCAGCATGAGCGGCAATGATTCCGGGTCGGCAGGGTCATACTCAAACATCACGGCAGTTCCGAAGCAGGAAAAATACTTGCTGCCATCGGGATGAAAGGCCACGTTTTCATTATAGCCCACAATAGCCTGTGCGCCCTTGTTCATGGCCCTTGCCGCCATGCCAAAAAAGGCTTCTTCCGAGTCAAAACCCCGGCAACACACAAGGCCAAGCACCTTGGCAATACGCCTCCCCTCCACCTGATGTGTTGTCACCACAGGAAAACGCCCGGCCAGAAAAACCTCACGCACTCTGGCGCTTGCGTCAGAAATGCCCACAGTTCTCTCGGCCTTGCGGCTTTTTTTATCGTGGCCTCCCAGCAAAAAAAACATGCTGAACCTCCAGATCAGATGGATGTTCGGGTAATTGACACCCGTTTGCATTCAATCTGCAAAGGCCTTGCCAAACAAACTTAACCATTAAACTACAGCATGTTACAAAACACTCAACGTAGACAGTCAGAACATTGACTCGTCAGCGCATCTGGTTGGCAACCTTGACAAAATCATTGTAGGCAGCCCGGGTTGCCAGAGCGGCCTTGTTCATTTCAAACCGCACAGGAACGTAAAACTCTTCTTCAAGACCCTGGTCAAAAAGCTGCGCATAGCTGCCCGCCTGCTTGAGAAAAGCACGGTACTGACGCTCCAGTTCCGGTGCTGCCATAAAGGGAGGCCGTCCGCCGTCCGCAATGGCTGCTGCAAGCTCGTCACGCTGGGCCTTCAGCGCATCTCTGTCGGGCTTGCTGGGAGTAAGCAGTGTTGCTGTTTTGCCAAACACGGCGAAAATGCGTTCCGCAGCCTGAATTTGCCGTTTGAGCGGATGGTTGCGCAGCAAGATATCTTCTGCAGGGGCGGCTTCGCCCTCCACAATCGCCATATAGGCATCGCGCGCAACGATAAAGGCGGCGTGTTCCTTGAGTATTTCCGCAGCAAGGGCTTTGCCTTTGACGCCGTTATCCTGAATGCTCTCGTCGGCCACGTACTTTTCGAGCAGGCGATAATCAGCCCGCATGTCTACGATGGCCTTATTCATGTCCTGCACGCAGGCGGCCATTTTTTTGGTCTGCTCAGGGGTAAAAAGGCTGACCGGGGGAGTCAGGCGGCGGGCAAGGGCGGCATCCTGATCCGCATTCAGTTCCGGCCGTTTGGCCAGTTGCCACTCTGCCAGATAATACTTGGTGTAGGCCGCCAGCACGTCGGCCTGGGCATAGCGTCCTGTTGCCAGCGCCATGGAGGCTGTGTTGGAAAAAGCCACCAGCCGGTCTGCCCTGTCCAGTTCTTCCGGGCTGGGAGGCGGGGTTGCTTCTTCCACGGATTGTACCTGAACCGCAGTTTCCGCCTTGGGCGCGCTGGAGGAAGATTCGGCAACGGGCTTGCCGTTTGCACCTTCTTCCTTTTTGCCGGAATCGCAGGCGGTCACAAGCAGGGCCACACTCAGGGTCAGCAGCAGAGCAAGAACGAATTTTTTCATTGGCGTATATGAGCGAACGTCCCGCGTTGCAAGGCAGGACGTTCAGTAGTGGTTACAAGTAGTTGCAAATTTGCCCGCAGGCTGGCTACCTAGGCGCGGGCAGCTATCCAGGCGTTCAGGCCCGTGAGGTCTTCGCCCCAGGGGAACGAGCCGCCCTTGAGCTCCGGCCCCACGCCGTAAAATAGCGTACCCACGGTTTCGGCTGCGTCCCTGTCTGTGGGGGCGTCACCCACCATGAGCACATCGGCGGGGTCAAGCTTCTGCCTGTTCACAATTTGCGCCAGCAGCACGGCCTTGGCTGGCGGGGAGCCATGGATGGCGTCAAAATAGCCATCCAGTTTACGCTCGTGCAGCACGGCCAGCACTTCTTCGTGCGGCGCGCCGGAGCAGACAAACATGGGCAGCTTGCCGCGCCAGGAATCAAGTGTTTCCTGAATGCCGGGTATCAGCTCGCAGCGGCGCAACTCATCCAGCACATATTCGGCAAAGCGGTTGCCAAGCGCCTCTGATTCCTCAGTGGTGATGGCCTTGCCCAGCACATCTGCATAAAACCACTCAAACTTTTTGTAACGGCTCACGCCGCCGTGCACCTTGTGGTACATCAAAAAGCGGTCGCGCGCCTCGGGGCCAAACGGCTCCATAAGGCGGCCAAAGGCCCGTGTCTTCACGGGTACGCTGTCAAGAATGACGCCATCGCAGTCAAAAACAAGGCATTGCAGTGACATAATATTCCTTGAAAAGCTGTTCGAGTCCGGGGCCGCATGGCCCGTCTTGCCAGAGTATTCCAGCATGAAAGGCTCGCATTAATCCCAGTGCTTCTGACCGCCCTGTCCGCGCATGCCGATAAGTTTGGCCGGAACGCCACCCACAATGCTGAAGGGGGCCACATTGCGCGTAACCACGGCGCCAGCGCCCACCACGGCCCCACGGCCAATGCGCACATCTGGCGTAATGACGCAGTTGGCGCCAATCCACACGTCTTCTTCAATAATAATCTGACCGGGAACATGCCCCTGATGCATGATCGGCACATCCTGCCGCGCAATGCAGTGGTTGGCCGCGCGGATAACCGTGCCTGGCCCCACGGCGGTATGCGCGCCGATTTCTATACGGCCCGCATCTGCCCCCACATGCACATTGGGCGAGAGGGCCACGCAGTCATGCAGCACCAGTTCGCCGTCAGAGGCGGTAACAAAGCAGCCGCGTCCCATGCGTACGCCGTTGCCAATGCGCATGTTGCGGCAGCCCGCCAGGCTCAGGCCCGTGCCAAAACGAGCCGAGCCGCAGCCTTTGAAAAGCCAGCGCCAGGCAAACAGACGCAATGCAAGGCCCACCGGCGTGGGGATCCAGGCAAAGGCGGCCAGCCACAATTCTTCAAGCGCCGCCGACACCCTGCTGAACAGCCCGGGCCCTGCATGCGGCTTTGGCTGTACGACCTTATGTTCGGCCTTATGTTCGGCCTTGGCTGCTGACTGCGCTTCGGGCTGAGCTTCGGACTGGTCCACCTGCTCTGACGATACCGTGGTTTCGGCGGCAGCGCCGTGGGTTTGTGCTCCCACGGCGCATGCTCTTTTTGAACCGTCAGCGGCCTTGTCCCCTTGCGCAGAGGCGGAATTAAGCTCGCCCGCCATTTACTTGCGGTATTCCTTCATAAGATCATCGCCTTCCATAAGGCGGGCCACGCGGGCCAGATCTTCAGGTGTGTCCACACTCCACGAACGGCAGTCTGTGGGCACCATGTGCACCTTTTCGCCGTGTTCGAGAATGCGCATCATGTCCACGGATTCGTAAATTTCCAGTGGGCTTTCAGGCATTTCGTTGAAGTGCAGCAGATAGTCGCGGCGGAAGGGAATGATGCAGACCTGCTTGCGCATGGGCACCTTGTCCGACCCCTTTTTGCGCGAAGGAATGGGCTCGCGCGAAAAATAGAGCGCATTGTTGCAATGATCCACAACGACCTTGACTTCGTTGGGGTCTTCAAATTCCTCAAGAGTATCCATATCGGCCATGAGGTTGACCACGTTGATGGAAGGATCTGCCAGCATGGGGGCCACGGCGGCATCGATCATTTCGGGGCGCACCATTGGTTCATCGCCCTGCACCATGACCACGATATCGGCCTTCTGGCCGGTGGCGGCTTCGATCTTCAGCAGGGCTTCAGCGGTACGCGTGGAGCAGCGCACGTGATGGTCGCCCGTCATGACGCTCTTGAGCCCGGCATCCTTGCAGTAATTTTCAATGATCTCGTCGCAGGTGGCCACATAGGTGGCGGAAAGGCACTTGCTCATGGCCGTACGAAAGGCCACATGCCCCACCATGGGAACGTTGTGGATAAGGGCAAGCGGTTTGCCGGGGTAACGGCTGGAACCCATACGCGCGGGAATGATGGCAATGATGTTCATCTGACGGCTCCTTGTGGCCTCAATAATTTGTGTGCGTAAAAAAACTGCATCCAATCATGCCGCAAACGGACGTATGCCCTTGCGGCAACTGCCGTTCCCATGTCTAGTCGTCAGTGGATACGAGGTACCCGCCCTCAGACGCCAGATCGGGGTGCAGCTCCTTGTGTTCCTCTTCCATCACGCGCAGGATGCCCTGCCCCAGATCAACAGTCAGCGGCGGCACCAGCTTACGGCCCACCTTGGGCATGAAGGCATAGGGTGTGACCTGATAGTGCCCGCTGTTGGGATCATTCAGATAATTGATGGTCAGGTCCTTGCCGAGCATTTCACCGATCATCTTGAACAGATCGCCCACGCGCATGGGCTGATTGCCAGAGATGATGATGTTCTGGTTTTCAAACTCGGGATCAAGCACGGCCAGGGTGGCTGCCGATGCATCGTCCACATGCACGTATTCGCGCAGGGCCGTAGGCGCGCCGTAGTAGGTGATGGCGCCGTTGGCCAAAGCCTCGTAAACAAACCTGTTGATGGCGTTGCGACGGTCGGAACGCGGGCCGTACAGCGAGCCGTAGCGCAGGATGGTGTACGGCAGGTTGTGCATGGCCTGATAGTTTTCGATATACAGTTCGCAGGCCTGCTTGCTGCAACGGTAAAAGCCGCCGGACTTGCCGTACACGTACAGGGAACTGGCAAATACATAGCGCTTTACGCCAGCCTTGCGGCAGGCCTCAAGCACCATGACATTGCCCAGAACGTTGATGCGCGCCGTGTCCACCGGGCGGTTGTTGGCCTCGCCGATGTCGGCAATGCCAGCGTAGTTGAAGACCATATCCGCACCGGCTACGGCGCGGTTGACGGTTTCTTCATCCAGAATATTGCCTGCAAGCATGGTCTGATCGGGCCGCAAAAAAGGCGAGGGATGCAGGTCAACAATGGTGACCGCATGCCCGGCTTCAGAAAGCTTGTCGCAGATATGCGAGCCCAGAAAGCCGGACCCGCCAAAGACGGTAATATTCACAGTTATTCTCCCGAATTGGGGCGTTCAGCCGCCCGCCACAAAAAGACCGAATCAATGCCATAAGCGATAAAACGGCTGCCTGCGGCAATCTGCCGCGCAAGCTCCGCAGGGTCAGGCTGCACAATGTGCAGGCCCATGCGGGCGCCCGCCTTGGCGCAACCTTGGGCAATTCGCGCCATGGCAGCTTTGAAGTCAGGGTGGTCAAACTGGCCAGTAAGCCCCATGGAACCCGAAAGGTCGTAAGGGCCGACCATAATGGCGTCCAGACGGGGATGCGCCAGAATGGCCTCCAGATTTTCCACCGCGCGGATGTGCTCGATCTGAGCCACCAAAAATATCTCGGGCGCACGATTTGCGCGATAGTCGTCAAACGTTTTGCCAAACACATTGGCGCGGCAATAGCCAACGCCACGGTATTCGGGCGCGGTTTCACCCGCAGCGCGCCAGGTGTCCTGCCCCGGGTACACAGAAAGATCAATGGCCCGGTCAAGCTGTGCGCGGCTTTCAATCATGGGGAAGATAAGCCCCTGAGCACCGGCTTCCAGCGCGGCCTTGATCTGGGTTTTGCTGGCTTCACCAAGACGCGCAAAAGGAGCCGCACCGCCGCATTCAATGGCGCGGAAAACATCCGGAAGCCCGGTGCGGCCAAAAGAGCCGTGTTCCATATCAACAGCAACCCAGTCATAACCGGCGCGGGCCATAAGCTCGGCCACGTCAGGCGAGGGCAATTGCAGCCATGTGCCAACTGTGGCCTTGTCTACCGCCAGCCGAGCGCGAATTTCATGTACAGTCATATCAAGCGGCATGCCGCCGCAGGGTTGAAGGTTACGACAAACGTTCGCTACTATACGCCCAGCGTCCACCGTGCGCAATACGGCCAGAGGGCCTGCCGCCTGTGGAAATACAAACCCGGCATGCGCAAACTCAATGTACGGCAAATCCAATGCAACAGTATCTGTCGCTTGCTGCCCGGCCAAAGCCAGTTTGCGCCAAGCAAACGACAGCAATGCGGCGCTTTTGGTGATCTGGCAGTTATGAGAATGAAATTGTTACTTTTTTATCAAAGAAGAAATAGAGAAAAGACAGGGC
The DNA here is from genome assembly GCF_022508225.1 of Desulfovibrio sp. UIB00. Classification (NCBI taxonomy): domain Bacteria; kingdom Pseudomonadati; phylum Thermodesulfobacteriota; class Desulfovibrionia; order Desulfovibrionales; family Desulfovibrionaceae; genus Desulfovibrio; species Desulfovibrio sp. UIB00. The sequence continues at coordinate 562,983 of NZ_JAETXJ010000002.1, read as the reverse complement.
TTGGCGTTTTACCGTGAGCATGCTAATAAAAAAGCCCCCCGTGGGTAACGGAGGGGCTTGGATAGGAACCAGACTGCGGCAGAACAGTCTGGTTCGCAGGAGGAGGCTGGAAAAACCAACAAGAACGTCAACGTCTTATGACGCTGGCACTTGTATATGGACACTCCGAAACTGGCATTGCCAGACGGGTGTTTGAATCCACTCTCCGCCGGGGCTCCTGGATCGCAAGATTCAGGAGCTTTTTTATTTTGTCCACAAATCCCTCGCGGGACACAGACAAAACAAACAAACAAAGGGTTTCGGCGCAGAGCCCCTGCTCTTCAGCCTACGGGCTCAATGAACTGCGATCAACATAGAATGGAAGAATCCTTAGGTCAAGGAGCTGCGCAATTTTTCACATATTTTTTGCGCATTTCTTTTTAGCCGCTCAGATAACTATCTAAAATATAATAGTAAAAAATAACGACTATTTTTCTATAATTTTTCAGCCCCTTGTAATCAGAAACTAAAAGCATTGCCCCTTGGAAGACATCCGGCTGATTTGCCGTTTTTCTGGCGACTTCACGCAAACACCCCGCCAACGCATGCAGCGCTGACGGGGTGTGCAGATACCATCCTATATTGTGGGCAAAGCGCCTAGAAGGGCCAGACGTTATCCATAAGCCGAGTGAACCAGCCGGGCTTCTGCTTGTCGGCCAGAACGCCCTTGCCGTAATATTCAATGCTTGCGTCCGCTATCTGTGTTGAAAGAACGCTGTTGTCTGCGCTGACGTCCTTGGAGCGGATCATGCCGCGCACAACCATATACTCTGTTTCTTCGTTAACGCGGATTTCGCGAGCGCCCTCAATTTCCATCAGGCCGCCCGGCAACACCCGGAGTACGCGCGTGGCCAGCGAGGTGGTCACATAGTTTTCACGCTTGGTCTTGCCAGTGGAATTAATCCCACTGGCAGAGTCTGTATCAAGTATTGGCAGACCTACAGACGGCTGCGGCCCGATGGGCATAAAGGGAATAAAGCCCGCGTGCCCCCTGTTGAACATGTCTGCGACCTGATAATTGTTGGAACTTTTTTTATTGGATGAGGTTTCAGCCTTGTTCTGGGCCTTGGTGTTTTCTACCAGTTTGACCACAACAATATCGCCTACGCGGCGGGCGCGGCTGTCTTCAAAGAGGGTATCTGTTTCACTGGCGGCAAAAAGCGACCCCGGATTGTTGGCCGAATTGGCCTCCTGCCGATATTCCTGTGGCGGTGTTACCGGCGGATGCAGTGCAGGTCGCCGGGTTGGGCTGCCACCGCAGGCGACGCAGAACAGATAGCTCAGCGCCAGAACGGGTATTATGTATCGTGCCTGCATATGCTCCTCTCCTTCCACCTTTAAATGCTAGTGGATTTCCACGGTGCTGCCATCTTTGACAATGGCGTATACCTGTTTCTTGGTTTGCAGATTCCGTACCGCAATGGTGGCCCCCGGCTCGCCGTCGGCCAGGGCCTGGGCCTGCGTGGCTATGCGCAGGTTGCCTTTTATATAGATGAGGTTGACCACATCGCCACGCCGTACCATCAACTGGCTCACAAGGTCGCTTTGCAAAATTGGCTCGCCGGTGTTCAGCGCGCGGTTCACCTGCCAGGGACCGCCGCGCCCATCCCACGGCAGATCACGCAACTGGCTGGCGTTGACCTTCATAAAGGTGACTGACTCTGCCGCCAGTGCTTCCCCTTTGTTCATGGGGCGCGATGCCGCAGGAGCCGTTATCCAGAGCGTGAGGTTGACCGTGCCGGAAATACGCCGAAGCACGTTGCCGTCCACTTCCTGCACAGCAAAGCGCAAGGGCACGCGGCCGGGCGACAGTTTGCCCGGTTCAAGTTGCACCCGCTGCTGCGCATGAGCCAAAAAAATGTAATCCGGCAGCCGAAAATCGCTCAGCTCCACCTGCCCCGGCATGGCGGACAGTTGTGGTGTCAGACTTTTGACCACATAGGAACGCAGGTCTTCCTCATGAAACACCAGCCCCCCGCGCTGAATCACCAGCGAAGACGGCAAAATGCAACGCCCGGCAACATCCTTGCCCAAGGCCTGCCGTAAAGCCTGAGAAAGGCGAGAATGACTGATCTGCAAGGGTTTGCCTTCTTCCGGGGGGGCAGGCCAAAGTTGCTGCACGCGCAGTTGCGCCCAGGTATCCTGCCCCATCTGCCCCAGCGGGACAGCAATATCACCCAGCAAAACCATATCTGAATTGGTGACCGCCGCTGAAAGGATTTTAAGCCGCCAATCGTCGGGTCCGAGCATGTTCAGCTGTCCATCCTGCGCCACGGGGGCTTCGCCTGCGGCAAGCTGGTTGCGCGCCTTGGCGGCCCGCTGATCCTGCGCATCATCCGCAAGGGGCATTTGCCCTGCCTGAGCCTGGGGAGTGCGCAATTGCGTGACTATCTGATTGGGTGAGCGGCGATGGTTGCGGTCATTATCCTGCCATGTGGCGCTGGGAACGCCGCCCTGCGGAGCCGCCACGGAGGCCGTGGCCCACAGGCAGCAAACTAGAGTCGCAGCCAGAAGCGCGCGCAAAGGCAGCACCTGACCATTACGCATTGCCCATATGACCTGCAAAAACCGCATGACGCATACCCCTAATGTCTTTTCACGCTCAGATACCTGCATGACGGCGACGCATCATTGCTGCCAGCCACCAGCAAGTCTTTCGTGGCGCGGATTTTTTCAAAATCAGCGCAAAACAGACAAACAATTTCAACAATAATCAGCCCTAGCTGCGCTTGAGCTGTACAGCGATGCCCAGCATGGAGTCTGATGTCTGGATGGACTTTGAGTTCACTTCATAGGCGCGCTGGCCCACAATCATATTCACCATTTCGTCCACAACTTCCACGTTGGACATTTCCAGGAACCCCTGAGCCAGGGTACCCACATTGTCTGTGCCGGGCACGCCTTCTGTGGCATCACCCGAAGCCTGGGTGGGCGTGTAGAGGTTGCGCCCACGGGCATCAAGGCCCGCAGGATTGATAAAGGTGTAGAGCGGCAATTCGGCTCCAGCCAGTTCCTGCCCCTGTGCATCCAGAGCCGCCATGTGGCCGGAGGATGAAATGGAAATGGTCTTGGTTTGCGCGGGCACGGCAAACTGCGGTTGCAGAATATAGCCGTTGGCGGTGACCACCGTGCCGTCCTGATTGAGCTTGAAGGAACCAGCGCGCGTGTACATGAGTTCGCCGTTCACATCCACCTGGAAAAAGCCGTCGCCTTCAATGGCTACGTCCAGAGTGTTGCCGGTATTCTGAAAATCGCCCTGCGTAAAAAACTTGTGCACAGCTGTGGGACGAGCGCCCATACCGACCTGAATACCCACTGGCAGGCGGTTGTCACCCTCGGTGGTGGCGCCGGCCATGCGCATGGTCTGGTACATGAGATCTTCAAACTCGGCCCTGCTCTTTTTAAAGCCCGTGGTGTTGACGTTGGCCAGGTTGTTGGAAATCACGTCGATATTGAGCTGTTGAGCCACCATGCCGGTGGCGCCTGTCCAAAGCGATCGCATCATGGGAATTTCTCCTTATACATAACCAGCGAGGCCGCCGGTTGCTGCTAAACATCACCGGTTAACCCTGGCGGCGGCCCACTTTTTCGTTGGCAGCTCGATCCAGCGTGTCTGAGGTCTGCATGACCTTTTGATACGCTTCAAACTGGCGCTGCACTTCGATCATGTTGACCATTTCGGACACGACTTCCACATTGGCGGCTTCCGTAAAGCCCTGCTCGACCCGCGCGCCATTGTCGTAGGCATTGCCTTCAACAATCTGAACACCATCGCGCGGGCGAAAGAGGTTGCCGCCCATTTTTTCAAGATTCTGCGGGTTATTCACGCTGACCAGAGCTAACTGATCAATAACGTTGCCATCGGCAAGTACCTGACCATCGCCGCTGATCTGCAAATGGCGCGTACCTGCGGGAACGTTGATAACGCCGCCCGCGCCTTGCACGGTGTACCCCTGAGGCGTCATGAGGATGCCATCGCCGTTGAGCACAAAGGCCCCATTGCGCGTGAGGTACTGACCCGTAGGCGTATTGACCCGGAAAAAGGCGTTGTCGCCGTTAATGGCAACATCAAGATCATTGCCGGTATATTGCATGGATCCTTGTGAAAAATCTGTATGCGAAACGGCCACGCGAACCCTTGCGGCATTCATCGGTTCGGGAAACAGGGGCGTAGACTTGAGGTTCAAAATCGGCTCCCGGATCTCGTCAAAGGCAAAGGTGGGCATGGTGTCCTTGAACGCCAGCGTTTCCCGCTTGTAGCCGCGCGTGTTCACGTTCGCCAAATTATTGGCGATGAAATTCATGCGGTGTTCTGTGGTCAGCGCGGCAAAAAGTCCGCTAAACATGCCTGCTTGCATAAGCAGCTCCTTGTGTTGGCAGCAGCGCTAAAGGTGAAGCGCCACCGTCTACCTCGGGCCTGATGGCCCTTGCCAGAGCTTTTGCAATATGCGGGCCAATTTCCGTACAGTTGAAAATATCCCCTGCGTGCTCGCGCAGCCCCGAAAAGGCGCAGAAGGCACAGGCTGCTGCAAGCACAGCTCACAGCCCGTGGATGCAAGCATGGTGCCCAAGCGCTAACCAGACGATTCTGAGGTTGCCCCACATATTATTGATAAAAGAGTCTACCCGAAACGCCCCCGCCACGGCGGCTGAATTGCTGCGACCACAGGCAGCCCCTGACGGGGATAAAAACGGCATTTGCTCGCGCCATCACTGACAAGCCCAAAATTCGGCCCCAGGAGCCAACTTTGGAAGAAAATTGAGTCTATCGTACTTGCCGCAATAAACTTTTTTTGCCGAAATCAAAAAAAATACTTGCCAGCCACCCCCTGTTGGCGTAAACACATCTTCGCGCCGAAGTGGTGGAATTGGTAGACACGCTAGGTTCAGGGTCTAGTTCTCGCAAGGGAGTGGGAGTTCGAGTCTCCCCTTCGGCACCATCTTTTAAGAGTCGTTACAAGCAACAGCCTGTAACGACTCTTTTTTTTGGCTTGTGCCCAGCATAGGCACCAGACCAAAACCCGCCCTTGGGAGCTTATGGGGTCAAAGCGCGGGGTCAAAGGCACGACAAAATTAGGCGCAAGCCCGTTTTGCCGTTGCCAGGAGAAAACCCCATGCCCCATCTTCTTCCCGCCATTTCCAACCTTGTGCCTGCCGTCGCCAGCAATCAGGATGATGACAAAAAGTCAGCCCCTGCGTATCTTTATTGCAAAAGAAAAATCTACTATTTTCGATATGCCTTCCCCGCCAACCTGCGAAAATCACTTGGGCGGGCCGAGCTGCGCGTTAGCCTGCAAACATCCTACCTGAGGATTGCGCGATTTCGCGTCCGCATGCTGTCCGCAGAAATTGGCAATATGATTCTTGAGGGGTTTATGCTGGACTACAAGGAAATACGCCGTCGCATGAATATCCTGCTCCAGCGCTTGCTGGAACAGGATCACGCAGATCTTTCAGAGCGTAAAAACATCTCTGTGGGAAAGCTCAACATCACATACGACCAGCTCAGAACGTCTCAAATCGAACTACTCCTGCACTGTAATTCACCACAACTGCTTGAACAGATTGCACCAGAATGCATTGTTGACTTGCTTCGTTCCGGTGCTTTCACACGAAGTGAGCTTGCTGGGGAAAACTATCTGCAAATAGTGAAAGCATATAAAGAGATGCAGATCACCAGGCATCGCATCGACATTGCCCGCACCAAAGGCGATTTCTTGATGGAAGAAGAAGTTATGGGGCGCGATTTTGGCAAGTTGCCTTGTGATATCTCATGCACAGCACAGGAGCCACCTGCTTTGCTGGAGGTGCCTACGCACGTTCACCAGCAGCAGACGGGAGGAATCCTTTATTCTGAAGCCATGGAACGGTACATCGGCCAGAAACTTCAGGACGGTGAATGGCGTGAGCACAGCGTGAGGGACCACCGGGGACGCCTGGAAGAATTTCTGACCATTATTGGCGACAAGCCCATCAAAGAAATTACCCGCTTGGATATGCGGCATTTTCGCGAAACGTTGAGAAAGCTCCCACCTAACCGCTCACGAATTAAGGCATTCAGAGATAAAAGCATACAGGAACTGCTCGACCTGAAGGTCCAAGACACCTTGAGTGTCACAACAGTCAACATTCTTGTAGAAGCCGTTGGAAGCATGCTTGCGTGGTATGTGCGCGAGGGGCTATTGGACGCTAACCCGGCAACCCATCTTCAGATCAAGGACAGCCGCCAAGCGATTGAACTGCGTCAGGCGTTCTCCGCCGACGAGCTCACAAAAATCTTTGCGCATCCCAAGTTCGCGAGAAAGGAATTCAAATCCCCCTCTTATTACTGGATCCCTCTGATTGCCCTTTTCACTGGCATGCGCCTCGAGGAGATTGCACAGCTTCACTGTGCCGACATCTATGAAAGCCAGACAAAGGGAATCTGGGTCATTGATATCAACATCAACGGGCTTGATGAACTTGGCAGGCCCAAGCTGCTGAAGAACAAAAATGCACGCAGAATTGTCCCCATTCATTCAGACCTTATACAGATGGGCCTGTTAGACTATCATACTGAAATTGCCAAGAATAAGCATATTAGGCTATTCCCGGAACTGAAGAAATCGGAAGGTGCGGTCAAATTTGGCAAACAGCCTGGCAAGCAGTTCAAGGCCGTTGTGACTGCAACGCTTGGCGAAGCTTCGGGTAAAACCTTCCATTCACTCCGGCATACCTTTGCTGACTTTTTCAAGCAACGTGGCTTGCAAAACGACTATTTTCGGCAGGTCTTCGGGCATGAATTGCCCATGCTTGCCGCAAAGCAGTATGGGGAAAAGTTCTCTCCAGCGACTCTTTACTCTGAAGTTATTGAACAATTCACACTGCGGATTAACACACTGCAACAGCTGGAAGAATAACTCGAAAACTGGACCACACTGAAACCACCCACAGTGTCGATAAAATATCATTTACGTAGCAGCGCTACTGAAAACCTGAACAATATATACCATAATGAGTGACTTGCCGTGGAAGAAAAAACAAATAAGTACATAGAGAGTATCAGGCAACCTAAAAAAATAGAAAAAACCTATGCCAGTAATGACAAAAGTAGCCTCCTGGACGATCCTAACCTTGCGAAACTGCTGCATGAAACTGATTATCTGCAAGCATATATCAAATATGAATCTGCGAGGAGGGAAGCAAACCGTATTAATTCCGAAAAGTATTTAAGGGATGAGCTACAAACACTTAAAGACAATCTTGATTCACGTTTTATTTCAGAGCATGAAATGTTTCCCACGAAAAGCGACATTTCCTCTGATGATATTCCTGAAGAATTGAAGGACATTGTAATATACATAGCAGGACGCACAGGATGGAACTATCTTCCTGTCTTACTTCTTATTCTGTTTTCAATTTCATCTGCAACTCGTGGGAAGTATGTCGGTAAAATTAACGATGCATGGTCAGAAGCGATTGTTATATATGGGTTGATTTGTGCAGAATCTGGAAACATGAAGAGCAACGTATTAAAGATGGTTATGCAACCACACTACCTATTTGAAGATAAAAAACAAAATGAACATGCAGACCATTTATCAAACCCAGCTAACAAAGCTAGCCGTCAGCTGGCAAGAAATATTGCGCGGAAGCAATCCCAAAAAAAGCATTGCGAGAATCTAAAAATCAACAAGGAATCACTTCAAGAATTTGCCGAAAGAATTCAACATGACTATGAAACAATAGATGCATATTACAACATTGACGAAATAAGCGCACTTCCAGTACTTTTTACAGAAAATAGTTCTTTCCCCAAACTCTATGAAACAATGCAAAATAATGGAGGCGGTACTACTTTTGCGAGCGCAGAAGGCAACACATTCTTGCACCTCGTATTTGCGTCTAGATCGCCGTTGGATATTTTTACAAAAGCGTATAACTATGAAAAGTTTATAACGGAAACCAAGCGCGATGGAACAAAGTCGTTTAAAAACCCATTCTTCAATATCGGACTTGTGATAAACCCTGATATAGCGCGACAACTATATTCAAACAAGCGACTTGGATTACATGGCCTAACTCCAAGATTTGCAGTTTGCTTTGGTGGAAAATATCATAAAATAGTTGAAGATGCGCCAGGAAAAACTGACTATAATAAATATATTGAACATATAAAAGATTTGCTCCAAAGCAGTTATACGCAGGAAGCGAGACGGGAACTCGTAGAAATAGATTTTTCGCAAGAAGCAATTCTTGAACTCAATGACATTCAAGAACATTTTGAAATAAGACAAAAAGAAGTTTCAAAAAATCAAGAACATTATCATGCTTACATCCGAAAACTGCATGGGTTAGTTGCAAGAATTGCTACGATTTTACATATCTGGCGTCATCAACAACCAGAAAAAGAATCGGTATCTAGGAAAGATGTAATAGTGGCAGATAAAATAGTCCGACAACTCAACACGCATGCTGAATACGCATTCTCTCCCAGTGGGTTGAGTGCATACTACGATGCGCAAAAAATAATTGACTGGATCACTCGTCATAGACATTCTTTCTTTACCTCCACCGATGTAGCGAAAGGCATTGAAAACATGAAAAATGAAAACATTTTTCCTGCGCTTGATGCGCTTGAAAAGCTCAACATTATCCGTCAACACATTGAACCCCAAAAAGCTCGCCTGTGTGTAGTTCACAAGGATTTTTTAATGAAATCACTTATATCCTCTTTATTACCATAATTATTACACCCCCATCTATCAGCAGTGAATAGATAGGGGTATCACCGAGTGCTAAGGAATTTTCATCACCCCCCTTTCATGTTCGCATCGAGGCCTTGGCTTCGTAGTCACCGGCATTCAAAATCACAGCGAAACCGAGGTGATCCTCTGACAAAATAGTAACATATCGATTTGCCTTTCCCCTTTAAGGCAGCCTTTTGCACAGCAGGCCAGAGGCCAGAGAATCATCTGCTGCGAATCCCCCAGCATGAATACAAAGGGCAGCAACAAAGGGCATGGCTCCGTTCATGGCCATACAGACCGCTCACTCCGATGATTGCCAAAGATGCCTGCTCAATGCGCCAAGAAAAGCCCCGTGCCCTTCCGGCTGCGAATTTGTGGCTGGGCACAAAACCTGCTCGAATTTAGACCCCTGAAAGCCTTAAGACCTCGATACTCAGTTCTCACCGCACAGGATGACACTGCGCCGCACAAATGCCCTTGTGCGGAATTTTTACAAAACCCCCTGTGTTCTTCAGGTGTTTTGAGCTTCCGCACAACCGCACAACCGCACAAACCCAAAATGCGCTTTTTAGTTTGTACATACTGGAGAAATCGAAAGCAGATGTTCAAGATCCTCTACGCCTGTAACAACAACCACAGCGGTGAAGCGTCATCTCCCTCCATCCAACTGCACCGGCTAGCAGCTTCAGAGCTGAAGAATTGGCAAGACTTGAACAGCTTTATGCATAAAGTTGGCTATGGTTCCCTATTGCATTCTGATCTGAAGATTACCGCACGCAAGTGACCTTAGAGAGGCCCGGCATAAACTCTACCATGCCGGGCCTTTTCGTTGTCCATATTAGCTGCAACCTTTTTCGCAGCATAGATGAATCCTGCTCTTGGCTAACCCATATTACCATTTTTGCAACATGGTAAAAATCGCTGTGCGGTCTGTGCGTTTGTGCGGAGCCTGAAACCCCAGCAATATACAGTTATTTCAGGCTAGAAACCGCACAAACCCTTCTGTGCGCCGCACAGGTTAAAAATCGTCACCAAAACTCATGTTCACATTTGCTTCAGGGGACAGCGACTTACCCCGCCCGGCTTCACCGTCCCAGGCGGACAGAATAAAGCCATAACCGCGAACGTTATGCCCCTTGATCCACTTTGTGGTCACAAGATTACCTTTGTCATTCATCAGGAGCCAGCCCTGCTGCTTCATGTGGTCTAGCAATTCGTGCTTATTAACGCCCTTGGCGAGGTCGTTAAACGTAGGGATGTTCATGAAAAACATCTGCTCCCCCTTGTCCTCCCACCTGTAGCCCGCAAGATCGCGCATACTCTCTCCCAGACTGTCCACCTCAACAAAGCGGCTCCTGCCGTGACGCGCAATGAAATCCTTAAACCGCTCAAGCGCCTTCATGATTTCCAGATTGCCGATGCCACCACGTTCATCAAGCCAGACTTTAAACCATTCTGCCACAGCATCACTTGATTCTTCAGGCGTCCAGGGCAGAATGTCATGCTTGGAGGCAAATATGCCTGCAGCGGCTATCAGGCCAAACTTAACTGCCACACGACGGACCTGGCCGCATGAAACGTCAGGGCAGCATCCCTTGGCAAATTTTTCAATTCCCTCTTTGATTTCAGCCAGATTCGCATCCAGTTCATTACTGTTGGCACCGCACAAGGCCGTGAGGAAGGCTCTCAAAGGTGTTCCATAGTAACGTTTGGCTGCTTTTTTAAGGTGTTCGCTCAACGCCGCCTCATTCGCAAACCCATTCAAGCTGGAATAGGCGTTTTTGCCCTTTCCACCGTCGATGGGAAGATTGACAACGCGGACGCTCTGCCCAGCCATGGCCCGGAGTTTTCCAGTTTCTTCAATCTTTTCATCAATCGTCTGTTCACCCGTAGATAAAAGCTGAATCAGCCAATGATAAGCTTTGCGCTGGGTAGAGTCCGGCCGCATGCGTTGCTTGCCTTGACCGTTGAACAGCATGTACATCAACTTGTACAGAGCCTCGGCGGTGGCCTCGCCAGATTCGTCCATCACCAGCAGACCATCATTATGCTGTACAGCCGTATATTCTCCGGCATTCGCCGTAGTGTTCCACTGGCGAATATACCCCTTGTCAGCGTTGCCACCGCAAAGGCTACCAGCCAAAAGCGCCAAAGTGGTTTTGCCTGTCGACGAGGGCCCGAAGAGGTGCAGCCCGCCCCCTTCCACCTCGCAGGGACGCAGAAGCGGACCTGTTAAGGCAAATGCCGTAACCAGCATCAACAGAGTATTACCTAAACAACAGCGGCCAACGTGTTCCTGCCACTCTGCAAGATCACCAGCGCAATTGAACAGCCCGTTTTCCTGCGTATAGTTGATCTCTTCGTTACCGCCCTCGCCAAAAATTTCATCTGGAAGAACATACCGGTTGCCATGCCAACCCAGCCGCTCCACGTTGATGAAGACCTTGTCCGTAGCAGCAAGGCGTAGATAATCCATGACAAACTTCCCCATCTTTCCGCCGGTCAGCTCAAGGCCATTATCGCAAAGCAAAGCTAATACATTATCGCACCTTCCAACACAGTCCCTCATGGGAATATTCAGTTTGTTGGCCTTGCCATCAGGTGTTACCAATTCCACCAATCTTGCCCAGCCAGTTCCGTCCGTATTGCGCATCCTGCCGAGAATTTTCAGAGGGCTGCACACTTTGAAACCATCGTCTTCCAGCATGCCACGGGAAGAGGAATAGTACAGACCATCTGTTTTCAGGCTAAACGATTCAGCCACAACTACCGCATCGCTCTGACGCTTGCGCTCCAGCTCAAGTGGACTGCGAACCTTGCAGCGAGGATTGCACTGGAAGATTTTCTGAATTTCCTCGCAGTTGGCTGGATAGCCTTTATACAGGGCATGTAGAAACTTGCTGCGAGTATTCTGCTCCGAGTATCCTGGGTAAGGGCGGCTGTATTCCTGCGCCAGTTCAAGGCCTTTTTCACCCAGAGGAGCCAACACACGCAGCATCATAAACCATTCAGGCTCGCTGAGTTTTGCAGCATTTTCGTGACAGTGATGCATAAACTGGCACGCTGAAAGAGACTGGAGGTTGTATGGACGGGGTTCCAGCGATTGCCAGTTCATCAGGGCGTAATCAAAAAGAGCTGTCATTCCAGTTGTAGTGGGGGGTACCAACGGTATTGAAGTTGCCCTTGGTTCCCGCGTTAGATCAAGCAGGTAGTCAACATCCCGCTCAAGAAACTCTTCTACGCTGACCTGCACCTTGTAACGCCCGTCTGGCCGTTTGATATTGGGAGCACGAAGCAGATGTCCCTTGCCGTTAGAATACAGGTTATAGTCAACAATTTCGTCGATAGTTTTTTCGTTGACTTCATCGGGTATAGATACCCCCAGGGCCAGCATTGCGAGCCTCTGGTTGTGCGAAGCTTGGGAAAAATGCCGCTTAAGCATCTTGTAATGTATCCTTGGCAAGAAGGGATGGCCATTTTCACCGCCAAACATTTCAGCTGGAATGCGAATATGGACTCCTTTGCTACCGCTCATGAAGTAATCAAGCATGGCGGGGTCAAAGCCATCATAAGCAAAGACTAAGTCCCTGACGAAGCTCCGCGCGGCGATCACTGCGAGGAAAGGAGCTTCTTTACAGTCGATGTCCAGCCACAGGTCACCGAAGCGTAAAGGCTCAGCCTTGCCCTTCTCTGGTTCAAAGTTGAAGCTTGTGGTCGTGAACGCCTTGCAGCCTTCATCAAGTGCCTGTGAACGCGACTCCCGAGTATCCTCGATAAACTGCCAGGGGCCACTACCGGGCCCGGGGATACCAGCGTATACAAATCTGCTCTTGTCCATAGAAAACTTTCCTTTCGGGGTGATACGTGTTGAATAAATCCCAAACGGGAAAACAACTGCCGCATATAATAGAAAAGGGGCATGAATTTCTTCATGCCCCGATTGCTGAATTGCCTCAGGTGCTATGCTGTTTATTGCTGGACGTACTGCCGAAGCCATTGCAGGAAACTTCGACGCTCATAGCATACTTTCTTTCTGATGCGTATTTTGACCCACGGCCCGTTGCCTGCCGCATCAAGATTTGAAAGAGTTTTGGCCCTCATCAGTCCTCCCATCTGCCGGGCCGCTTCTTCACGGGAAAACACCGGTGGGAGATTCTTCTCTAATTGCTCAAAGATTGCAGTTTCAGATGCATGTGTGTCCATGACTTAATATCCTCCAGTAATTTTGCATACTATATCGGCATGGAATAGCCTGATCTGGTAATTAATTACGGAGTCAGAACCACGATGCGGCGAAGCAAGTAAAGGGTATCCGCACGGGATAAAATCCTTGCGGAATTGATAGGCGCTGGTTCGCAGTAAGGATGGATGTTTGACTTTGACAGGGGGAATTATGGCAGAATGACTACCATGAATGTGCTTTAAATTGGCGTCAGGGCTTACCAGAAGAATAATCATAACCCCAGTAACGTTGCCACGGCCCGCCATGCGGCACGCCTGAAATGACAACGCAACTTTCTGGCTGGTTCACTGCTCGGCAAAACTTTGCGCTAATTTCCGGCGGCATGGTCGCATCCGTGCGGCTGCTTAAATGCCGCTGGGGCAAGTGCTGCAGTGATGGAGCCACCGCCATAGGGTTCAAGGATTCTGTAAGCGGACTCACGCCCTGCAGGTCTGCCCAAGCTTCAGTATCAAGATTGCCCGCAACCGTGCCCAGAAAGGCCACATCCTGCCGTCTGGCAGCCAGAAGCGCTGCAGCCCCGCCACCGCCAGAGAATCCGACTAGGACGACCTGCTCCGCCACGCATGCAGCCTTGGCCTGGGTAATGGCTTCATCAAGGCTGTTAATCACCTCCAGCCCAAGCCGCGCTGACGTCCAGTAGCGCTTTGAACACTGCCATCGATCCTCGCCCTGAACATATTGGCATGGTCGCGCCAGATAAAGCACGATGTCCGACCCCGGATCAGCCATAGCCAGGCGCAGGGCCACAGGATTGCGTGGCGTGGGGTCTGTAGATGGCCGGGTGCGAGACTCCCAAGCGTGTCCGTCGCCTTCAATATACACGCGCAAAATTTTTGAGTGAGGCGATAAGCCGGGGCGAAGCAAGCTGTACAAAGTAAACGATTGCGTTGGTAGGCGCATTTCATGAAATCTACCTCTCAATGCTTCCCGGTGGGCATCGATGGCTGAGGGAGTGGTGCACCCCATGAAAAAGCTCATGCATATGAGCAAGATGATACAACGCATGAGCATATCGTGGTTGGCGTGTCATATTTAGTCAAGTGTGGGTGGATCTTCCGATTCGTACAAAAAAGGCGATACCCACTGTTTTTAAACAGTTGTGGGGGCACTGTCTGGGGTTTTGGGAAAGGAAAATTTTTTCTCCCAAGGAATCAAACTTTCCATATTCTGGATTTAGGTGAAGCCATTATTCCCTCGCAGGCAAATGCCCGCGCAAAATTATTGGAGGTAGCCATGTTAGGGAAAATACTGTGCGTTCTTGGGGGCGTAGTTTTGGGATATGTGGCCCGTGAAGAAATTAATGAAGCTGTTGAAAATGTTATGGAAACATTTAGCGGGCAGAGTTCGTCTGGTTGCGTCAATGATTGTTCTGCTGAAAGCGAGGAAAGGCATTCTGACGAATCCGGCGAAGAAAGAAACAGGGGAGAAAACAGTCCTTCTATTGCCTAATCGCTAAACCTACAGTTCTAGTGGGCAGGTTACCTGCCCACTAGAATGCCAAGCATATTAACCTATAGCTTGAAATCGTTATCATATCTGGTTATTGATTGAAAAAAAGGTAAATTCCATGCCCCCGAAGTTGGATCCAGATACTACTCCTGGTGTAAAAACATTGAGGCTGTTCCGAAAGCTTCTCTTAGACCGCCGCCGACACTACCAAAGCGATTTGGCAGTTGAACTACAGTGCTCCCCCCAAACTGTGGGACGCCTGGCCAGCGAAATCGAAACAGTGATTGGTACTGCATTGCATTCAGGATTAGATAATCGTAAACGCTGGTACCAATACATCGTTAATGACGGGCATTCTTTGGGGCTGGATTTTGAAGAACTTCGCTTCCTTTCCATATGCCGTGAGATGGCTTCGGGCATTCTCCCTGACCCAGTTTTGAAGCGTGTGGATGCGTCTCTTCGCCATCTTGCCCTGCATATGGCTGATCCCAACAACATTTCCCCTAAGAAACATTTTTCGTTCAATGCCAAAGGGCGCATAGACTACACGCCTCATGCAGGACATATTGAAAAGTTGGTAACTGCAGCAGACCAGGGTCTGTGTTGTGAAGTAACATACCGAGCTCCTGGTCGTGAAACACCAAAAGAGCATTTGTTTGTACCGGTCCGCATGGTTGCAATGAATAATGCCCTGTATGCGGTTGGATTTTTTGTAGACGCTGACACCTGCACACCAGAACGGCCATGTAACATGGCCATACACCGAGTGCAGCGCCTTGTCACAACTGACATGCGCGTTCGTCATCCACTGCCGCAAATCGATGAGGCTGGTTTTGGATTACCTTGGCATGAACCTCGTGCGTTTTGCATACGCTTCAGCCCAAAGGTTGCAGACTATGTACAAGAAAGGGAATGGGCAGCAGACCAGCGAGTTGAGAGCATGGCTGACGGCAGCATTAAGCTCACCCTTACTACTTGCGCAGAGCCAGAACTAAAAGCTTGGGTGCGAAGTTTTGGTGAAGATGCGGAATTTATATAAGGAGAGGTACTACAAAGCGATAACTTTTCACATGTAACCAGCAACGAGGACTAACTACTTTTTTTGCTAAATATTCTACCTTGTACCGAACGCTATTTTTTAATGTCTGGCGAGGGTGTTTCACATTGATTATTTCGAACTGGTAAATTTCAATCAGGCAAGGCAACCAGACTATGGCAACAATGTTTCCCAGTGATGTTGATGCATTTACTACGGTTGGAGAAGGAAAAACCTACCAGTTCTTTCAAAAAGTCGCCCGGCCAGACAGCGCTTTTTTGGCATGGTATTCCCCCGATGTAGAAGATAAAGAGCCAGATTTTATTCTGTTTTCTCCAGAATGCGGATTAATTGTTTTTGAAGTTAAAGATTGGGCTCTGGACCAGATTATCAAGGCTGACCCCAAGGCCGTAACCCTTCAGCTTGGGGCGACTCAAGAAAGACGAAAAAATCCATTTGCGCAGGCCAAAGAGTATGTAAACAGCCTGTTGAACCTGTTGGATCGAGGAGAATCGCATTCCTCAAACGGCAAGCTCAACTTGCCTTGCCCTGTTAACTCCGGTGCTGTTTTACCCCATATTTGCCGCAAAGATTTCTTGAATGCGGGTTTGGGCGAAGTCATGGATGCATCCCGTATCCTTTTCTGGGATGATATGCAGCTAGATTCCCCCTTTGTGCGGGATGCCGCAGGGCAAATATTTCGCCAGTGGCTGATGGAGCATTTCCCCCCACGTTTTATATTTGCGCTCTCTCCCGCAGAGCTGGACAAGCTACGAGCGGCAATTTTCCCTGTAGTTCGAATCCAGCTGCCACAGCGTTGTGGAACTGCATCCGAATTGCAGCAGCAGAATATCATCCGCGTGCTTAATGCCGAGCAGGACAACCTGGCCAGATCTTTCAATGCCGATAAACAGCTTGTTACAGGGCCTCCCGGCAGCGGAAAAACCCTTATCCTCGCCCACAGGGCCGGTTTTTTGCCTCGGGTAAACAAGCATGTGCGACGTATTCTGATTGTTTGCTTCAATCTGTCGCTGGTCGGGTATATCCGTCGTTTACTTTCCGTCCGTGGGGTTGGACTGGGTTCGGAAGGAGTGGAGGTTTTGCCTTTTTACTCCCTGTGTGAAAAAATTTTGGGTGAACGGCTGGCGCATTCTCAAGAGCAAGGCGACTATTATGAACTTGTGGTTCGTGAAACCCTAGAGCGACTTAATGGCTCACATCCATTGCAGGGGCACTGGGACGCCATAATGGTGGATGAAGGGCAGGATTTTTCTTCAGACATGGCTCAGGTTGTTCTGCGGCTTTTGCCAAAGTGGGGCAGTTTGCTGGTGACGCAGGATGACAACCAGTGCTTGTACCCACAGGGTAAGCAAGGATGGGACTCTCTGGAAATTCCCGGCTTGCGAATTCACAGGCTGACGCAGCAATATCGCAATACCAAGGCCATAGCGCGGATCGCGGCACGTATGCTGGAGAGCACGCTGTCGCCGGAGTCATTGGTGGGGGCAGAAGGAACCCGGCCAGAACTTTTGGAGTGCCCAGATGCTGCATCGTTGCCAGCAACTGTTGCCTCGGCGGTTGCGCAGCTAATACGCAGTGGCGTGCCAATGAACGAAATTGCTGTCCTTTATGCTCAGTCAAAAATCAGTGGCGTGGAAAACCTGCCGGAAGCACTGGTGCAGGCCATTGAAGCGCAGGGTGTGCTTGCGCAGTGGGCAGCGCGCGATTACTCAAGCAAAAAGAATTTTGACATAACCACTGAAAGCGTCACAATTTCAACTATTTATAGTGCAAAGGGCCTGGATTTTGCTCATGTTTTTCTGCTCGGCCTAGGAGGGCTCAATCCCGCCTCTGTTCACCACCGCCGTCTTGCCTATGTGGGTATGACACGTGCGAGGGAAAGGCTGACCATATGCCAATGTGGAAAGTGTGCCATGACTGACAGACTATTTGACTGAATTTTATCTGAATATTCCACTCTGCCAAGAGCCGAAAAGCAATAAAGGATTCAAAGATGGCTGACAGCATCCCAATGCCAACAAATCACACCCTCAAGCAAGAAACAGGCGAAAATCGCACGCAAGACACCGTCGCCCTCTTTCGGCAAGAGTTGCTCTTGAGCGTGCGTGATTATTCTGTCAAGGCAAGCAGTGTTTCAGACCGGGAATGGCTGGCGGCCTACTTTGCCAAAAGGCTTCCGCAATGGTCACCCGAAACATGCGCCGATGTCGCCGCAGAGATCTCGGTTGGCATGGCCGTGCATGAGGAAAAAAAGCAAAGTCTGCGCGCTGCCAATGCCGAAGGCATGGGCGTGGATAGCTGGCTTGCACGGGAGGTCAGGCAAGGGGCACGCGCTGCAAGCGTCAATGAGTTTGGCACGTATCTTACGCAAGTGGATGTGGCCATACGTGAAGCAAATATTGACCTCGCTGCAACTATTACCACAGCAGAAGGCCGTGTAAGTCAAAATCCCAATCTTGATGGTTTTATCTTTGAAAGTGATCATGCCGCCTCGTTTAACATGGATGCTGCCCTTAAGGGAGAATCTGTGCGAGCAAAGGTGCTGCGCCCAGAGCCAGGGCAAACCTACGCCAAAAATTCTGCGGATATTGCCGTTGTGGATGCCGAAGGCAATGTGCTGCAAGAAGTTCAGGCAAAATGCTACAGAGATGCCGAGCATTCCAACATGGCCTTTGAAGAAGGCGATTATGGAAACCAAGGCAAGCTGGTGCCCAAGGGGCATGAGCACGGGGAAAGCACCTCACAAATCCAACAGGGCAACGTTAAAAGCAAGCAGGTAAGCAAGGAAGAAGCCAAAACAGCACAGGCGAAAGCGCAGCGGGAAGGGGATGTTCCGCAAAAAAGCTGGGACGACTTCACATGGCGTGAACTGAGTGTGAATATTGGCAAACAGACATTGTTGGCTTCCGCCCAAGGCGCGATTATCAGCACCTCGATAAGTTTGGCGGTATCACTGGCGCAGCAAGAAGAGGTTGATGGCGAAGAACTGGTGGAAATAGCTATCACGTCTGGCAGCAAAAGTGGAGCCACCTGTGCGACTGCCGGGGCGCTTAAAGTCGCAGCGGAATTGGATATGTTGCCGCGTATTTCACTGCCGATTCCAGAAAGCGATATTCTTCTGGGTGCAACTATCAATGAAACTTCAACCGCATCAGTTACTGCGGCATGTTGCAGCCGAGGTAGAGATTTAACTTCTGTTCTTAAGTCATCCTCTGTCGCCGTTGGCATTTTGGCTAGCGTGGTTGTAGACGGCGCTCAGACAGCTTACAAAGTTGCCACAGGCGAAATGACAGCCTCTGAGGGATATATGGAAACGGAACGGAGTATTGGGGCCGCAGCGGGCGGAGTTTATGCGGCAATACCTGCGGCTGCATGGGGCGCGTCAATCGGAGCCCTGCTTGGGCCTGTCGGAGCCGCAGTTGGTGGTTTTGTGGGAGGGGTGATTGGCGGCATAGCCGGTTCGACTATTGGTCGTAAGCTCGTTGAAGGTCTGCAGAAAGTCAGGAGTACAGCTGTAGCTGCATTAAAGCATGCTGGAAATTCCATTGTCTCTGGAGTCAAAAAAGTAGTTGGATTTGTTAGTGATTTCTTTGGATTCTAATATTTGCAACAAGGCTGCATAAGGAGAAAGTATGCTTGATGACATCAAGGTTATAAAGTTTTTTATTCGAATTAATAATGTTCCGTGTCACTCATTTGATGATTTGCAGAAGAATTTTTATGTTCAGGATGTCATCAGCTTGCATCGTCAGGGCGTGCTCGCCCGCTGGTTGAGAGTTGTTGGGCACAAAGACAAAGCCGATGCCCTGCCCGCTGCAACCGAGATGGGTGACGACATTGCATTGGGGCAAAAACTGGTGGAAGTACTTTGCCCTGGTTTTGACAAAAACAATCTGCGTGCTGCGCTTGATGCCCTGGGTTTTGAAACTCTTGCTGCAGAACGGGCCGCTCTTGCGGCTCAGGGCCAAAAGAATTGGTCCGCGTTTGCTACTGCATATCACGGCAAATTTGAAGACCTACTGCGACAGGCAGCCCAACGGCGGTCTGATTTTGAATTTCTTTGCCAAGTAGCTATTTGTTTGGTGGATAATTACTGGAATTTAGTTGAAGAAAATGTTGAAAAATTCATTCAGCGTTTGTTTGTTGAAGTTCCTTGCCTTTTCTTCCCACTTATTGCCATGGGGAAATTTAGAAAACAAGAATATGAAAATTCCGTTCGAGCCATTTTAGCTGAGCATATCAAAAAAGTTTTTTACATAAAAACTGACTCGAATGAATCATGGTACGAACATATTTGTACAAAAGTAGATTATGATATTATATATTCAATTGATGTTACAGAATCAAGCGATCCATTTCTGCATCATTGGAAAAGGACAGGTGCACCAATGCAATATATAAGTAAGCAAATACCATCAACTATAGAAGGTGAAGGGGAAAAAATTATTGGTGAAATGACGACAAATATATATTTCCACCAAATAAAAAAACAAATTGATTCTTGGGATGATGTCGTGCAGGACAAATCAAAGAAAATCATGCTGATCTACGCAGATTCTCTTGCCCACATGCGGCCAGTACGTTCTAGGGATGACTATACAGATAATGACATTAACTCGCAATTCCCAGTATTTTGCGGTCTTGATTATAAATCGACAAATAATAATCCCCTTGTTGTATATATTGATCTACCGAAATGTGTTTCAGAACGTGCTAGTGAGAGTCACATGGATGAAACTGAATGCAATAATTAAACATACTTATTACCATTATTAGTGCATGACAACAGTGAAGGTGAATTGTGAATTGTTGCGATATAAAAGCTTACATTGATGCGCTAAGGCCTATCTTGCATATTCAAAGCAAGGAATACGCTGAAATTTGCAAAAAAATCCTCCGTGAAACGGACGGAATGACCTGCCGCGCTTTCATGCATGGGTTAGGTGTCGTTGATGCCGTATCCCAGCGAGTCGAAACAGAATGCGACCTCTTAGATTTTTTGAATACGGTTCGCGATGAGGGATACGAATACTCAACGGCTATAATTCTTATGGGCGTATCTGATGAGGATCTCGCCAGCCCGGCCGTCACCGCGCGTTTGTTGTACATTGCGGAACGCACGATGCACAACGCAGGCTATCATGCAACGGTATTTTGGGTGTCTGATACTGGTATAGCTCCAAGCCAACTCGAGCATCTCATAACGATGCTTCCTTATGATCGCCCCCTGCAGAGTGACATTGAGTATTTTTTACGTCGCTACGCGCAAAAACTCGAATTTCAAATTGCCGAAGAAGACGTAGGTCGACTGGCTCTGGAACTCAAGGGACTGTCTTTTTTTCAGATCAAGCGCATCCTTGATCTTGCGTATGTGGATGGGGGCATTGTTACCTGGGAAGATCGCCGACTGATTATCCAGGAAAAAAAGCAAATTATCCAAAAATCTGGGCTTCTTGAATACATTGATTGGGATCGCGACCTCAATGGAGTTGGTGGACTTGAGCACCTTAAATCTTGGCTTGAAAAAAAAGCCAAAGTCATGCAACGGCTTGATGCTGCGCTTAAGGCCGGAGTGAGTATTCCTAAGGGGATCTTGATTGTCGGTTTCCCCGGTTGTGGAAAATCGCTTGTGGCAAAGACCACGGCAACGCAATTTGGTTTGCCGCTTTTGCGCCTGGATGTCGGAAAAATTCTTGGCAAATACGTAGGGCAATCAGAGAGGAACATGAGGTTTGCCCTAGCTCAGGCCGAGGCTGTTAGCCCTTGCGTTCTTTGGGTTGACGAGGTTGAAAAAGCCTTTGCCGGGGGTGATGGTTCTGGCCACGAAGTTACGTCTCGCCTTATCGGTCAGTTTTTGACCTGGATGCAGGAAAAAAGCACCACTGTTTTTGTTGTAGCCACGGCAAATGATCTTGAACGTTTGCCCACCGAGTTTTTGCGCAAAGGGCGTTTTGATGAGGTCTTTTCAGTTGGGCTCCCCAACAAACAGGAACGATATCAAATTCTCAAAATTCATCTGCGTAGGCGAAACCAGTATGATGCCACGATGAATATGTCGGACTTGGTAAAGATAACAGAAGATTTTTCTGGTGCGGATATCGAAGCAGGGGTGGGACAAGCTGTGGAAACTTGTTTTTTGGCTAACGACAGAAAAAAAGTTTCAGAAGGTGATTTAATTACTGCTATGAAGAGCATCACCCCCCTGTCAAAGGCTCTGCAAAACAAATTCACCAAGATGAAAGAAAAACTTGGCGAATACAGTGTAAGGCCCGCCAGCGAAGTCTAAGCATAGTTTACAGTCTAAAAAAGCTCTCATGCCAAATGGTATGAGAGCTTTTTTTATTGCTTATTTTTCTGATATTTTTTTCAGAGTATTCACAGTCGATTCCACCTGCTCAATAACAAGACTCTGTAACTCTAGGGGCAAGCAGCTAATTTTTTCTGCAATACTTTTTGCAAGCTGCTCGCTCGGCTCATCTTGTTGTCTAAATAAATCAGCTACTGAGCAGCCTAACGTATCTGCAATAAGCTGTAACCTTGAAAATTTCGGAGCAATTATTCCCTTTTCCATTCTCGACAAAGAATCTTGCGTGATATCGAGATGTTCTGCCAATTGAGCTTGGGTTAATCCCAGCCGCTTTCTTCGTTCCGAAATAATTGCCCCAACAGCTGCCGACAGAGGCGGATCTTTTTCAATCGTCACTATGGCACCCTCCTAGTTTTAGAGTACAGGCGCAAAACGTGGCGAGAACAGCGTTAAACACATATTTATTGACGCAATAAGCATACACAACTAGCATGCAGTGACATCCGCTTAAGCTTCCAGACCGTCACAAAAAATGAGCAAGTTTCCAGCTTCTGGAATGCAAAGGGGGGATGCCTAAGAAACGCATTTCGATGCCTTCAAAGCAGAGACTTCTTTGGCAGAAGACGGGCGTTCGTAATGTGCAAATTTTTTTTTAAGGAAGGCATTGATGACAAGGAACAAGAAAAAGCTCAGACGGCAGGAGAGAATAGGGACAATCCCAAAAGCAACCCAGATTGTGCTGCTGGCAGGCTTGCTGCTGGTTGGCGGCATTGAGGCAGCCTGGGGAGCCAGCCCCATCGCCATCAGCGACACGCACCAGGTAGCGGACGGTGCGGCAGAAACCTACACCACAATTGATGTGAACAATGGCGGCACGCTGACCATTGCGCGCAACGCCAAGGTGAGCGGTTCAGACGTAACCGTTAACACCGGCGGCACGCTGACTTCTGCGAAGAATCTGCACTTCGGCTCTTTCAGCCCAGAGCCGGGCACGGATCTGCTTGGTAGCAGCCTCACCCTGGACGGTGGCACTGTTAGCGCCCAACACATGGGGCTGGCCCCCAGCGGAACGGCAACACTGAAAAAAGGTATGCTCACGCTGAACTCGCTGGACATACGCAACGGCACATTTGCCTTTAATGTTGCAGGCGGCGACAGCGCCACTCTCACACTGCTTGGCACCACCGATGGTACGGCGTTCCTTCAGGGAACAAGTCTCAGCGTTGGTGCGGGCAACAACGTTTTTCTGGGGGCGGATTCCGGCCCCGGCGGCAACCAGAATTCCACCACATCTCTGGCTGTAAGCGGCGGTTCGCTTCAGGTTGGGCATGGCAACTGGCAGACTGGCGATCTGACCCAGACCGGCGGGCAGGCCAAGATCAGCGGCAACGCGGTGCTGACCGTGAACAACCTTGATCAGACCGGCGGCCTGCTGACTGTGGGCGGCACCACCAATTCCGGCAAACTTGTGGTCAATGGCAGTGTGGCCAATGCCGCCTACGCTGCCGGTTCCACGGGCGTGGCAGTAACGGGTACGGGCTCCTTGCAGGTAAAGTATGATGAACTGGTCAACGCCACTGGCGATGACTTCAAAGACTCTGCCACCCAGCACGCCATCAATGTTGCCAATGGCGGAACCCTGCTGCTGAATGGCTATGCCGGTTCAAGCATGACGCTGGCTGAATTCAAAACCCTGTCAGACAAGCTCTTGGCGGCTGGCAGCACGGGCACAATCCAAGGCATCACGGTGGACACTTCCGGTGCTTCACTGCAGGACGTGGGCGACGCCCGTCTTGCCACGCCCACTGCGGTCATAAGTGGCAGCGGGGGCCTTTCTACCGGTGCCGCAACAGTTGGCGGCATCACTGGCGCAACCACTGTCAGCGGCAACGCAGCTTTGACCCTTACGGGACAGGCTTCCGGCAATGTTCTGGCAGACAGCGGCGTCACGCTCAACGGCGGTATACTGACGTTGGGCAATCCTGCGGGCGGCTCAACCGGCGGCACACTACAGGGCGGTATTGATGCCTCCACAGGCACCAATACTATCAATGTGATCAACGGGGCACACACCGTTGCCGGGGGCCTCACTGGCAACGCAACCACTACGGTTGCCGTGGGCAGCAGCTCCGGCAGCGGCACCCTTGTTGCCACTGGCGTCAGCATGAACGGTGGTCAGCTCAACTTTGACCCGCCTTTCGCTGCCGCTGGTGACACTTCAAACGCTTCCATGGGTGGTTTGACCTTCACCGCCAATACCGTGGATGCCCTCATGACTGTGGGCCAGAACAGCATGGTTTCGCTGGGCAGCACTGATGCTGAATGGCTGCGCACAGAAGTGCTGCGTTACCAGAGCGATGGAAAGGGCCTGTGGGGGCAGGACATAACGGCGGCGCTCGCCCTTCGCACTCCGCAGACGCTGAGCGCCACTGGCGGCATCAATGTGGATGGAACATGGGTCACGGGCGGCGCGGCCGCCACGGCCAACACCGCACATTTTGCCAATAAATCTTTGCTTGTGGTGGACGCTACGGACATTGGCAGCGGCGTGGCCCTTTCAGGTGAAGCCGGGGGCACCAGTACCCTAACTGTGGATTCCGGAGCAAAACTGCACATCGTGGGTGGTCAGGACGGAGAAACGCTGAACGTCACCGGCGGCTTTGGCGCTTCCACAAAGGATGCTGCCAGCTGGACAGGCAGCAACCTGACCACAAGCACCGCTCTGCTTTCCGCCACGGGCGGCACGTTTGATACAGCCAATGGCGCATACAGCGTGAGCCTTAAGGCCAATGCGGCGTCTTCGTCCTTCCCCATGTTGTCGAATAGCATGGGGGCACTGGTAGATCGCATGGTGGTTCAGACCGGAGTAAACCCGAATTCGCCCAACGCGGGCGTGCGCTTCGTATCCCGTGCCATGAGCGACAATTACATCGGCACGACAGACCGCAACAAAGCCGCCGCAACTGTTGAAGGTGCGGCCCAGATGGCTGCCGTAGGTGCCGTGCAGGGCAGCACCCTGAGCGCTGCGACGGCTGCATCCGGTGCGGTGCTCAACCGCACATCTATGGCGTTGCCGCGTACGGACATGAGCCAGGCCGTGGCTGTGCGCCAAGATACGGACGGCAGCCTTAGCCTCGATTCCGGCCTCAGTGCCGGGGACGGCCTTAAAAACGGTCTTGGGGTATGGATTATGCCGCTCTACCAGTCCAACAACGTCTGGGGCATGAAAGCGGAGAACTTCAAAACCGGCTACAACAGCAACCTAGGCGGCATTGCCTTGGGCGCGGATTACACCATCAACGACATGTTCCGCTTTGGTGCGGCGTTCAACGTTGGTGCCGGGTACGCCAAATCCAACGGCGATTTCAACAGCACGGACAACCGCTTCAACTTCTGGGGCGTGAGCCTTTATGGCGGCTGGGTGTATAACAACTTCGGTCTCTCTGCCGATGTGGGCTATACCGGCAACTACAGCAAGGTGGAGCAGGATATGCCCGCCTCCATGCAAATGGGCGACCTCAAGGCCGACGTCACCAGCCATGCCTGGAATACGGGCCTCAAGGCGGAATACAAGTTCAACGCCGGTGCGCTGGATATTATTCCGCATGTGGGGGTGCGCTACCTCGGGCTTGTGACCGATGGCTATGACGTGAAAAGCGGCGGCACCGTCTTTGAGGTGGACGAAAGCACGCAGTCCATTTGGACATTCCCCGTGGGCGTGAGCTTTGCCAAAGCCTTTGAAACCGAGAGCGGTTGGCAGATCAAGCCGCAGCTTGATCTGGGAGTTATTCCGGCGGCGGGAGACGTAAAGGCCAAGAGCAAGGCACGCATTCCCGGTGTGGACAGCCAGGCCGAAATGAAAATGCAGGTGGTGGACTACGCCACCTTTGACGGCGGCTTGGGCTTTGAGCTTGGCAAGGGCGACTTTACCCTTGGGCTGAGCTATAATCTGCAGGCCTCGGAACACCACACAGGGCATGGCGTGTTTGGCTCGCTGCGGTATGAGTTTTAGGTATGGCTTAGTTGGATAATTGAGGGACTGAGGAGAGGGCCGGGGATTTCCCCGGCCCTCTTCATTATGGCAGGCTATTTTCTGATGAATAAGGACAAGTCTTCACCGATTGGCAAGCACAATCCAGGGCACGATGGCGCAAAGCCAGCTTGACCGATAGAACCAAATTCAGTATTTATTTAGTCAAAGGAGCATAAATATGCAACTCAGCACCGCAGTACGACCAATTAGCGAGGTCAAGGCGCAGGCAGCAGAAATCATTCGCACTTTCAGTGAAGAAGCTGCGCCGCCCGTTGTGATCACCCAGAATGGCGAGGCCAAGGCCGTGCTCATGGGCATCCATGAATATGAGCGCATGCAGGAAACGCTTGCCATGCTCAAGGCTCTCAGCCTTTCCGGCAAGAGCTTTGAGGCGGGCAAGGGACGCCCCGCTCGGGAAGTTTTCGCAGGCCTGCGCGCAAAGGATAAACGATGACCCTTCCCACTGGGACGCCACTTCTGGAGGTCTTGCTCTCTCCAGAAGCCGAACAAGACTTGCTGGAGATATACACCTATACAGCAGCCAATGTGGGGCAGGAGCAAGCTGATACAATTCTGGGCAAGCTTGAGCAGGGCATCCTCTCTCTGGAAAGCCTACCTCTGCGTGGCAACGTTCCGCCTGAGCTAGAAATAGTGGGCATCACCCGCTACCGTGAAATACATGTCCATCCATGGCGCATAATCTACGAGGCGCTTGATACCATGGTGCATGTCCATTGGGTCTTCGATTCTCGACGCGATGTGGCGGGACAGTTTGCGCAAAAGATGTTGCGGTGACAGCTGTTAATTAATGTGCAGCACAAAGCAACACCGTACTGACTGACCCCGTTTTACTGAAAATCCTCCGCGCCGGACAGGGGCCGCCGCGAAATGAGAACTTTTAGTGACCAATGCGAACGGCTTCATTTGAAGGTCTGGCAGAGTTGCAGGCAGCTCTGCGCAAAACAGCTACCCGCAATACGGCTGTGGCTTGTTACCATAATGACGGTCGCCGCCGCATGCCTTTGTTGTCGGTGGCGGGCGCACGCGGAAAATTTTCTGACAACGGAGATGTCCCTGTGTGCAAATCGCGGTCCGGTCCGCAAAATACGGTAACCCCTGTCTGGCTTCGCTGTGTTTGCCTGTTGGCGCAAGCTGCTGCCCAAGTTCATGATCTGGGTAAGTATTCAAAATATTTCCAGCAAAAGCTGCGCACGCCACAAACCTTGCGCGATGAGGTACGCCATGAGTGGGTATCCGTCTGCTTGCTGCGGGAGCTGCGTCAGGGCAAAAGTTGGCATGAGGCATGGCAAGTCTTGCAAAATCCCGAGGCGCTTAAGCGGGTCATAGACCGCCCGCCCAGCTACAAACGCTGCTTTGCTCCGGCCACAGCTTTAGAGGCCATTGAATTTCTTGTCGCCAGCCACCATCGGCTATTTGCTGGTGACAAAGGCGGTGGGGGCGTGCCGTCAGTTCGCGATTCCCATGTTCGGTCAGACGCTATCGCGCAAGAATACTGCCAGCCCTACGAAACTTTGCCCGAAGACGTTTGGAAAAATTATCAGAGGCTTGAATCTAAGCTGGAAAAACTTGCTGGCGCATATCAGGGTGAGCAATACTCATCGTTTTGGTGGGCATGCCTCACCCTGGCCCGCGCCTCACTGATTTTTGCCGATCATACCGTTTCCGCAGTAGAATACCCTGCATGCCTCAATGAGGGGGCAAGCGCAGCCAATACCCGCGTTATCGGGGATACGCGCCAACTCAATCAGCCTTTGCCCTGGCATCTGCATACAGTCGCCCATGTGGCGGCCAGTGCCGCATGGCGCATGGGGCAACTTGCACAGGGCAAGGGCAGTCTTCTTGAGGGGTTACAAGAATCGTCTGTGGCGTCAATTCTTGATCCTGCGGACGAAACTTCACGTTTCCACTGGCAAAATTGCGCTGCCGATGCCTTGAACCGCTGGCGACAAGAAAACCCAGAGACCCCGTGCCTTGTGTTCAACATGGCGGGAACAGGCAGCGGCAAAACGCGGATGAATCTGCGCGCGGCCTGCATTCTGTCGCGGCAAGATGCACCGCGCTGTTCCATCGCGCTCAACCTGCGCAGCCTAACCTTGCAGACTGGGCGTTCCCTGCAAGATGATCTCGGCATTTTGCCTGCTGATATGGCGACGGTTATCGGCGATGGCGTCACGCAAAGGCTTTTTGACTGGCATCGTCAGGCCACATCAGCGGATGACTTGGATGCCGACGAGCCGGAAATCATCTGCAGCGGGGATTCCGGCCCCTTGCCCGTTTGGATGGAACCTTTCTGGCGCACAGACCGGGAAAAAACCGTTGTTGGCGCACCATTGCTGGTATCGACCATTGATTTTCTGGATGCTGCGGGCTGCCCACAGCGTCAGGGCCACCACGTCAAGGCGCTGTTGCGGCTCATGACGGCAGATCTGGTGCTGGACGAAATCGACAGCTACGACCCCGAAGCTCTTGTGGCGGTCTTGCGGCTGGTGCAGCTTGGTGCGTTTTTTGGGCGCAACATTGTTTGTTCTTCGGCCACGCTGTCCCAATCTACGGCAGAGGCCGTTCACGCGGCTTGGGTCTCGGGCCAACAGCTTCGGCAGCATCTGACGCAACAATCAGGCGGTGCTCCCCAGTTCGGCATTGCCTTTATTGATGACAGTCTGCCCCCCAAGGTGCTTGCTTCTGCCCCTGGCAGTACAGCCTTTGCCCGGGAGTACGCCTGCCGGATGCAGGACATGATGGCCCGCTTGCAGCAATCCCCCTGTCTGCGGCGGGCTTTTTTGCAACCTGTAGAACCCACCATTCAGGGCTTTCAAAATGGTGTGCTCAAAGCGGCCCTGCGCCTGCATCACGAAAACGCTTGGGGGTTCTCGCCGGGCAAGAAAATTTCCTTCGGCCTTGTGCGCATGGCGCATATCAATGGCGCTATCACCACCGCGCGTAGTCTGGCCGACAGCCTGCCCTACGCCTATGTGGCCTGCTATCATGCTGGTGATTGGCGCATCAGCCGGTTCCACAAAGAACGTCGGCTTGATTATTTGCTGACTCGCAAACAGGGTAATTCCCATATTCTTTCAGATAAAGAAATCCTCACTCTTGTGGCTCGTGTTACCGATTCGCAGGATGTGCTCTTCATTGTTGTGGCCACGCCAGTGGAAGAAGTTGGCCGGGATCATGATTTTGATTGGGCCGTCATTGAGCCTTCCAGTGCGCAATCCATTGTTCAGGTTGCAGGGCGCGTTAACAGGCACCGCATCGTTCCCTATGGCAGCAGCATTGCGCATAATGTCGCCATACTCCAGTATAACTTGAAGCATTGCAAAAACTGCGAGAAAGGCAAGCCAGATCTTCAGGCCTTTGTGAACCCCGGCTACGAAAAAAAGGGGGCCGCCGCTGCGTATGCAAAGCATGATCTTGCCCGACTTCTGCCCTGGCAAGGGGAAGAACTCGGCATTGATGCCCGGCTGCGGCTTGGCGGCGGGAGCCATTTTTCCAGCGCCGATGACAAGGCCATAGCCGAGAGAGTGACGCCGTACTTTGGCGTGGACAGAGACGGCAACGAGGGGCTGTTTAACCAGACGCCTGTTGATGCATTCCGCATGGCGTCCACGCCTTACGAGCAAACGCCCCTGCGTGACAGGAACGGCCATAAACAGCTTTGGCGGATGCAGTTGGAGGACGACAACTGGACCTATCTTGAATGGAAAATGGATGCCCACAGTGCAAGCTGGGTGCGCAACGAGCATGAAATGAGCACAGAAAAAGCCCCTCCCAATGCATGGCTGGCTCTCGATCCGCCAGCAATGGAAAGCCTCTGCCATGAGGCGGGGATATCACCAGCGGAAGGCCTGCAAGCAGAGCTGACCGCTTACGAAAACACAGCGTTCATATACAATCTTGGCTTTGGCATACGGAGAGAGAATTGAAACCAACCGCAAACGCGGGTGAAAAGGAGCGTCATGGACGATAAATGGAAGTCATACCCTCCCAAAACATACCAGGACGAAACAGAGTGCCTTGTCCATTTTAACTCTAAAACCGTCAACTCCAACGCAAGTCTTGTGGGAATCAGGCTTGGGGCGGATGCCGCCGTGGATCTGCCCTATATTTCGCTGCGGACGCTCTTGGGGAGCGGCCTTTCCTTTCCGCTGGATTATGCGGAAGGCGGCGCGAGCAAAGCCGGAATCGTCAAACAGATCAATCTGGTTCTTGCAGACTCGCCAGATGCCTCGGAAGCGACCGTAGAGGAAAGAAAGGCCATTGTTGCTGGCGTTAACGCTGCAAATGCTTCCGGCTACAGTACCGGCACGGAGTATGTGGATCACCGCCTGCGGCAGGTGCTTGTTCCCAAAAAAGATGCGCCGGGCGGCTATGTGAGCATGACCCCCATAACGGCAAGCAGCGTTTGCCCGCTGTTTTTTAGCAAAGAACACGGCCTTGTGCCGCAGCATAACGAAGCCGCAAAGGCTGAACCGGAAGGCCCACGGCGCAAGTTGCGTCAGGCCCGTTTCGGCATCGGCGGCTCCAATCCCCAAAACATTGGCAGTCTCGTGCGTTCCATGCAGCGGCCCCTCATGGTGGCTGCGCCAGGGGCTTCTACCTCTACGCGTGATGCCTTTTCCTTGTATCATAGAGGCTTGCCGCTCAACGTGCATACGCCGGAACCTTTCAGGCAGGCTGTGCAACAGTATGCGCAGTTTCGTGAGGCGGTGCTGAATCCGCATATTGATGGCGCCACAATCACGCTCAAGGAAAGGGAGCAGGAAGAAGCGCTCATCACCGCCATTGCCCAAGCCGTGCTGGATATGTCGGCTGAAGCCCGCGATCTGCTAACCCGGCACGCCCATATGTTGCCAGAGGAAGATCTGCTGCATGAGCTTGATCCCCCCCGGCATGCTCTGGTCTCGCCGCTGGTGCGGCCAGCAGAAATACGGGGGCTGCTTGATCCCCCATTGCGCGAGCGTTGCGATAACTGGCCCCGCAGCATGGCCCGGCTGGTGGTTACCAGAATGCTCGCGCCGCACAAAAGCAGCGGGCGCAGCTTGCTAAAACTGGATTCGTCCGCTCGCGCCAGCCTTGAGGCCATGATGGAGGAGGCATTCCGATGACATCCTATCTTGTTCTGCCCCATATGCGCGTTCAGGGGGCCAACATGTATAATGCCGCCTTTCTCATGGGCGGCCCGCCCGTGCTGGCGGCATGGTTTATGGCGCACGCTCTTGGACGCAAAATGGACATGGCGGACGATGTGCTTTCAATGGCCTTTGTGCTCCACAGCCATACGCCATTGGGAGATTCATTTTACGGCGTGTTCAATCCGCAACTGCGCCGTGGAGCTGCCTATACTTTTGGTTCATCCAGAAACGGCACGGATTATTCCTCCAAAAACAAGCAGGCTCTGTCGCTCCAGCCCGTGGCCCGTGCGCATATGGAAGTATCCCTGGTTGTCGGCATTCGTGACCTTGGCGCCACAGAAGGCATTAATTCCCTGGTTGTTGGGGGTCGCCTTGCTGGCGGCACTATCACCAGCATGGCAAAGCCCTGCCTGTACCGCACTGTCCACGAAGCCCTGGAATACATTCGTACCGGCTACGTGGTGAAAGACCGCCGTGATTTGCTTGAAAGAGATGGGGCAGGCAACCGTGCGGAACAGTTTGTGGCCGCGCTGGGGCACAAGCCTGCCGAGAATGACGGCCTTGGCTGGCTTTCCGCCACATGCCTTGGCTACGCCGCCACCACGCCTTTTGAAAAGCGGTCTGGCGTGCGCGAAGGTTATGACCATGCCTTTGCAGAGCCGCTTGTAGGCCTTGTGCAATATGTGCCCATACGCCGCAGTCTTGATGAAGACGCAACGGCTCAAAGCCTGTGGCGTTCAGAGTGGACAACGCCAGATGTGTTCAGAATTTATCAGGATTAACGCCAACTAACAGCAAAAAGGGAAATATCATGGCAAAGACGCTTAAAAAATTGCCCGGTGTTCTTTCGTTTCAGCGTTGCCTCATGGTTACTGACGCTCTTTTTTTCAATGTATTTGCTGACGGCAGCACGTCGCCCCTTGCTGTGGTGCGTCATGGTATCCGTGGAACGCAAAACATCAATAAGTCTGGAAAAAAAGAGGATTCCAGCGCCAAAAGCGCCACTCGGGAAGAAGTTTCAAACATCCAGACTACGGATACCGCCAAGCTTGACCCCAAGGCTGAAAAGTTGCGCGTGCGTTTTGAAGTGCGCTTTCTTGATCTTTCTGCCGCGCTCTTTGCCTGCGCGCCGGGCAAAACAGACGATATGGAAGACCTGCTTGCCTTCAGAACGGGGCTGACCGACTTTATTGATAAGGGCAAGGCCAGCGCTGGTCTTACAGAACTCGCCTGCCGCTATGCGCGCAATCTGGCCAATGGCCGTTTTTTGTGGCGTAACCGGGCCATTGCGGAATCTGTGAGCGTGCGTGTGCGCAACAGGGCAGATCTGGATGTTTGCTTTGATGCCCTGCAAGTGCCCCTGAATACCTTTGATTCTTATTCTGATGCAGAAAAAGCCGTTGCAGGTCACATTGCCGCCGGGTTGCGCGGGCAGCGCGATGTCTCCCTGCTGGTGGAGGCGGATGTGGATTTTGGCGTGCGCGGCGCACTGGAAGTGTTTCCTTCGCAAAACTATTTGGAAGACAAGGCGCGGGGTTTTGCCCGCCCTCTGTATTGCGTGGGCGAAGCACCCAAAAATCAGGACAAGCACAGTGTTCAGGAACGCGGTCAGGCTGCCCTGCGCGACCAAAAAGTGGGCAATGCCCTGCGCACCATTGATACATGGTACCCCGCCTACGCGGAGCGCGGTCTTGCCATTCCTGTAGAACCCAACGGCGCAAGCCTTGATGCGCAGCTCTTTTTCCGCAACGCCAAAAATTCCTCCGGCTTCGGCTATATGCTGCGGGTGGGTGATATGGACCCCGACACTGCCGAAGGCATGTTCTTAACGGCCTGCATCATTCGTGGCGGCGTCTTTTCAGAGAGTGCATAGCTATGATGCCCCGCGTGTACTTTGACATTGAGGCGGTCGCCGCTGCTGAAGACACGGGTATGAGCGCCCCTGCGCTGCGGGGGCGTATGCTGGCCTTGCTGCACCCACTGTTTGCAGCAAAACCGCATACCTATGCCCTGGCAATACCCGCAGGACGGCAGGCCGTTTGTGACAAGGGCGGCGGCGTGGTGCGAATATTCGCCTCCAGCCGGGATGATCTGGACGCCTTGGTAGCCTCGCTCTCACAACTACCCTGGATGCGTGACTATGCAAGGCTGCATTATCCCGCAGCAGTTCCGGAAAATTATAAGGGCGCATGGGTGGCCTTTCGGCGATATCGTGTGCCGACACTGAAAAGCGATCGCAAAACGGGTGCGGAAGCCGGGCAACTGCGCCAGCGGCGTATGTTGGGCATGCAAAAAGAAAAAATGGATTACTTTGTGGTGAGCAGCAAAAGCACGGAGCAGCGCTTTACGCTGGCGGTGCGCCGTGAACCGGGTACGCCGCCTCAAGCAGAGTGCCTGCCGAACAGCTATGGGTTGTGCAGCGCCCATAACCTCTTTTGCGTGCCGGATTTGCCATAATTTGCCATGAAGGGAAAAAAGCAAGTCAACCCAAGGCCCGTAATGCTCTCCAAGCGCGCCAACGTGTTTTCTCTGGAACATGTGCGCGTAATGCAGATGGACAATCGCATTGTTTACGCAACGCAAGACAAGTAGTTAACCGGCGCGTAGGCGGCTTAGAAGTGCTTGTCACCGTGCCGTGGCATGCGTGATCTGTTAACTGCCGTGTAGGCGGCTTAGAAGATCCAACAATTCTCTCTGTCTTTCCGCAGAGTGTTAACCGCCGTGTAGGCGGCTTAGAAGATGGTGACGCTGTCTTCGGCTTTAACCACATAGTTAACCGCCGTGTAGGCGGCTTAGAAGCACTCGTAGCCGTGCAGGGCCATATAGATGGCGTTAACCGCCGTGTAGGCGGCTTAGAAGTTGACGAAACGGAACTAGCGCGGCTGGAATCCGTTAACCGCCGTGAAGGCGGCTTAGAAGTCAAAAGCATGGGGCATATTTGCCTCAAATGTGTTAATCGCCGTGTAGGCGGCTTAGAAGGTCCTTTCCACCCTGTTGCCTCGACCTGTGTTGTTAACCGCCGTGCTGGCGGCTTAGAAGACAAGGCGCTTGCGCTAGCCCTGGGTATCACTGTTAACCGCCGTGTAGGCGGCTTAGAAGCACACGGCTATGACAGACGCAACATTCTGCCCGTTAACCGCCGTGTAGGCGGCTTAGAAGGATCTGCGCGGGCTTTTTTTGCGTGGCTATGGGTTAACCGCCGTGTAGGCGGCTTAGAAGAGCACAATATGTGCTGGCTGTAGGCGAGTCTTGTTAACCGCCGTGAAGGCGGCTTAGAAGTCACTCGGAAACATGGCGTCACCAACGGGATTGTTAACCGCCGTGTAGGCGGCTTAGAAGTCCTTGATGTGGTTAATAAACTCGGCACGGAAGTTAACCGCCGTGTAGGCGGCTTAGAAGGGCAGATGGTCATAGTCGGACATAAGCTGGAAGTTAACCGCCGTGTAGGCGGCTTAGAAGAACGGCTGGCACTGCCGTTGCCGGGTGGACACGTTAACCGCCGTGTAGGCGGCTTAGAAGACCGTGGGGGGGGATCCACTCGCATTCGCTTGTTAACCGCCGTGTAGGCGGCTTAGAAGATTAGGAAAAATGCCAGTTCCGAGGTCACAACGTTAACCGCCGTGTAGGCGGCTTAGAAGTCAATATGAGGGCGTACATAGGCGTAACTATCGTTAACCGCCGTGTAGGCGGCTTAGAAGGGGCCGACTGGCTGACCAACGCCGCAGGTCCGGTTAACCGCCGTGTAGGCGGCTTAGAAGATGGTCGTTGGCTGTGGCCAATGGCGTCATTGGTTAACCGCCGTGTAGGCGGCTTAGAAGATCATCCCGTCTTGGACCGTGGATTGGCTGCAGTTAACCGCCGTGTAGGCGGCTTAGAAGCTCTCCGCGAGTTGCGCAAAGAGCTTGTTGCCGTTAACCGTTGTGTAGGTGGCGTAGAAGTGCAGCGTTGTGCCTGTGACCTGCCCCCAAAAAACTGGTCCGCCTATAAAGTTAGTATAAGGCGGAGCCATGGAGGGCATCAGATGGGTCGCAAAGCATTTACTCCAGAGCAAATCATTTTCAAGCTTCACGATGTTGAAGTTCTTGTGGGAAAAGGCAAAAGCATTGCCTTAGATTGCCGCAAAATTCCAATAATCTGCTCTTCGGTGAGTCTGCTATGCTCCATTCTTGCGCTTCTATTTCAGGAACACTAACTTTTAAATGCCATACTCTTCTGGGGGAGGGTCAACGGTAACAATCCTTATGTATATTGTGCTGGCAATAATCGCCAAAAAGGCATTTGTCTGGAAGTATGGATAACTCTTGTAAAGGTTATTAGTTAACAGCCTTGGTATACACCACAAAAACAAGTCTATCCGTCAATTGATATCAAAGAAGGCCACTCACTGCTGTGAGTGGCCTTCTTTGATATCAATACATTTGTGATGAATGGGTTTGTCCTTCATTCATTGCAGCGAATGAAACACAATGCATTAACTCCCTCAACTGAAAAAAATTGCAAACAAAATAATCATCATCTTCAACTGAAGCGGCACAGTGCTAATCGTCATAGATGCCTTGAGCAGCTTCCTTGTGGCAAGAGCCACAGTCCGCAAAACTCTTTGAATCAGGTATTTTGCGGTGTTTGTGCACAAACCATGGGGTTTCTGTCACACGCAAAGGGGATTGCCCCGAAAGGCGACGTGCAACTTTATCTCCACGGCGGCTAGCGCCAGAGCCAGCCGCCTGCTCTTTCAGCCAGCTTTCAACAATAGCTGCGTCTTCTGGCGACACTGTCACTTCCGCGCCGAAATGGTCACCAAGGTTGCTCATGATTTTGCTCCATGAGGTTGCTGGCAACAACCATGCAGGGTATGCGATATGACAGCCTCCACATGTGTTTACATATGCGGCGGGCGGAATAGAGTTACCATTCCCAGACCTGCACGAATGTTTATCGTTCGCCGCTGAAAAAGTTGCAAAGAGCAGCACAACGCATAACGCCACCCCAACACATAAACTTTTTTGATAGATGAACATAGAACACTCCTGCTTATCTTTACACAACTATCAGAAACATCGTTTCGCAATATACACATCGCGTGGCGGAAAGGTGCGTAACTCTCTTTTTTTCTGCACCATATAACCATACTTGGAAGCGCAGGTTTCAACCTCACGGCCAGTCATGCGGAATGTATACTCTGACGGTCGCCTTTTTGCTGGGGGCAAGCGCACATCTGCTGTATGGTAGTTATTGTTGGGCTTCGAGTTGTATCTTGCGCTGATACAGTCAAAGGCCATATACCCGCCTAGGTTAACGCATTCTCCATAAACATCGAACATATCATCCAATGAGGCCCCTGGAATATGATATAACCAGTTTACGGAAAGCAGCACGTCCACATTCTTGGGCATGAATTGGGGATGCAAAGCATCGTCAACAACTGTGTTTATGCTTGCTTTATAGTAGATTGCCAGCAAATTACACATTTCAATTGCAGAAACGGCAATATCACTCCCCCCCAAATTCTGAAACCCCTTTTGCTGTAGCCAGATTAAATTCGCGCCGCTGCCGCACCCCGCTTCAAAAACATGCGCAGAGCTCGGCACTAATTGCGTAATCCATTCGCAAGGAACACAAACATGAGGCCGCCAGGGACGATGTTTTATTGCGTAAGCATGCCACCAACTTGCATTTGTTTTTTTGGAACACCACGCCAAATACGTTTGAGAAATATACAGCTTGTGGCGAAAGCTCTGTAGCCAGCCATTTACATAGCACACGGCCTTATCAAGCATAGAACAGTCTCCCATGCCTATAGAGGCTATGGACGCGATAAAGCGCCCACAACCAGATAGGAAAAGTTGCGGAAAAGAATCTGCTTTAGGAAAAAAGCAGGTCTTCAGGCGGGTGTTCTATGGAGAGTGCTATGCAGTAGATGTGCTGCAATAAAGAAAAACACGGCGCAAAAAAATGCGTAGGAGCAGCGCTTAAAATGCCGGACGTGGAATAAAGAAAGTGGGTTATTGGTTCATGATGGTCATGATGTTCATTTGCTTCGTGCTGCGGCTGGAGTGTAGAAACTTGGCTGTTTCCCACATAATCATTGGCCATATCAATAATGGGCGAAAACAATACTAAAAGCATCATGAAAGCACATAACGACCTGAAAAATGTTGCGGCAGAAAAACCGAACATTTTTACTGGCGGTTCTGATTTGATCGTATGTTTAGTGCTTTGCATGACGTTCTGCGCTCATTATTTCTTCAGCGAAAAAAAATTTTAGTACAACAGTAAAACACATGCAACTCCGAGGGTGAACCGTCTCCAAGCGCTGCCCAAATCCAAAACGACAAAGCCGAAGTACACGGCGGGGTATGCCCCAGCCTGTGATGAGCATACGTTAGCGCCCTACACTGTTGCTCAATCTGCCAGCAAACAGAAGGACAAGGCGAGAATGGTGTTGGAGAGAAGGCAGTCCAGAACGAATTTGGGGTTGCCCAGTCCAGGCCACTGGCAACAGCTACTGGCCGCTGCTGCTCGGGCTGGGCCGTCTGCTACACGACCCAGCCCCAGAGCGTGGATATCTGGCTGCTGAAGCGATTTGGAATTGCACCTTAAAGTCCCCTGCCGAGGAGACCGTGTAATCACCTCTTCAGGGTCCAGGATTGGAAGGGCCGTCTTCGCGAGCGGGCAGCGATTGATAGCGGTCAATGATGAATTCTCACCTGCTCGTCAATGTCCCGATCACCTTCTTCGCAATTGTTTCCATACCTCGAACCAACCAACGCTCAAGAATCCTGCCAGCACGCACAGTCCGACATCCTGGGGCTGCAACGCCCCCATATGGAAGACGTCTCGCAGTGCCTGAACGCTCAGCACAAGCCCAAGCATTACTCCCGCACCGCAAACGACCCACCACAGCGCGGCATTTGGTTCACGGAACATGGCGGCAAAGTTGCGCACCCAGGACCGGTTGGTCAGGATAAGCGCCAAATTTCCCGCCACAAGCGTGGTGAACACGAAGGCTCGTCGACTGTCCTCCCCACCATACCCAAACACACCGGAAAACCAGTACATTATGAGGAGAGCTGCCAAGACTCCTCCACCTTGAAGCACACTGACCATTACCACTTGGAAGTTGAAAAGCCGCTCGTCCGGTCTGCGCGGCACCCGGAGCATGATGTCCTTTTCCGCGTTTTCGGCCTCAAAGATAAGCGAACAGGCCGGATCGATGATGAGCTCCAAGAAAACGATGTGGACGGGAAGAAGGAGCAATGGCCAGTCAGCAAAAAACACCGGCAGGATGGACAGCCCCGCGATGGGAACATGAATGGCCAAGGTGTATCCAACGGCCTTTTTGATGTTGTCGTAGATGCGCCTTCCAAGGCGGACGGCCCGCACTATGGAGCCGAAATCATCATCAAGCAGAATCAGGTCCGAGGCCTCACGCGCCACATCCGTGCCACGCCCGCCCATGGCGATACCAATATGCGCGGCCTTGAGGGCTGGGGCGTCATTCACCCCGTCACCGGTCATGGCCACGACCTCGCCGTTGGCCTTGAGGGCGTTCACAAGGCGGAGCTTCTGCTCCGGCACTACACGGGCGAACACGTCAACATTCGGAATGCGGCTGGCCAACTCCTCATCACTCATCACGTCCAACTCCGGCCCTGTGACGACCTGTTCCTGGGAACGCAGGCCGATCTGTCTGGCGATGCTTCGGGCCGTGTCGGGGTGGTCACCGGTGATCATGATCACCCGGATACCCGCTGTGTAGCATTCCTGAACCGTTGCTGGAACGGTGGACCGGATCGGGTCTTCAAGCCCGACAAGACCGAGGAACTCGAAATGGAAGTCGTGCTGCTCTTGGGGCAGTTGATCCTGTGACCAACGCGCATGCGCCACACCAAGGACGCGCAACCCCTCCTTGGCCATGCGAGAAACCTGTTCTACCAAGGCCTCGACCTGTTTCGGCTCCATGTGGCAAAGATCGGCGATGGCCTCCGGTGCGCCCTTGGCGGCCACAATGAATGTATCGCCGCTCGTTGCATGCCAGACGTGTGACAAGGCCAGCAGATCCGGGGAAAGCGGGTAGTCGCGCACCATTTCCCACTGGTCGTGCCAGTGCTCCGTGTCACCCAGGAGGTCGTCGCCCATATCGCGCAAAGCGCGCTCCATGGGATCGAAGACCTCCTTCTTGCTTGCCAGCACTCCATACTCAAGCAGTGCGTGAAAGCACTCCGGCAAGGTTGCGTCTGGGCTGGCGACGAATATCTGGCCGTCGGTGTACAACTGGCGCACGGTCATCTGGTTGTGGGTGAGGGTGCCGGTCTTGTCCGTACAGAGCACTGTGGCAGCGCCAAGAGTTTCAATGGCGGGCATCCGCCGAGTGAGGACACGACTGCGGGAAATGCGCCAAGCGCCCAAGGCAAGGAAGATGGTCAGGATGACAGGGAACTCCTCCGGCAGCACGGCCATGGCCATTGCGATGCCAGCCAGCACCCCCTGGCCCCAACTCTGTGGTGTGTTACCCCGAGTCAAGGCGTAGGCCACTATGACCACGACGCACAGCCCCAGACCTACAACGGCAAGTTGCCTGACCATGCGGCCCGTCTCGCCCTGAAGCGGAGTCTTCTCCTGTTCGATGGTCTGGAGCGCCTTGCCGATCTTTCCAAGTTCCGTGCGTGGGCCTGTGGCCACCACCTCGGCCAGACCCTGCCCCCTGGTGATGAGCGAGCCTGAGAACACATGGGGGAGGTCGTCTCCGCCGGGCTTGCCTGTTTGAGTGGACGCCTCGGAGCTGGCCTTGCGCACCGGAACAGACTCCCCCGTGAGCAGGGATTCGTCGGCGTACAGGTTGAGGGCCTGGCGAAGGACCGCATCAGCCGGGACGCGGTCGCCTTCCGAAAGCAGCAACAAATCGCCCCGGACTACCTCACGCCCGGCGATACGCCGCTGCTGCCCGTCTCGCAGTACCAGAGCGCGTGGACTGGAAAGGTCGCGCAGGGCGTCCAGCGCCCGTTCGGTGCGCCGTTCCTGCACGATGGTGATGCCCATGACCACGAAAACGAAGCCCAAGAGCATGAGCGCGTCCGAAAGCTCGCCCATGAGCAGGTACAGGCTGCCGCATGCCACTAGCAGCAGGAACATTGGCTCGCGCATGACCTCCAGGGCGATGGTGAACACGCCGCGTCTGGTCCCTTGAGGCAGCTCGTTGTAGCCCTCGACCTGCTGCCGTCGGGCGGCCTCGGGTTCACTCAGGCCGGTGGTGCGTGTGGAGTCAAAGAATTCAGGGGTCATGATCATCCTGTCGCCGGAGGCGTTGTGTGGTTAATGCGCCGGATGGCCCAGAACGTGGTCTCGGCCATCCGGCTGGTCTTTGGCCTAGAAGTCAAACAGCTCGGAAAGCATGGATTTCTTCTTGTTGTGGCCGTATCCATGATTGTCCTTGTGGTGGCTATCATGGTGGCTGCCATGTCCCCCGAACTGCGAGTGGACGGCGGACTGTGTATATGCAGGCTGCTGGGGCTGTGACGCATAGCCCTGCTGGGTAACGGGTTGCGGAACAGCTACGGGGGACAATGCGCCCGCCCTCTCGATGATCTTATCCAGTTCCCCACGATCAAGCCACACGCCTCGGCACTGTGGACAGTAGTCTATCTCGACGCCGTTACGCTCGGCCATCATCAAGGTTACATTGCAATGTGGACAATTCATAAGCTATCTCCAAATGTATCAGGTTGTTTACAAAAAGCCTGTTTGGCTGGAATCTGTACGCTGTCACCCTCGAAATCCAGGTTCGCCGCGCCTGGGTGGCAGCCAATGACATTGGCTAACCCGCCCATACTTTTTCTGGTCAATGTCTCCGACGAAAGACTGCGGTATTTCCACTGGATATAAAAAACCTTCAACAACTTGGTGGGTGAGGCCCCATCAAGTTTGTGCATTATTTTTTGACGCATTTCACTGGCGGAAACATCCGCCGCGTTACTTTATAGAGGTTTCCCACGGTCGCCTTCTCCTGCACGGAGAGTGCAACCTCGCTTCCATGGAAGTTGCCAAGTCTGGCGACCACGAATATGGGCGTCACCATAAGAAGCCGGACAAGAAGTCGATGTTTCTGTTTCATGAATCCTCCAACAGCCCCCTCGCGGGGGCACGGCGTGATTCTCCAGTCATCATCGACACATGTGTGTGGGCGAGCTAGGGAGGGGCAAGCTAGCAGATCTTTCCCTCTAACCGCCCAAATGCACCATAGAGTCCACTGCAAAGGCGTCTGGATAGTGCTAGAAGGCAGAACATCAGCAGTGCCGAAACACCAGATGCGTGCCAGCCAACACCCCTGATCCTACTGGAGGCAAAGGGGAGGAAGACGAACGTAACGTTTTGCGCTAAGCGCGTGGTGAAGAGAGTTCTGGTGGGCGTTCAAGGGGTAGCCCGTGGCGGGAGCGGACGCAGGATATGTACCCATCCACAAGGGCTTGGAAACCGCTATTCCCGATGCCAACAACGGTTTGAGGAAACTCGATGACACCGTCTGGATGTTCCGAGTGGCTATGTACCACGTCAGCCGAGTGGCTATATCCTGCGCCAAGTTGGACGGCGTTATCATCAGGGTGAGGGAACACCCAAAAGACGGATGAAAAAAAGAGCACAGCAACAAGAATTATACACGGGAAGTTGGGTGGTTTGCTGGTTTGCTGCTCCATGTCCCAAATCTACGTTGCATCAATGCTCTCGTCAATGAGGCTGCCCCCCCCGCCTTAAGGCGACAAGATGGTTGTCTATGCCAAACAGCCACAGGGGCTCCGTGGTTGTTACATCCCGGTGCCCATAGGTACATATTCCTTGGACTAGGCAATTTCATTTAAGGTGATAGCGGATGAACAAAGTTTCGATTCAACTTTTTGGCATTCGTGAAATCGCACCGTTAGGGCTGAGGAAGACTTCAAAGCGTCATGGAGCCAGCAGTTGATTAATATATTTGACCTTATTTAAAGCCATCAATCATCCAATTTTAAAAATATATTATGGTGTTAAGAACAGAGAAACTATGTTTCAAATCTTCCCCAAAAGCCGTGTCCAGCACTAAGCTGGGCAGGGCTTTGCCGTTCTGTTATCTCAGGAGAATTTTCAGATGAACCGTTACCAGTCAGAAAACATTACCGATTTAGCTAAGGCCCTGCTCAACGTGCAGCGAACCGTGCAACCGGTTACAAAAGACGCTGAAAATCCATTCACCAAAAGTTGGTACGCCAGTCTCAACAGCGTCATGGACGCCTGCCGCGATGCGCTCATCGAAAACGGTATCTGGCTGTGCCAGTACCCTGTGCCTGTGGAGCAACCTAACTCCTTAGGGCTGGTTACCAAGCTGACACATGTAGAGTCGGGGCAATGGCAAAGTTCCCTTGCTGTTGTTCCTTTACCAAAGGCCGACCCTCAGGGCATCGGATCGGCAATGACCTATGCCCGCCGCTACGCTCTAACCGCCATGTTGGGCATGGTCACTGAAGATGACGATGGCGAAGGGGCTAAAAGTGGCAAAAAATCGCCTACACGGCCTAAATTGCCAGTAATTGCCCCTGAATCGCAAAAAGGGCAACAACGCAACCCATCAACCACAAACAATATTTCAGCCCCCTCAAATCCCCCGCCAGCAAGCCTTGAAAATCTCCCACCACTAGAAGGCGTCACCTACCAGCAAGTTACAGCTCAAGACGGACGTCCTTGCATCATTGCCACTGGCAACACGCAAGCAAAAAAAGAATTACTGACAGGCTCGGGATTCCGCTGGAACCCACAGAGAAAATTGTGGTGGAAGTATGTCGATGCCGCATAGCAAAAATCAAAATACCGAGTGAAAGGGCTGCCTGATGGCGGCCCTTTCGCTTTTATGGAGATAACTCATGGAACAGAAAGACCGCACAGAAGGATTACGGGCGTTGATCAGACAGGGTCTGCAAGCCGTTGCCCACAAAGACACACTTGCCCATCTGGGCGACCGCTCCGGCTACATTGGTATGAGCGACATCGGCCAGCACTGGGAATGTCCACGGGCTGCACTGGCCAAAAAGGTGCTGTCCACCACAAACAGCTTGGAGCGTCTGCTTACGCTGCAGCGCGGGCACTGGTTCGAATCTGGGGTTGGGCAAGCTCTGGTATCACTTGGCCTCCATGTACTGCCCCAGCTTGAGATCAACTGGCAGCATCAGGGCGTACCAATCAAAGCCCATCTTGATTTTGTGCTGGTCTGGGGTGCGCCCGTTAATGCCATACGGATTCTGGAAGTTAAAAGCACCGACAAGCTGCCCGACATACCGCACGATTCCCATCTGCTGCAACTGCACGGGCAAATCGGCCTTTTGGTAAAAGCATGGAACAAGCCCGTCTTCAGCCTCCGTGCTGAGGACGGTACGCTTCTGCATGAGAAGATGACTTTCCCTCAACTTTGCCGTGCCCAGCTTGGTCTTGAGATGCCTTCAACTGCTGCCAAGACAAGCATAGAAGCATGGTTGCTGTGCCTTTCCATGAAAGAGGTTAAAGCGTTCGGCCCCTATGGCTTCAATCAGGCCATGCTCGATACGGCCCTTGACCATGCGGCACAACTTTGGGGAGAACTTGCAGATTTCCGCGCCGGACACATAACCCTGGCACAGGTGGATTGTGCTCAGGGCTTTTACCCGTTGTGCTCGTACTGCGAACACAACGGTGACTGCCCCAAATTCCCGCAAGGCGTGGATATGCCGCAATGGGAACCAGCTCTGGAAAAGCTGGCTGCCCTCAAGGAGCAGCGCACTACCTTAGAAAAGGAAATCAAAGAAATGGAGACGGTGCTCAAGCTGGTTCACCGCCAGGCTGGCACACGGGATTGGGTAGACACAGGGAACTATCGCTTCCGCATGTCAGTGGCAGCTGGCCGCACCACATTGGACAAGGATGCTCTGCGGGAGGAGTTGACCGAGATTTTTCATGCGGAGCACCTGGGCGACATTGACGTGGATACATTGCTAACCCGTTGCGAGCGCACAGGCTCACCTTTCGAAAAATTGAGTATCTCGCCCATAAACTAAAAAAATGGGGAACTCATGACCATCCCCTCACTTTTATGACGTTCGCCAAAACCGCCCCACCCTGGGGCAGTTTTCGTTTTAAGGAGCCAGGCATGAATAATATCAACGACCTTTGTA
This sequence comes from Desulfovibrio sp. UIB00, assembly GCF_022508225.1. NCBI lineage: Bacteria > Pseudomonadati > Thermodesulfobacteriota > Desulfovibrionia > Desulfovibrionales > Desulfovibrionaceae > Desulfovibrio > Desulfovibrio sp. UIB00. Next base: position 518,801 of record NZ_JAETXJ010000002.1, on the reverse strand, counting down.
AGCTGCAGCCCACGGATCTTGATGCCGGTCAGGTATTCAGCGGCAAACCATCCGGCACCACTGTCAGAGGCTACGCCGTCCCTTCGGCCTACACCCCGGCCATTGACCACGAATATATCTTCCATGAGTCCAGTCGCGATGTTGTGGTCTGGTTTCTCAACCCCCAGGAACCACTGTACGTCTTCGGCCCCACAGGCTGTGGTAAAACGACTTGCATCAAGCAGCTGGCAGCCAGGCTTAACTACCCGGTATTTGAGGTCACCGGACATGGGCGGCTGGAGTTTGCCGACCTGGTTGGTCATCTGACAGTAAAAAATGGCAGCATGACCTTTGAATACGGCCCACTTGCGCTTGCCATACGCTACGGGGCGATAATTTTGTTGAACGAAATCGACCTGACCTCGCCAGAAATTGCAGCAGGCCTGAACAGCGTGCTGGACGGGGCACCCCTGTGCATTGCAGAAAACGGCGGCGAACTGATTGTGCCGCATCCCATGTTCCGTCTGGTTGCCACGGCCAATACCAATGGAGGTGGCGATGACACCGGCCTCTACCAGGGCACCCAGCGGCAGAACCTTGCATGGCTGGACCGCTTCACAATTTGTGAAGTTGGCTACCCACCTGCCGAGGTGGAAAAGCGCCTGCTCGCACGGCGCTTCCCTTCGCTACCCGAATCGTTGTGCGCAACCATGGTGGACTACGCCAATGAGGTTCGCAAACTGTTCATGGGCGAGGCTTCCACCAGTAATCTGACCAACGCCATTGAAGTTACATTCTCCACTCGCAGTTTGCTGCGATGGGGTGATCTGACCGTTCGCTTTCAGCCGCTGGCTCATCAGGGCGTACAGCCTGTCACCTACGCCCTCGACCGGGCGCTGGCCTACCGTGCAAGCCGTGAAACCCGCGCAATGTTGCACGAGCTGGCCCAGCGCATGTTCCCTCAGCAGGTGGAAGTTGAGTCCCCCCAAACCGTAACGGCAAAAATTGAAATCCTGCAAGGCGAGCAAGCCCTACGCTTCATGCGCGGCCATCTGCACCACACACCCACGGTAGCCAAGCCCCTCGTTCATCTTCAGGTAATTCACAACCTTTCCGGCAAAAAACAGGACGGCAAGTTCTGGATCGGCGAGGCTAGCCCTGTGGGCCTCACGCTAAAGTGGGGCAAGCCGGACACCGTTGGCCAGCAGCATTTTATTCCCGCCGAAAACTGTGAGGGCAACAATTCTGTGATGGAGCTTGAAGCACGCGCAGAAAAGAAAATCAAAGAAGGCTACTCCCTAAATACAACAAAAAGCTCGTTCTAGGAGGCTACTATGACTCAACTTATTTCTGACATCCGCATTTTGGACAATTTGTTAGCCCTCAACCTCAACGTCAGCTTGTGGTCTGCCCGTCGCAAAATGAGCCAAGAGGACTTGGGCGGCGCAGAGCTACCGCCTGAGGATCTGGCCTCGCTGGGCTCAAAGCGCATTGCCGACCCGGAAAACCTCAAGGTGTTTGGCACGCTCAAGGCCCGCGCCTTCAACTACCTTGACCGGCACGGTGTACGGTTTATGTCCGGCTGGGCCATCCCCGAAGAAAAGGCAGGCGAGATCGTGCAAGAGCTTCTCAACATCCGCACCGAGTTCCAGAAAGAAAAGGATGCGTTTCTGGCTTGTTACGACAAAAATGTGCAGGCATGGCTTGAGAAGCACCATCAGTGGGGCGAAATTATTCGCAACTCCCTTGTGGGGCCTGACTATGTACGCGCCCGCATGGATTTTCGCTGGCAGTTGTATAAGGTGGCCCCGCTTGAACAGCACACAGACAACACCGCTGTGCTGGAAGCCGGTCTGGCGGAAGAGGTGCAGGGGCTCGGCGGCACCCTGTTTGATGAGGTGGCCAAGTCAGCTGACGATATATGGCGCAGGGTTTATCATGGCAAGACGGAGGTAACTCACAAGGCACTTTCGCCGCTGCGTACCCTGCATGCCAAGCTCACTGGCTTGTCTTTCGTAGAGCCGCATGTGGCCCCGGTGGCAGACATCGTGCAGGCGGCACTGCTGCGCATGCCCAAGAAGGGCAACATCACCGGCACAGACCTGCTGCTGTTGCAGGGGCTGGTCTGCCTGCTCAAGGACAGCGTGGCTCTTGTGGGGCACGCTCAGAAAGTTATTGAGGGGTACGGCCCGGCCTTTGTGCTGGATGCCCTTTTGGCTGGTCCGGGCGTTACCCACGAGTCGGATCACCCCGATGGGCAGATGGATGGCACCGTGGATGGGGGTATGGATGATGAGCCTATTCTGCCTGATATCTCCGTGGTTGACAGCGCGCTGCCGCATCCTGCCATACCCAGTCTGGGCCTGTGGTAATATCAAAAATTCATTGAATAAGGCTAACGCTATGGCTAGCCCCAAGGAAAGGGATCCCCATGCCACAAGTATCAACCAGACGGACAAGGTTTGCCAGCCAAATGAATACGGACCTCTATGAATGCCTCAAAACAATTGCTCGACAGGAAGGCCGTCCAATTGGGGCAGTCCTAGAAGATGCTGCACGTGCATTCATTGAAAATCGCAAGGAAATAGTTGCACAGAGGAATGTACTTGAAGCCCTTGATAACAGCATGCTTGAACACGATACGCTATATAAAAAGTTGGCAAAATGAAGCCAGCTAACCTCGATCACGCAGAGCGGTTTACAATGATGGCAAACGATTTGCGAAATCTTGTAGAAATACAAAACAAACCCAAACAGTAGCCCGGCAAAAATGTCGGGCTTTCTTATTGTGGGGTACCATGATTAGAACAAAAGATGTTCTCAACTGCCTGCCCCTTTTGGCATCCATTCTGGGTGACCGCTATGACGTGCAGGTGCGTATTGGCGGCAAGGAAGCCTGTACCAACGGTAAGGTTATCCACTTGCCATCATTGCCCATTGATTGTGAGCCGGAATTATTGGCGCTGGCCAAAGGGTTCACAGACCATGAGGCTGCCCATATACGACACACTGATTTTAGCGTGCTGAAAGCTGCAAACCTTAATCCTGTGACCTTCAATCTGTTCAACTGCCTTGAGGACTGGCGTGTTGAAAAGAAGCTGTCGGGCATTTTCCCCGGCTGCCGGAGGAACCTGAACTGGCTGATACTACGATTCTTTGTAGAACAAGCACAGCCAAGGGCCGGGGACGATTCCCCGGCCCTTGCTGTTTTGGACTATGTGCTGTTGACGGTGCGAGCCTGGGATGTGGATGAGGTGACCCCGGCACGCCAATACGCGGCAAGCATCATGGAGCATCACTTCCCCGGATTGAAAGAGGCCCTGGATGCCATCATGGTCAAGGCCTACATCCATTGCCCTGATACAAAGGCAGCGATTGAATACGCGAAACAGATCGCCCTGTGCATCCGGCAGTGGGAACCGCCTCAACCAATTGAAACCAACAAATGCACGAGCGCAAACAATAAAAAAGCCGTGCGTCAAACTACAAGGGAGACCAACGATTCTACCTCACAAATCGACCAACAACCTGAATCGGCTTGCACCTCTGCGCCGGTTCAACAGTCGAGGGCTTTAAACGCGTTACCGCTCAAAGCTCTTTTTCATGCGGAGGCACAAGACTTACCCCAGAACATCGGCGAAATCATGTCGATTGAGCTTGCCAATAGCAGCGCAGAATCCTCTGGTGACGCGCTGACCGTGGCGGTAGAAGGCACCCGGCATGCAGCCGCCTTGCCAGCAGAGCAGAAGCTGCAAGCCCTTCAGGCCAGCATTGCCCTGCGTACTCGCCTTCAGGGCTTTCTGCAGGCGCAAACGCAAAGACGTTGCAGCATCGGGCGCAGAGGGACTCTGCACGCCAATTCGCTTTATCGTCTGCAGGTTGGCAATGCTCGTGTTTTCCAAAAAGAGTCCGTGCAACTGGGTCTCAATACGGCTGTCCATATTCTACTGGACGTAAGCGGCAGCATGGCTGGCGCACCAATTAACCTTGCCAAACGAGCCTGCTTTGCCGTGACAACGGCACTGAGCCGTATCCGTGGCGTGAACCCGGCGGTTACGGCCTTCCCTGCTGCCACGGCGACCAATTCCGTATTCCCCATCATGCGACATGGGCAGGCGGTGCCAGACCAGTTTGATATTCTAGCTTCTGGCGGGACACCCTTGCCTGGGGCTTTGTGGTGGGTGCTGCAAACCATGCTGCCTCTCAAAGAACAACGCAAGATGATCTTGGTTATCACTGACGGCATGCCGGACAACCCGCTGGCCGCAAACAATGCCATAGGGGTGGCCCAAAAGCTCGGCTTTGAAGTTTATGGCCTTGGCATTCGGGATGAACACATCACGCATCTGCTGCCACACACAAGCCGGGTGGCCAACGACTTGCCGGATCTGGTGCCTGCCATGTTTGCCCTGCTGCAGGTTGCCTTGCTCAAAGGTGGTGCAGCATGATGGTGCCCCTAGATTTTAGACCTTGGTACCGAACGGGGTTATTCCGTTTCTTTACGCCTAACAAAAAGCGGCGCATCCCGCGCTGCTAAAAACAATGGAGGTCATATGAATCCACTGGCTTGGATACCAGTAGCCATCGCCGTATTGCAGGTTATCAAGGACAACTGGGACGACTAGCCCTATAAGGCTGGCATGCAGAAGGCGGGTAATTCCCGCCTTCCGCAATTTTATAAGAATAGAAGGAGCAAGAACATGAGCAAAACGTGGATATTTATCGGCGGTATGGTGGCGGGAATTGCAGGGGTATTTGCTGCGGTTTTTGCGGCCACAGAGCTAGAGGCCAAAGGCAAAACTACATTTGTGAGCAACGACAAGTTGGCTTTGCCGGAAGGGAACAAAACTTAATTCACCTACCATATTGATGGGGCAGGCAGGTATTCCAAAATCGCCTGCTCCATCTAGGTGTAAATCAAGACCATGGCTTTGCCCACCCAGCGCAACGGAGAAAGAGTACTACCAATCACCTTGATTCCTCCCTGGTTGATCATGGGTGCACCATAGATTAACTTTATTGCATAATTTGCAATAAATCGGCTGCAAAGTTTATTCTGAACACCGTAAGCAGCAAGGGAAAGCCATGCCCTCTAAGACAAATGACCGAACATCTGCGGAAAAAATGCTTGATTTGTATTCATTGCTTGCACTTTCTTCGCGAGAATGGTCATTGACGGAACTTGCTAATCACTTGCGGTGCTCCAAGTCGACCACCCTTCGACTTCTGACTAAGATTGAGCGTTTTGAAGGGATCCGTCTTATAAGCCGCTCCCGCAGCACTGCTGGCAGGCCAGAAAGATGCTACATATTTGAAAGAATACTGCGCGATGGAGAAAAATCCCAGTACAATGTAAGTGCAGAAGAAATGCGACTCCTACACCTGTGCCGCGATATTGCACTGCCCTTGCTACCTGAGAATGTACAGAAAACGATGGATGCGACCCTACGACGCACTTCTGTGCTCGTGCCATCTGAGGATACCTGGCAGGAGCCGCAATATCCGCAACTGCGTATGGCCATGCTGGGTACTATTGATTACGACCCATTCCAGATTATTTTGCAAACACTGCTAAAGGCAATAAGCAAAAAACAAATTTGCCAAATAGCCTATAAGGCACAAGACAAGCCTTCACGTATTCATGAAATGGCAATTGTGGGTCTTTATGGCAGTCGACAGGCTTTGTATGCAAAAGGATGGAGCGTACAGGACAAAGGCAAGGCAGAGCCATTGCATCCACTTTTTTTGGCTGTGCATCGGATGGAAGAAATCCTCCTAACACGTCGGACGCACCAAATACCGTTAACCCACGATGATACGCAGCACTTTGGGCTTATCGAAGACACCCCTTTTACTGTAAAGGTATTCTTTGCCCGTGAACTGGAAACATATATTCGTGAGCGCCGCTTCAGCACAGAGCAGCTGATTGAGAAGGTAGAAGACGGCATCGAGCTTACCTTCACGGCGCGCAGCGACATGGAGGTGATGGCCTGGATATTGGGCTTCGGGAGCAAGGCCAGAACAATAGAGCCCGCATGGCTGGTGCAGCGCATGCGGGCGGAACTGGCTATGATGGCTGGTCATTATAACGATTAAGATTTGTCTCTATGGCTTTCAAGATACTCTCTGATAGCCTGCACAGCCTGACCAGCCTTTTCTACAAGCACGGAAATATCTAGGGGGTCTTTCCCTCCCAAGGAGGGGCATAATGTTTTGTCCAGAGAATACTCAGTCTTGTCTGCGTCGTTTTGAACCCAGAATTCATCCAATTTTAAATCCTCGACCCCTTCTAGCCCACCCCCTTCGACAACGTTGTATAAGTAAACACAAATGCAAATTTTGAAAACACCATCAATATTAGCAAGATAGCAGCCTACACATAATTGCACATTTCCAAAGGTAGTTGAAGTAAAGTACCAATACAAAGCGTGATATTTGCTACCCCAAACGGAATCAGGATTGAAGAGTTCTCCCACTCCTTCAAGGCCTAAATCTTTAACTTTTTGTGGGGAAAAGGCCCCTTCCAATGCTGGCAACCATACCTTCTGAAAAACATCGCCCATGAATTGGAACAAATCCATTTTACAAAATGTAACATTCCGTTTTGCCTGATAGAATTGTAACACTTCAGCAAATTCAAACGGTGGAGGAGGAACACTGCTTTTGTCAAACTCCAGAAGCCTGGTTCGATTGTTGTCAGAAAAAAAGAATCGCACGCTCCCAGGAATTTCAATTATTTTCTCGACGGCACACATTAGACGCCTCCATACACTTTATTAAATATACTGCACCGTACTGATGCGCCCGCGCTATCAGGAATATTTGTGACATACTCTTTTTGCAAATGCTCTTCCCACCGTCGCAGCAAATCTTGCCAATACACGACACGCCAAGCGTTGCAGTCCCGTGTAAAACAACTTTTTTTTCTGACCTCACGTTCACTAGATGCGTGCTGTATGACAAAAAAGTAGCCAATGGCACTAGAGAAATCGTCACCGTTTCTCTTGTCGGGATGAATTCTTTTTCTTAGGCGAATTTTGGCTTGCTCCTCATACACATCAAATGGGTTCTCGGCGCTAGCTCCAAATTTTACTTCTAACACTACTACTCTTGCAGCGCCGCCCTTTCCCCATTCAAAAAGAATATCAATTCTTTTTTTGCCCTTCGCCAAATCTTCTGCCCTTACTGCAACATCATCATGTTTGGGCAAAAATCTTTCCACGTTCTCTACGTCGTTCAAAGAGCCGCTTGACTCACAGAGTGCACGCAAAAATGCACGAATGCTCAATCTGTCATCTTGCAATGTCGCTACAATCAACTTTGTAATATCAGCTTCTCGCAACGGCCTATGCCAAAAAATTGGTGGATTGCGCAGGGCATGTCCGGGCCAATCTTGTCCCCAGATAAAATTTAGATCACTGCTGTTCAAGCTTGCACCATGGCCATACGAATCAAAACAGCTTTCTTTGCATATAAGGCTCGTAATATTACGAGTTTCTTCTACAAAAGCTGCAGCAAATGGCCCATCAATGAAACTCAGAAGAGATTTATCATAGAAAAAATTCCTGGGTTCTGGCTGCAAACCACCTATAACATGCTGTATTTGATCTTTTAGTGCATTACAATAAGATTGCTCAGTATAATTTCGCATTACATACTCCAGCACAACTCGACCCTATAAAAGTCAGGTATTAACTAGCTGAAACTATCACGCTATTAGCCTCAATAGGCTTTCTTGACTAGACCCTATCTTGCTATTGAAATCAGCTCTGAATTCATCTGGGGATTACATGAACCTGCACCACTGTGCGTGATTTTGTGTCGTAGAGGCAGGAATATTCCATGGGAACCATAACGCCAAAAGCATTTTTGAACAATAAGGCCTTTATATTCGTGCTGCCTTTCAGCAACACGGTGTTTTCATCATTCGCCATGTGTTCGGCGTATGGGAAACGAGGGATAAATTCCAACGCTAGGGTCTCCCATTCAAAGCCATAGATAGCTTGACCTTCAATTGCGCTCGAACATTTTGGCACGGCATCCCGTCGCAAAGAAATTGCCTGATCCTGAGCGGTCGGCTCCTGAAAATAGCTCCAACCCATCCCCAGAATAAATATGGCCAACAGAGCCCAGCGATTTCTCTTTGCTTCATGCCGTGCTTTTTCGGCTTCGACACGCTGGCTTTCCCGAACCTGTGTGCGGAGTGCATCATCAATGGGCAGCCCGCAATGTGGGCAATTATAAGCTTCAATTGCTATTTTTTTATGGCACGCCGGACATGCCATGAGATTCTGTTGCATTTTTTGCTTCCAACGTAAAAGTAAAGTTTTCTCCTGTCGTTGGGATTAATGTAGCGGTAGTTTGTTGCAAAAGATGAAATTAATAATCAACTTTTGATCTCGCCGTGCCACACGGCTTGCCTACGCGAATCTCACCTAAGTGGGGTCAAACCATGGGGTCAAAGTGCGGGGGCATAGACAAAATATCTGAAAAATTTTATCAACTATATCAGGTTGTTTTGGACTCGATGGTGTCGTGGTGCCTATTCTCCCCTTCGGCACCATCTTGAACTCCAAGAGAGTTCAAAGAAGCCCGCTAAGCTAACAGCTTGGCGGGTTTTCTGCTTAGGGGCAAGCCCTCTCGACGGGCAGTTTTTCCGACAGGTTTCAGATCAATTCCCCAGCCATTTCAGCAGCACAAAACGCGCGCACGCAAGCGGAACTTTTCAAAGTTACGGAAGCTAATCATTGCCACTGGGGCATTATTAAATGTCTACTTGACGGGGTGCAGACCATAGCGGGGGGACTCCATACAAAAAGAGGCGGAATATTTCCCGCCCCTTAATGCACAATAAAAATGTCTACGGTGTACCAGCAGTTCGGCCAGCCATTCCGCTGCATCCCGAAGGGAAACTCACACGAGTCTTATCTTTTTTTTAACGACAAAATCTGTCTCTGAGGGCTTTCACCATTTTCGGGCTTAGCTGCTTGAGCAATTCAGCATTGTACGATGGATATGCGTTCGAGAGATATGCAGGCGAACCGTACTGCCCATCTTGCAACGAAGGAAAAGGCCCGTAACCGGCCACATCCTGCCACTGGATGGTGGGATCAGCCTCGCTATTCTGGGCGCGGCTGGGATCCATGGAACTGATCTCCCTGCGGGCGTAGTTTGCGGCATTGGGAGCGTTAACCGTGAGGTTTGTTTGCAGAACCTGCTGTGCAGCTATGGAATAATAGCGAGACTTCGCCGCCGGGGTTCCTTCCGCGACCGCCGGGTCTACGTTGGTTGTGACAATGGATACGGTGTAGTCGCTGTTAAGGTGTATCTGAAACGTTCTGAACTGCTGCGGAAAATCCCTGAGTGACGCCGTTTCCACCTGCCAGAAACCCTTTTCCGGGCGGCTTGCATCCGGCGAGGGGAAGGCCTTTACCGTGTTGAAATGGCGATGCCCCGACATCCACATGAGCAGGTTTGGCGTATCCCACAGTATGCTGACCAGATCCTTCAACGATGCGGCGTTCTGCTCAACCGCATTGGGGTCTTTGTCGCTTTCCCACCATTCCATCTCTGTGCCAATGGCAGAAACACCAAGGGGAATGTGGGCAGCGATTATCATCAAAAGATCAGCGGCCTGCCCGGCGGCAAGCTCCTCTTTAAGCCATTTGAGCCGCGCGGCATCCAGAAATCCGTGGCCGTGGATATCGTGGGAACCGTCTGTTTCAGATTGTGTATTGTCCAGCACAATGACTTTGAGCGGGATTTGGGCCTTCGGCTCAAAGCTGTAGCAGGCAAATCCGTTTCCATGCGCAGGATCCACCAAATTGAACCCATGCCCTGCCGGCTCTGTAGTTGTGTCAAAAAACTCCTGTTTCCACTGGGCAATGCTTACAGGGTGGCGACTTTGGTCTGCCACCGTTTTTGGGGGTGTCGCATAGGCATCTCTGGGGCCTGCGCCAATAATCGCGCCGTCAGCGGTAGCGCCATCAAGCAGGCCCATATAAAATGTTTTCGTCCTCAGGCTGCCTGGCACATCGTACAGGCAGGGGAAATGCGCACCGCCGCTATCAAGAGACATGAGGCCAGCCGCCATGACTTCGCCCGAGGTGTAGGCCTCAGCAAGCCCCAAAGATTTGTCGGCATGCACGGGGAAGCTGCCCATCCAGAAATGGTCATGGTTCCCAAGTGCTTGGTACCAGGGTATGGACTTATCCAGCCCAACGGCCTTAAAGGGCCTCTGATAGTCAATGCTGTCCATACCAAGGCGTTCACCAGAGCACGGTGTAATAACCTTGCCGTCAAACACATCAATATACCAGCGCAACTCATTATATTGGGCGGTATTGCACACATCGCCCAGCGATATGCCAAAATCAAAGGGCGTTTTTTTATGCAAGGCGTTTACTGTTTGAATGGCCGCATCCAGCACCTGCGTAGAGTACAGCATAACCGGCGAATATATGGACGAAGAAAAATAGAATAAGGGGTTTAACTGCTGATTGAGAATCAACTGGTTGGGTGATTCCTTGTCTGTGATGTGCACATCCGTAAAGGAAAAAAAGCTTGCCAACTGCACAAGACGTTGCGCCTCGGGGGTGCTACTACCCTGCGCTATCAGATCTGTACGCCGAACAACAGAAAGCCCTGGGCCAAAAGTATGGTTGCCATAGCCATACACGCTGTACTGGGATATCTTTGGCAGATCCGGCTCCTTGAGGCCTGGCTCAATGGCAGCAAAAAGAAGCGTTCGCTCAACTGTTGTCGCCACGGTGGAATCAATAGGATAATCAACAGGGACTGCTGTTTTTTTCATCCCGCTGTCTGCGACACCTTCGCAGGGGGAAAAGGCACCCAAGCAAAGAGTAGCCGCCAGCGCGCCAGAGTACATCAAAAAATTTCGGCGACCGAGCGTCTGGAGCGAAACAAGGTCGATGTCTGATAATACGTGGTCTGCTTTTTTTGAATCATAATCCTGCATGGTATTCCCTGGCCCGGCATCGGACACATCAGTAAACAGACAAAAGAATCTATCTTTCCGGTATAATTTGATAACAGGATAAAATCATACCCGTCAATGCGATCGCCTAGGCGAAGCTCTATTCCTCCCTGAAACTGAATACTAAGATTAATACTTTCCGATCGAACAGTTTAGACACCACTTATGGCATTTTGAGGCGGAGGTGATGCTAAGCCCCTCTAGCCGGGCATTGGCAGCATATATTGCCAGTACGCGGGCAACACAGACTCATTGCCGGATTGCCCAAAAGAGGTTGATAAAGACAAAAAAGCGGCCTGCATGCTCGGGCATAACGCGCCTTTGAATGCAAGCCGCCTCGTGAGGGCAGATCTGTTTAAAAACACAACAGGTTGTTTACGCGGTCCTTGGCATTCCAAAGCCGCACGTTGGACTCCCCGCAGTGTTGTCGGCACTAGTCACAGCGGTATGACGCATCCAGACTACAAATTCTGCCTCAGCAACTTTTCGCCGCTGCCCTGTTACACAGGGTCGGTCTGCTTTTCGGCCTGCGCGTTAATGTAGACAGCCCGGTAGCTCCTGCCAGAGACCACAACCCCCAAGGCCACAATGGCAAGGCTGATGCCCAGGGCGAGGAACAGCGGCTGGCTCACGTTGAAAGCCAGCTTGGCAACAATGGCTGCCGTGGTGCTGCAAATGATGGAGGTCAGAGCCCAGAAAGGCGAGAGCCAGCCGGGCTTGAAAATCGCCAGTGTCAGCGGCACAAAAACACCGCCGCCGCGCAGCAGGAAGGAGAAGAAATTCCAGTACAGCACGGTGGAATGAAGATACGTATAGGCCAGAGTCGAAAAAATCGTGGTCACTATGACAAGGGTAATCCGGTTGGCCTTCAGAATCCCCTCGCTCGATGTAACCTTGAACACGTTGCCCACAAAATCCCGCGAAATCATGGTCCCAATGCCCAAAGCCTGCCCTGCGGTAGAACCGATGATGGCCAGCAGCACCCCCGAGATGGCTATGCCGCCAAACCAGTCGGGCAAATAGGTGAAGAAAAACGTAGGCAATGCCAAAATGGGGGGCAATGCCGGATTTTGCGCATGCATGAACATGCCAATGGCCACAATGGGCAAACCAACGGGTATGACCACCAGGCCAGCCATGATGGCGCCGCGAGAAGCCGTGCGGGCGTCACTGGCCGAGTACAGGGCCTGAATGTAGTTCTGCGAGCAGCAGATGCCCACCACCGTAGAGAATATGTTGCCGAGCACCTGCCCGGTACCGGTGCTGAAAAGATTCAGCCAAGGCTCTTGCGGAAATACCGTGGAAAAATCAGGAAGTTCGTACAGCGATACCACAGCCACCGCGCTGCCTACCAGCAGGCCCACCCACAGTACGCTCATTTTTATAATGCCAGTAACGCTGCTGCCTTTCTGGCCGCTGAAAAACACTGTCATGAGCACAAGCGCCGCAAGTAGAATGGTTGCCGCAAGCGGGCTGATTTTAAGGATTGCAGACAGAATGTTTATACCCGCAATAACGCCGGCCACGCAGCCGCACAGCATGCTCAAGGTGCCGCATATGCTGATAACCGGGCCAGCGTATTTGCCATAATGCAGACCAAAAAATTCGGGAACGGTTTCAAGATTGGTGCGCCGCAGGGCGCGGGCGTAAAAAATGCCCTGCACCAAAAACCCCAAACCCGCACCAAGAGAATACGACCAGGCGCAAAGACCAGCCTGATACGCCAACTGCGCTGTACCCACCGTAGCGCCGCCGCCGATGATAACGCCCACGATACCGCCTGCCACCAGAGGAGAAGAAGCGGCGCGGCCCACAAGGCTGAATCCGTCCGCAGATTTTACGCTGCGCGCGGAATAAATTGAGTATCCAAGGGTAATGCCAACCACCAGAAACATGCCCAGATAATGAACAAAACTGACTTCCATATGACCTCGCCCGATGATTGTAATGCCAGCATAAAGGCCCCAGCAATGACTGCCGCCCGCCTGTTGGTGTTCAGGCGGGCGGCCTGCATTGCGCACCCCGTTGGGCGCACTTTGGGTAACCTGCATACGTGCAGTTGCTTGAGGTAAAACAGGGAGGTCGCCATTTCTGGTTCAGAGGCACAAATTTCGGCTGCCCCCCTTGATGCGGCGTTAAGCTTATGCTTCTAAAACGCCTATACCCAGCTACGCCACTTCATGGAAGCCACTGTGTGGTTCAACGCCTTGACCCAGCAGGCCATGCGCATGGTGATGTTTTTCTCGTTGGAGACAGCGTATATTTCGTTGAATACGTCAAGAAACACGCCTTCAAGCTTCTTGTTGACGAATTCTTCAGTCCAGCAGTCGTTATTGAGATTCTGAATGCGCTCAAAATGCGCCACCTGGGTGCCGCCAGAGTTTGCGTACACATCGGGGCAGTCAATAACCTTGCGGTCGCGCAGGATCTTTTCGGCTTCAACAGTCACAGGGCCGTTGGCGCCTTCCATAATGGCCCACGCCTTAACGTCAGCCGCATTTTCAGGGGTGATAACGCTCTGCACGGCGCAGGGGGCCAGCACGTCACAATCCTGCACCAACAGTTCCGCGTTGGTCACGGCCTTGGCCTTAGGGTAACCGGTGAGGGTGCCTTTTTCTTCAAACCAGGCGAACACGTCCTTCACATCCAAACCATCAGCATTGTAGATGCCGCCGTTCACGTCGCTTACACCGCAAATGGTCACGTTGTCTTCATTGTACAGCGACACAAGGTTTCCGCCCACTTTGCCAAAACCCTGCACAACTGCGCGCAGGCTCGACATGGACTTGCCCACTGAGGCCGCAACGGCACGGGTGGCGTACTGCACGCCACGGCTGGTGGCCAGTGCGCGCCCAGCAGAACCGCCAAGGGGCATGGCCTTGCCGCTCACGGCAGCTGGTTCAAGGCGCTGGTGCATGGCTTCCCATTCGTCCAGCATCCAGCTTTGAGTGCGGGCATCGGTGCCAATATCGGCGCCGGGAAAGTCCATCCAAGGTCCGGTGATGGATGAGATGGCGCGGATATAGCTACGACACAACCTTTCCAGTTCGTTGAGAGACAAGGTGGTTGGGTCAACGGCAATACCGCCCTTGCCGCCGCCGTTGGGAATGTTGTTGCAGGCGTTTTTGATGGTCATCCACATGCTCAGCGCGCGCACATCATCGGGCGTTTCATCCTTATGAAAACGCGTACCACCACGGATGGGACCGTTGGCCCAGTTGTGGTGAAAACGATAGGCTTCAATAATTTTTACAGTACCATTATCCATTTTAAGGGGGATACGCACTGTAAGTTCACGCATGGGACGCTTGAGAAATTCATGAACATGAGGTTCGAGTCCGGCGAGGGCTGCCGCTTGTTCCAGTTGTGCGAGTGCATTTTCAAGAGCTGTAGTTGCTGTAGCCATGTCATCCTCCATTTAGTCTGTTATTTTTATCAAATCCGCATGCATTTTATGTTATTTTTCGAGCATATGGATTTAATAGTAAAAACAATAATCAGAAAAACAGTGATCATTCATCAAGCAAACAGTTTCTGCAACAGTCCAAATATGTACCGATTCAAGCAAAAGACATGCCATATAGCAAATTCAGTTAAAAAATTTTGTAGACTGCACTTAATCTATTGCAAAAACGATCATTTTTTACGTTATATAAATCACAATCATCGGTGATAGCCTCGTTGCAGTTTCGGAAAAGTGATTAAATAGTTAACGAACGTTAACAAATGAACATCAGAACGCCCCCTCTTCCACAAAAGTGTGCTGAAACATTTAAGCCAAGTGAAGGAGCGCAACAAAAAAGGAGCAGGTTCACCACAGAAAGAATTGTTTCTTGAGGGGAAATGGAGGGACAAGGCAGGCCCGCAACATGCGGTTGATGGGCTAGTGGAGTAGATCTGTGCTGTCAAAAGGGCTTTCAGATGCGACCAGAAAAAATCGCCTGATGCATTCAGTATAAGGAAAATCTGCTTTACCACGCACTCAATCATCAAAATTCCATAAAATGCGTTTCCCCATGCCACAGATGGCTGTTTTGAGGTCGAGTGCGTACTAATCTCTGCAGCAAAAGATGCATAGATTGACTATTTTGGTGGGACCAACGACACCCAATTGGCCTCATTCATTACAGGACGCCAGACTGCGGACATTTCGGGGGGTGCCGTTTACCGCAATATGACGGACTTTAACGCCCGCTGGCACGTACATCACCACAAACGACACCGCTCTTGAGCTGATCCGGATAGTACCTACGAGGCCGCTGAAAACCTGAATTTTGCTTGAGCTTGGCTACATCCACTTGTGGCTGTACAAAGGCGTCTGGGGCGGCTACCAAAAAATATCGGGGGACAGCCTTAACTACAAAGACGCCTGGAAAGCGACTCTGAACATTTTCTATTCCTCCTAATTCCGCAGGCATCCTGCCCAAGAACGGGCGGGTTGCCTGTACGCCCCTTTCCTGTATCCATCTACGCGACGTGTTCCGTTCCAAACAGAATCCACTTCAGCTTCCAGCGGCTGCCTGTAAATGGCGCGCCTGAGCAAGAAAGTACCGGCCCTTAAAAGACTTTTCAGAACACTCACAAATTTCCTGAGCGCAGTCCCGGAAGGTCTTGCGCGTAAGACTCCTGCCAAGAGAGTTAGTACGAGCGAGGGCGCGTGTAGAGAGACTCTATCAAGCTTTATCTCTTGCCAAATTTGCTGTGTGCAAAGACATGAATTTTTGTCTGGCTTCTTCGAGCTAAAATTCTCGAGTCGGATCTGTCTTTAATCACGCTTCCTACTGATGATGACAATTGTCACCCCAATTAGCGGCTGAGACAAATTGAAAGCTCTTGAGGGCTATGAAGTAGATTCCTCAGAATACTACGGCGTATCAAGTGGGGAACAGAATATGGCGTGCCATGAGGGCGGTAATGGGGAATGGGCTAGTGGCGGACGGATCGAAGGGTCAGCTTTGTAAACGTAGTTACAAGACAGCGCCAACCCAATATGAAACGTATTGGGAGGATGCACAAAGGGGCCACAACGAACCGCTGCATTGATTTTTGATATGAAAGGGGCAAAACGACAAAGGGGCGCAGAGCGCCCCTTTGTCAGTATTTGTCAAACCAGCAAAGCGGTTACGCTTCGGCGGTTTCTTCAACCTTGGGCTTGCGGGTACGCTTGGGCTTGGCAGGCGCTTCTTCAGTGGCTGCTTCCGCAGCGGGAGCAGCTTCAAGAGCGCGAGAAAGCTCAATAATGGCCATGGGGGCGTTGTCGCCCTTACGGGGCATGGCCAGCTTAAGGATACGGGTGTAACCGCCGGGAACGCCGGCGAAAACAGGACCGATCTCGTCAAAAAGGCGCTTAACCAAAGCGTGATCGTTCAACACACGGTAAGCCTGACGGCGGGCGTGCAGGTCGTTGCGCTTGGCAAGGGTGATCAGGGGTTCCACCACCCGGCGCAGCTCCTTGGCCTTAATTTCCGTGGTGCGGATTTTGCCGTGGATCAGCAGGGCCTTAGCGAGATTTTGCAACAGGGCCTTACGGTGCGCAGGCGTACGCGAGAGTTTCCTGCCGGAATTGCTATGCCTCATTTTGCTGCTTCCTTTTCCATTCCTGATATTTCTTGTCGAAGGAATCGACCTTCATGCCGAAGTCAAGGCCCATGTCCAAAAGAACACCCTTGATTTCATCCAACGACTTGCGACCAAAATTCTTGGTCTTGAGCATCTCGCCTTCAGAACGCTGCACCAGCTCACCCACAAGGGCAATGTTGGCGCCGCGCAGGCAGTTGGTGGCGCGCACCGACAATTCAAGATCGTCAATGCTCTTGTACAGGTGCTCATTAATTTCGCCGCTCTCGCCGCTGCCGTGCCGCATGTCGCCAGACACGCGTTCATCAAAGTTGATGAACACAGAAATCTGGTCCTTGATGATCTTGGCACTGTAGGCAATGGCATCCTCGGGTGTGAGGGAGCCGTCGGTCCATACTTCCAGCAACAGGCGGTCATAGTTGGTCATCTGACCAACGCGTGCCTGTTCCACGGTGTAGGCCACCTTACGCACAGGGGAGAAACTGGAATCCAGCTTGATAACGCCGATTTCCTCGTTCAGTCCCTCGTGCATGTCCGCAGGCACATAGCCCTTGCCCATGCGAGCCTCAAATTCCATCTCAAGCACGACATCCTCGGTGAGGGTGGCAATGTGCTGATCAGGGTTGAGCACTTCAACATGCTGGTTGCCCATAATGTTTCCGGCAGTCACCGGACCCTTCTGGTCAACGCGCAAGGTAATGCGTTGCGGTTCATCGGTGTCCATGCGCAGGCGAACCTGCTTGATGTTCAGAATGACATCAGTGATGTCTTCAAGAACACCGTGCACCGTGGTGAATTCATGCTGCACACCGATGATTTTCACCGACACGAAGGCCGCCCCCTGAAGGGACGACAAAAGAACCCGGCGCATTGCATTGCCGATGGTGGTGCCGTAGCCCCGTTCCAGCGGTTCGCAAATGAATTTGCCATGCGTGATGCTGGCGGTTTCTTCTTCGCGCATGATCTGATCGGGCTTTACAAGCTCTGACCAGTTGCGTGCATTTATAAGGCGTTCGCCCTGTTTTATAAGCATGCGAACCCCCGCTTATTTCGAGTAAAGTTCGACAATCAGCTGCTCGTTGACGGGGAACTGGATATCGTCACGCTGCGGCAGCGCCTTG
Organism: Desulfovibrio sp. UIB00; assembly: GCF_022508225.1. NCBI lineage: Bacteria > Pseudomonadati > Thermodesulfobacteriota > Desulfovibrionia > Desulfovibrionales > Desulfovibrionaceae > Desulfovibrio > Desulfovibrio sp. UIB00. The sequence goes on along the minus strand of NZ_JAETXJ010000002.1, from coordinate 501,128 downwards.
ACAGAGCCTTTGAAAGCTGCGCCGTCGGCTTCAAGCCAGGCGGGGCAACCACGACGTGCAATGACTTCCTGAGCTTCTGCAAGCACGGGAATCTTGCGGTTCTTTTCGGGCACTTCAATGCTGTCACCCACGCGAACCTGCAAGGAAGGAATGTTCACCTTGCGGCCGTTGAGGGTGAAAATGCCGTGCCGCACGAGCTGACGAGCCTGGTTGCGCGAGTTGGCAAAACCAAGACGGTACACCACGTTGTCGAGGCGGCGTTCAAGAATAACGAGCAGGTTGGTACCAGTAACGCCCTTCTGCATTTCGGCCTTCTCGAAGTAGCCATGGAACTGGCGTTCGAGAATGCCGTAAGCGCGGCGGGTCTTCTGCTTCTCACGCAGCTGCACTGCGTATTCGCTGACCTTCTTGCGCGCGCGGCCATGCTGGCCGGGGGCATAAGGACGACGGTCGTATGCACACTTGTCAGTGAAGCAACGGTCGCCCTTCAGAAAAAGCTTGCAGCCTTCGCGACGGCACATGCGGCACTTGGCTTCAGTATATTTAGCCATCTATCTTTACCTCTTACGGTTTTGGCGCGGTTTACGCTAGGCGCAAACTAGACGCGGCGGCGCTTGGGCGGCCGGCAGCCATTGTGCGGAATGGGCGTAACGTCGCGGATGAACGCCACCTTGAAGCCGATAGCCGAAATAGCGCGCATGGCGGCTTCACGACCGGAACCGGGGCCTTTCACATAGATGCCCACAGTACGCATGCCGTTGTCCTGTGCCTTGCGGGCAGCCGTTTCAGCGGCAACCTGCGCAGCAAAGGGGGTGGACTTACGCGAACCCTTAAAGCCGCTCTGGCCCGAGGAGGCCCAGGAAACAGCATTGCCGCGCGTATCCGTAAAAGTAATGATGGTGTTGTTGAACGAAGCCTGGATGTGGGCAATGCCCACCGGCACGTTCTTCTTTTCCTTTTTCTTGACCACTTTCTTGGGTCTGGCCATAACTAACCTCAAATTGGAAGCTTGTCAGATTCTTTTCCGTCAATGGCGGAAAAATCCGTTCGTCCTCACGGCAGCACTATTGCTGCATCCGCTTTACAAACTGCGACAAGCGCAGCCGCACCGCTACTTCTTCTTGCCTACGGCGCCGCGGCGGGGTCCCTTACGGGTGCGGGCATTGGTATGGGTACGCTGACCATGCACGGGCAAACCGCGACGGTGACGCAGGCCACGGAAACAACCAATGTCCATAAGGCGCTTAATGTTGCTGGAGATTTCGCGACGCAGGTCGCCTTCCACCTTGTAGTTCTGTTCGAGTTCCTTACGGATCTCGTTAACTTCGTCAGCGGAGAGGTCGTCGATGCTACGCTCCCAGTTAACGCCGGTGGTATCCAGAATTTTCATGGCCGTGGTACGGCCAATGCCATAAATGTAGGTGAGCGCAATGTCCACCCGTTTGCCGCGAGGCAAATCAACACCTGCTATTCTCGCCACAATTAGTCTCCTGCCCTAGCCCTGGCGCTGCTTGTGCCGGGGGTTTTCGCAGATAACTCGAAGCACTCCCTTGCGCCGGATAACCTTACACTTGGGGCATATTTTCTTGACGGAAGGTCTTACTTTCATACCTCATCTCCAATAAGAAACCATTGCATTGACCAAATAAAGATCCGGCTTGCGGCTTCGCCACGATAGAACAACAGGCCGCAGTCCTCAAAATTAAGGACGGGAACGGAAATCTTTATCCAGCTTTAACGCTGATGTCAACCTTCAATTGTGTGCCGGTTCAAACCACGGTCCGAAATGCTGAGAATCTGGGGGCCATTTGGGGTTATGGCAACACTGTGTTCAAAGTGGGCGGCCCACAAACCATCGCGTGTCACGGCGGTCCACTGATCGTCCAGAATGTCCACTTCGTAGGTGCCAACAGTTACCATGGGTTCGATGGCAATGACCATGCCGTTTTGCAAGGTCAACCCACGCATGCCCGGCCTGAAGTTCGGAACTTCGGGCTTTTCATGCATTTTCGCCCCCACGCCATGCCCAACAAAACGTCGCACAACGTTGAAACCGGCGGCCTCAACATAATCCTGAACAGCTGCGCCGATGTCGTACACATCATTGCCAGCCCGGGCCTGTTCAATGCCAACGTACAGGCTTTCTTCAGTTATCCGCATGAGCTTGCGGGCTTCGTCGCTGACCTTGCCAACCGGAAAGGTACGAGCGGCATCGCCCACAAAACCTTCATACACAACGCCCATGTCGATGCTCACGATATCGCCTTCCTTAAGCAGCCGCGCAGAAGGAAAACCATGCACCACCTGCTCGTTGACCGAGCAGCACAGAGCGAAAGGATAACCGCAGTAGCCCAGAAACGCTGGCTTTACCTTGTAGTCGGCGCACATGTCGCGCGCCAACTCTTCAAGACGCATGGTAGGCAGGCCCGGCTCCACCATATCGCCCACGGCATCCAGTATGTTGGCCACCATGCGGTTTGCTTCCCGCAGGCAGGCCACTTCCCTTTCATTCTTGATGAATGCGCCGTGATATTTTTTCATTATACAATCACCATCCGCGCTTGCGAAAGCAGAGAGCAAGCCCGAGGCCTGCCCCAACTTTCTAGAGCCTGCCGCTCTTCCGCGCCTTGGCCATGAGGCCCTGATACTGGCTGGAGATCATGTGTGATTCCACCTGATTCATGAAGTCCATGGCCACGCCCACAAGGATCAGCAAGCTCGTGCCGCCAAAATAGAAAGGCACGTTAAAGTTGCTGATGAGCAGCATGGGCAGCAGGCAGACTATTGAAATATAGGTGGCCCCCGAAAGGGTCAGCCGTGAAAGCACCGTGTCCACGTATTCCTGGGTTTTTTCACCAGGACGAATCCCGGGGATGAAACCGCCGTTCTTCTTCAGATTTTCAGCCATATCCTTGGGATCAAAAATGATGGCCGTGTAAAAATAGCAGAAGAAGAACATCAAGGCCACATACAGGACGTTGTAAGCAACGCCGTGCGGCGAGAAGAAATCGGCTGCCTGCTTCACATAATGGTTGGTCGAAAACTGACCAATGGTCGCAGGGAACAGCAGGAGCGAAGATGCGAAAATAGGCGGAATAACGCCCGCCGTGTTCAGACGCAAAGGCAGATGCGAGTTCTGACCACCGTACATTTTACGTCCGACCTGACGCTTGGCGTAACTGATGGGGATTCTTCTCTGCGAGCGTTCAACGAACACGATGGCTACTGTAACCGCAGCCATCAGGACCACAATAACAATTGCCATGAAAATGCTCATGTCACCAGCCTGTATAAGAGCAACAGACTGGATGATGCCGCGGGGAATGCCCACCACGATACCGCAGAAAATAATCAGCGAGATACCGTTGCCGATACCACGCTCCGTGATTTGCTCGCCAAGCCACATGACCAGCACGGAACCAGCCGTAAAGGTAGCCATGGTCACAAGACGGAAATGCCAGCCGGGTGCCAGAACCACAGGCGCGCCAGCAGGACTGGTCATATTTTCCAGACCAACGGCAATGCCAAGGCCTTGCACCAGGGTGATAAGCACTGTGAGATAACGGGTGTACTGCGTGATTTTACGCCGTCCCGCCTGCCCTTCTTCCTTGGCCATGCGCTTGATGTCGGGGCTGACCACCTGCAAAAGCTGGATGATAATGCTTGCCGAAATGTAAGGCATGACGCCCAGAGCGAACACCGAGACGTTGGACAGGCCGCCGCCGGAAAACATGTCGAACAGGCTGAAAAGCGTGCCGGACATGCTTTGAAAAAACGACGCCAGCGCAGAAGCGTCAACGCCCGGAATGGGTACGTGAACGCCGATGCGGTAGCAGCACAAAATCAGGAAGGTCCAGCCGATGCGTTTGGTCAGCGAAGCCTGGCCTGCCATATTGTTTGCCGATCCTACTGCCATGAAACACTCGTTGCGTTTGTGCGCCTGTGGCGCAGTATGTGCGCAACGTCATTGCCCGCCAAAAGGCGGGCAATGACGCCAGTGAAAAGCCGTGAGGCCGCGCTTGCGCGCGGCCACCTAATTATTCAGCGGCAGAAACCGCTTCCAGCTCAGTGACGTTGCCGCCGGCCTGGCGGATCTTATCCGCAGCAGCCTGGCTGAACTTGTGAGCCTCCACCGACAGAGCGCCTGAGACTTCGCCGCGCGAAAGAACTTTCACGGGCGCGCCCATGCGGACAATACCGCGAGCGTACATGTCGTCAAGGGTGATGGTGGTTTTGCCCGGGAAGGCCGACACGAGAGCGTCAAGATTGACGATGTCGTAGGTGACCTTGAAGGGGGCGTTTTTAAAGCCGTGCTTGGGCAAACGGCGTTGCAGGGGCATCTGGCCGCCTTCAAAACCAGGGCGGACACCGCCACCGGCGCGAGCGTTCTGCCCTTTGTGGCCCTTGCCCGCAGTGCAGCCCAGACCGGAACCAGAGCCACGGCCCACGCGACGGCGGGTCTTACGCTCTTCCGGAAAAGGAAACAGATTGTGCAGTTGCATGGTATATCCTTTGGCCGTTACTCAACAACGGCAACCATATGCGGAACTTTGGCGATAATGCCCCGGATAGCCGGGGTATCCTTGAACGTCTTGACCATCTCGCGGCGCTTGAGGCCAAGGGAGTCCAGCAGCTTGCGCTGCGCAGGCGTGGAGCCGATGCGCGAACGCACGAGTTTTACCTTGATTTCTGCCATGGTTACTTCCTCGGGGCTTCCAGCTTCTTGCCGCGCAGGGCCGAAACATCTTCGGCGCTGCGCAGGGAAACGAGGCCCTGCATGGTGGCACGAAGCACGTTGTGCGGATTGTTGGTACCAATGGCCTTAGCGAGGACGTCGCGGATGCCTACGGCTTCCATGACGGCGCGCACGGCACCGCCGGCAATGATGCCGGTACCTTCAGAGGCGGGCTTCAGCATGACGCGACCGGCGCCGAAACGGCCGAGCACTTCATAAGGAAGGGTGCCTTCAACAAGGGCAACCTGAACGCGGTTCTTGCGAGCGCGTTCGGTGGCTTTGCGCAGTGCTTCAGGCACTTCCTGGGCCTTGCCCAGACCGAAGCCCACGCCGCCCTTGCCATCGCCCACGACAACGAGGGCGCTGAAGCTGAAACGGCGACCGCCCTTGACGACCTTGGCCACGCGGTTGAGGGAAACGATCTTTTCGATTTCGCCCAACTCGTTCTGCTGAGTTTCAGTATTTTCCTGACGCATATTAGAACTCCAAGCCGCCTTCGCGGGCGCCGTCGGCTACGGCCTTGACGCGACCGTGATAAATGTACCCGTTGCGATCGAATACCACCTGATTGATATTCTTCTCCTTGGCCATCCGGGCAATTTCCTTGCCCACCATCTCGGCGCCGCTCTTATTGCAGTGCATGCCGGCTTCGGTCTTGGAAAGCGTAAGGGTAGAGGCAGCAGCCAGGGTCACGCCGTCCAGATCGTTGATGATCTGGGCGTAGATGTGCAGGTTGGACCTGAACACAACCAGACGCGGGCGCTCGAAGGTGCCGTTGACTTTCTTGCGGATACGGATCTTGCGGCGCTGCCGGGATTCGTTCTTGCTGTATTTCATGACGCGCCCCCCTACTTCTTGCCGCCGGACTTACCAACCTTGCGGCGGATAGTCTCGGTAACGTACTTGATGCCCTTGCCCTTGTAGGGTTCAGGCTTACGAATGCGGCGAATCTTGGCGGCCATTTCGCCCACAAGTTCCTTGTCGATGCCGGAGAGGGTCAGAACCTGACCTTCAACCACGGCCTTGATGCCGTCGGGCAGTTCAACGAGCACAGGGTGGGAATAGCCCACAGAAAGCTCGATAATGTTGCCCTTGACCGCCACGCGGTAACCGACGCCGATAACTTCCAGGCCCTTGGAGAAGCCCTTGGTAACGCCTTCAATGCAGTTGGCAAGAAGGGTGCGGCGCAGGCCGTGCTGCGAACGGCTCTGGCGGGTATCTTCTATACGGCCAAGGGTCACGTGACCATCGGCCTGCTCGTAAGTGAGCAGAGAGCAGACAGGGGTGCTCAGCGAGCCCTTGGGCCCTTTAACTTCCACAACATCCGTTCCGATCTTGACTTCAACGCCATTGGGAACGGCAACGGGCAGTCTACCTATTCTCGACATGGTGCACCGCCTACCAGATTTCGCACAGAAGTTCGCCGCCCACCTTCTTCTCATGGGCGGTCATGCCGTCCAGCACGCCGCTGGACGTGGACAAAATGCAGATGCCGAGGCCGTTCTGCACCCTGGGGATGTTATGCGCGCCAACATAAACCCGGCGACCGGGCGTGCTCACACGCTTCAGCCCGCTGATGACGGGCTTTCCCTTCTGGTACTTAAGGGTAATAACAATGTTTTTTTCGGCCACGGCCACGTCTTCGACGTAACCTTCCTGCTTGAGGATGGCGGCTAAAGATTCCTTCATCTTCGAGCTCGGCACATTTACTTCCTTGTGCAGGGCCAAATGCGCGTTGCGGATGCGGGTGAGCATATCCGCAATGGGATCTGTCAACATCGAATGCTCCTGAGAGTTTGGGGGCGGGGTTGACGGCACGATGCCGCCACTTCCCGCTGGCGCGCAGGGCGCGCCTCCCGGGCGTTTGCACGCCCGGAAATTTTACCAGCTCGACTTGCGCACGCCGGGCAGTTCACCACGAAGGGCCATGTTGCGGAAGCAGATACGGCAGATGCCGAACTGGCGCAGGAAAGCCCTGGGGCGACCGCAAAGCGGGCAGCGATTGTAGGCGCGGGCGCTGAACTTAGGCTTGCGCTTGGCCTTTACTTCCAGAGAAGTACGGGACATGGCTTAACTCCTACTTGCGGAACGGCATGCCAAGCTGGTCGAGAAGGAACTTGCCTTCTTTGTCCGTGGCCGCCGTGGTGACGATGGTGATGTTCATGCCCTTGGGGTTTTCAACACGGTCAGCTTCCATTTCAGGGAAGATGGTGTGTTCTTTAATGCCCAGGGTGAAATTGCCGCGCCCATCGAAACCGCGGTCAGGGATACCACGGAAGTCACGCACTCGGGGCAAGGCAAAGTTCATGAGCTTGTCCAGGAAGTCCCACATGCGTTCCTTGCGCAGGGTGACGCGCACACCGATAGGCATGCCTTCGCGCAGCTTAAATGCGGCGATGGACTTTTTAGCCCGGGTAACCACAGCTTTCTGGCCAGCAATCGCGGTAAGTTCCGCCATGGCTTCTTCCATCAGCTTGTTGTTCGAGCTAGCGGCGCCAAGGCCGATGTTCAGAGAGATCTTTTCGATACCGGGCAGTTGCATCGAAGAGGAGTAACTGAACTCCTTCTGCAGTACCGGAACCACCTTCTCTCTATATATCTTTTCAAGGCGTGTCATCGTATCACCTTATTCCATTACTTCGTTGCACTTTTTGCAGAAGCGCACTTTCTTTTCCTTGCCCTCGGACTCGATGGTCTTGTAACCCACTCGAGTGGCCTTGCCGCAGGCAGAGCAGACAACCATAAGGTTGGACACGTGGATAGGCATTTCCTTTTCCACGATACCGCCAGGCTGCTGGGCATAGGGGTTGGGGCGCATGTGGCGCTTGACCATGTTGGTCTTTTCCACAAGCACGCGATCCTTCTTGCGCAGGATCTTCAGCACCTTGCCGATTTTGCCCGCGTCCTTGCCGGCGATTACCATCACCTTGTCGTCCTTGCGGATGCGATACATTTTCATGACGGTCTCCTACAGCACTTCCGGGGCCAGCGAAATAATTTTCATAAAGTTCTGGGCGCGCAGCTCACGGGCCACGGGGCCAAAGATACGCGTACCCACCGGCTCACCCTGGTTGGAGAGCAGCACAGCGGCGTTGCCGTCGAACTTGATGTAGCTGCCGTCCATGCGACGCACTTCTTTAGCGGTACGCACGATAACAGCCTTCATAACATCGCCCTTCTTAACCTTGCTGTGGGGCATTGCTTCCTTAACGGAAACCACGATAATGTCGCCCACCGAGGCGTAGCGGCGGTGTGAACCGCCCAGCACCTTGATGCAGGCAACCTTTTTGGCGCCGGAATTATCGGCCACCTGAAGCGTCGATTCTACCTGGATCATGGCACTACCCTACACGGCTTTTTCAATGATGGAGACCAGATGCCAGCGCTTGTTGCGCGAAAGCGGACGGAACTCCACAATTTTAACCTTGTCGCCCATACCGCATTCGTTCATGGGATCATGAGCCGTGAACTTCTTGCGGCGCCTCACATACTTCTTAAGCAGAGGATGCTTGACCAGGGTCTCGACGCGCACGACAATGGTCTTGTCGTTCTTGTCGCTTACCACAATGCCGGTCAGCATTCTGCCCTTGCGATCTTCCAGAGCTTGCATGTTCAGGCCCTCTGTTCCTTTTCGTTCAATACGGTCTCGATGCGCGCCACCTGCTTACGCATGACTTTCAGTTCGGAAGTCTTTTCAAGCTGCGCAGCGGCATGCTTGAAGCGGGCGCTCATCAGTTCCTGGCGCTGCTCGGTAAGAGCCGTGCGCAGTTCTTCCACGCTCATGGAGCGCAGATCCTGTGCGGCGGGCCGGGCGGCGGTTTCGGTCTTTTTCTTGGCAGCCATTTAGATGCCCTCCCTCACCACAATGATGGTCTTAACGGGCAGCTTGTGAGCGGCGCGGGTCAGCGCCTCACGCGCGAGGTCAAGGCTCACGCCCTTGATTTCATACAGCACGCGACCGGGCTTGACCGGAGCGCACCAACCCACGGGCGCGCCCTTACCGGAACCCTGACGGGTTTCCAGAGGCTTGGCCGTGACGGGGCGGTCGGGGAACACACGGATCCACACTTTGCCGCCACGCTTGATGTGACGCATCATGGCGATACGAGCAGCTTCAATCTGCTGGCTGGAAAGCTGGCCATGCTGCACGGTTTTAAGGCCGATATCACCAAACGCAATGGTGGCGCCGCGGGTGGCCAGGCCACGCAGGCGGCCTTTCTGCCACTTGCGGAATTTAACTCTTTTGGGCGCAAGCATTACTGATCAACCTCTTTGTCAAGGATTTCACCCTTATAGATCCACACCTTGACACCGATGATGCCGTAGGTGGTGTGCGCTTCGGCAAAACCGTAGTCAATGTCGGCACGCAGAGTCTGCAAGGGCACTCGGCCATCGCGGTACCATTCGGTACGTGCGATTTCTGCACCAGCCAGACGTCCGGCGCAGGTTACCTTGATGCCTTCGCCGCCAAACTTGCGGGCCATGGACACGGTACGCTTCATGGCGCGCCGGAAGGCCACGCGGCGCTCAAGCTGCTGGGCGATGTTCTCGGCCACCAGCTGGGCGTCCACTTCGGGGCGACGGATTTCGTTCACTTCAAGAGAGAACTCGCGGCCGAACTTCTGACGAAGATCGTTGCGAAGCTTTTCGATTTCCACACCCTTGCGGCCGATAACAATACCGGGGCGAGCGGTGGAAAGGATAAGCCGTACCTTGCCGCCGGCACGTTCGATCTCGATCTTGGAAACCCCGGCATGAAACAGGAGCTTCTTCACGAACGCGCGGATTTTGCTGTCTTCATAGACAAAGGCAGGGTATTCCTTCTTGCTGAACCAGCGGGACTGCCAATTCTTGTTGTACCCAAGCCGGAACCCGAACGGATGTACTTTCTGACCCATAGCCTATTCCTGCCCTTCTGCGAGTATAACGGTGATGTGGCTGGTGCGCTTGTGAATCTTGGTCGCCCGGCCTTGGGCCCGGGGCATAAAGCGCTTCCAGGTGGGGCCTTCGTTCACCACGATTTCCTTCACCACCATGGCATCCACATCAACGCCGCCCAGCTGCGAGGCATTGGCCAACGCGCTCTTGAGCACGCCGAAAAGCACGCCAGCGGGCTTGTTGGGCGTGAAGCGCAGAAGGTTCATAGCCTCCTCCACTCCAAGACCCTGCACGTTCTTGGCCACAAGACGGGTCTTGCGCGGCGAAACGCGCTGGAATTTTGCAATAGCTTTAGATTCCATATGCCTACCCTACTTCTTGCCGGCCTTGGCCTTTTTGTCGGCGGCATGCCCATGGAAGGTACGAGTGGGCGAGAATTCACCCAGCTTGTGGCCAACCATGTTTTCGGTAACGAACACCGGCACGAACTTCTTGCCATTGTGCACCGCAAAGGTCAGTCCCACCATTTCGGGCAGGATGGTCGAGCGGCGCGACCAGGTCTTGACTACACGGCGGTCGCTGTTGGCCACGGTGCTGTCGACCTTTTTCATCAGATGGCCGTCAACAAACGGCCCTTTTTTCAACGATCTCGGCATGAGCTACTCCTACTTCTGGCCGCGGCGTTTGATGATCAGCCGGGAAGAGGCCTTCTTCTTGTCGCGGGTCTTGTAACCCTTGGCAGGCATACCCCAAGGCGACACAGGATGACGGCCACCAGAGCTTCTGCCTTCGCCACCGCCCAGGGGGTGGTCGATGGGGTTCATGGCAACGCCGCGAACCTTGGGACGACGACCCAGCCAGCGGTTGCGGCCAGCTTTGCCCAGAGAGATGGTTTCGTGATGCACGTTGCCCACCTGACCCACGGTAGCCACGCAGGTAGCAAGCACCTTGCGCACTTCGCCCGAAGGCAGACGCAGCAGGGCGTAGTTGCCTTCTTTGGCGACCAGCTGGGCGTAGGTACCGGCGGCGCGGCACATCTGGCCGCCCTTGCCGGGGTAAAGCTCAATGTTGTGCACAACGGTACCCACAGGAATGCGGGCCATCTGCAAAGCATTGCCGGGTTTGATGTCGGCCACAACGCCATTGCGCTCGTTGATGCCGGACATGATCTTGTCACCCTGCTTCAAGCCAACCGGAGCGAGGATGTAGCGCTTTTCGCCGTCCGAATAGTGCAGCAGCGCGATACGGGCGGTACGGTTGGGATCGTATTCAATGTGCGCAACAGTGGCTTCAATGCCGGTCTTGTCGCGCTTGAAATCGATGATGCGGTACAGACGCTTAACACCACCACCGCGACGGCGGCTGGTGACTCGACCCAGATTGTTGCGACCGGCCTTTTTGGTGAGGCCTTCAGTGAGCGACTTCTCAGGGCGCGTCCGGGTGATTTCCTCAAAGTCGGAAACCGTCTGGAAGCGACGCCCCGCGGAGGTCGGTTTCAGCTTGCGGACAGCCATGATTACACTCCCTCGAAGAACTCAATTTTATCGCCCTGGCGCAGCGTAACATACGCTTTCTTCCAGCCGGGCTTACGGCCAACAACGCGACCCTGACGCTCCCTGTTCATGGGGGCGCGGCGCACTACGTTGACGGCTTCCACTTTAACATCAAAAGCCTTTTCCACGGCCTGCTTGATTTCAAGCTTGTTGGCCAGGGTGTGGACCATAAAGGCCACCTGCTGGGCTTCGTCCTTGATCAAGGTCGTCTTTTCGGTCAGCAGGGGCTTGAGCAGAACAGAAGTGGTTTCCATCTTACGCCCCCTTCTTTGCGAAACGAGCCTGAACAGGTTCGATAGCGCCTTCAAGCAGAACAAGCTGCTTGTGCTTGAGGATTTCAAGCACGCTCAGGCGATCGACAGTGGTCATGGTGAGGCCCGGAATGTTGCGAGCGGAACGAACCAGCGCGCTGTCTTCGGCGGGAGCCACGATGAGAGCCTTGGAAAGGCCCAGCGTGTCGGCAACCTTGGCGAAATGCTTGGTCTTGGCTTCGGGCAGTTCAATACCCTTGACCACCATCAGGGTTGCGGCAGCCAAGCGGCTCGACAGGGCCATCTTCATGGCCAGGGCGCGCACCTTGCTGTTAACCTTGAAGCTGTAATCGCGGGGGCTGGGTCCGAAGATGATGGCACCACCGCGCCAAATGGGCGAACGGTTGGAGCCGGAACGGGCGCGGCCCGTACCCTTCTGCTTCCAGGGCTTAACGCCGCCGCCGGAAACCAGCGCACGGGTCTTTGCCATATGCGTGCCGGCGCGTTTGGCCGCCATCTGGGCGCGCGCCACGAGATTGAGGATTTCAGGCCTCACCTCGATTTCGAACACGTCGGAAGCCAGCGTGATTTCGCCGCTTTCCTGCTTGTTCTGGTCATATACTTTCACGGTAGCCATTGCTGCTTCCTCTACTGCTTGCGGATCAGCACCAGCCCGTTCTTGGGGCCGGGCACGGAACCTTTGACCAGAATGACGTTGTCCTCAGGACGCACATCAACGATGGTCAGGCCCATTTCCGTAACGGTTTCATTGCCCCAATGGCCCGCCATTTTCCGACCCTTAAAAACGTGGCCAGGAAAGGTGTTGTTACCAATGGAACCATTGTTGCGGTGCACCTTTTCGCAGCCGTGGGTATCTTTGGAACCGGCGAAATTCCAGCGGCGCATACGCCCCTGGTAGCCTTTACCCATGCTTGTGCCGGTCACCTTGACCGTATCGCCTGCGGCGAAAATTTCAACGGTCAGTTCCTGACCCAGCTCCTGTTCCGGCGCACCCGCAAGGCGGATTTCGCGCAGATGGCGGAAAAGACCCTTGCCAGCCTTGGCGAAGTGTCCCTGCATAGCCTTGGTGCTGTGCTTTTCCTTAGCGGGGGTCAGCGCGATCTGAACGGCGTTGTAGCCGTCAGTGTCCGCAGTTTTGACCTGGGTGACGGGGCACGGACCGGCCTCAATCACCGTGACGGGCACGGCAGCGCCAGCGCCGTCAAATATGCGGGTCATACCAAGTTTGCGACCCAAAATTCCCATTTTCTCAGCCATGACTGCCTCTCGCTAGAGCTTGATTTCCACGTCCACACCGGCGGGCAACGAAAGCTTGCCCAGCGCGTCGACGGTCTGCTGCGTGGGTTCCAGGATATCCATGAGCCGCTTGTGAATGCGCATTTCAAACTGCTCACGGGACTTTTTGTCCACATGCACGGAACGCTGCACGGTGTACTTGTGAATGTTGGTGGGCAGGGGAATTGGTCCCGCCACACCGGCACCGGTATTGCGCGCCGTATCCACGATTTCCGCAACGGCTTTATCCAGAATGCGGTAATCGTAGGCTTTGAGCTTGATCCGAATGCGATCGCTGCTAACTGTCGTCATTGTGCCTACTCCGTTTGCAAAAACATCCCGCGCGGCCCTTTGGGCTACGAGCGCGGGCTCCTTCACAGCATACGCGGGCCATGAAGCATGGCCCGAAGGGCCGACCTCACCCTGGCAAGGAACGGAAAAACGGAGCAACGTAAGGGGTTGCGCTAATGCGCGCATCACGCCTGAAATTTCAGGAAGAATTCGGAAGATTGGACGCCTGAACGCGCCTGCATCATCCGCGTGATGCTCCCCAGCGTCGCCCAGGCTAAGCCACTCCATAGAAAGAGCGGCTAAGCGGTCCCGCAGGGTCACCAAATGGGGGCTATCCCCCTACCTTACAGCCCCGGGTCACGCGCGGCCTGGGGGCAGCGGTGGGATCCGTCTTTGGGCTGGAACGGCTCGACATTGTCCGGCATTCGGTAACGCCTGCACATGTCAAAACCCTCTGCGACCTTACTATGATCGCTTTGGGTGCATCAGGATGGGCTCAACCCACCCTTCCCTGCCGTCCAGGGAACGCCGATAAAAATTGCTTCTTATCGCGCGGAGATTTTTTCTATCCAAGTTCCCCTTGAACGTCAAGCCATTTTTGCATTATTTTTATCACGTCATCCAGGTTTTCTCCGCCCCAATCTTACTCCTTGACGCTTGCCCCTGCAAAAAACTAAAAGAGCCGCACCCCTCCGGCAATTTGCCAAGATGACGCACGTTCGTTGCACGACCTTCACCATTTTGCGCTAACTTGTCATCTTAGCTGTCGATATTTTCAGGAGACGCCATGTCCATGATTGATGCCGCTAACAGGGCAAAACTAAATTCATACCAAGACACTGTCATTAATTACATTACGAAAGAGAATGGACATATTCTGGCAGTGAGCGATGACCAGGCTTTCTGCACGCAGTTACGCCTTACCCTTGCCAAAGAGATGGGCCTTACGGCGCAAAGTATATTCACCGCTGTTGCCGACCCCCGCATGATGCTGCGTGAGCTGCGCGACATTCTGGCCCGGCACCCTGCCCCTCTTATCTTTATGGAACGCAGTATCGGCGGCCAGGATCTGAGCTTTCTCGTGGGCCAGATCAAGCAGGCCTTCACCGCTCTCAAGATTATTGTGCTCACAAGCGATGTGCAGCGCGACCGTCTCATGCTTCTTCACGAAGTTGGGGCAGACAATTTTATTGCCAAGCCCGTTTCTGCCAATACACTCATTGAAAAAATGGCTTTTACCCTCAAACCGCAAAGCAAGCTTGGGCAGGTCATTGACGTTGCCAAGAGGTTGCTGGCGCAGAAAAAATACGACATGGCTTTGACAGCCTGTCAAAAAGTTCTGCAGCTCAAGCCTGGCAGCGCTGCGGCGTTTCTGCTTATGGGCGATATCTTCCGCGCCACCCAGCAATACGACAAAGCCCGAATTGCCTATGAGTCTGCCGCTAAATCCGCCGATCTTTACCTTGCCCCGCTTCAGCGCCTTGCTGAAATGTACGCGGAAATTGGCGATGTGCCCCAGCAGGTGCGCTATCTCGAAAAGCTGGATTCCATCTCGCCCCTCAACGTGAACCGAAAAGTCAGCCTCGGCGAGGCCCATCTGGCCAACGGCGATGTGGAAAAGGCCGAGGCCTTTTTTGAAAAGGCTGTGGTACAGATGAACCGGGAAGCTGCCGATGGCCTCAGCGCGCTTTCAAGCCGCATTGCCGGCATTTATGGCGAGCGTGACCCGGAAAAGGCAGAAAAATTTCTGCGCAACAGTCTTGAGGCCAAGGGCAAACGACTGGGACGGGAAGACCTGGCCCTGTTCAACCAGCTGGGCATCAGCCTGCGCAGGCAGGGCCGCTGGCAGGACGCCATTACGGAGTACAAGCGCGCCATCAAAATCGCCCCCGACGATCCAACGCTCTATTATAATGTAGGCATGGCCTTTGCTGAAGGCGCGGATTTTATCCAAGCCAAGGCAAATCTGGTAAAGGCTCTGGATCTGGAACCGGAAATGGTCAAGAGCAGCGCTTCCATCGCCTGCAACTTTGGAGCGGTCTTTCTTCAGTCGGGCGACCGAGATAGGTCGGTGCAGTTTTTTCAGTTGGCCCTTGCCCTCAAGCCCGGCATGAAACTTGCCCTTCAAGGATTGGAGCGCGCAAAAAAATGATTTTGTGAGGCTGCCTTCTGGCACGGGCATTGGCGCACCTGCACCTTCCACCTGTTCGCTGACCAATAATATTTTTGCCGCGTCACATTGCCAACCTCAATATTATGACTTATTTTTAAGAGATGCCGTATATTGTCCCCTTGGGATAACACACGGCGCATGCAGCACATTCCGCAGCGCACCCAATATTGGTGTTTGCGCAGCGTAAGCGACCGACCATTGTGCTAGACAGATCACATCTAAAATGTTTGTCTGCACAGCGCGGACACTGAAAATTCCGCACCACGGCTGCTTTTCCGTTACGGACGCGACAGTAGAGATACTTAGGCGGCAAGCGAGCATTTCAAAGTGAAAATGCTCTAGTAAGGAGACTTCATGTTTGGTTTTCTTTTTAAAAAAATCTTCGGCAGCACCAATGACCGCTACTTGCGCAAGCTCCACCCCATGGTGCAGCGCATCAATGCGTTCGAGCCTGAAATGCAGCAACTGGCCGATGCAGATTTTCCTGTACGCATAGCGCAATACCGGCAGGAAGTGCAGGATGGCACCAGGACTCTGGACGCTCTGCTGCCCGAAGTTTTTGCTCTGGTGCGCGAGGCCTCAAGCCGCAGACTGGGCATGCGCCACTATGACGTGCAGCTCATCGGCGGCATGGTGCTGCACAAGGGCAAGATTGCTGAAATGAAGACCGGTGAAGGCAAAACCCTTGTGGCCACCCTGCCTGTTGTGCTCAATGCCCTGTCTGGCAAGGGCGTACATGTGGTTACGGTCAACGACTACCTCGCCAAACGCGACTCGGCCTGGATGGGCCAGCTGTATGAATTCCTCGGCCTGAGTACAGGCGTTATCGTGCATGGCCTTGATGACGAAGAGCGCAAGGCCGAGTACGCCAAGGACATCACCTACGGCACCAACAATGAATTCGGCTTTGACTACCTGCGCGACAACATGAAGTTCTACGCCAACCAGCTGGTGCAACGCGGGCACAATTTTGCCATTGTGGACGAAGTGGACTCCATCCTCATTGACGAAGCCAGAACGCCGCTCATCATTTCCGGCGCTTCTGATGAATCGGTGGGCATGTACCGCACGGTGGACGACATTGTCCGCCAGCTTACCGCCGAACACTACACCGTGGACGAAAAAGCCCGTACCGCCATGCTCACCGATGAAGGCGTAGCCCGGTGCGAAGAACTGCTCAAGCTGGACAACCTTTTTGACCCCGCCAACATCACGGCCCAGCACCACGTGATGCAGTCGCTCAAGGCACATCAGATTTTCAAACGCGATGTGGATTATATTGTTCAGGAAGATCAGGTAATTATTGTTGACGAATTTACAGGCCGCCTTATGGCTGGCCGCCGCTATTCAGATGGCCTGCATCAGGCGCTGGAAGCCAAGGAACACGTCACCATCGCAGCTGAAAACCAGACGCTTGCCTCCATCACCTTCCAGAACTACTTCCGCCTGTACGACAAACTTTCGGGCATGACGGGTACTGCGGATACAGAAGCTGTGGAATTCCATCAGATATACAGCCTCGAAGTTATCTCCATCCCGCCCAACAGGCCCATGGTTCGCAAGGATTATCCTGACCTTATCTACCGTTCGCGGCAGGAAAAGTTTGACGCCATCGTTGAAGCCATTGCCGAACTGCACAAAAAAGAGCAGCCCGTGCTTGTGGGCACAATTTCCATTGAAACGTCCGAAATGCTTTCCCAGAGGCTGAGCAAGCTCGGCATTCCGCACAGCGTGCTCAATGCCAAGCAGCATGAAAAAGAAGCCGAAATCGTGGCGCTGGCAGGCCAGAAAGGCCGCGTCACCATTGCCACCAACATGGCAGGCCGTGGCACGGACATCATGCTGGGCGAGGGTGTTGTGGATCTGGGCGGTCTGCACATTCTCGGCACCGAACGGCACGAAAGCCGCCGCATCGACAACCAGTTGCGTGGCCGCTCGGGCCGTCAGGGCGACCCCGGCTCTTCGCGCTTCTACCTCTCGCTGGAAGACGACCTCATGCGCCTCTTTGGCTCTGACCGCATCAAGGGCCTCATGGAAAAGCTGGGCCTGCGCGATGGCGAAGCCATTGAAAACGCCATGGTTACCCGCGCGGTGGAAGGCGCTCAAAAGCGTGTGGAAGCCCACCACTTTGAAATACGCAAAACACTGCTCGATTATGACAACGTCATGAACCAGCAACGAGAAGTTATCTACACCCTGCGCCGCGAACTCATGGTTGAAGGAGACCTTGAGCCTGTTTTGCAGGAATTCATGAGCGATGTGCTGGATGATGTGTACAGCCCGCTGGCATCCCTGCCTGTGGACGGGCAGGACGAAGCCCGCGCCGCAGCTCTGGCGCGTCTGCGCGATGTCTTCAACCTCGACAGGGTGCTTGAAGAAGGCGCGCGCCTTCCCGAGCGTGAAGAAACCGAAGTGATGGCACAGGGCATTCTTGACAAGCTCAAGGCGGAAACCGGCCCCACTTATGCCGACATTCTTCGTTACTTCCTGCTGGAAGAGCTTGACCGCTGCTGGAAAGAACATTTGCGCAACATGGACGCCCTGCGCGATGGCATAGGCCTACGCGGCTACGGTCAGCGCGATCCCAAGCTTGAATACAAGCGCGAAGGCTTTGAAATGTTCCAGGCCATGCTGTTCCAGATTCGTGAGAGCGTGTTCCGCGCCCTTACGCGCATCCGTGTACAGATTGAGCCTATCCCCGCCGAGCCGGAACAGCAGGAAGTGGAAACACCGGTTGATGAACCCCAGCATTCCCCTGTTTCGCGGGAATACCGCCATAAGGAAAGCAACTCACAGCTTTCCTACTCCAGCGGCGGCAGTATTTCGGAAGACCCCAAAAAGCCCGCCAAGGCCGCGCCGCGTATTGGGCGCAATGACCTTTGCCCCTGCGGCAGCGGCAAAAAGTACAAAAAGTGCTGCGGGCAGGATAAGTAACTGCTTATATTGCACCACCAAGCGATACTGAGAAACACAAAAGGCGGGGGACAACCCCGCCTTTTTCATGTTCCATGCTCTGTGCGTACGCAGCAATTATGTTCGCGCGCCCATCAAGCGGCGCGGCAGGCAAAATGTCCTATGCCTGGGGTGAAAAAAACTTCGTCCCTACGCTGCCAATGATAATAAGGGCGATGAAAAACAGCTGGGGCAGCGAAATCTTGTCGCCGAAAAAAAGCGCTCCGCCCAAGACAACGCCCACAGTGCCGGCACCTGTCCAGAGGGCATAGGTCATGCCAGCCGGGAGCCCGCGCATGGCCAGTGCCAGCAGGCCCATATTCACAAAGCTCAGCACAATGGGCACTGCTGCAGCCTGCCAGTTACCCAGCGAAGAAGCCCACTTGAGGCTGAGCGCCCACAAAATCTCTGTCACTACAGCCAAACTCAATGCAAACCATGCCATATCCAATACTCCTTTGCGTGGGCTCGGATAAAAAGGCATGACCTGCGGAAACCCAAAAGAACAGAACAATGCATCCACGGAACGGCGTACAACTGCCATCTGCCCACAGATGTGTCAACCAGAAAACCCTGCTCCCGAAAATCAAAAATAATCCGAAAAATACGGCTTGTCCGGCGGGATCAGCGTCTCCAGCGTTTTCAGCAGATGATAGTCCATGTCGATGCGGTCATTATTGTACAGATAGGTGGGGCGCTTGTAGCCCATCAGCATCGTTGTGAGCGTTTTGATATCCAGCGAAAGGCGATGGCCCGTGCTCCAGGTATTTACCTTTTCGCAAAAAGTGCGGCCGTCACGCCAACTTACATGGAAGATGCCGTTGTTCCACGGGGCCATGACATCACTCACTTCCAGTTCAAGGGTCAGCTTGGGGTCTTCAAACTGGAAGGAGTACAGCTCAATAAAGCGCTGCACATCCACAATGCGGGCCATGGCGTAAGGCTGAATGCTCTCGTCAATTTCACTGTCTTCAAACTGGAAGGCAATGGGCTCGCCTGTGTAATTGGCTCCTTCCACCTTGGTAATCATGGAAAAATGGGCGCTGATGTAGTTCCAGATGCCGTACTTGGCCTCCTGGTTCAGGTAGACCATTTCCTTGATGCTAAAAACTTCATTTTCAATGTAGTAGATAACATAGCCCAGAGGCTTGCCGTCGGCGCTGTAGTACACCGCCGCCATGACGTCGTCCGAATCCCAGCGCCAGTATTCCTCCCACTCCAGCTTGCCGCGAATGAGCGCGCCGTGTTCCTGAAGCGCAAAATACTTGTAAACGCGGTGCAGGTCTTCGCACTCGATGTCCACGCGCTCGATCTGCCCGTCCACGGGGTGGCGCTTGGGTAACTGGGTGTCCTTGATGGCAAAGGTCATCTTGTCCGAAACAATTTCCCAGCCGTGCTTGCGGTACAGGGGGATGGAATAGGGGCAGAGGTAGGAAACGATCTGCTGCTGCGAGCGCATGTATTCTAGGCTTTTGCCGATGAGCGAATGGATCAGCCCCCGCCCCGTGTATTCGGGATACGTTGCCACCCCGGTGATGCCGCCCATTTTGCAGATTTCGCCCTGGATGTTCACTTCCATCGGGTAGATGACGATCTGCGAGGCAAGGTGCCCCTTGTAGAACCAGCCCATGACGTGCGAGGCCTCAAATATGGGCATCTTGGACTGCTTCATCTCCATGTCAGACCAGCCGATGCGGGCCATCTCAGATGTGCTGACCTGAAAGGCGTAGCGCAGCAGGGCCTCAAACTCCTCAAAATCCTCTTCGCCAAGCTGGCGCAGTTCAAAGGCTTCTGTACCTACGTCCTTGCCCGAAGGGGCTTCTCTGTGGGGGGCGGCGGTGCCCTGCGCGGCTGACCCGCGCTCGGGTCGGGCAACAGGAACAAGTGGCGCGCCATCGTGTTCGTCAGGGGGCACCCCTGCGCCACGAAAAGGATGCGGCTCAAGCCTTGGCCCCTCAAGAGGGGGAAGATGTTGCTGTTTATGAAGAATACGCATGCAATGCCTTCCAGATAAGTGTGGAAAACCGCTGTACATCGGGTGACCCGATTGCGCAAGCGGTTTGACTTGGCCGCCGCAAGCGGGCGATGGGGGGCGGTCAGATATGGAGGCCGGCAGCGTCCCGGCGTTCTTTCAAACTTTCAAGCACAGCCGCGCTGACGCGCAAGCCCCCGTAGCCCTGACCCAGCCGGATCGTGGGCTTGTTTGATCCGTGATAGTCCGATCCGCCGGAAACGCCAAGATCAAAACGCTTGGCCAGGGCCAGGCAGGTGCGTACATCGGCATCGGAGTGTTCGCTGTGATAGGCCTCGATGGCGCTGAGTCCGTATTCCTTGAGGCGGGCCACCATAGCGTCCAGCCACCCTGCGGGGGCCTTCCAGAGCAGCGGATGCGCCAGGCATACCGTCGCCCCCATGGAGGCCAGCAACCGGACGCTTTCATCAGGTTCCAGCACGGTTTTGGGCAGATACGCCTTGCCCCGGCTGCCCAGAAATTCTTTAAAAACCTGCCGGGGATCCTTGGCAAAGCCCTTGCGCAGCATCACCGCCGCGATATGCGGTCGCCCCACGCTCTCTCCCTTGGCCGCCGCCAGCACTTCTTCCATGCTGATGTCGTAGCCGAGATCCTGCAACTTTTTTACTATGCCCACATTGCGCTCTGCCCGCATTTCGCGCAGCCAGCGCAGTTTTTCCAGCAAAGGCTGGGGATTTTCCGGTAGCCACAGGCCAAGAATGTGCAGTTCACCCAGTTCCGTGCCTGTCGAAATTTCGCAGCCGCGCACAACCTCAATACCAAGCTCGCGCCCGGTCTGCTGCCCCTCGTCAAGGCCAGACAGGGTATCGTGGTCAGTAATTGCCACTGCTGCAAGGCCTGCGGCATGGGCATTGCCCACAAGCTGGGCCGGAGTATCAGTACCGTCAGAAGCGGTGGTATGCGTGTGCAGATCAATAAATTTCATACTATCTTTCATGGGATAATTATTATACCGCAAAATGACAATATGGGGCAAGCCTTGAACTGGAAGACGCTTGGAGATAGAATACCCCCTCACGATTAACAGAAGGATTCTTTATGCCTATGGAAACCCGCGAGTTACTGCAAATTCTGGCTTGCCCCAAATGCCTGGGCAACCTTGTGGCGCTGGAAGACAACGGTTCAGTCGCCGCCTTTGCCTGCAAGGCCTGCGGCGTGGTTTATCCTGTGCGCGACAATATTCCCATCATGCTTGTGGAAGAAGCTATTCCTCTTGAAGACTGGAACAGGGAACACCCTGCTGCCAAGGAATGCGCCTGATGCGTCTGCTTGTTGCCTCCGACCTGCACGGGTCTGTTGAAAGTCTGCTTTTTTTGCTGGAAAAAGCGCGAGAACTTACCCCTGACGCACTGGTGCTGCTGGGCGATCTGGTTTACCACGGCCCGCGCAACCCTTTGCCGCAGGGCTATGACACCCGCTCGGTGCTGCAAACCATGCCGGATCTTTCGGCCCTGCCCTGCCCGGTGGTGGCAGTGCGCGGCAACTGCGATGCCGAGGTTGATCTGTGCCTTTTGCCCTTTGCAGTCACAGAGTCCTCCTGGATTGAAGCAGACGGCCTGAGCATTTTTGCCAGCCACGGGCACCACCTGCCCGAACGCCCGCCCTGCCCCGGCATCAAGCCCGGAACGGTTCTCTTGCGGGGGCATACCCATGTGCCGCGCGGCGAAACCATTGACGGCCTGCACTTCTGGAACCCCGGCTCACTTTCCCTGCCCAAGAGCGGCTCGCCCCGCACCTACGGCCTTATAGAAAACGGCGTCTTTTGCGTGCTGGACATGCAGGGCGGCGAAATATTGCGCCACGCCCCCGCACCGCGCTAATCAGGCTTACCATGTCTTACAATATTGCCCCGTGCCCGGCTGCCGCCGATTCGTCCTCATTTTTGCGCCCGCTGTTCCGCATGGCCTCAGGCCTTGAACTGCTCCTGGCCTCTGCCTCGCCACGCAGGCGGCAGTTTTTAACCGAATGGGGAATCCCCTTCCGTCTGGCCCTCACCAGTGCTGACGAACCGCGCCCGGAACAAGGCGAATCCCCGGAGACGTATACTCGGCGCGCTGCTACTGCCAAAGCTTTGGCATCAGGCCATGCCCTCCGCCAGCAAGGCGCTGCCAGCGGATTGCAACCCGTGATTCTGGCCGCAGATACCGTCGTGGCTGTGGATGGCGATATTCTTGGCAAGCCGGAAAATCCGGCCCATGCCATGCGCATGCTGGAGCGACTCAATGGTCGCGGGCATGAAGTTATCAGCGCTGTGTGCCTGCTGCTGCCTGCCGATGCAGCCTTTAGCCCTGCACAAGCCGCAGGGTCTGCCAGCACCAATACTGGCCCCACTGTGGACGAATGCGGTGTTGATTCGTTTCTCATGCTGTCATTCAGCGACACCAGCCGTGTTTTCCTCCACCACTGGCCTCAGCCTGTACTGCAAGCCTACCTGGACACCGGAGAGCCGCACGACAAAGCGGGCGCATATGCCATTCAGGGGCAAGGAGCCGTGCTGGTTGAGCGCGTTGACGGCTCCTGGAGCACGGTAGTGGGCCTGCCCGTCACCCAGCTTGCCCAGGTCATGCTGGACAGGGGCCTCATGCTGCCCTGCGCCTGACAGATAATCCCTTTCACCATGACACAGCGCCCATGGGCTGTGTCATGGCTGTCTTCTCTACCAGAGCTGCCCCACAACGAGTTCCTTTATCCCAAACAAGTTCAGGGAAACATGCGCCCATGTTGTCGCTGAATCCGCCCCGCGCTGCCGAAAGGTTTTCTGCGGTGCCTCTGCCCTTGTTCATATCCCTCTTTTCCACTGCCTAGCGGATTACGGCAAAAGTCTGGTGATGTTTTCTGTTTGCGCCAGCCTGGCTGTTTAGAATGACGGAGCGCTTTTTTACCCTTTCTGAAATTACGCTGAAAAAAATAAAAAAAAGTTTGCCATCAATTGTGAATTATTTCTTCAATTGGTATGACGTTCCAATCCGCATAGATTGGTATCCTAGGTTGCCATTTATGCCATTTTGTGAAATTATGCACAGGCATGACTGAAAGATCAATCAATTCCGGGCTCTTGACGCCTCTCTAAAATATTTTTAGTGCTGTACCATGGAATTATTTCACCTCTAGAAATTCTATGCAACACACAGGAGGGAGGATTTAATCATGTCCCAGGAAAGGATCACAACGCTGTTAAATGAGAACCGCAGCTATCTTCCACCTGAGCACGGCAAAACTTCTGCATGGGTATGTGGGCCAGAAGAATATGACGCTCTCTGCAGCCGCGCACTGGAAGACCCCAACGACTTTTGGGGTGCGCGAGCATCGCAGTTGATCCATTGGTTCAAACGCTGGGACAAAGTGCTGGAAGCAGATGAGGTAAACCATAAATACAAGTGGTTTACAGGCGGCAAACTTAATGCCTCCTTTAACTGTATCGACAGGCACCTCATCTCTGGGCGGCGCAACAAGGCCGCGCTTATCTGGCAGGGCGAAAAAGAAACCGACGTTCGCTGCTACACCTATCAGATGCTTTATACTGAAGTGTGCCGCGTTGCGCATGCATTGAGTTCGCTGCGCATCCGCAAGGGCGATCATGTGGCCTTGTACATGCCCATGATTCCGGAACTTTTTATCGCCATGCTCGCCTGCGCCCGCATTGGCGCCATCCACACGGCCATCTTTTCCGGCTATGCGGAGGGCGGCGTTCGCAGCCGCATTCAGGGTTGCAAAGCCCGCGTTGTCATCACGGCGGACGCGGCGGTGCGCGGCGGCAAGTTCAAGCCTCTCAAGGCCAATCTTGACCCCATCCTTGAAAAGTGCCCGTCGGTGGCGCACGTGGTTGTGGTCAAGCATGCCGGCATTGACGGCGTGAACATGCAGCGCAACCGCGATGTGTGGTGGCATGACCTGATCGATGACTTTACCCTTAACCCGGACTTTCCCTGCGAACCCATGGACGCCAACGACACGCTCTTTCTGCTGCACACAAGCGGCAGCACGGGCAAGCCCACGGGCGTCATGCATTCCACGGGCGGCTACCTCACATACGCGGCGCACTCCACGCAGTGGTGCTTCGACATGCGCGACGACGATGTGTACTGGTGCACGGCGGATGCAGGCTGGATCACAGGCCACACCTATGGCGTGTACGGGCCGCTTTCGCTTGGGGCCACAACGCTCATGTTTGAAGGGGTGCCCACATGGCCCTACCCTGACCGCTACTGGCGCATTGTAGAGAACTTCCGGGTCAACATCTTCTATACCGCGCCCACGGTCATCCGCTCGCTCATGCGCATGAACGAGGCATGGACAGAGCGCTACGACCTGCGCAGCCTGCGGATTCTCGGCAGCGTGGGCGAGCCCATCAACCCCGAGGCATGGCAGTGGTACCACAAGAACATCGGCGGCGGCGAGCTGCCCATCGTGGACACATGGTGGCAGACCGAAACCGGCGGCGCCATGATCGCTCCCATGCCCTATGCCACCAAGCTCAAGCCTGGTTCGGCCTCCAAGCCCCTGCCCGGTATTGACGCTGCGGTTATCGGCACGGCCTCGCGTGACGGGGACGAAGCCGAAGCGGGCAGCAAGGCTGGCCATCTGGTCATCCGCCGCCCCTGGCCCGGCATGATGCAGGGCGTGTACAATGATGAGGAAAAGTACCAGTCCTACTTCTCACGCTTCGGCTGCTATTCGTCAGGTGATGCGGCAGAAGTTGATCAGGACGGCTACTTCTGGATTCTGGGTCGCGTGGACGACTCCATCAACGTGTCGGGCCACCGGCTTTCCACGGCGGAAATCGAAGCCGTGCTGGCTGCCTGCCCGGAAGTGGGCGAAGCCGCAGTGGTGCCCATGCCCCACGCCCTCAAGGGCGAAGGCATCTACGCCTATGTGGTCACGCGGGATGAAGTGCCGTGGAGCGCGCAACTGCGCGTAAAACTGCGCGATGCCGTACGCCGCGACATCGGCGCGCTTGCCAGCCCGGAATTCATCCAGTTTGTGGACGCCATGCCCAAAACCACCTCGGGCAAGATCATCCGCCGCATGCTGCGCAAGATTGCTGGCGACAGCTATGAAGACATCGGCGACACCACTTCGCTGGCAGAACCGGAAGTCATCAACAAAATAATTGAAGGACACCGCAACCTCGTTGCAGGCAGGCACGAAACGGAAAGCGCCCCCGAGGGCGCCGCCGAAACCGCGCAGGTCTGATACTTCAGGTGCAGGGCTGCCCGGAGCGGCTTTGCACTCTAACCGGGGCGCACCCTCAACGTCCCGGCAAAACAGCACACCCCCGCAGATTGTGCCATCGCGGGGGTGTGCTGCTGTCTGGGATACAGTAAAGCCAGATTGGTAAAATGAGCCTGACCGCAGGATCACACTGATTATTGTGGCGTGCTCTGAACGCGGGGCAGCAAAAAGAGGGCGTTCTGCGTCAGGCTGGCTGGCACCAATCGCCGACCAGTCCAGACCATTGCCCCATGGCCCGAGGTTGACTGCGAATTTACAGATTCCCCTGAGAGGTTCTGGTTACTTTGCAGGTTGTTCCCGCCGGGAGTCGCCTTTCTGCAGGTCATGCGGGGCAGTATCTGCCGCCTGCGCCGATTCACTCTGCAACGGTTCACCCTGCATTGGTTCAGCGGGCACAGGTTCAGCGGGCGATTGCGCCCCATCCGTCTTATCCGTTCCAGCCACAGCGCTCCAGCGCCCCAGCGTATCACGCATCCATACCCACACAGCCCGGCTTTCCTCTGGCATACACATGGAGGCAAGGCACAAGGCAATCACCAAAAAGGCAAGAGCCGCCAGCACCAGAGCCAGGGCCTGTGCCGCAAGGGCAAAGGCTGCAACAGCCACAAATATCGTCAGCAGCCACTTGCCTGCAAATGCTGCGCAACGCGCGCAGGCGGCGCGCATACTGTCAACGGATACTTTCATTAAACAGCCTTGCGCCGAACCCACACATGGCGGCTGGCCATCAAGGCCCAGGCAAGGCCCGCCAGCAGATGCAGCGGCTTGGGTCCGGACAGGCCGGAAGCAAGACACACCCCTGCCACGCCCAGCATGGCCCGAACCTCCAGCTTGCGCTGCGAAATGCCCAGAATATTTCTCTTGTCGCCCCTGTTGCCCAAAGAAAACCCCATGGCTGCAGAAGCACTTTTGTCGCTGCCCTTACTGCGCCACCGCTCGCACCGCTGGGCACGTGCCGTGGCGCGCAGCTCTGCTGCGACCTCAGCCAGAGGGCGGGCCAAAACCGGAACGCTCTGTTCTAGTCGCTGGCACAGGCTGGCAAGGTCCACGCCGGGCTTCAGAAGCAGAAGCATGGAGGCAGCACCGGGCCGGACTTCAAGCACATCCTGCTCTTTACCAAGCACGGCCTGCACGGCACTCCGCACGGCAATTTCGCCCAGAGCCGGGTGGCGCAGACGCGCCCGCCCTTCCATACTATGCGCTACATATTGAGGAAACATGGCCTCTCCTTGTTGCAGGACTAAAACCCTGATCTGTCATCAAATTTGAAAACGACTTTCTTTTCTCTTGACACAGAACCGTAATGAAGGCAAGGTTGTTTTGCGGATTACAGCAGGGGTCACCCCCGCCCTGTTTATCCAAAATGGTCAAAAAACCATTGAACAAATTTGCCACCAGCATCAAACATAGAGAGTGCACGCATGAGCCAGATTGTCAATCTGCGTCAGATGCAAGTAGGACAGCAGGGAAAGATTGCAGCCGTTGAAGCCCTTGGCGAAATGAACCGACGCATCCGCGACATGGGTCTTATCCCCGGCACCACGGTATCCATTGTAGGCCGCGCGCCTCTCAAGGATCCTGTTGCCTTGCGCCTTTCAGGCGTAACCATCTCCTTGCGCAACAGCGAGGCTGACTTTATCAAAGTTGACCTTTCCGGCGTGTCCAGCTAGCTTTTATCTAAGTATCCTACCCTGAAAATTTGCCAGCTTTACCGTCCGGCCGCAATAGAGCGACCGGACGGAGGCTGAGCTATTATCTTGATTCGGCCATCTGCCGCATGCTGGAATCGCTGACCGAATCTGGACACACACGAGCAAGGAGAAGGAAAATGAACGAAGGCATGAAGTGCGGATTGTGGTTTTTGGGCGGCGTTGCCCTGGGCGTGCTCGGCGCGGTGGCCGTGAGCAAGGGCAAGCTGGATTTCAAGCCCCTGGCCACTGACCTTTTGAGCCGTGGCATGGACGTGAAAGACGCCCTGCTGAGCAAGGTTGAAGCCATCAAGGAAGATGTGGAAGACCTCACCGCCGAGGCCCGCCTTGCCGCTGAAAAGCGCAAGACGTCCAAGGACGCTTCCGAGGCCTAATCCCGCAGTTGTTTGCAGCGCCTTTTTTCGGCGCTGAAGCTGCCAGTGCCGCCCGAACATTCGGGCGGCACACAAAACCTCCATCCTCCCGTATATGCAGAGGATCGTTCAGGACAGTGCGGCCCAGGCCGCCTCGCTTCAAGGAGCGCGCATGCGTTTTTTTATTGTTCATGAATTGCGTGGCATCACAACGCCTGAATCCGGCAGAATGCGCGTGCGCGCATCGAGCAGCCTCGGAGAAGGCCGTATCGAGGCGCTGGCTGGCGCGCTGGGCTCGCTGGAGGGCATCACCGATGTGCGCGCCAATGCCCTGATTGGCAGCCTGCTGATTTTTTATGACAACGAAGAAACGCGCGTCACGGCTCTCACCCTGCTGGTGGGCGCGGCTGATGCAGGCGCTCAGTTTGATATTCAGGGGCAGCACTACGAAAACGCGCTTTCGCCCGGTCAGGGGCTAATGCCCCTGATTCGCTATGTTTTTGTGCGCCCCTTTTTGCCGCTGGCCCTGCGCGTTTTCAACAGCGTCATCGGCGCGTTGCCCTTTTTGTTCAAAGGTCTGGGAGCGCTTTTGCGCGGCACCCTGAGCGTTGACGTTCTGGACGCTGCCGCCATTGGCGCATCGCTCATCATGGGCGACTTCCGCACTGTCAGCATGCTTACCCTGCTGCTGGGACTGGGCGAGACCCTTGAAGACTGGACAAGACGCCGCTCCATGGCTTCGCTGACAGAAAGCCTCGCCCTGAATGTGGAAAACGTCTGGCTGCTGGTGGACGGCACAGAAGTTTCCGTCCCCTTGGCGCAGGTGCGAGAAGGGGATCTGGTTGTTGTGCATGCGGGCGGCTCCATCCCTGTTGACGGCGAGGTAGCCGAAGGCTGCGGCCTTGTGAATCAGTCGTCCATGACCGGCGAACCCCTTGGCGTGCGCCGCACTGAGGGTGCTTCTGTTTACGCTGGCACTGCCCTTGAAGAAGGACGGCTTGTGATCCGCGCCCGCCATGTGGGCGATGGAACACGCCTACGTCAGGTCGTAAAATTTATTGAAGAGTCAGAATCACTCAAGGCGGGTGTGCAGGGCAAGTTTGAACGTCTGGCTGATCTGGCCGTACCATTCACCTTTGGCCTTGCCGGGCTTGTGTGGCTGATCACCCGCGATTTTCGCCGGGCTTCTTCCGTACTGCTGGTGGACTACTCGTGCGCCCTCAAGCTTGCCACGCCGCTGGCGGTGCTGGCCTCCATGCGCGAAGGCGCGCGCCACGGCATTGCCATCAAGGGCGGTCGCTATCTTGAGGCCCTGAGCGAAGCTGATACGCTGGTCTTTGACAAAACTGGCACCCTCACCCAGGCCAGCCCCAAGGTTGTGGAAGTTATCCCCGCCCCAGGCTTTGAGCGGGATGAAGTGCTGCGCATCATGGCCTGCCTTGAAGAACATTTTCCCCACCCTGTGGCCCGCGCCGTTGTGCGCAAGGCTGAGGAAGAAGGCCTGCAACACGCAGAGGAACACGCCCACGTGGAATATGTGGTGGCGCACGGCGTTGCCTCCACCTTGCACGGTAAAAAAATGCGGGTGGGCAGCCGCCACTACATTGAGCACGATGAAGGCGTTGACCTTTCGCCCCTTGCGGAAGCCATCGGCCAGCAGACCGAGCTTGGCCGTTCCCTGCTTTTCATGAGCGAGGACGGACAGGCAGCCGGGCTGGTGTCCATTGAAGACCCCCTGCGGCCCGAGGCGGCACAAGTGGTTGAAGCCATGCGCGGCCTTGGCATGCGCCGGGTGCTCATGCTGACCGGCGACGACGAGCGCACGGCAAGAGCCGTGGCTGCACAGGTGGGCATTACGGAATTTCGCGCTCAGGTGCTGCCCACGGACAAAGCCCGCATTGTGCAGGAACTGGCGGCAGAAGGCTGCAAGGTGCTCATGGTGGGCGATGGCATCAACGATGCCCCTGCCCTGTCAGCGGCGCATGTGGGTGTTGCCATGAGCGACGGCACGGATCTGGCCCGCGAAGTCGCCAACGTGCTGCTGACCCATCCCAGCCTTGAGGGGCTGGTCAGCGCCCGCCTGTTGGGTAATCATACCCTGCGCCGCATCCACGGAAATTTTGTGGCCACGATGACCCTCAACAGCCTGTTCCTGATGGGAGGCCTGTTCATGGTGCTGGGGCCGGGCATTTCCGCCCTGCTGCATAACCTGACCACACTGGGCGTTGCCCTTAACGCCATGCGCCCCCACCTGCCGAAAAGTCTGCCCGGCGAGGAGTTCCATTATGAACGCCATCCATCTGCTTAGGTATGTGCGCAGTTTTGTAGACGGCAGGGTGCGCATACGCCATCCCGCCCTGCGGCATGAAAGCGTACTGCGGCTGGCCCGCGAGAAAATGGAGGCCATCAACGGTGTACATGCTGTGGAGGGCAACAGCGTCAGCGGCTCCATACTGATTACGTATGACAGCGCGGCAATCCCCCGCGAAAAACTTTTTGCCATTGGCGAAGCCTGGGCTAGGTATCTTGACGCCGTCAACGCAGGCAAAGACAGCGCTTTTCCGCAATTCTGAAAACAGACCCCGCAAGGCTTAGCCAGGCGGGGTCTGTTGCACATGGTGGGCAAGCCCAAACACTTTAAGCCATTTTTACGCAAGTCCCTTTTTCACCAGCCATTCCTCAAACCGGGCAAGGTGAGCCGCAAAACTTTTGCGGCCATAGCCTATGCGGAAATACGGTTCCTTGATGCCGTATACTGAACCCGGCAGCAGCAAAACCCCGGCTTCCTGGGCCAGCCTTTCGCAAAAACCCGCCACAGGCTCGCTGAGCCGTATGCGAGGAAAGCCAATGGGGCCAGCCTCAGGACGGTTGTAGGTAAACATGTGGGCATGGCGGGCAAAAAAAGCGTCTGCCGTCTTAAGGTTTTCGCTGATAATAGCCCGATTTTTTGCCAGCAGATGTTCCCCGTGCCGCAGAGCCACAAGGGCCAGCGCTTCCGAGGGGGTTGCCCCGCAAATGCTCAGATAGTTTTTGTAGCGCGCTACGCCTTCCATCAGTGCGGTGTCCCGGCAGGCCAGCCAGCCCACGCGCAAGCCCGGCAAGCCGTAGGCCTTGCTGAGCACGCCGAGCGAGATACCCTTTTCGTACGCGTCTGCAATCCAGGGTGCGTTGTCGGCTGCCTGCTGCGACCCGGGAGCGCCCTCTGCACCTACGCTTGGCGCGTTCCAGCCCAATCCCCGATAGACTTCATCGCAGAAAATCCAGGCACCACGCTGACGAGCCAGCGCGCACAACCTATCGGTCTGTTCCCGATTAAGGGTAAAGCCCGTGGGATTGTTCGGCGTATTGAGCACAATGGCCTTGGTGTCGGGCCGCAACAGAGCGGCCAGTTCGTCCATATCTCCCTGCCAGCCCTGCTCCGTCTGCCGCAGATGCCAGAAGTCCACATGGCAGCCCATGCTTCGGGCCACCTCATACAAGGACTGATAGGCGGGGAACATGCACACCACATGGTCGCCTGGCTCAAGCAGGGTGTTCATGCAGGCAAAAATGCCTTCCTGCGCGCCCGTAAACAGCACCACATTTTCTTCGGCCATACTTGCGTACAGCTCTGCCACCGCGCGGCGAAGATCGGGCCTGCCGTTGTTTTCGCCATAGCCAAGGCTGGTGTTCAAAAAATCCTGCCGGGCTGAGGCCGCATCCGGCTCCAACCCCAGCAGGGCGTCAATACTCATGGATTCGCAGTCTGACTGCGCCAGAAGATACGGCGTGGAAAATTCGTATTTGCCAAAAAACACTTCAAGCTCAAATGCTGGAATACGCATGGTCTGCACCCGAATCCGGCCCGTACCCGGCCCGTGTCTGCCCTGTGTCGGCGGTGCTTCCTCAGGGAAAGCCCCGCCCGCTACTCAAGGCTGGTTGTGTAAAAACAGTAACGTCTTTTGCCAAGGCGCTTTGCCGTATACATGGCCAGATCACCCCGCCGCACCAGATCTTCGCGCGAAAGCCCCTGATCCTCGACCAGCGCAACGCCAATGCTGGCCGAAAGCCCCTGATACGCCTTGTGCGCGTCATACGCTTCAATCATGGCGGCCAGCAGATCGCTGGCACAGGTGCACAAATCTTCTTCCGTACACCCTTCGGGGAAGTAGGCGGCAAACTCATCCCCGCCCAGGCGGGCGATCACCGCGCCCCGCAAGTGCTTGCGCAACAACTGGGCTGTCAGCACCAGGGCTTTGTCGCCCGTGTCGTGGCCATATCTGTCGTTGACATACTTGAAGTTGTCCAGATCCACATAGGCAAGCCCCGCGCCAAGAGGCAAGCTTACAGGTATTTGCCTGAAAAAATAATGACGGTTGAAAAGACCCGTCAGTTCATCCGTATTGGCCCGCTCTTTCAGCCGCTTTTCAACCTGCCGCTGCCGGGTGACATCCCGGTAGATACAGATCATACCGATCACATTATTGAAGATGTCGAGGATATCCTCTTCGTACATGTCAATAATGCGCTCATGTCCATCCACGGCTGACCGCATTTTGACGTGCTTTCCCTTTCGGGCAAAGCCCAGACGCTCAATGGCCCGTTTGCGAAAAACTTCGCGTTTCTCACCGATGATGTAATCCGTATCCGTAATGCCAAAGAGCTTTCTGAACCGTTCGTTAAAATTGACAATTCGCCTGTCCGCATCCAGAAGCATGACAGCATATGGGATGCTTTGCAAAACAAGATCAAGCTCCGCAGTCATGTTGGCAATGTCGGTCACATCGCGGGCAATGCCCACAGTTCCCATAACACTCCCATCGGCATTGAACAGGGGAGCCTTGCGCGTTTTGAACTGACGCATGCCCTGCGGTGCCTTGACCACCTCGTCAAAAATCCCCACCTCGCGCGAGTTCATGACGATCTGATCCGTCTCAAGACAGACAAATTCACCCTGCGCGTATTCCTCCGGCTCAAGATCCCATATGAAGTAATGCCCGCGCCCTTCAACAACCTCGCGGCTTTTGCCCACAAGACGGCAAAAGGATTCGTTCACCTTTACATGTGTGCCCTTGGCATCCTTGAACCACACAAGGTCTGTGGTCAGGTCGATGACGGTGTTCAGGTACAGAGTTGCGAGGTCTTTATCCCGGTGCTGTCGCACGGCATCCAGCAGGCGCGCCACGCGAAAGTCCCACAAAGTGCTGTTTGCAGGGCCAAGCCATACATCATCAAGCAGCGGCAGATATTCTGCCCCAGGCTGGGCCTCGCCCGCAAAGATGAAAAGGGCGTCCGACTTGGCAGCGCGGCGCATGGCGGGCAGATGCTCAAGCCGGGGAGCGTCCAGCAACACAATATAGGCCCCGGGGCATTGGGCCTGAGCGTCAGACTCCGGATCATGGTTGGCAGTAATTATATGGACAAAACCGGGGCGCGGCGCGGCAGCGCGCAACGAAGCCTCCAGCAAAGGATCCGAAATGAGCAGCAGGATGTGCAGCGTGTAGTGGTACATGACATTCCTCGCTGGATCACAGGTGGGGGAATGACCATATCCTTTCTCAAATGCAGGCAAAGGGCAATGGGGCTGCTCAAAAAACTTAGGATTTGACTATGAGTTGTTTATTTTGCCGTGCAACTGAGCGACGCCGTGTTTTGCGCCAAAGGTTGAAGCGACGGCTCAGGCGGTCAAGGCACAGATAGACCACCGGGGTCGTGTAGAGCGTCAGCAACTGGCTGACCAGCAGGCCGCCCACGATGGTGACGCCCAGGGGTTGGCGGATTTCCGCCCCATCGCCGTGTCCCAGCGCCAGAGGCACAGCGCCAAGAATAGCCGCAGCCGTGGTCATCATGATAGGCCGAAAGCGCAGCATGCAGGCCTCAAAAATCGCTTTATCCGGCGGCAGATTGCGCGTGCGTGAAGCCTCCAGGGCGAAGTCGATCATCATGATGGCGTTCTTTTTGACAATGCCGCAGAGCAGCAACACGCCGATAAGCGCAATGACGCTGAACTCCATGCCGCAGGCCATCAAGGCCAACAAGGCCCCGCCGCCCGCCGAAGGCAAAGTTGAAAGAATGGTCAGCGGATGAATGAGACTTTCATAAAGCATACCCAGCACAATATACAGCGCGGCGAGTGCCGCCAGCACCAGCACAACCTGATTGCCAGCGGTATCGCTGAACATTTTTGCCGTACCCTGAAATCCGCTCACCATAGAGGACGGCATGGCAAGTTCCGCCTTGATGGCAGCCAGGGCCTCCTGCGCCTGCGAAAGCGACACGCCGGACGCAAGGTTGAAAGAGATGGTCACTGCGGCAAACTGCCCCTGATGCGCCACAGAAAGGGGCGCAAAAGCGGGAACCACCGTGGCGACGCTGAGCAACGGCACAAGGCCGTTGGCGCCCGGCAGGCGCACCTTGCCAAGAGCATCCGCCCCGGTCAGCCAGTCCGGCCCGTATTCCAGCACTACATGATACTGGTTTTTATCCTGATAGATGGTCGATGCCTGACTTTGCCCAAAGGCATTGCCAAGGGCGGCGTCCACATCCTTCATGCTCAGGCCGTAACGGGCCAGGGCATCGCGATCCACCTTGACCAGAGTTTCAAGCCCGCGTTCTTCGATATCGCTGTCCACATCCTTGAACAGGGGGTTGGCGGCCACAGCCCTTTGCAGCTTGCGGCCCCACGTGCGCAGGTCCTCCAGGTTGTCTGCCTGCAAGGTGTACTGATACTGCGAGCGCGCACCACGCCCGCCCATCATGATGTCCTGCGCGGGTTGCAAAAAAATCTGCATGCCCGGCTCGGCAACAAGCTTGCCGCGCAGTCGCCCGATTACAGCCATGGCGTCGAGCTTGCGTTCCGAAAGAGGTTTCAGGGCGATAAATACCCCGCCGCCGCCCCCGCGTCCGCTGTTGATGTTGCCCGATACATGCTGCACCGCCGGGTCTGCCTTGATGACATCTACAAGCTTGCGCAGCTTTGCCTGCGAAGCCTGAAACGAAGAACTCTGGTCTGTACGTATGCCGCCCATGATGACGCCCGTATCTTGCTGCGGGAAAAAGCCTTTTGGCACAACAACATACATCCACACGTTGGCGGCGATCACCACCAGCAAAGAGCAGATGGTCAGGCGCGGGTGCCGCAGCACCACGGGCAGGGTGTTGGCATAACCGCGCTGCATGCCGGAAAGCAGCCGCCCCCAGAAATCGCCCACACGGGCCAGCAGACGCCACCACAGGCCCGCAAGCCCACCAGCGCCCAGGCGGGCGGCCTGCGCTGCGGCGGCATCCTCATGTGCCATGGGTCGCAAGAGCATGGCGCTCATCATGGGAGTGGTGGTCAGCGAAACCACCATGGAAACCAGCACGGCAGTGGTGAGCACCACAGAAAATTCGCGGAACAGACGCCCCACAAGCCCGCCCATGAACAGGATGGGCGTAAATACCGCCACCAGAGAAATGGAAATGGACACAACGGTAAAGCCCACCTCGCGCGCACCGCGCAGGGCGGCACGCATGGGTGTTTCACCCATTTCCAGCCGTCGCACGATATTTTCGAGCACAACAATGGCGTCGTCCACCACAAAACCGGTAGAAACAGTCAGGGCCATGAGCGAAAGATTATCCAGACTATACCCGCACAAGTACATGACGCCAAAAGTCGCCAGCAAAGATACGGGAGCCGCCACCGCAGGAATGGCCGTGGCTCTGCCGTTGCGCAAAAACAAAAAGGTTACCAGCACCACCAGTGCCATAGAAAGCGCCAGACTTTTTTCCACCTCGCGCAGCGAGGCACGGATGGTCAGCGAGCGGTCGAGCCTCTGACCAAGGTCGGCGCTTTCGGGCAGCCACGAACGCAACTGCGGCAGCATTTCCTTTACCTGATCTACGGTCTCAATAATGTTTGCCCCCGGCGCACGAAACACAATAAGCAGCACCGCCGGTTTGCCGTCGGAAACAGCCATGGCGCGCACGTCTTCCGGGCCGTCCTTGATCTCTGCCACATCCGAGAGGCGTATGATTTTGTCTGCCTTGCGGGCAACAATAAGCGGTTTGTAGTCCTCCGCCTTGCGCAGCTGGTCGCTTGCGCCAATCAGCCAGTACTGTCCGCCATTGTCCACCTGCCCCTTGGGCATAAAGGCATTGGCCGCCGCAAGAGCCGTGCGCACGTCGCTCATGGTCAGGCCTGCCCTGTTGAGGGCATCGGGGATAACGTCCACGCGCACTGCGGGCAGCGCGCCGCCGCCCACAATAACTTCGCCCACGCCCGGCAGTTGCGAAATCTTTTGAGCAAGCACAGTTGAGGCCGCATCGTACAACTGGGTACGGGTCAGCACATCAGAGGTAATGGCCAGAATCATGATGGGCGCGCCCGCCGGGTTCACCTTGCGATAGGTGGGGTTGGAGGGCATGGTGGGAAGATTTGAACGGGCGGCGTTGATGGACGACTGCACGTCTCTGGCCGCGCCGTCAATATTGCGGTCAAGATCGAATTGCAGCACCACCTCGGTACTGGAGAGCGAGCTGGTGGATGTCATTTCCGACACGCCAGCAATACGGCCAAGTGAACGTTCCAACGGTGTGGCAACGGTGGCGGCCATGGTTTCCGGCCCTGCGCCGGGCAGCTTTGCACGCACCACAACAACAGGAAAATCCACCTGCGGCAGGGGAGCCACAGGCAACAGACCAAAAGCCACTATGCCCGCAAGGGCAATGGCAAAGGTCAATAAGGCCGTAGCTACAGGACGCCGGATGAAGGGCGCGGAAAGGTTGGCTGGCAGAGCCTCCGGGCCAAAACGGTGCCTGCGGCCCTGCTCCAGCAGGGCTTTGAGCCTGCTCGCACGGCTAGGGCGGACAGATGCCTCCGACCCAGGCGGAGTGACGGCATTGTCGGCCTGTTCAGCAGAACGGCCTTGCAGATGCGGATTTTCCGCGTCTTGCCGCTCTGTACTCATGGCCGTGCCTCTTGCGGGGGATCGCTCCGGGCTGCGGCTCCGTCCTGTCCGGCTCCGCTGTCTGCCACATGGCCCTTGAAGCGACGGCTCACGCGGTCAAACCACAGATAGATGACAGGCGTTGTGAACAGGGTGAGCGCCTGGCTGAAAATAAGCCCGCCCACCATGGTCACGCCCAGAGGACGCCGCAGTTCCGCGCCCATGCCCCAGCCGACCATAAGGGGCAATGCGCCCAGCAGGGCCGCCATTGTGGTCATGAGGATGGGCCGCAGACGCAGCAGGCAGGCTTGCCGAATGGCGGCCAGCGGCTCCTTGCCTTCGTTGCGTTCCGCATCCAGGGCAAAGTCGATCATCATGATGGCGTTTTTCTTGACAATGCCGATAAGCAGAATGATGCCGATAATGCCCACCACGCCAAGATCCATATCTGCCAGTATCAGGGCCAGCAAAGCCCCCACGCCAGCAGACGGCAGGGTGGAAAGAATGGTGACGGGGTGGACGTAACTTTCGTACAGCACGCCCAGCACAATATACATGGTGATGATGGCTGCCAGAATAAGCCAGACCTGATTGTTTGTAGACGTGGTGAAGGCCTTGGCCGCGCCCTGCAACTGGGTGCGCAGGGCCGTGGGCAGTTTCAATTCTTTTTCGGTTTCTTCCACGGCCTTGACCGCCGCACCCAGCGAAGAGCCACGCGCCACGTTGAAAGAAATGGTCGCCACCGGGAACTGCCCCTGACGCGCAATGGAAAGCCGCACGGGGCGTTCCTCAAGCGTTGCCAGGCTTGTGAGCGGTACGGGTTTGCCATCGCCGCCCGAAACATAGATGTTTTCAATGGACTGCGGCCCCATACGGAAACGGGGGGCAGTTTCAAGCACCACCTTGTACTGGTTGGTTTGCGTAAAAATGGTTGAAATAAGCCGCTGCCCAAGGGCATCGTACAGGGCGTTGTCAATGGTCGACATGCTTATACCAAGGCGGCCGGCGGCGTCCCGGTTAATGTTCAGCCATGCCATGCGGCCCGGATTCTGATAGTCGCTGGTGACCATTTCTAGCTCTGGACGCTGGGAAAGGGCGTTCACAATACGCGGCAGCCACTGATCCAGCTGATCCCTGTCCAGCGCTTCTATCGAAAACTGGTACTGGGTGCGCGAAATGCGGTCTTCTATGGTCAGGTCCTGCACGGGCTGCAAATACAGGGTCATGCCCGGCAGAGCGGTGGATTTTTCCATAATGCGGCGCGCAATGGCAGGCGCGCGGGCATCGCGGTCTTCCAGGGGCTTAAGTTCCACCGAAAGACGCGAAGTCCCCATGCTCTGGTTGACGCCGTCCACGCCCACAAAAAACACCACGCTCTCAACCGCAGGATCTTGCAGTATGAGGTCGGCCAGCTGGCGTTGCCGCCCGGCCATGGCCTCAAAGGACGTATCCTGCGGCGCTTCGGCCATCCCCTGGATGACGCCCGTATCCTGTACGGGGAAAAAACCCTTGGGTACGCCAATGTACAGCAGAACCGTGAGCACCAGGGTTCCCACCGCCACCGCCAGAGTCAGGCTCTGGTGTTGCAGTACCCAGTCGAGTTTTTCTTCATACCAGGCCAGCAGACGAGTAAAAAAACTGCCGTCTCCCTGCTGTGCATGGGCTCCATCATGCTGCTCGGGCCGCAGCATGATGGCGCAGAGCATGGGCGTGAGCGTGAGCGAAATAACCGCAGAAATAAGAATGGTCACGGCCAGCGTTACCGCAAATTCGCGGAACAGCCGCCCCACCACATCCCCCATGAACAGCAGGGGAATAAGCACCGCCACCAAGGAAATGGTCAGCGAAATAATGGTAAAGCCTATCTGCCCTGCCCCGGTCAGGGCGGCTTGCACGGGTTTTTGCCCCTGCTCCAGATAGCGCGAGATATTTTCGATCACCACAATGGCATCGTCTACCACAAAGCCGGTGGCGATAACCAGAGCCATGAGCGTGAGATTGTTCAGCGAGTACCCGGCAAGATGCATGACGCCAAGGGTGCCCACCAGAGAAAGCGGCACGGCCAGAGCGGGAATAATGGTGGCTCTGGCATTGCGCAAAAACAGCCAGATGACCCAGATCACCAGCGCCACAGCCAGCAGCAGCTCAAGCTGCACATCGTGCACCGTGGCGCGGATGGTGGTTGTGCGGTCTGTAACCACCCGCACGTCCACATTGCCGGGCAAGGTCTGTTTGAGCACGGGCAGAAGCCGCAAAACCCTGTCCGCAACGTCTATGACGTTGGCTCCTGGCTGGCGCTGCACCGAGAGCACGATGGCAGGCCGAAAGCTCATGCCCTCCCCTGCCACATAGGCCGCGAGGCGGGCGTTCTCGGCACCCTCCACCACTTCTGCCACATCGCGCAGGCGCAAAGGGCCGCCGTCCTTGTAGCCGATTATGGCTTCGGCATAGGCATCGGCAGAAGCGAGCTGATCGTTGGCGTCAATGGTGCTGGCCCGTTCTGGGCCGTCAAAGCTGCCCTTGGCGTTGTTGACATTGGCCTTGGAAATGGCCGTGCGCACATCCGCCAGGGTAAGGCCCGCATTGGCCAGCGCCTTGGGGTTCACCTGCACCCGCACTGCGGGGCGCTGCCCGCCCGAAAGCGTCACAAGGCCCACGCCGGGCAACTGGGAAATTTTCTGGGCCATGCGTGTGTCGACCAGGTCTTCCAACCGGGTAAGAGGCATGGCGTCGCTGGTGACGGCAAGGGTGATAACCGGGGGGTCTGCCGGGTTGACCTTGTTGTAAATGGGCGGCGAAGGCAGGTCGCTGGGCAGCAAATTGTTTGCAGCGTTGATGGCCGCCTGCACTTCCTGCTCGGCCACATCCAGGGCCAGCGTGAGGTCGAATTGCAGAGTCACCACCGAGGCCCCGGCGGAGGAAAGGGAACTCATCTGCACAAGGCCGGGCATGAGGCCAAACTGGCGCTCAAGGGGAGCCGTTATGACAGAGGCCATAACATCGGGGGACGCGCCGGGATAGAGCGTCTGCACCTGAATGGTCGGGTAGTCTATCTGCGGCAGGGCCGCCACGGGCAAATAGCGGTAACCCAGCAGCCCTGAAAGAAACAGGGCCACCATGAGCAGCGAGGTGGCGATGGGCCGTAAAATAAATATGCGCGATAGGTTCATATGGAGGATACTCCCCCTTGCGGGAAGGGGTGGAAGACTCGGTGGGCAATCCCGGCAAGGCCGGGCGCTATTCCGCAGGCTGTGCCTTGGGTGTTTCTGCGGAGGCCGTAATTTTCACTTCAATGCCGTCCCGCAGACGGTCAAGACCGTCCACCACCACCTGTTCGCCCGGTTCAAGGCCCTTATCGATAACTGTCAGGGCGTCTGTGGCAATGCCGGGGGTTACGGTCCGCACCGTTACGGCATCCTGCCCCTTGCCGTTCTTGGCCGCCACATAGACGTAAGCCCCGCGCGACCCCAGCTGCACCGCTGAAGTGGGGACTGTGACGGCATTTTTAAGAACGCGCACCTGCAAACGGGCGTTGACGAACTGGTTGGGGTACAAGGCCCCTTCAGTATTGGGAAAACGCGCCTTGAGCTTTACCGTGCCGGTGGAAAGATCAATCTGGTTGTCCAGAGAAAGCAACCCGCCCACGTCAAGCAGGCGTTTCTGCTCCCTGTCCCAGGCCTGTACTGGCAAGGGACGGCGGTCAACATCATCTTCGTGGGCGCGCAGGGCCTGCACGACCAAGGGCACCTGACTTTCCGGCAGGGTGAACACAACATCACAGGGGCTGACCTCGGTGATGCGTACAATGCCGGAGGTGTCAGAGGCTTTTATCATGTTGCCTTCGTCTACATTGCGCAGGCCCAGACGGCCCGACGTGGGGGCCGTGATGCGACTGTAGCTCAGCTGGAGCGCTGCGGAATCCACGGCGGCCTTGTCGGCCTCCACCGTGCCCTCATACTGGCGCACAAGGGCGCGCTGGGTTTCAAACTGCTGTGTCGCAATAAAGTTGCCCTGCGCAAGCTTGGCATAGCGCGCCAGATCCTTGCGGGCATTGTCCAGCTGGGCCTGATCCTTGGCAAGAGTCCCGCGCGCCTGATCCAGCGAGGCCTGAAAAGGTCTGGGGTCTATCTCCGCCAGCAAGTCGCCAGCCTTGACCCGCTGCCCTTCCTTGAAATGCAGGCGCTGCAACTGGCCGTCCACACGGCTGGTCACGAGCACGTCGCTTGAGGGCAGCACCGTACCCAGGCCATTGAGGAAATGGGGAACATCCTGAGCCAGGGCGGCGGCAACGCGCACGGGCGGCGTATCCATGCCCATGCCACGGCGCGCCTGATTGCCGCTGAAAAATAAACGCCAGCACAGCAGCGCCACCACTGCCAGCAGCAAAAGCAGCACCCACCGGCGCTTGCCAGAAAACAAGCCAAAAGCAGAGGCCATGCTCTGCCGAGATTGGAGACCGGGCATTATATGTCAACTCCCTGAGATATCTGCGGAAAGATCACGCGAAAGACAGCTTCGCTGTCTGCCGGATCTGAAACCATATCAAGCCGCCAGCCAAGCCTTTCGCAGGCTCTGAGCGCCAGAGAAAGGCCAAGTCCACTGCCGCTGACTGCTTTTTGGGTACAACGCACACCCCTGGCAAAAATATCAACGCCGGGGGGGATATACCCGCGATTGCGAACAAGCAGTTCTCCCTGACACAGGGAAACACTGGCGCGCCCATTTTCAGTATACTGGCAGGCATTGTCCAGCAGATTGTTGAACACGATCGCCGCCAGTTCTTTTTGCCCACGAGCCTGCACAGTGGGGACGATATCAGTCTGCAAGGCCACAGGCGGGCGCTGTTCCGGGCCATGCCCATGCGCTTTTTTGCCAACGATGTGTGGCGCGGCTCTCACGCCAGTTTCAAGAGAATTTGCATGAATAACTGAAGCAGGCGGTTGAAAAGGCACTTCAGCATGCGCTGAGGTCAAGTCAGAAATACTATCAGGAGCTGTATTGCGTATGCAGGCAAAAGCAGAAGAGCAATGCAACAGGCCGTCCCCTTCCATTTCCCGCACAATCCCCCACAGCAAAGCGCTGCAATCAAGCGTTTGAAATTCTATTTCTTCTGGGCTGCGGGCCAGCATCAGCAAGGTACGCACTGTATTGGACATACGAGCCGTGGTGCGCAATAGCCGCTGCACCACCGGAGCGAGACTTCCAGCCTGCGGCAGCCTTTGCAGTTGCAGTTCAAGAATTTCAAGGCCGCCCTGCATAACGGTTAACGGAGTGCGCAGCTCGTGGCTCACATCACCCGTGAAGTTGCTTTCGCGCAAAACAAACCGTTGCAAGGCTTCTTCGCGCGCAGCAATGGCCCGCGCCAATACGCCCACCTCGTCATCAAGCCCGGTCAGCGGGATGGGGGGCATGCCGTCCGGCGTTTCCTGCGCGTGAGCATACATACGTTCCGGGGGGCGGCTTTCCACCGCAGTGGTGAGCCTGCTGAGCGGCCCGGTGAGACGGCGGCTCAGCACGACAGCCAGCACAACCGCCAGCGCAAGACCGCTGACGGCGCAGAGCAACAAAATACGGTTCAGGCGCTGTTTCAGGGCCAAAAAGGCACCCGTGCCGCCAGTGAGCACATAGATGACGTCATCCCTGCGCTCAATGAGAATAAATTCTTCCATGTGGCTGATGAAGTGCAGGCCGTCCGGCATCTCCTGCCACTGCTGCGGCACCTGCTTGCCCACAAGAAAGCGCCAGTGCATGACAACGGCAAGGTCTTCGCCGTAATACAAATTGCCGCCGCCGTTGTCTTCGGCTTCCCAGGCGCGCTTTTCAGCCTCAATAAAGGCTTCCATCA
The DNA here is from genome assembly GCF_022508225.1 of Desulfovibrio sp. UIB00. Classification (NCBI taxonomy): domain Bacteria; kingdom Pseudomonadati; phylum Thermodesulfobacteriota; class Desulfovibrionia; order Desulfovibrionales; family Desulfovibrionaceae; genus Desulfovibrio; species Desulfovibrio sp. UIB00. The sequence goes on along the minus strand of NZ_JAETXJ010000002.1, from coordinate 458,919 downwards.
CGGGCCTTGCGTGCCAGCCCACAAGGTAGGTTGCCAGCGAATCAAAGGAGAGCCGCCCCACGATGCCCAAGGCCGCGCTCATGATCAGGGCCAGAAACACAAAAGCCGCCAGCAGACGACGGCGGATGCTGGTTCTGCGGCGGGGTACAGCTGCATAGCTGCCTGCGAGCGGTGGTTCTGGCCGGGGCATCAGTCATTGTCTCCGGGGTCGGTGCTCAGACGGTAGCCCACATGCGGCACGGTGTGCAACAAAGGTTCGGCAAAGGGTTTGTCCAGTTCGCGCCGCAACTCATGAATATGAGTGCGCAGGGCACTACCTTCCGGCGGGTCGTCCCCCCAGAGGGCATGCTCCAGGTCTTCACGCCGCACAAGGCCGGGCGCAACGCGCATCAGTTCATCAAGGATACGAAAACCCGTGGGGCTCAGCCGCAGGCGGCGGCCCTGCCGCTCGGCCCAGTGCTCACCAGAATTGAACGTCAGATCCGCATATGTCCACACTGCCCCACCATCGGCGGTATTGCCGGAAGACATGCGCCCACGCCGCAGCAGGGCACGTATGCGGGCCTCAAGCTCCTTGAGGGCAAAGGGTTTGACGAGGTAATCGTCAGCCCCGGCTTCAAGCCCCTGTACCCGGTCAGCCACGGTATCCCTGGCTGTGAGCATAATAATAGGGGTGTGTTTGTGGTGCTTGTCGCGCAGTTCGCGGCACAGGCTTATGCCGTCAATGCCGGGCAGCATTATGTCCAGCACAATACAGTCAAAGTGCTGTTCAAGCGCCATGGCAAGGCCCGTCCTGCCGTTGCGCGCGCAGTCAAGCTCATAGCCCTGCGGCTCCAGAAAGGCATAGAGGTTGGCGAGAATATCCTCGTTGTCCTCCACAAGCAAAAGGGCAACGGCCATTATCAGCGCCTTGCGGGGCCAATTTTTTGCGCCGGAGCCGCTGATTCAGGCAGGTCCTTTGGCGTTATGGGACCCATGACGGATATGGAATCCACTTCCACCTCATTGGGCCGCTTGCGGTTCCAGTCCACATGGCCTTGCAGGCGCACCTTGTCCTTGGGCGTGATCGTCAGTTGCTCAAAAATCTTGTTGTCGATTTCCACAACGACCTGTCCACTGTGATCCTCAAACAGATAACGGTGCTTGCGGCGGGGCAGCTTTTCCACCAGATGCCCTTCAAGAACGCACGGTGCGTCATCCTGCGCGCCCAGCACGTCAACGGCCCGCGTTACCGTGGCGGCAACGCCTGGCCCTTCAAAACCCGCCGCGACCGGGGCTGATTCCATAGAGATCACAAGGCTGAACGCAAGGAGCAGAAAAAAAAGATACGGGGCGGGGCGCACTGTTTGCATGCTGTTCTCCAGAAAGGCCGGGCTGCGCCGCCGGATGGATTAATGTACTGCGGGGAGTAAAAACAAGAGACAGAAGGTATTTTAAAAGCAGTTCCCGATGCCCGCGCACTGTGGCGCAGCCTGCGGACATCGGGAAATTTCCGCAATTTCGCGGTCTACTGCTGCATTTCAGCCTTACGCACAGCCATCACGCCTTCTTTGCCAGCCTTGACCACCATGACACCGGTCAGGTGAACCTTGCTCTGCGCTTCAATGTGCGCGGCAGCGGCGGCCTTTTTGCCAAGAGCTACGGTCATGCGGCCAGTGCCGTCTTCAAAGACGTAGCGGTTTTTCTTGCCCTGCACTGGTTCCACGATGGTGCCGGTAACGGACACAGGGGTTTTGTTGGCAGCGGCCAATGCCTTGGCTACCGTATCGACCGGAGCGACTTTTGTCACGCCCTTGGCCTTGCGGGCAGCGTGAGGAGCAGCAGGAGCATCGGTGGTGGTTGCGGCAAAGGCCGGAGCGGCGAGCATGAGGGACATGATCATAACGAGCAGATAACGCATATTTCCTCCAGAAAGGTGCTTAAAAAAAATGCAACGCGCCACATGTCGCGTGCGGACTTACATTGCAAATGTGCACGTCAGTAAAACGTTAAGAATGCCCCTCCCTGCCTGTAAAAAAAATATTTCTCTGCTGCGTCTTTCACACGGGTGCCTCTATTAACAGACGCAGTCCTTGTGATGCCGCTTCAAAACTGGTATGGTGGCTTATATGAAAGAGCTTGATCCACACACTATCCGCCCTTGCCTTGTATGCGGCGGCACCAATGTCCATCTGGAATCCATGCTTCCCCCTGGGCGCAGGCAAGAGGTATGGCGCGTTGTCTGTTCTTGCGGGCAAACCTCGCAGCAATGGTCAGTGTCGCAGGGAGCAGCTATCCGCGCATGGAACCGCAACCTTGCCAGCGAACACGACATGGATAAAATCGCCGCCCCCAGCGTTGCCCTCAAGAACTGACAGCAGGCTATCCCACCGCAACCCCGTAGTTGCCCCGGCCATAAGACTCAGGCTTTGTTTTGCCAGTCTCTGTTGGTAAGGCAGATATCTGCCGCGCATCGCTTATGCTGCACGCCAACCACGAGCAAAGCCTGCGTGCGTCAGCCGTGGCCGTTGCGCGCTGATTGGCTCAGTCCAGCTCTCGCCCTACCCATACGGCCCTGCCGATGATACGCACCAGGCCGCCCAGTTGCTCACTTGTATCGGCTTCAATAGGGGCGAAATCCGGGTTGATGCTGGTAAGTATGAGCTTGCCCGGCATGGCATCCAGCACCTTAAGATAAACCATATCCTCCACGCCCACAGCGTATATGCGCCCCGGCACTGGCTCACGCTGGCTCTGGTCTATCAGCACCACGTCATTGTTCACAATCCGGGGCTGCATGCTGTCGCCAGAGACGCGCAACAGCACCATTTGCGCAGGATTGCCCTTACGCCGTAAAAAATCCCACCTGAAGGCATAGTGGCGCAACACCTCGCCGCCAGTTTCAAAACTTCCTGTCCCGGCAGAAAGCCGGGCCTCGGCCATAGGAACCATCATAAGCCGCGCTTCGGGCGTGTGCACCATTCCGTTGCCGCAATCACCACGCCCGGCCAGCAGCCAGTCCAGCGAGCACTCAAGGGCATCGGCAAGCCGCACGGCATGGCTGCCCTTGGGCATCTGCCCGTTCTCATACTGCTGAATAGTCGTCAGGCTCAGACCCACCGTGTCTGCCAGTACCTGCTTGTGCAACCCCAAGTTTTCCCTGCGCTGACGCATACGCGCGCCAAAAGCTGATACCAGGGGCGCTTGTGCTTTCTTCATGTTTTTCCCTTGTTGTTTGCTGCCCTGAAGTGCCGAGGCCGTAGATGGCCGACCAGCACGGACCATATTTTCATAAAAAAAACGAGCTGTTTGTACACATCTATATTTGTTTTTAGGTAATTTCAAGTTTTCCTTGAAGTTCAAAGAAAACTTTTAAATCTATGCTGATGAAAGTCATTATTCTTGGCATATTTCAAAATTTATGTAAACAAATTCACATTGTTAAAACTTTTCTTATAAATAAAACTTTTCCTTGACTATCCCCACGAATAGTGATTTTTCTATTTTACGGCCCATTAAATTTAATTTTCTATTTTTGGAGCATAGCATGTCCGCATTTCCTAACGACATCACTAACCTGAGCGCTGTGCTGGATTCCTTACACTCTGGCGAGTGCGCCATCCAGCAGCCTATTCTGCGCTTTGTCATCGAACACATCCGCCTTCTGTCCTGCCAGATGGATAAGGAAATTTCCACGCAGTTCAGTATCTGCCCGCAAACACCGTCCTCAACGCCAGAATCGCCCGCCATCGGCATATCCGCGCGCGTCTGCCAAACTGTGGAGACGCGCCATGACCAATAGGCCCATTGACCCGGCAAAGCCCGATAACAGTCAGCCAGAACTTGTTAAATCTTCAGCAGAAACTTCTGCTCCGGAGGGCGATTCGCGTGTGCGCCGCAAAAATAATCCCGCATGGGGCCATGCCCTGCGCATGGCTGAAACAGAGGAACAGTGGCGCGAGCTTATCAACCATTTGCCCGACAATGCGCGCCAAATATGGAGAGCCCTCAACGACATGAAGCAGTTCTGGGGGGTACTGCGCGCCTTTGGCGGGCAATGCATACGCGTACCGCGCAATGTGCCCAAGGACAGAACGCATCCGCTGCGCAAAACGCTTGGCCTTAAATGCCTGCGCAAGCTCATGGCGACTTTTGGCGGCACAAGCCTGTATGTACCCCGCTGCACAGCTCTTGTGACCCGCCTTCGGCAACATGAGATCGTCAAAGGTTTTTCACGCAGCACTGGGGGTGGTTCAAGCAGTACGGCTGCGGTGTCCAGCCTGGCGCGCCGTCACGGCGTGTCTGACCGCCGCGTATGGCAGATTCTGAAAAAAGAAAGCTCCGTTCCCCCGCAGGCTAAACTTCTGCTGATGCTTGGCGATTCCGCGCAAATTTCTGCCCAGAAGCACGATAATGCGCTGTAAATTAAGCCAAAAGCGACAGACTGCCTGCCCTTAAAAAATTTAAGCCAGCGTTTATGCTGGCTTTTTTTGCCACAAACTCCTCATTTTCCGCAAAAAATCTGCAAAAATAACGCATCCTGCGCCTTTGACACTACTGAATCCTTTCAGTCTTACGTGCGCCCGACTTTTTGGCATGTTCTCCTCACGCCGCTGATTGCGGCGACACCATGCCAAGGAGCCTCATCATGCCCAATCTGTTTGATACCGCCCACGCCTTCACCGCCAGATGGGAAGGCGGCCTCACAGACCACCCCGCTGATCCGGGCGGTCTGACCAAGTACGGGGTTTCCCTGCGCTGGGTGCAGGATCTTGCCCAGCAGGCCCGGCAGGAATGTTTGCACCAGCACAGAAGCTGCGATGGCTGCTCTGCTGCACGCACCCCCAATTGTACGTACAACGGCATTGATCTGGATATGGACGGCGATGTGGACGCTGACGACATCCGCGCCTGCACCAGGCAGCAGGCCGCCGCGCTGTTCAAAAAGCACTTCTGGGATGCCCTTGGTTGCGCCGCCCTGCCACTACCTCTGGCCGTGGCCTTGTACGACGGAGCGGTCAACATGGGGCCAGCCAGAGCAGTGCGCCAGTTGCAGCAGGGCATGAACTCTGTTGGTGAAGCCCAGCTCGACCACTATCGGTCCATTGCCGAGGACGGCATCCCCGGCCCGCGCACAGCAGAACTGGCTGAAGCCCTGGAATCGGCCAACCTCCAGTGGTTTGCCGCCCGGCAGATACTGCGCCTGCGCGATGCCTTTTACCGTGATCTGGCTGCCCGTCGCCCGTCCCTCAAGGTGTTTCTTGAAGGCTGGCGCAACAGGGTTAAGGCACTGGCCCAGTATCTTGCAGAACTTGAACGGGAGGCAAACTGACATGTGGGCACTGCTTGGGAACCTGCTGGGCGGCATCACTGGTGCTGTGGGCAAGATACTGCCCGACCGCAACCGGCAGAACGATGCGCAAAGCCGCATCAACGAGGCAGAGGTGGGCGGCGCGCCCGCAAGCACTTTGCGGCTGTGGCGCTCCTTCCTCGGCTGGATGCTCTCCCTGCTGTTCTGCTGGGAGGTTGCGGGGAGACTTATCATTATTCCCCTGTTTTTTCCTGGCTGGAGCGACCACCTGCCGCCCTCGGCCCTGAACCAGATCATGACCCTGCTGCTGGGCATGCTGGGGCTGGGATTTTAGGCAGGTCTATACGCGCAGCTATCTGACAACCACTGAGAAAATTTATTTTTGAGCAGGTCAACAGGCCTGGAGGATACGTAATGATGGACATTTTTTCTTCCACAGGGGCAAGCCTGCTTGTTTTGCTTGTGCAGGGGCTGTTTGCCTGGGCCTTGTGGAGCCTGCGCCGGGCCTTTGTACGGCAGGAGGACTACCTACTGCACGTACAGCGCGATACCCGGCGTGAGGCCGCAACCACCCGCAGGCTTAGCGCCATAGAAGAAAACCTGCGGCTCGCCCCCGATACCGCAGACTTAGCAGGCCTGCACAACGAGCTGGCGGCCCTGCGCGGTGAAATTCAGGCGCTCAATGTGCGAATATCTGGTTTGGACAGGCTGCTTGAGCGGCTTGAGCACAGCTTTGAGCGGCAGGAAGACCGTCTGCGCCTCGTGCCTCAGAGTGGTGCGGCTTTCGCCTGCCGCGCAGGGGCCGATGCTGCGGGAGGTTGCAACTGATGCCCCCTGCAAAACGTAAAGGCTCTTGCCGCAACTCCACCTTGCTCGACAGCCTTGGGCAGCGTCTTGACCTGCTCACCAGCACCCTTAGCGCTGCTGATATTGCGGAAAAAAGTATAGATATTGTCAAAGAAATAAAGGAACTGCATGCAATTCTGCGCTCCCTGCGCGATGAAGCCTCGCCCGATGCCCCGCCCAGGATGGTGGTTGTGTGGGGCGCCCCCCCAAGTGCTGCATCCGGGAGGCTGCCCACAGATTTATCTGGAGCATCGCCCCGGACATCATCCAAGCCGTCAGGAGCATCCGGCAAACCGCCCGTGCAAAAAACTTTGCCGCAATACAGCTCAAGCAACTAACAGTTTCTCTTGAAAAACAAGGATATTTTCCATGTCCCAGCCTGAGCCGCACATTATCCCCTACTGCCCCCGCCCTTTGCAGTGGCGCTTTCATGAGGAGCGCACCCGCTTCTGCGTGCTGCTCTGCCACAGGCGCTTTGGCAAAACGGTAGCGGCGGTCAATGATCTGGTGCGCCAGGCATTGCGCGTGGGCAAACACGACTGGCGGGCAGCCTATGCCGCGCCCTTTCTTGGGCAGGCCAAGGCGGTCGCATGGGACTACTGCAAGCAGTTTGCCGGGGCCGTGCCCGGCACGCGATTTCTGGAAAGCGAGCTTGTCTGCGTGCTGCCCACCGGGGGCCGCATACGCCTGCTGGGAACGGAAAACGCGCAAGCCCTGCGCGGCCTGTATCTGGATGATCTGGTACTGGACGAGCCGGCAGACATGCCCCGCGAAGTATGGACGCAGGTGCTGCGCCCCATGCTGGCCGACCGTCAGGGCCGCGCGCTTTTCTGCGGCACGCCTCAAGGCACGGACAACCTGCTCTATGACGTGTGGCAGCAGGCAGGCGCGGACGAAGAAGGCATCTGGTCGCGCTTCCGTTTTCCTGCTTCTGAAACCGGCTACCTGCCGCAGCAGGAGCTGGCAGCGGCGCGCCGGGGCATGGACGAGGCCGAGTATCTTCAGGAATTCGAGTGCTCGTTTGCAGCGGCCGTGCGCGGCGCTTACTACGCGCCCCTGCTGGATACAGCGGAACGCGAGGGGCGTATCCGCCCCCTGCCCCACGCGCCTGAGCTTCCCGTGCATACAGCCTGGGATCTGGGCATGGATGACGCCACGGCCATCTGGTTTTTTCAGGTGGAGCCATCGGGCTGCTGGCGCATCCTCGACTACTACGAAGCTTCCGGCGAGGGGCTGGCACACTATGCGCAGGTTCTGGCCGCCAAGGCCCGCCCTGCTGAAACTGCGGAAGCCACCGCCCATGCTGTCCATGATGGGGTCATTGCCGGACGCGGATTTGTTTACGGCACCCACATTGCTCCGCACGACATCCGCGTGCGCGAACTTGGCACCGGGCTGAGCCGCTGGGAAAGCGCCGCCCAACTGGGCATACGCTTTACCCTGGCTCCGGCTCTGTCGCTGGCTGACGGCATAGATGCCCTGCGCCGCCAGTTGCCGCGCTTCTGGTTTGATGCGGCAGCCTGCGCCCAAGGCGTAAAGGCCCTGCGGGCATACAGGCGGCGCTGGAAGGCTGGCGCCGGGCAAGGCTCGCAGGCCGCGCAGGCTGGCTCCGGCCCCTTGCACGACTGGGCAAGCCACGCGGCAGACGCCCTGCGCTACGCCGTCACGGGCTATCGCCCGCAGCAGGAAACAGCCTCTGGCGCGCGCCGCGCCCGCACTGACTACGACTTTTTTGGAGGACGCTGATGCGCTTTACCTACACCCCCATTGTGGATCAACACGCCCGCGATGACGTTTTTGAACACATGGAAGCCGAAGGCCTCACAGCCAGCGCCATGAGTTCCCTGCTCAAGCCCACGCTGGCCCAGTGGCAGACAATCACCGCGCCGGAAAGAGGCGTTTTGCTGGGCTGTTATGGCCCGCCGCCGGAAGCCGCCTCTGCTTACGCTTCCACCCCGGCCCCATTGCTGGCCTGCGCCATGTTCAGTCCCCGCAGGGGGCGGGTGTGGGAGTTTGATTTCACCACCTTTCGTCAATGGGCGCGGCTGGCAGTGCCCATGGCGCACGGGGGCTTGAGCTGGGCTTTTGCAAACCTCGACTGCTCCGCAGTTATGGGGCTTTGCCCGGCCCCCAACCGCCATGCCTGGAGGCTGGCCGAAGCCTGCGGATTTCGCGTGCTCGGGCGCTTGCCCGGCGCATGTCTGCATACCCGCAAAAAAACATGGGTGGACGGCGTACTGGTGCTCTGCACACCGCAGGACTTGTCTGCAATCATTCAACATAAGGAGAACGTCATGGGATTTGGAGGAGGCGGCACGCCCGATGTGCCCGCAGTTGCGCCCGTTCCCAAGCAGGAAGTGGAAAAACCCGTAACCGAGGCCGCCACGGCGGCGCGCCAGAACCAGAAAGACAAAGCCGCCAAGGCGGCTGGCATCAACGGTTCTGTGTACACCAGCCCGCTCAACCGCGCTGATGCAACGCGCAAAACCCTGCTGGGGCAGTAGCGTGGCCGCACACACTCAGAACAGCATCGCGCCTGAGGGGCAGCCCGCCCCTCAGAGTTCCGAACAGAACGCCGCGCAATATGCTGTGGACGTACAGGCCCTTTCCCGGCGGCACGATGCCCTGTTGCGGCGTCGTGCCCCCTGGGACGCGGCATGGCAAAGCCTGGCGGATCATTTTTTGCCCACGCGCTGCCGTCTGAATCCGCAGGTGGACGCGGCGGAAGAAGGCCCCATGCTCAACCGGGGGCTTGTGGACGCCACTGGCATTCTGGCCATGCGTACGCTGGCGGCGGGCCTTCAGGGCGGCCTCACCAGCCCGGCAAGGCCGTGGTTCCGGCTGAGCCTTGATGATGCCGATCTGGCCCGCAGCCGCCCCGGTCAAGCTTGGCTGGACGAAGTCGCCAACCGGATGCGCACCGTGTTTCAGCGGTCAAACTTCTACAATGCCATGCACACCATATATGGCGAACTTGGCACCTTTGGCACGGCCTTTGTTTTTGAGCTGGCCGACCCACAGCACGGCTTCCGCTTTATCCCCTTGTGCGCGGGAGAGTACGCGCTGGACTGCGATGCAACGCGGCGGGTGGACACGGTGTTCCGCCGCAGCGCCATGACCCTGCGCCAGATCGTTCAGGCATTCGGCCCCTCGGCCTTGCCCGAAACCCTGCGCGAGGCGGCCCGTCGCAATCCCGAGGAGCGGCGCAACGTCATTCAGGCAGTCTATCCGCGCGAAAACACGCAGCACGGGCTGGCTGACGCAAGCCGCATGCCCGTTGCTTCCGTCTACTGGCTGGAAGGACGCGACGGCAACCGCCATGCCCTTAAGGTTTCAGGCTTTCGCTCCTTTCCGGGCTTTGGCCCGCGCTGGGATGTGGCGGGCAACGATGTGTACGGGCGTTCGCCCGCCATGGACGCCCTGCCCGACTGCCGCATGCTGCAACAGATGGGCGTCACTACGCTCAAGGCCATCCACAAGGCGGTTGACCCGCCCATGAGCGTAGCTGCGGGCCTGCGCTCCGTAGGGCTTGATCTCACCCCCGGCGGCGTCAACTACGTGGACAGCGCGCCGGGTCAAAGCCCTCAGGCGGCAACGCCCCTGTTGCAGATAAACCCCGACCTCGCCACCGCACGGAAGGCCATGGAGTCGGTTCAGGATCAGATACGCAAGGGGCTGTACAACGACCTCTTCAAGCTCATCCTTGACGGACGCAGCGGTGTAACAGCCAGCGAAATCGCAGCGCGGGAGGAGGAAAAGCTGGTGCTCGTTGGCCCTGTGCTGGAGCGCCTGCACGATGAGCTGTTCATTCCGCTCATGGACCGCACCTTTGAATGCATGCGCGATCTGGACATGCTGCCGCCGTGCCCGCCAGAGCTGGCGGGCCGCCGCCTGCGCGTGGAGTTTGTATCCCTGCTGGCGCAGGCCCAGAAGCTGGTGGGCATCAATGCGGCAGACCAGTACATGGCCCTGACCCTCAAGGCGTCCAGCGCTTGGCCCGAAGCCCTGGACACCCTCAATGTGGATCATCTGCTGGATAGTTATGCGGAAAGTCTGGGCCTGCCCGTGAGCCTCACGCGCTCGCCGGAGGAACGCCAGCAGTTGCGCGCCGCCAGGGCTGATGACGCCCAGACGCAGGCCATCACAGAAGCCCTTGGCAAGGGGGTGGATATGGTGCGCCAGCTCTCGCAAAGCCCGCTTTCCGGCCCGGACGGCAAACAGGGCAGCGTGCTGGACGGCATCACGCGGCTGCTGCGCAATGCCCTGCCGGGAGGACTTGCCCGCGCTGAACATACGAAAAAGGCACAGGCAACAGGACAGGCGGCGCAGCGGGACGAGCCTCAGGGCGCAAAACCGGAGGAACATCGTTGATGGATGTTTTTGCCCCATATGAACAGGTCAAACAACAAGCGCATCAGCATACCGCCAACCGCGCCCAGACGTTCGATGCGGCCATGCGGGCCGCAGTGGATGCGCTAATGGCCCAGCCTCAGGGCCGCGTACTGCTGCGCTGGCTGCTGCATCTGTGCCGCAACTTCAGTGCCGAGGATGTGGGCAATGCACCCGAATCCTGCCAAAGCGCACGCCTTTTTTACGCAGAGGGCCAACGCATGATCGGCATGCGCCTTATGCGCCTCATGCAACAGGCAAACCCCGGGCATTTGCCCAAGCTGCTGCAAACCAAGGAGAACGATGCTCATGATCTCGACACCTTCTGAGGCTTCCTCCACTGCCGAAAACGCCTTTTCCTCTGCGAACGGTTTGTCCGGCGCAGACCAGAGCAATGGAGGAACAGGCGGCACCGCCCCTGCCGCCGCAACGCCACCGACTGCCGCTGGCGCAGAAAATCCCGCCCAGGCGAATGAACAGGCCAAGTCACAGACCCATCCACAGGCTGACCCCTTCGCCCAGCGCCTGCGCGAGCATGAGGCAGGCCAGCGCCACCAGTGGCAGGAGCAGGTCAACAAATGGCGCAAGGAGGCCACGGAAGACCCGCAGATCGGCGGCGCAAACCTGCCCGCCACTGTTGCCCGCGCCCAGCTTGCTCTTGACCGGTTTGATGAAAGCAAGCGCATCGGCCAACTGCTGGAACAGACCGGCTACGGCAACAACCCTGACGTGCTGCGCTTTTTCAACCGACTTGCCGATGCCCTCATGGAGGACGGGCTGGTGCAGGGACAGGCGGGCGGCTCCATGCCGCCGCTTGAAGAGCGCATGTACGCGGGCTGGAGTTCGCGTAGTGGAAGCATCTGATATACGCCCCTGCAAGTAGCATGGCCCAGCAACAAAATTTCTTGAGCAACCTGCAAACAGACGAGGGTATTATGGCTAATTCCATGGGTTTGGTGGTGTCCCTGGCCGAGATGGAGCAGTTCTACCGTGGCGACAAGGCCGGGCAGATCATCGAACTGATGAACAAAACCAACGACATCATGGACGATGTGCTCTGGATGGAATCCAACCAGAGCGATGGCCACCTCACCCGCATCCGCACCGGGCTGCCCGAAGTTTACTGGCGCAGGCTGTATCAGGGCACGCCGCCCTCCAAGTCGCAGTGGAGCCAGGTCAAGGAAGGTTGCGGTATCCTTGAAGCCATCATGGAACTGGACGTGGAAGAACTGCGCCTCTACGGCAGCCGCGACAAAGCCTTTCGCATGAGCGAAGGCGTGGCCTTTGCCGAAGCCATGCGCCAGAAAGTGGCCACCACCCTCTTTTACGGCAACAGCAATCTGAATCCTGATGAATTCAACGGCCTTGCCATGCGTTATCCCGCCCTGGACGCCAAAAACGTGCTCGACGCGGGCGGGCGCGACGAGGGCGGCTGCACCTCCCTGTGGCTTGTCTCTTGGGGCGCGCAGTCGGTGCATGGCGTCTACCCCAAGGAGAGCAACGGCGGCCTCTCGCACGAAGACCTCAAAACCTACATGGCTCAGGACCCGGACGGCCGCAAATATCAGGTGGTGGGCGACAAATACAACTGGCGTTGCGGCCTTGCCGTGCGCGACTGGCGCGGCATCGTGCGCATCGCCAACCTGCCCGTGGCCTCTCTCGGCAAGCGCAAGGGGCAGAGCGGCTTTGTGGATATGCAAAAGCTGACCATCGAGGCCAAGAACCTCATGCCCCAACACTTGCGCCAAAAGGCCGTATGGTATGCCAATGCCGACGTGCTCACCGCCCTTGAGTTGCAGAATTCCGATGCGGGAAACGTGCAGTTGCAGTACGGCGAATTTTTTGACTCCAAGGCCGTGCCTGTGCTGCATGGTCGCCCCGTGCGCCAGTGCGACGCCGTGCTCTCCAGCGAAGGCGTGGTGGCCTAGCCACAATCTTTTGTAACGCGCGGAAGCCCTTGCCGGAGCTTCCGCGCAGTACCCAGCCTTTTCTTTCGCTGCTCTTCACCTATTCCGCCAAAGGAGTTTTCATGGCTATTATCGACCGCAACTCCGTGTTTTTTGAAGGCCCCCTTACCGCCAACGCCACGGGGCAGCCTGTGGCCCTTACCGGCCTGAAGCTTCCCGGACGCATGGAGCCCATGCCCCTGCGGCTTTCTGTTACCGAAGCTTTTGCCCCGGCTGAAACGCAAAGCCTCACCATCTGCATGGAGGAGGCGGATCACGCCGACGGCCCCTGGGCTGCCGTTCCCGGCGCTTCGGTGACGGTGCACAACCCGACGGAAGCTCCCGGCCTCGGCCTTGGCGCGCGCCCTTACCTGCGATTTTTGCCCCAGGGCGTGCGCAAGAGCTGGCTGCGTCTGACCTTCGCCGTCACGCCCGTTGACGGTAAAACAGTAAGCAAGGGACGCATCTTTGCTGCCCTCACGCGGGAGGAAGACCTGCCCTACGAATCTGCCATCATGGCTGGCTAAAACACAGCCCGTCAGTCTACAGCCTCCGGCCCCCTGCGGGGCAGGCCGGAGGCTTTTTCTCCACTTCATCACAGGAACTGCCATGACCATCAGCCAGATAAGCGTGTGGAACCGCGCGTTGGGCTTCCTGGGGACGCGCAGTGTTGCCTCGGAGCAGGAAAATACGCCAGAGGCCCTGCAATGCCGCCTGTATTGGGATTCCGCCCGGCGACAGGTGCTGCGCGATTTTCCCTGGAGTTTTGCCCAGCGCAGAACATGGATGGCCCTTGTGCCGCTGCCCGAAGGCTATGCGCCGGAATTCCGTTTTGCCTACGCCCTGCCCGATGACTGCCTCAAGGTGCACGAGGTGCGCCACGAGGGCATTACGGCCCGCCCCTTCTGCCTTGCGCAGAATGCTGCGGGCGATGGCTCGCTGCTGCTCACCGATGCAGCGCGCGCCCTTGCCCTGTACACGGAAGATGTGCGCAACAGTCGCCTTTTTGATGACCTCTTCGCGCACATGCTGGCCCGCAAGCTGGCAGCTCTCATAGCAGCCCCATTGCTTAAAGGCAGCAGCCAGAAGGCAGCCGAGCTGGAGCAGCTCTACGCCGCAAGCTTGCCCCCGGCCCGCAGCGCCGCCGCGTCTGAACGCAGTGACCGCCCTGTGGAAGACCCCTGGCTTGCCGTGCGCTGAACGCGCCCAGCAATCACAGCAAAACCCGCAAGGAGCGAGGTATGACCCTGCCATACAGCCCCAGCCGCGCCGTGTATGAAGGCAATGGCGCAGCAACATCCTTTCCCTTTGCCTTCAAGGTCTGGAGCACAGACCAGCTTAACATCAGCATCACATCGCCCAAAGCGGAAACCTCCCCTGCCCAGGGCTGGACAGCCAGCATCGGCGAGAGCGGCGGCACCGTGACCTATCTGCACAATGGAGCGCCCCTGCCCGCAGGCTGGCGGCTTGCCATAGTACGCAACATGCCCTTTGCGCAGGGCATAGACCTCATATCTGCCTCACGCTTTGATCCGCAAGTCATAGAAGACGGGCTGGATCAGGCCACAGCGGAACTTCAACAACTGAACGAAAAACTCGCGCGCGCCGTCATTATGCCTGCCACCAGCGGCAAATCGCCGGAAGAAGTGGTTGCATCCATCTATGCCAGCCGTGACGCAGCAGCCCAAAATGCCACCACCGCCGAGCACTTTGCCGCTGCCGCAGCGGCGAGCGCAGCCACAGCCGCTCAAACGGTTGCCAAAGCGGCAGAAGCAAGCGTGAGCGCCGCCACTGCACAGGCTGATATTGCAGCGGCAAGCGCCCAGACTGCCCAAACTGCCGCATATGCGGCGCAACAGGCCGTGCCGGACAACTTGCTCAGCCGCATGGCAGGCGCGGAATCAAAAAACACCCGGCAGGATGCGCGGCTGGATGCTGCGGAGCAAGGTATCACCGCCATCAGCACAACCCTGATCGGTAGCGTTATGAGCGTGATGGCGGCAGAGGGCTACGTGCCCAACGGCACTGTTCCGGCCGATGGCTGCGAGTACACGCGTGAGCAGTTCAGGGAGTTTTACGACACGTATCTTGCTGGCGGCAAACTACTCACCTGCACATATGCCGCCTTCGCCGCCCAGGTGGCATTGACGGGCAACTGCGCCAAATTCGCATTGGACACCACAGCCCAAAAGTTCAAGGTGCCGCTGCTGAAAAACGGCGATTCCATCACGCATGCCGCCAGTGCCGCAGAGCTGGGTAAGAGCGTCAAGGCCGGGTTGCCTAACGCAACGGGTACCTTGGGTTATATCTTTGGGCGTGATTCCGGCACAACCTATAGTGTTCATTCTGGAATTTTTGCGCAGGCAAGCGAAACTACCAGATTTGCAGGTGGGGGTGGGGAGGCCTCTGTAGTGTCCGTGGACTTGTCACGAAGTAGTGCTATCTACGGCAACTCCACCACAGTCACCGATGAACAGGTACGCCTGCGGCATTTTGTCGTTCTGGCATCCGCGCAGAACAGCGCCAGCGTGTTCGACTGGTCGAATTACATGGCAGGCCTGGCGGGCAAGGCCAACCTGGATATGGATAACCTTACGGCAGCAGGTTCCGGCAAAGTGGCGAACTACGCTAAGCTTAGCCAGCGTGCAATTTCAATTGTATTTCCCGGTTATGGTCAGTGGACAGCAGCAGCACCTGCTAGTGGTTGTATAAAGCTTGTGGGAATATCCACTGCAGCTGGACAATATTTACGCGGGTCACGAGCCTCATATACGTTTGACCATATAGTGTGGGCATCTGGCGCGTCGCAGACTTGCATTATTGAGGTTCCGGTTCGTAAAAATGATCCAGTCTTTGTTGAAGGGAATATGCCAAACGGTCTGGCGGCACAGTTCACTTACGATGAGGGGGCATTTTGATGTCTACATACGTAATTAAAAATGCCGCTGGTGATATTGAGATGTGGGACGCGCAGCCATTCCCCGGCAGTGTCAAGATGGATTATGAGGTGGTGCGTGGATGGGATGGCAAGCCGTATAAGGCCGGGGAAGAACCGCCACGGCCTGCGGAAGCTATCTTTGAATCCCTGCGCGCCGCTCGTGATGTGCGGCTTGCAGCTACGGACAAGTATCTGCTGGCCGACTACCCTATCCGCGCGGACAATCTGGCGCTTGTCAAGACATACCGGGCCGCCCTGCGCGCCCTGCCCGAACAGTCCGGCGCGCCGTGGGACGGCGGCGGCGAGGCTACGCCGTGGCCCGATGCTCCTTGTACTTTGCAGACGGAACAGCCATGCGCATAGCCCTGCAAAACTTTACTGGCGGTGAAATATCGCCCACGCTCTCGGCCCGGTACGATCTTTCCCGTTACCGCAACTGCGTTGCCTGCATGGAAAACATGCTCCCCGGCCTGCATGGCGATGTGGCCCGGCGGCCCGGCACCCGCTTTCTGGCTGAGCTTGGGGCGTATTCCGTGTTGCTCCCCTTCACCTTCAGCGCGCATCCAAGTCAGAATTTTCTTCTTGTTTTTGGCGAAAAAACCCTGCGCGTTGCAACAGTTTCCGGATTCTCCACGGCACCTGTCATGGCGACCCCCTATGCGGCGGAAGATCTGCTTTCGCTCTGCCACGCGCAGGTGGGTGATGTGGTCTATCTGGCCCACCAGAAATATCCGCTGCACAAAATAGTACGGCGCGACGCACCGGGTGGAAACTATACCTGGAGCCTGGAACAGGTAAAACTGAACACATCCCTGCCCGTCCCCGCCGCACCCACGCTGGCCTTTACTGGCAGCGGCGGTTCATACACCCTGCGGTACAAGGTGGCGGCGGTGGATGGCAACGGCAGGCAGTCCCTCGCCTCGCCAGCAGGTGAATGCAAAGGCGCGCGGCACCCCTCCGACTGGGTGGTGGGCAACAGCACAACCATAAGCTGGCCTGCCGTTCAAGGCGCTGCGGAATATAACGTTTACCGCGAGGAAGCGGGCTACTTCGGATTTATCGGCGTTGCCTCCGGCACCAGTTTCAGCGACCAGAACTACAAGGCCGACACCACAGACACGCCTCGCGAAGACTGGAATCCTTTTGCCGACAACAATAATCCCGGCGTGGTGGCCTTTCACCAGCAGCGCATGGTGCTTGCCGCCACCCCCGGCACGCCGCAGGCATTTTACATGTCTCGCACTGGAGATTTTGAATCCTTCCGCAAGTCGCGCCCCTTGCAGGATGATGATCCGGTGGAATACCTCATCGCCTCCGGCTCCATAGACTCTGTAACCTGGGTTGCCAGCTTCGGCGATCTTCTGGTGGGCACCTCCGGTAGCGAATACAAGGCCAGCGGCGGCGATGGATCGGCCATCACGCCCCAGAAGGTCAGCATCACCGCCCAGTCGTACTGGGGCAGCGCGGGGCTTGCACCCATCATCATCGGCAACTCGGTGCTGCATGTGCAGCGCCACGGCTCGCGAGTGCGCGATCTTTTCTATTCGCTGGAAAAAGACGGCTATTCTGGCAACGATCTTTCCATTCTTGCCCCTCACCTGTTTGAGGGGCACACCATCAAACAGTGGGCCTATCAGCAAACTCCCGGCTCAACTATCTGGTGCGTGCGCGATGACGGCCTGCTGCTGGGTTTTACCTACATGAAGGAGCACGACATCTGGGGATGGTCGCGCCATGTGACAGACGGCGAGGTTATTTCTGCCGCAACAGTGGCGGATCAGGACGGCGACGCGCTGGCCCTTGTGGTGCGCCGCACCATTGCAGGCCGGACGCGCTATTTTCTGGAGCGGCTGGCCCCGGTCTGGGCCGACAGCCAGCCCATTGCCGAAGCCTATTTTGTGGATTGCGGCCTTGGCATCCGCACAGATACGCCAGCTTCAACCGTGGAAGGCCTGGATCATCTGGAAGGCTGCGCGCTTTCCGTACTGGCGGACGGCAGCCCTGTGGAGGGCTGCGTGGTGCGTAATGGCCGCATAGAGCTGCCCTACGCGGCCTCCGTGGTGCAGGCAGGCCTGCCGTATGTATCAGTGCTCTCCCCTCTGCCTGTTGAGGGTGACTTCAATTCCGGCACGACACTGGCGCAAGGGCGGGCCTACGGTTCCTGCTCGCTGCGCCTGTATCGTAGCGTAGGCGGGCAATACGGCCCAAGCCGCAACGAACTGTACGACCTGCCCTTCATGCCGGAGCACTGGGGCGAAGCCGTGCAGCCATTCTCCGGCGACATCACCTGCGCTCCCAGCGGCGGTTGGGACAACCAAACGAGCATCTGGCTGGTGCAGCGGCGTCCCCTGCCCTTTCGCCTTCTTGCGCTCACGCTGGACATAACCTTTGCCTGACACGGCAGGAGCAATCCATGCTGACCATAGCAACAGAAACATTTTCGCAGGTAGCCGCAGAAGCGGAACAACTCGCCGCCGCCCACTGGGATGAGGTGGAAGCCGCCCTGCATGACGCACAGCGTTACCGACTTGATCATGAACGCTATGCCAGCCTTGAACGGCTGGGCATGCTGCACATCAGCGCCGCACGGGGGCTTGCCGAGGACGACCACGGCGCAACCTCCAATACTTCCGGCGCTCCACTGGCAGGCTATGCCGTCTTTACCCTGGTGTCTTGCCCGCACTGCCCGCAAACTCTGCTGGCGGCTCTGGACGGGCTGTATCTTGCCCCTGGCGCACGCGGCGGCCTGTTTGCCCTGCGGCTGCTGCGCCACGCGGAGTCGGCCCTTGCCGCGCGCGGCGTGAACCTTGTGCAGTACAGTTCGCCAGCGTCCCGCCCCTGCCATGCGCTCTACCGCCGCCTTGGAGCGCAGCCCACGGAGACCATCTGGCACAAAACCCTGCCGCCAGCGCCAGCCAAGGCCGCAGGAACAAAGGCCGCAGGAACAATTGAGGAGGACAGCTAATGGCCATTGCAACCAGCACCGCCGCCATGATCAGCGCAGCCGTGGCCCTCGCCGGGGCAGCAGCCGGAACCGTGAGCGCCGTGCAGCAGGCAGAAAACCGCCGCCAGCAGACGGAATACCAGTCCGACCTTGCGGCCCGCAACGCCCAGCAAGCGGAACTGAGCGCACAGGCGGCAGACGAGGCCGCCCGGCAGGAACGCCGCGCAGGATACGAAGCCGCGCAGGCCAAGCGGCAGGAGGCGGCTCGCATCATCGGCGCGCAACGCGCTCAGGCCGGGGCATCAGGAGCGCAAACCGATGCAGGCTCCACACTGGATAAAGCCCTGGACACCGCCGAAAAAGGCGAACTGGACGCTCTCTCCGCCGAGCAGCAGGGGCAAAGCAGGGCTCATTCGCAAGACATGCAGGCCTGGAGCCTGCGCAACCAGTCGGCTGTGTCGGCATCCAACGCCGACTTTGCCGGCTCGCGCGCCGAAACGGATTACCTTGGCCTGAGCAGCACCCTGCTCAACGGAGCCTCCCGCGTGGGCCGCAACTTTTACACCATCGGTTCACGCGGCCCGCTGCTGCCGTAGGCCACCTGTCACTGCCATGCCTATAAGCCCCTGCCGTTCCCTTTCGGGCGGCAGGGGCCTTTTGTTGCTGTTTATGGAAAGCCCCGCGTAATGCCAGACAAAAACACGGCATTTGCCTATTGACGATGCGCGGCCCGATATTACTTTTTATGGGCAGGCGTTGTGAACAGGTGTATTCTGGACGCACGTCAAGGAAACGACCCGACGGGGAGCACGCATCATGGCAGTATCGTACAAGGATTATTACAAACTTCTGGGAGTAGAGCGCGCAGCGAAAGCCGAGGAGGTCTCCAAGGCTTACAAAAAGCTGGCCCGCAAATACCACCCCGACCTCAATCCCGGCGACAAGCAGGCAGAGGAGAAGTTTAAGGAAATCAACGAAGCCTATGAAGTGCTCAAAGACCCGGAAAAGCGCAAACTGTACGACCAGCTTGGCCCCAACTGGCAACACGGCCAGCAGTTTCAGGGCGAACCGGGCTTTGAGAATGTGCATTTCACGTTCAACGGCAAAAATTTTGACGGTTCGGGCTTTTCAGACTTTTTTGAAACCCTGTTTGGCGGCGGTGGCCAGTATGGCGGCGGCGCTCAGTTCGGCGGCCCCTTCGGCGGGCAAGCTGGCGGGCGCGGGGCCAATTTTGGCCCTGATCCCTTTGGCGGATTTTCGTCCCGTCAGCGGCGTGGCCGCGATGTGGAGGCGGAGCTGGCCCTGAGCCTTGAAGAAGTGATGCGCGGCGGCCCGCGCTCCGTGTCCATCAACATGCCCGCAGGTTCAAAGACCCTTGAGGTCAATGTGCCCGCCGGCATCCGCGAGGGGGCAAAACTGCGCCTCGCCGGGCAGGGCGACCCTGCGCCGGGCGGCACGCCGGGCGACCTCTTTTTGCGGGTGCGCTATCTGCCCCACCATGTTTTCAAGGTGGACGGAGACAACCTGCAATGCGATCTGACCCTGGCCCCGTGGGAAGCAGCTCTGGGCGCGCGGGTTGAAGTGCCTACCCTTGAAGGCAGCGTAGAAATGCAGATTCCCGCAGGCTCCAGCTCCGGGCGCAAGTTCCGCCTGCGCGGCAAGGGCCTGGGCGCTGGCGACAAGCGGGGCGACCTGCTGGCAAAGATCATGATTCGGGTTCCCGCCCAGATCACGGACGAAGAACGCGATCTGTGGAACAAGCTGGCCGAGATATCAACATTCAAGGCCCGCGCGTAGGGAACAATCAGGCAGCCGCCAGCGGACACCCCCGGCGGCTGCGCAGGGTTTGCATGCATATTCCAGCGGCGCCGCCGCAGGCGGCAACCGATACGGTTACTGGTGGAGGACACAAATGAGCATGACCCCGAAAAAACCTTCACTGCCCGTGCCTTCAACGGTCATGGTCTGGCAGGAATTCATTGAAGCCACAGGCATAGCGCCGGAGCGGCTTCAGGAACTGATGGGCCTTGGCTGGATTGAAGCCCGCACCAGCGCGGCGCAGGATTTCCTTTTTCGCGATGTAGACATCTACCGTGTACGCAAGCTTGAGCGCATCTGTTGCGACTTTGAGCTGCCCGTGCTCGGCGGCACTATTATTGTGGATCTTCTGGAGCGCATAGATTCTCTGGAACGCAGGGTGCAACGCCTGCAGCATTTTGAAGACGAATAGCCGGTTTGAGAGCATGCAGCCTCCCGGCCAGAAATAACAAAATTTTGCCCGCCGCAGCGCGGGCGCGTGTGGAGGAAGCTTATGGACATCAACAAATTTACGGATAAAGCCCGCGAGGCTGTGGGTCAGGCCCAGAGCATTGCCGCAGGTATGGGCCATCAGGAGACGGATGCCGAGCATCTGGCCCTGGCCCTCGTGCAGCAGGAAAACGGCATCGTGCCGCGCATTCTGGAACAGATGGGCGTGCAGCCCAAGGCCCTCAGCGTTGCCATCGAGGGCGCGCTGCGCAAGCGGCCTTCTGTTTCCGGCGGCGGCATGGACCCCAACAAGATCATGATTACCCAACGGCTGGCAAAAATTCTGGGCGATGCGCAGAACGAAGCCAACCGCATGAAGGACGAATACGTAAGCGTTGACCATCTGTTTGCCGCGCTTACCGATGTTGCGCCCTCCTCGCCCCTTGGCGAAGTTTTCAAGGAATACAAGATCGCCCGCGCCCGTTTTGTGGCAGCCATGGAAGAGCTGCGCGGCGGCGCGCGCGTGACCAGCGCCACCCCCGAAGACACATTTGAAGCGCTGACCAAGTACGCCCGCGATCTCGTGGAGGCAGCCCGGCAGGGCAAGATGGACCCGGTCATTGGCCGCGATTCCGAAATCCGCCGCGTTATCCGCATTCTCTCGCGCCGCACCAAGAACAACCCGGTGCTCATTGGCGAGGCGGGCGTGGGCAAAACCGCCATCGTGGAAGGTCTGGCCTTCCGCATCGTCAAGGGAGACGTGCCTGAGGGCCTCAAGGGCCGCAAGCTCTTTGCTCTTGATATGGGCGCACTCATTGCCGGCGCAAAATACCGTGGCGAGTTCGAGGAACGCCTCAAGGCCGTGCTCAACGAGGTGGAAAAGAGCGAGGGGCAGATCATTCTGTTCATCGACGAACTGCACACCATCGTGGGCGCGGGCAAGACAGAAGGCGCAATGGATGCGGGCAATCTGCTCAAGCCCATGCTGGCGCGCGGCGAGCTGCACTGCATCGGCGCGACCACGGTGGACGAGTACCGCAAATATATTGAAAAAGACCCGGCTCTGGAACGCCGCTTCCAGCCAGTCATGGTTGAAGAACCCACGGTGGAAGACGCCATCTCCATCCTGCGCGGGTTGAAGGAACGCTTCGAGGTGCACCACGGCGTGCGCATCAGCGACTCGGCAATTGTTGAAGCGGTGGTGCTTTCGCACCGCTATATCACCGACCGCCAGTTGCCGGACAAGGCCATTGACCTCATTGACGAGGCCGCAGCCATGATCCGCACAGAGATCGACTCGTTGCCCGCTGATCTGGACGAAGTGAACCGTAAGGTCATGCAGCTCGAAATCGAGCGCGAAGCCCTGCGCCGCGAAACAGACGCCGCCTCGCGCGAGCGCCTTGAAAAGCTTGAGAACGAACTGGCTGACCTGCGCGCCCAGCAGGCCAACATGCGCAAACAGTGGGAGAGCGAAAAAGGCTCCATCGATCATGTACGCGAAATCAAGGAGCAGATCGAGCAGACCAAACTTGCCATTGAGCAGGCCGAGCGCGCCTACGACCTCAACAAGGCCGCAGAACTCAAGTACTCCAAACTGCTTGAACTGGAAAAGAAGCTGGCCTCCGCTTCCGGCGCTGGTTCTGAACACGAAGGCCCGCGTCTGCTTAAGGAAGAAGTGCGCCCCGACGATGTGGCCGAAATTGTGGGCAAGTGGACGGGCATTCCGGTAACGCGCCTGCTTGAATCCGAACGCGAAAAACTTCTGCGCCTGGGCGACCAGCTGCACGAGCGAGTGGTGGGTCAGGACGAAGCCGTTACAGCAGTGGCCGATGCCGTGCTGCGCGCCCGCGCGGGGCTTTCCGATCCGGCGCGGCCCACAGGCTCGTTCATCTTCCTTGGCCCCACGGGCGTTGGCAAGACCGAGCTTTCCAAGGCTTTGGCCGAGGCGCTCTTTGATACGGAAGACAACATGGTGCGGCTCGACATGAGCGAATACATGGAGAAGCACTCCGTGTCGCGGCTCATCGGCGCGCCTCCAGGATACGTGGGCTATGACGAAGGCGGTCAGCTTACCGAAGCCGTGCGCCGCAAGCCCTACTCCGTCATCCTGTTTGACGAGATTGAAAAGGCGCACCCCGATGTGTTCAACACCCTGCTGCAACTGCTGGACGATGGACGCCTTACGGACAGCCAGGGACGCACGGTGGACTTTCGCAACTGCATAGTCATCATGACCTCCAACATCGGCTCCATGCACCTGCTGGACGGCATCTCCGCCGACGGCTCGCTGAAGGAAGGCGCGAGGGAAAGGGTCATGGAGGATCTGCGGGCGCACTTTCGCCCCGAGTTCCTCAACCGTGTGGACGAAACCGTGGTCTTTCTGCCCCTGCGGCGCGACCAGATCGCCCGCATTGTGGATCTTCAGGTCAACCGGCTGCGCAAGCGGCTTGAAGACCGCAAGATCAGGCTTGAGCTTACTGATGCGGCCCGCAAGTTTATTGGCGATGCAGGGTATGACCCTGTGTACGGCGCGCGTCCACTCAAACGCTACGTGCAGCAGGCTGTGGAAACCCCGCTCGCCAAGGAACTGGTGGGCGGCAAAATCCGCGATGGCCAGTGCGTCACGGTGGACGCCACGGACGACAAACTCACCTTCAAGGCCGAGTAAGCGCCCACTGGTCGCAGTATAGAGGCTAAAATCATGAGGCCCACACGAACCATTTCGTGTGGGCCTCACTTATTGGGGGGTAGGGATGTGGGACAGGTTGCGCGGGATATCTGGCGGAATATCCTGCTGAATGTCAGATCACGGCGTCAGAAGGCGGAACCGAGGGTGCACACCGGCTACTGAATTTCTTCGGGCTTGACCACAAGCCAGTTCTTGTCGGCGGTGACGGGCTGGCCCAGTTCCTTCTGGCGGGCAGCGGCCTTGGTCCACATGCCTTCCATCTTCTTCATGGCGCTGTCTTTGCGGTTGATCCACACGCGCGCGCCGCCTTTTTCCACGTCCACACCGTTCAGCAGCATGTAACCGTCAGAAATGGGCGTGTCGCCGCCCACGATGATGGGCTTTTTCCACTGGTCGATGTAGCCAAGGATGGTGCCCATCTTGCCTTCGTACCAGGTCATGGGATTCATGAGGTAGGTGGTGAGCAGCATGTCTAGGTTCTTTTTCTGGTCGTACTGGCCCTTTTCGATCTGGAGGCGCGAGGTGGTCAGGGCGCCGCTGGCGGGATCCTTGAGCAGCATGGTGACGCCAATGACGTTTTCAGGCTTGACGTTGTAGCCGTACTTGGGGTCGCTGGCCACCATGCGCACCAGTTCTTCACTGGCGGCAGTCATAACGTACACGTTGATGCCGTTTTCCATCAGCTTGGCGTACAGTTCCTGCATGCCGGTGAAAGGCTTGGGCGGATTGATGCTGGCTTCTTTCACGGTATCGCCGCTGTAATACTTGGCCTTGAGGGGCTTTTTGTACTCCATCAGGCCGTCCACATGGCCCTTGAGTTCCTTAAGCGTAAAACCAGCAAAAACCTGCGCAACCCAGGGATAGCAGATGAGGTCTTCGGTCTCGCACAGGCGGTAGTAGTAGCTGACCAGACCTTCCTTGAAGTCCTTGGTATCCTTGAAGGGAATGAGGCGCAGTTCCTGGGGCAGCTTTTCGCGTGAGAGCGCGCCCTTCATTTCCATGTAGGCCAGCAGGGATTCTTCCAGATCATAGCGGTAGCTCGTGTTGTCCATGTCAAAAACGGCAAAGTTGCCCTGATTGGCATTTTTTTCAATCACCTTGTCGAGCTGTTCTTTCACAGGAGCAGGCCAGTGCTTCAGCTCTGTAGCGGCGTTGGCCGACTGGCTGAGCGTAAATGCAAAGACAAAGCAACTGACAAACAATGCAAGGCAAATTTTTTTCATCACACGACTCCAGGCGTTAAACGTAAACAATCCCCACAAAATACATATCGGCCCACAAACCCTTTCAGATGTATTCTCAGCACCAGATAGGTGCTCAAATGATTATTTCAGACCAGCGTAACCTTCCAGTGCAGGGGAAAGTCAATGGGGGTTTTCATATCTTGTTAAGCAGTGAAGGAACCCCCACTCGCAAACCGCAAAACGACAAAATGCGCCCCAACCGGGAATAACTGGAGATCAGACTTCTCAGCGTTGCCCTGCAAATACGCAGAAAGGGGATTCCCGTGCAGGAATCCCCTTTCTATTGCTGACAATTTCAGCCCTGACGGCTTGCGCCGCAGGATAGTTTTAGCTTCTGAATGCGTTGCCCAGAGCGTCCGCCGCCATAATGGCCGCAGCTACGCTCTCTTCCGTGATGGGAAAGGGCATGGCGTGGATGGATTCTTCGGGCAGGCAGGCCTTACGGGCCACCTTGCGCAGGGCTTCCGGGCTGATATCCGTAATGCCTATGTCGCTCAGGCACACGGGCAGACCCACCGAGGTGCAAAAGCCCAGCACTTCGTCCAGTTCTTCCGTGGGAGCGTTTTCCAGCACCAGTTGCACCAGCGTACCAAAGGCAACCTTTTCGCCGTGCAGGTAGGTGTGGGTTTCTTCCAGCGCGGTCAGGCCATCGTGAACGGCATGGGCTGCCGCCAGACCGCCGCTCTCAAAGCCCAGACCAGAAAGCAGTGAGTTGGCTTCAATGATGTTTTCCAGCGCAGGCGTCGCCATCTTGGCCTGACAGGCAAGCACAGCCTTGTAGCCGTCATCCAGCAGGGTGCGGTAGCAGGTGGCGGCAAGGGCTTGCGCTGCAAGGGTGCCTCTGGCCGGGGGGCAGTCGCCCGTACGCGCGCCGCAGGGCAGGCCCGCGTTGACGGGAGCGCACGAACGCACGTTGGCCCGCGCCTCAAAATAGGTGGAAAGGGCATCGCCCATGCCCGACACCAGATAGCGCACCGGCGAGGCGGCAATGATGGAAACGTCCATCAGCACCACATCGGGATTGCGGGGAAAATAGGCGTAGTCTTCCATTTCGCCGTCTGGCGTGTAGATCACCGCAGAATGGCTTGTGGGCGCGTCCGTAGCCGCTGTGGTGGGCACCACAATGACCCCCTGCCCCGCCGCCACGCAGCGCGCCGTGTCCAACGCTTTGCCTCCGCCAAGCCCCACGGTGCAGTGGCAGGAGTGCTGACGCGCCAGCTCGCCAAGGCGGGCGATTTCAACGCGTGAGCATTCGCCCTGAAATTCCGTTTCCACAAAGGTCACGCCAAATTTGGCCGCTGTGGCTTCCAGCGTCTGGCGCACCCTGTTCACGCTGCTTTCCGTGGCTACAAGCAAGGCCTTTGTGCCGTATTGCCGCACAAAATACCCAAGGTTGAGCAGTTCGTTCTCGCCCTGCACATACTTGGACGGACAGATAAACGCTCTTCTCATGGCATGCTCCGCTTCCGGCAATCACGCCGGCATTGCAGGTTTGAATCCTGACCGGGCCTACGCGTCTTCCTTCACGCCCAGCAGGGCGCGGGCATAATCCTCGCCGCTGAAGGGGCGCAGGTCTTCCATTTTTTCGCCAAGGCCCACATAGGTGATGGGCAGGTGGTGCTGCATGGCAACGGCTATGGCTACGCCGCCCTTGGCCGTGCCGTCGAGCTTGGTGATGATGAGTTCATCAATGCCCGCAGCTTCCTTGAACAGTTTGGTTTGCGAAAGGGCGTTCTGCCCGGTGGTGGCGTCAATCACCAGAATGGTACGGTGCGGCGCGCCCGCATGCTTTTTGCCCAGCACCTGACGGATCTTGCTCAGCTCTTCCATCAGGTTGACCTTTGTCTGCAAGCGACCTGCCGTATCCACATAGAGCACGTCCACGCCTTCCTGAAGCGCGCGGTCCATGGCCTCGTAAGCCACGGCGGCAGGGTCGGAACCAGCGGTGCGCGCATGGAACAGCGCGCCCACGCGCCCGGCCCAAACCTGCAACTGCTCGATGGCGGCAGCGCGGAAGGTATCTGCGGCGGCAATCATGACCTTTTTGCCCTGCATGCGGTCGCGGTGGGCCAGCTTGGCAATGGTGGTGGTCTTGCCCACGCCGTTGACGCCGATCATCAGCACAACTTCGGGCTGGTTAACGGCTGCAATGCGGCGCGGCGCGCGAAAGATTTCTTCCACTTCAGCCATGAGCAACTGACGCACCATGGCGGATTCCGTCACCTTTTCCTTGCGGGCGCGCTCTTTCAGGCGTTCCACCAGTTCAATGGAGGGTTCGTAGCCAAGATCGGCCATGATAAACAGTTCTTCCAGTTCTTCCCAGAAGGCGTCGTCCAGTTCGCCATGCCCGGCAAAGAGAGCGTCCAGCCCCTTGGAAAACTGCTCGCGGGTACGCGAAAGGCCCTGACTGATTTTGAGAAACAGGCGATTGCGCTCGTCCTCTTCGTCTTCCATATCAAGGGCAAGAGCCAGACGGTACTGCAATTCAGATCGGAATTCCTCCACCTGCCGATAATCCATGCGGGCGAGCCATTCCTGAAAATCGCGCACAAAGTTCTGCGCTTCGGCCTCCGGGGCATCAAGGGCGCGCAGCAAGAAGAACAGACGCTGCCACAGCAGGTCGCCCGCTTCATCCACGCCCTCAAGCACAATGCCAAGCCATACGGAAAGCCGTGGCTCGGCCTCGCGCAGACGCAGGGTAAGAGCCTCATCAGCGGCAGATGCCGCAAAGGGCTGGGCAGCGGATTCTGCCGCTGGTTTCGCAGCAGGCTCTGCAAGGGATTCAGATGCGGCTGCGCCAGCTTCTGCGTCAATTTCTGCGGGCACTTCCTGCGCCGCATTGGCCGCATCTTCCGCGCCGCCGAACATCTTTTTTATGGCAGAGAAAAAACCCATATGATCTCCTTATCTTCCGCCCTCTTGCACCGAGGGCTTGCTTTCCTTGCGGGCCGTTTGCCCTTCCAGCGCACCCAGCACTTCGCGCAGCGCCAGCACGCATTCTTCCACGGCCTGAGCCGCAGAAGCGGCGTTCGAATCAGTCACGGCCCACTGCATTGCATGCGCGGCATAGGCCAGCCGCTCCGCGCCCACGCAGGGCGCTGCTTTTTCAAGAATCCGCCCCAGGCGGCACAGGTTGTCCGCGTCTTCCAACGAGTAGAGGCGCAGCAGCAGATCAGGGGCAGGGGCAAACGTTCTGCCGAACATGCCAGCCGTAACGCGCCATGCTTCCGGACGGCGCAGCAAAAAGGCCCGCCCAAGCTCGGCGCTCACGACAGCCCCGGCTGCGATATCTTCGCTCAGGGGCGCGCCGCTCCCGCCCTGCGCCTCATGACTGCGGGCGGCGCTGTCGCAAGAGGAGTCAGATTCAAAAATACCTGCAGGGCCGGGTTCCGGCGATGGCGCAGGGACCGAATCAGCAGCAGGATCGCCAGACGCCGCAGCGCCGCGCGACGTGGTACGCTCCAGCAGCAAGGCTCTCAGCCGGGCCAGATCGCCCCAGTGCCAGAGCAGTGCCAGCAAGACCAGGGTTGCAAACAGGGCGGAAAGGCAAAAACGCGCCACTTCCCGGCGGGCCTTCTGGGCCAGATCTTCATCAGTAATGCGGGGCGAAAGGTACACTTCCACCGACCCCACGGGGCGGCCTTCCATCTTGAGCGGATTCATGCCCTGCACGCTGTTTTCCGCAATTTCATCGTCCCAGGGGATGGGTTCCCACTGGTAGTTGCGCCGCTGCCCTTCCAGCATGCCACGCGGCGTCTGCACCTTGATGGCGTAAATGGATTCATCGGTCATGGCAGCCATGACAATGGTGCGCGCGGTCAGTTCGTCGAGCTCCCAGGCGGGCAGGGAAAGCAGGGCCGCCAGTTGCGCTGCGGTACGTCCGGCCTCGCTGCCAAGACGGTTTTCCGCCTCCTGCCTGTCCTCATTGACGTTCCAGACGCCAAGCAGCAGGAACAGCAGCAAGGCCGCCCCCCATACAGCCAGGGCAAGCCTGCGGCGCAGAACGTGAGAGATGTTGGGCATATGCTTTGCCGCGAGAGCCACGCTCCGCGCTCCTTACTGTTGGTGTGGTCTGCCATGCAGACGGTGCGCCAGTGCGCGGGCAGCCGCAAGGGCATCAGCATCGCGCAAAACAAACAGACAAACAGCCCAGGCTGTTGCGCCGCCAGTAATGGCAAGGGCAAGCCCCAGCCAGATGCCGCGCCCGTGCAACAGCTCCAGCATTTGCCACGCGGCAAGGGCCGTGGCCGCAGCAGCGGCACATTGACGCAGTACAGCACCCGCCGAAGGCAGACATGCGCTGGCGGATGCCGCGCCAGCGGAACTTCTTTTCAGCGCCCTGCCCAGAATACACAACAAAAAGCCGCACTGCAGCCACAAGCCAAGGCTTACGGCCAGTGCTGGAGCCATGACGCCAAGGCTGACCGAAAGACTATGGACCAGTGCGGCCCCGACCGCAAGCGTAGCAACCACGGCCCATACAGCGCTGACCGCCGTGCGCCGCACCTCGCCCAGCGCGTTGCAGGCCGCCAGCAGGGAGCGGTTGACGGCAAAGGCGGGCAGGCCCGGCAAATAGGCCCACAGGGCAAGGCCTGTTTCGTATGCCGCATTGTCGCCAAAGGCGCCGTGCCGCAGCAGACCTTCCACCAGACGCGGCCCCACGGCCCACAATCCTGTGGCGGCTGGCAGGCTCAGCAGTAGCGTCAAACGCAGGGCCGTACGTAGCTGATCCGAAAAAAGCGAAAATTCTCTGGCAGCGGCAAGGCGGCTCAACGTGGGCAGACTTGCCATGCCCAGGCACACGCCCACCAGTCCAAGGGGCAGTTCAAGCAGCCGTTCGGCATAGTAGAGAGCAGCCACCTGCCCCCGGCCAAGGCTGGATGCCAGAGACATGGCGGCCAGCATGGCAAGCTGCGGTGCGGAGGCCCCAAGCAGGCCCGCAGGCAGACGGCCAATGCAGTTCCAGGCGAGAGATGCCGCACGCCTGCGCAGCGTGAATGCATCCCTGCTCTCGCTACCCTGCGCGGTATCCGGCCCTTGGGCAGGCCCGGCATTATGCAGCGGCAACAAACGCCGCACGGCCAGCCACTGCGCCAGCCACTGTGCGACACCGCCGCAAAGCATGCCTACGGCCAGAGCCGGGGCCGCAGGCAACAGGCCCAGAGCAGCCGCCCCTGCAAAACACAGAATAACAATATTGAACAGGGCAGGAGAAACAGCGGGCAACCAGAACACGCCAAGGCTGTGCAAAAGGGCCATGCCCAGAGCCGCCATGCCCGCTGCCAGCGCATAGGGCAGGCAGATACGCAGCAGGTATATGGCCTCCTGCCGTTCCGGCCCATAAAAACCGGGAGCCAGAATATCAGTAAGCCATGGGGTGGCCACCAGCCCAAACACTGTGAGCAGGGTCAGCACAAGGCCAAGCCTCACGGCCAGAGCGCGGGCCAGCAGGCGCATGCTGCGGCTGCGCTCCCCCTCCAATGCATTGTCGAGCGATGCGCCCCTGCGCTCCAGATGCACAAGGCTTGCCGTCAGGGTCATGGAAAGCGAGCCTTCGCCCAGCATGCGGCGCAGCACATGGGGCAGCCGCATGGCAGCCACCAGCGCATCAGCGGCAGCGCCGCCGCCCACAAGCCAGGCCATGCTCATATCGCGCAAAAGGCCAAGCACTCGTGAAACAAGGGCAAAGCCGCCCAAAAGGGCCGCCGTGCGTGCAATGCCGCCAGAATGCCCGGGGCCGTGCTCGGCAGGGCCGGAAGCGCAAGATGAGGAGGATTTACCACCGTTGCTATGTGCGCAGCCGCTTTCAGAAGCGATCATTATTCCTCGTTTCAGCCATGCAAAAAAAATCAGGGCAGCGCGCCGCTGGGCAGTTCTGGGGCGCGCCGGTCAAAACACGTGAACAGCAAACTGCCTGCACCAAAAATTTTCCACTCCCGGCGACTTTGCCTTGCTAACAAAACAAAGCCGCCGGGAGCAAACAAGCCGCAACTACGGGCGGTGCGGATCGGGTTCAGACTTCCACGCAGCCACAGCTTCGCGCACAAGGCGGTTCTGCTCTTCGGGCATGGTGTCCTTGAAAGTTTCGGCAAACACGTGGATGCGCGTGCCGCCGCGCGGCGCAAACAGGCCCTTGACCCGGCACCAGCAGGGATTGAGCAGAGTGCGCAGGTCTTCCAGCACATTGTTGGTGATGGTTTCCATAAACGACTGGTGATTGCGGAAGGCGAACATATAGAGCTTGAAGCTCTTGGATTCCACGCACAGCTCATCGGGAATGTACTCCACCGTGATGGTGCCGCAGTCGGGCTGGCCGGTCACGGGGCAGAGCGAGGTAAATTCGGGAAAGCTGATGCTGATCACATACGGGCGCTGGGGAAAGCAGTTGGGAAAGGCCTCCAGCAGGGCTACGCTGGGGCCGCCCTCCGGGGACTGAAGGCGGCCTGTGCCTAGAACCTTCAGGTCCTGGGTCTGATCCTGGCTGCGGGTACTCATGGGGATACTCCTTAAAATACACGGAAATGACGCTGCCGTGCAGCGTTGGGGGGCCGCCTGAGCGGCGGACGCGGCATGCGCAGACGAAAGGCCTCACTGGCTGCGCAAGCGCAGGCGCGTATCGGACTTGTAACCCATTGCGCTTGCGGCTACAATAATCTATTGCCCACTCCAATCCGATACCATCCATCGGCCAGTTCCCCGGAGCAACGTATGAACATCCTGCTGCACGTACACGCCTGCAAGCGGGGCCAATGTCTGCCCCTGCTGCCTGTTGCCGCCACGGATACCGATTTTTGCCGCAGTCACGGCCTCATGACGCCCGAGCCGTGGGCAATGCCCCACCTCCGGGTGGGCACATGCTTTTGCGGGGCCTGCGGCACAGCCCTGCTCAAGGTTACGGGGCGCGCCTGGATGCCCCTGCCGCCAAACGTGGCAAACCCGGGCGGCAACGGAGAAGAGCCGTGGCAGGCAAGCCACGCGGTGCAATGCCTGCTGTTGACTGCCCTGACGGATCTGCCCGAAGGCCCGCTGGAAGTAACCGCCAGAAAAACCGGCTACAGCCTTGCCTGGATAACCCTGTCGGACAAAGGCGCGCGGGGCCAGCGGCTGGATTTGAGCGGCCCCGCCATTGCCGAAATGGTCGGCTCCGCCATGCCGCTGAGTCACAGCCAGGGATTTTTGCTGCCGGATGAAGCCGCGCAACTGCGCGCCCTGCTGACGGAGCTTGCCCTGAGCCAGGGTTTTGACCTTATATGCACCACCGGCGGCACCGGGCTTTCGGCGCGTGATATTACGCCGCAAACCACTGCCGCCCTGCTCGATACGCCCTTGCCGGGCTTTACTCAGGCCATGCTGGCCGCCAGCCTTGCCAAAACGCCCCACGCGGTTATTTCGCGCGCGGCTGCGGGCGCGCTGGGGCAAAGCATCATCATCAACCTGCCGGGCAGCCGCAAGGCCGTTGTGGAAAACCTTGCCGCCGTACTGCCCGCCCTGCCCCACGCCCTTGCCAAATTGCAGGGCGACCCCGCCGATTGCGGCGGTTAAGGAGAACACATGGGCTTTTTTCCGCATTCCGGCATGAGGCTTTCCACGCCTTTTGGCCAGTTTGGCGACATTTGCCGGATGATCAAGATTGAGCATTCCATTTTTGCGCTGCCCTACGCCTGGGCAGGAGCGGTATTGGCAGCACGCGGCTTGCCCTCTGCGCGCAGCCTGATTTTTCTGACCATCGGCATGATCGCGGCGCGCTCATTCGCCATGGCCTTCAACCGGCTGGCCGATCTGCCCTTTGACCGCGACAACCCGCGCACACAGGGCCGCCCCCTGGTCACGGGCGTTATCAGCAAGGGGCAGACATGGGCCTTCTGCGCGCTCATGGCAGTTATCTTTATTGCCTCCTGCGCGGCGCTGAACACTGTCTGCCTGTGGCTTTCCGTGCCTGCGTTGCTGTTTGCGGCCATCTACAGCATGCTCAAGCGCTTTACGGCCCTGTGCCACTTCTGGCTGGGCGCGACCCTGGGTCTTGCCCCGCTTGCTGGCTGGCTCTCGGTCAATCCCGCGAGCCTTGGCCTTGCGCCTGTGCTGCTGTTCTGGGCTGTCACATTCTGGGTAGCTGCGTTTGACATCTATTATGCGTTTCAGGACATGGATTTTGACGTGGCCTTTGAGCTGCATTCCGTGCCTGCTTCTTTTGGGCCGGACACTGCCCTGACGCTGGCCGCGTTCTCGCATGCCATGACGTCCATCTTTCTGTTGCTGGCGGGTTTTGCCGCCGGGCTTTCCTGGCCATGGTACGTGGTGTGGTTCGGCATCAGCGTTATGCTGCTTGTGGAGCACAGACTCATGAAGCCGCAGGATCTGCGCCATGTGAACACAGCCTTTTTTACCATCAATGGCATCATTTCGCCGGTCGTGCTGGCTGGCGTGTTGCTGGGCATCTATATCTGACGGAGAGGCAATGCCGCGCAAAAAACAGTACCAATGGAAATCCAGCGATGAGTCGGAAGGCTTTGACTTGCCGCCCAGCCGCTCTGAAAAAAAACGCCAGAGCCTTGCCCTGCAAAACATGGGCGAAGAACTGACGCGCCTTGGCCCGCAGGAAGTCAAAAACCTTGACCTGCCCGCAGACCTCAGGGAAGCGCTGCAACTATACGCCCGCATAGGCGACCACGAAGGCCGCCGCCGCCAGATGCAGTTTATTGGCCGCGTCATGCGCGAGATCGACCCCGCGCCCATCCGCGCCATGCTGGATGCCCGACGCGAGGTTTCAGCGGCAGCCACCGCAGCCCTTCATCAGGCAGAGCAGTGGCGCGACCGCCTGCTGAGCGCTGACCAGGGCGAACTTGCGGGCCTGGTGGAAACCCTGCTGACCGCAAGGGCACTGCCGGAGCAGGACACAGAAGTGCCGGAGGGCGCAGGCAAGGCCGCTCTGCCAAGTCAGGAGGACCTCATGACCATGACCCTTGCCGCTCGCAAGGAAGCTGCGGAGAACACCTCCCCGCAGGCCCGGCGCGCGCTTTTTCGCGCCATCCACGGCATGCTGAAAGCGTAATCCCGGGGGTTTTGGCCTCCTAACATTGTGCTTTTTCATAAAAATAAAAAAATTGCGCAAGAATGCTTGACGATCACCTACGGTTAGGATAGAAGCTTTCTTCGTTGCTACGCCCTTGTAGCTCAGTCGGTAGAGTGCATCCTTGGTAAGGATGAGGTCAGCAGTTCAATCCTGCTCAAGGGCTCCACAAAAAATCAAAGGACTTACGGAGAAATCCGCAAGTCCTTTTTTATATCTTCATCTGCCTGGGATTTCAGACAAAAAAAGCCGCCCATACGGACGGCCCAAACTCGCAAAATCGCGCATCAGGGAAGTTGCGGCGGTTGCGGCATCAAGGCCCGATACGGGCCGCGCATGCTGTACACAAAATTTGCCATGCGCGCATCGCCGCTGACCACAAGCATGAGCAATAGTTTGGACTGCGCATCCTCGCGCACAACGCCGTAGCCCTTCACCCCCTTTTGCTCAAAGGTAAATTCCCACTGACCATTGCTGCGAAGAACAGGCGTTGAGCCCTGCAAGCGTTTGGCATTGCCCGTGGCGGCTTGCTCGGCCTCGCCAGCGTTGGCAGGCCCCACAATAATGAGCGCAGAACTTTTGTGATCCTTCTGCCCCATCACCACCTGCACGGCTTCCTGCACCTTGGTAGGGCCGTTCACCACCACCCAGTCCGCAGGCAGATCAAGGCTGTAATATTTTGTTGTCAGGGGTGCGGCCTGCGCCTGCGCTGCAAGCAGAACCGTCAGCACAAGCAGAGGCAAGACCCGCATAACAAGCCGGATAAATTTCTGGGGCATGGCAATCTCCATTACATTCCAAGAATGCCGGAGTGTACGGCTCTCCTTCCCGGCTGTCCACACGCCATGCTGCGGATGTCTGGGCGGCGGATATCTGCGCGATAGGGGCGCACGCCCCTCTTGCCGGGGAAGATTCATACCTGTAGTATGCGTGAGATGAGGATAGTATGCTGAAACTACGAGCCATGCGCGCCCGACTTTATGGAATCCGCTTTGAGTTGCTCATGCTCTCGCTGTGGTGCGTGTTTATCCTGAACATCCTGTTTCCGGACAACATCTATCGTGGCATTGCGCAGGCAATCTATCTGCCCATCCAGTTGCTTGCGGCCCTTGTGCTTTTTGAATTCAGGCCGCGCATTATGCGCCTTGCTCTGTTTTTCGGCGCGCTGCTCATTGTGGGCCGCGCCCTGGATCTGTTCTTTATCGATAGCCTGAAAGAAGAAACCCTGATGCTCTATCTGTGTTTTTTCGGCAGCATCATGTTTGAAGTCTTCCGGCAAATATCCCACGCGCAAATGGTGACAACCAAGATTGTTTACGCTGCGGTGTGCGGTTTGCTGCTCATTGGCTATTGCGGCTATTTTGTGTTTCTGACCATTGAATTCCACCAGCCGGGTTCGTTCTCCGGGCTGGGGCCGGGCGATCAGGCCATTAACGATCTGTTTTATTTCAGCTACGTGACAATCCTCACCATCGGCTATGGCGACATCACGCCAAAAACCTGGATTGCCAAAAACGCCACTGTACTTGTGGGTTTTACCGGCTACCTCTATTCCATTGTTGTTATTGCCCTTATCGTGGGCAGGGCTCACCGCACGCCGCGCACCACCGCTGCTCCCACAAAAAAGCCTGCCCCGCTGCCTGCGCGTTCTCCGCAATCATCTTCCGCCAAGAAACCGCCGGAAGCCTGACCCAATCCTGATTCTGCACCAGCTTCACGCCAGAGGTTAGCAGCACACGGCCAGCCTGATTTATGCACGCCTTATGAGGGGCACTTAGACCACCCGCTCAAGCCTTGCGCTTGAACATCCACACGGCAACGCTCACAGCCACCGCGCTGATGCAGGCAATCTTGCCAAGGCTCACCGCTGCCGCCGCCACAGTGATATCTTTCAGAAACACTCCCTGAACAATGGTGGTAAAATGCCGCATGGGGTTCAGCTGGCTGGCGTATTGCAAAAATGGCGGCATGTTGATGACGGGCGTGACTGCGCCGGAAATAAGAATGCACGGCACCCCTACGGTAAAGGCCCCCAGAAAGGCCTGCTGCTGCGTTGCCGAAAGCGACGACACCATCAGCCCCACCCCGCCCGAAGCCATGGCAAAAACCAGCATGGCTACGTAGAGCAACACCAGCGAACCGCTAAACGGCACCCCGAAACCGAATACGGAGATGAGCAGAAAAATGGTGCCGTGCACCAGCCCCACCACACAACCCGGCACCAGCTTGGCAAGGGCGATCTCCGTAGGCGTGGCCGGGGAAACCAGCAACTGGTCAAAGGTGCCCACCTCGCGCTCCCGCGCTACGGAAAGGCCCGTCACCACCAGCCCCAGCATAAAGCCCAGCATGCCTATAAGGTTGGGTAAAAAGAACCACTGAAATTCCAGATTGGGGTTGAACCAGCAGCGAACGCGCACATCCAGCTTGGGCGCGCCGCCTGCCGCGCCAGTTGCAGCGCCGAGCGCCATTTGCCCCCGTGGCGTGGATTCCCCTATACCGCGCACAATGGTTTCAAGATAGTAGGAGGCAATCTGCGCCGCGTTGGAGCGCCTGCCATCGAGTATCACCTGCATCTGCGCTGGCGTACCCGCATCGACCCTGCGGGAAAATTCATCATCAAACACCATGACAAACAGGGCCTTTTGCCGCTCGATGGTCGGGCGAACATCCGCCTCGCCATCCAGAAATGTCACGCTGCGGAAGGTGTGCGACCCCTGTAGCCTGCGCACGATCTCGCGGCTCCAGTTGCCGCTGTCCTGGTTGAGCACGGCCACGTCCACATTGCGCACTTCCATGGTGGCCGCCCAGCCAAACACCACAATCTGCATGAGCGGCGGCACGATAATAAGCATGCGCGAAACCTTGTTGCACAGCAGCACCAGCAGTTCCTTGCGCACAATGGTCGCCATGCGCCGCAGGTTCAGACGGGGCAGCGTTATTCTTGCCATCACGCGTCCAGCCTTTTGACAAGGTTGCGGTACACCAGCCCCAGCAAGACCGAGGCCAGCAGCCCCATGAACAGAAGGCTGGGGCCAAACACGCCCCACACGTCCCCGGTCAGAAAGATGGTACGCAAACAGGTATTGAAGTAGCTGGCGGGCAAAAGCCGCGTCAGGGCCTGAAGCACGGGCGGCATGCTGTTGATGTCAAACACAAAACCAGAGAGCAGCAGTGCGGGCAAAAAGCCGGAGAAAAGCCCCGCCTCAGCCGCCACCAGTTGCCCGCGCAGGGTTACGGAAATCAGCAGCCCCTGACCCAGCGCGCTCAGCATGAATACGGACGACAATAACACAAGCACCCACAGGGAACCGCGAAAGGGCACGGCAAAGAGCGTCACCGCCGCCACCGCGCACAGGGCCATGCTGAACATGCCCATGCAGAAATATGGAATCAGCTTGCCCAGCAGCAGTTGCATGCGGCTCACAGGCGTGGCGAACATGGCCTCCATGGTGCCGCGCTCCCACTCGCGCGCAAATACCAGCGAGGTCAGCAGTGTGCCGATCAGGGTCATAATTACAGTGATGGCCCCAGGCACAAGAAACTGCACGCTCTTGGCCGCAGGGTTGTACCAGAAGCGCGGCTGAATATTGATGGGCAGCGCTGCTGCAACGCCATCCGGTAAGGCGGTGCGCTGCCAGGACATAATCAGCCCCTGGCTGTAATTCTGGATATACTGGGCGGTATTGGGTTCTGACCCGTCCACAAGCACCTGTACGGCCCCGGCGCTGCCCCGCTCAAGCTGTTCGTCAAAATCCTGCTGGATCACCAGAATGCCCTGCACCACAGAATCGCGCATCATGCGCCCTGCATCGGCCATGGTGCCCACTGGCCGCGTGGCAAACCACGGGGAATGGGCAAAATCCGCCGCCAGGCTCAGCGAATGCCGCCCGCCGCTCTGATTCAGCACGCCCAGCCGCAGCACGCCCGCATCCAGCGTGATGCCGTAGCCAAAGAGCAGCAGAAAAATGAACGGCAAAACCCCGGCCACCAGATAGGACGAGGGATCGCGCACGATCTGCTGAAATTCCTTGCCCACAAGGGCAAATAACTGTCGTAACCAGATGTTGCGTAGCATAGGGCCTGATTCTTGGTTGTATCTCCCGGCAGCAGCGGTTTGCAAAAAAATCGCGCAAGGCGGCTACTGCGGATGCTCCCTGTCGTATTTTTCAATGCTGGCGATAAAGGCTTCTTCCAGCGTGGGGTCTTCCACCTCGGTGCAGGATGCCTTGAGTTCGTCCGGCGTTCCCATGCTGATCATGGCTCCGCGATAGATCAGCGCGATGCGGTCGCAGTACTCGGCTTCTTCCATGAAGTGGGTCGTCACAAGCACGGCGGCCCCGGCTGTGGTCATGGCGGAAATGTGCTTCCAGAAATCCCTACGGGTGCGCGCGTCCACGCCCGAGGTCGGCTCGTCAAGAAACAGCACGGGCGGTTCGTGCAGGGTGGCGCACAGCAGGGCCAGCCGCTGCTTTTGCCCCAGCGGCAATGAGCCTGTACGGCTGCGCAGATAGGGCTGCAATTCCAGTGCCTCGGCCAGTTCGGGCAAAAGGGCGTTGCGCCGCTCCCTGGAAAGACCGTACAGCTCGGCAAAAATGGTGATGTTTTCGCGCACGGGAATATCCGGGTACAGCGAAAACTTCTGCGCCATGTAGCCCAGACGCGAGCGGGCCTCGCTGCCCGCGCTCAGCAGGTCTACCCCGTCTACGGCGCAACTGCCGGATGTGGGACGCGAAAGCCCGCAGAGCATGCGGAAGGTGGTGGACTTGCCCGCCCCATTGGGCCCGAGCAGGCCAAAAATCTCGCCGGGCCGCACATCAAAAGAAATATCGCGCGCCGCCACAAATGCGCCAAACCGTTTGGTAAGGTTGCGGGCCGAGATGGAAAAGGTCGGGCCGGAATCAGCGGGAGCAGCGGACAAAACTACGTCTGGCGAAGTGGCAGCCGCAGGAGGCGATCCTGCCGCGCCCTCATGCGCCAGAACACTGCTGCCACCGTTGCTGCCCTGAGGGCCAGAGTGACCGCCTCCGTTGTGGGCCACGTGCAGCTTGCCGTAGGGCGAAGGACTCTGGTTGATGCCGCCCACGGCGCTCATGTAGGCGTCTTCCAGCCGTGGGGAAACGGCCTCGCCGCCACGGGCCAGCACCTCGCGCCGCAGATCGTCAGGGGCATTTGCCGCCAGTACAAGCCGGATGCGGCTGCCCTGGATGAGGGCGTCCTCAATGCCGGGTCGCATGGTCCAGAGGGCCAGTTCCTTTTTATGCGTCCCTGCATCGGCCCGCAGCAGAAAAACCCGCCCTTCGGCCCGCGCGGTGAGTTCCTCCGGCGGCCCGGCAAACAGCACACGGCCACTGTCCAGCATGATCACGCCGGGGCAGCGCTCGGCTTCATCCAGATATGCGGTGGACCACACGACGGTCATACCGTCCTGACTCAAATCCTGCACCATACGCCAGAGTTCGCGGCGCGACTGCGGGTCAACGCCCACGCCGGGTTCGTCAAGCAGCAGCAGACGCGGCGAGCCGAGCAGCGCGCAGGCAATGCCCAGCTTCTGCTTCATGCCGCCAGACAGTCTGCCTGCAAGACGCTCGGTAAAAGGGGCAAGACTGGTGAACCCCAGCAGCTTTTCAAACACGCGGTCGCGTTCCGTCCCTTCAAGCCCGCGCAGGCTGGCATGCAGGCGCATGTTGGCCATGACGGAAATATCCTCGTACAGGCCAAAGCGTTGCGGCATGTAGCCTATGCTGTTGGGCTGGCTGCGCATGAGCTCTGCCGGGCTTTGCCCAAAGAGGTTTGCGCGCCCCTCGCTTGGCGGCATAAGACCCGCCATGATGCGCATGAGCGTGGTTTTGCCCGCCGCGTCAGGCCCCACCAGCCCGGTGATGCGCCCGGCGGGGATGATCGCGTTCACGCCGTCCAGAGCGGTGACGGCCTCGCGCCCCTTGCCGAAGCGCATGACCAGCCCTTCCAGACAGACGGCCTGATCGGCGGCGCTGTCGCTCATGGCGCGGGTGTATCCTGCAAAATTATGGTCACGGGCATGCCCTGCCGCATGACGTTTTCCGGATCCTGCGCCTGCACGCGCAATCGGTAGACCAGTGCAGTGCGCACTTCGCGCGTTTCAACGGTCTTGGGGGTAAATTCCGCCGTGGGCGAAATAAAGCCCACCGTGCCGGAAAAGCTCTTGCCCGGCGCGGCGTCCACCAGAATCTTCACAGGCATGCCGGGCTTGACGCGCCCCAGATTGGGTTCGTCCACATAAGCCCGCAGCCACAGGGGGTCGGTAAGGGTGAGGGTATACACGGTCTGCCCGGCCTGCACTATGGCCCCTGCCTCGCGGGCGCGGGTGAGCACAATGCCTTTTTGCGGCGCGGCAAGCACGGCATCGCGCAGCTGGATTTCCGCATGATTGAGGGCTGCGGCGGCAGCGGCCACTGCCGCTTTTTGCGCCAGCACTTCCTCTTCCCGGTAGCCGGAGAGCAGCATGTCGAGCTGATCCTGATTGGAACGCAGCTTGGCGCTGGCCTCGCTGTACTGAGCGCGGGCGTTGTCCAGATCTTTTTGCGAAATAGCGTTGGAAACGCGCATGGCCGCAACGCGGTTCAGGTTGATCTGCGCGTTTTCCGCCAGAGCGGCAGAGCCGCTCACCGCCGCGCGGGCCTGAGCGATTTCTTCCACTCGGTAACCGCGCTCAAGTCGCAACAGGGAGGCCTGCTGCCGTTCAAGTTCTGCGGCTGCCTGATCGCGCTGCTGGGTCAGCAGATCATCGTCAATGCGGGCCAGCGTCTGGCCTGGGGCAACTGCATCGCCCTCGTCAACAAGCACACTTGCAATGCGCCCGTTAACGCGAAAGCTCAGGTCAACCTGCCGTATGTCCACATTGCCGTACAGCACAAGCTGGTCACCATCGTGCCGCAGCCACTGCCACAACAAAAAAACAGCCAGCAGCACAGCCAAAGCCGCGCCAAGGCCAAAAACCTTACGGGGGACAGCCATATTCCTCCCTACGCGCAATCGCCGCAAGCGTTTGCCGCGCCAGACAGTTTTATGCCGGGGCCGTGCGCCCCGCTGTCTGCCAGAATAGCCAGTGGAGCGGGCCTTGTCCATGCTGCGCAGCACATATAATAGAACAGTTGATTTCGGCGGGTTTGTGGTGCAAGCAAAAAGAACGGAACTGCAATACAGCGCTCAGGCCTTTAACTATACCGAGGGCATCATGACAATCTTTTCGCCTGTTTTCGGCATCGCCAAAGTTACGAGGGTGACGGCGGCGCTTATACTCACCTCGATCCTTTGCGCCCCCGTCATCCACGCCGCGCAACAGCCGAAGGAATTTCCCGATCCCGCTACGGTAGAAAACATTGCCGCGCAAGGTTTTGTTTATGGCCTGCCCATAGTGATGCACTACGCCGTTACCTATGAATACTCCGTTGACACAAAGTCCCCGCAGTACAAAGCGCCCTTCAACGCCCTGCGCAACGGGGCGCGGGTGTTCACCTACAAGGACACCGTGGTCATCACGCCCAACAGCGACACGCCCTACTCCTTTGCCTGCCTTGACCTCAGGGCCGAACCGGTGGTCATTACCGTGCCGAAGGATACGGACGGGCGGTATTTCAGCGTGCAGCTTGTGGACGCCAATACTTTCAACTTTGGCTACATCGGCAGCAGGACAACGGGCAACGACGGAGGCAGCTATCTTGTGGTGGGGCCGGAATGGAAAGGCACAGCGCCTGCGGGCATGCGCGTGTTCCGCTCCAATGCGCAGTTTGCCATGGCCCTGTTCCGCACCCAGCTGTTCAACCCCGCAGATATTGAAAACGTGCTGAAATTCCAGACAGGTTACGCCGTAAAACCCCTCTCAGCCTTTTTGGGGCAGACGCCGCCTCCGGCGCTTCCCATGCCGCCCTTCCCCAACATCGGGCAGGATTTTGTAAAGCC
The DNA here is from genome assembly GCF_022508225.1 of Desulfovibrio sp. UIB00. NCBI lineage: Bacteria > Pseudomonadati > Thermodesulfobacteriota > Desulfovibrionia > Desulfovibrionales > Desulfovibrionaceae > Desulfovibrio > Desulfovibrio sp. UIB00. The sequence goes on along the minus strand of NZ_JAETXJ010000002.1, from coordinate 417,381 downwards.
GGAATTTTTTGATTATCTGGCCTTTGCACTGCAATTTGCGCCAGCGGGGCCGGAAGAAGTCTCCATCCGCGCCCAGCTTGCCAGTATTGGCGTGGTCGCAGGCAAACCCTTTGTATTTGATGCCCTCCCCAAGGATACGCAGGCAGCCGTGCTGCGCGGTCTGCAAAAAGGCGCTGGCATGGTCGATGCCTCCGTCACAAGGCCTGGGCTTCGCGTGAACGGCTGGAAGATGAGTTCTCCCTTTGGCAACAGGGAGTTCTTTAACGGGGATTGGCTGATGCGGGCAGCCGGGGCCAAGGCGGGCATTTACGGCAATGATGCCGAAGAAGCCGTGTACCCCATGACCAAAACTCTGGCAGACGGCAGCCCGCTGGATGGCAGCAAGCACAAGTACCGCATGACCATTCCCGCAGGGCAATACCCTCCGGCCAAGGCTTTCTGGTCTGTGACCATGTACGACGGCAATACCCAGCTGCTCATAAAAAATCCCATTGGCCGCTACCTGATCAATTCGCCCATGCTGCCGGACATGAAAAAAAATCCCGATGGCTCGCTTACCATCCTGATCCAGCGCGACTCCCCCGGCAAATCGCACGAAAGCAACTGGCTGCCCGCGCCGGACGGCCCGATCTTTCTTGTGATGCGCCTGTACTGGCCTGAAACCGAAGGGCTCTCCGTGCTGCCGCTGGGCAAGGGAACCTGGCAGCCCCCCAAGGTGGAATTGAACGACTAAACGCCCACGTAAAAGGATCATATGACCTTTCATTTCACAGTGCGCCCCGCAATCTGGGCGGTCTGCACTGTTGCCATCTGGCTGGCCCTGATGGCAGCAGCGCAGACCGCAAGGGCCGAAAACTACGGCTGGTTTTCACTGGAAGCGCCCCAAGGCTGGCAGGCCGAGGCTCCGTCAACCATGGCGGGAGCATGGGTGCTTGCGCTCACCGGGCCGGAAGAGGCTGTCCATGTGCGCATCATGGTGGGCAAAACCGCAGGGCCGCCGGATGCGGCTGACGTGGCTGGATTGCTGCGCGCCGCCGCCGGGGTGCGGGAGCCTCTGCGCAGGGCTGATGCCCAGTATGTTTTCAGAGGAAAAGACGCGGTGGGAGTGGACACGGCCTGTATCGTGGGAGCGGATCAGCAGGCGGGCGTCTACATGGCCGTGTTGTGCAGTGGTGACGTTGACCGGGCAGAAGATCTGCTGGCCGCGCTGCGCGGGGGATCAAACCCCGCAATGCTGCCCCTGCGGCATGCCGCGCGCGGGAGCATTGAACCCCGGTTTTTGCCCGCTGCCCAATAAATGGCAAGGGGCAGGCCGGAGGAAAAGACAAGAAATTACTGTTGCAGCACTGGCTTGCGGCTGCGCTGTATGGGCTTGCCCAGCCCCATGCCTTCTGTGGAGCGCAGCACCTCTGCGGCCCTGGCCTCATCGCCGCGCAGCAGCACCAGCACCACATAGAGCTTGCCAGAGCGCTCCATCTTGGTACGCATTCCCCGGCCCTCCAGACGCTGACGCAAAGAGTCCACAGCGTCCGCATCCTTGAATGCTCCCACCTGAAATACATAATCATATATTCCAGAGGACTGCGGCCTTGCAATGCCGCCCTGAGCCGCCTGCTGCCCAGCCGCGCCACCTTGCGCACCACCTTGCTGTGCTGGCGCAACCCCGGCCTGAGCCACGCCGGCAGGTTTGGGCTGCACTGGCGTCATGGGCGGCAAGGGTTTAAGCGGGGCATCGCCCGTGGCGGCATCGTTGCGCAGTACTCTGGCAAAACGCAGTTCCTCGGCGGTCAGCACTTTTTGCTTGGGCTCGCTTGCTCCCTCATCTGCGCTGGAGGCTTGGTCGCCGCCCACGGCATGCGGGTCATCATCCGGCGTGGTTGCGAATGAAGGGGCGCTTGCCGCAGACGTGCCCGACCTGACCGCAATGGGTTGCGGATGCGCCTTCCAGTAGGCCCTGCCGCTCATAACCCCGCCAAGGTATGCCAGCACCACTGCCGCCACCACCAGAAAGCCCGCCGCCAGCAAGGATGAAGGGCGCAGGCACAGGCATTTTTTATCATTTGCCTGATCGGATGAAGGCTGACGGGTTGCAGGAGGCATGGAATCTCCGGATGTTGGGGTTTGCTGCGGTAATCGTGCGCAGGGAGGGACAGAAAGAACGTCGGCGCGGGCAACCATATCAATGCATGGCGCTGGCGTAAAGTACGCCAGTAATCTGCACGACAGATCACTGCAAACACTGTCCTATATAGTCTTTTGCAACCAGAGCTTCCGTAGCCGCTTGCGGGCCTGCCCTGCGCTCTGCTATCATGTCGACACAAGTTGCAAACATGGAGTACGCCATGACCAAGGATGTATGGTTTCTTCGCATATACGCGGCCATCTGTCTTGTGCTGGCCGGAGCGATCATTGCTGGCGCGGCCTCTGCCGCCCATATAGCAAAACCCGGCCCTGAACCGCAAATCCTCACCATTATCAACGCCACAGGCGAAGATATTCTGAGCATGGGCTTTCAGACTGGCCGCAGTATGCATTTTGTGCGGTTCGACATGCCCCCCGCCGGGCGGGACGACATTGAAAACCCCGGCGCGGTCGCCAACCTGCGCGTGGACACGGGCCTTGCCCTGTGGATTTTCAAGGATGTGCCGCTGGGCAAGGCGCAAAGCGTGACCCTGCGCATGGACGAAAAACCCGTGCTGGAATTCGCTATTTCCAAGGGCGAACAGCAACGCCTGACCGGCGAAGCGCAAAGCCTGCTGCCGGGGCCGGATGCTGGCCCGGTATGCGCGCTTGACCGTTTTCGACCCGGCATGCCCATGAAGGACGTTTGCACTCTGCTGAGCGCCACGCCGCAACGTGACGACAACGATGCAGTGCTTGCCAGCCTTGGCTTTGCGGGTATGGTCTGGGCCGCGCGGCTTGAGCCCGCCCAGCGCGGGGAAAAGCCTTCAAGCAAGACTCCCCTTGTGCTTGACCACATGGAACTGCGCCGCAAGCTGGACCAGGAAACCCTGGACAAACTGCTGAACGCCCTTTACGAGCAAAAATACAGCCCGTGGCAGGCCGAATTGCCGGGGCTGGATATCAACTTTACCCAAATGCCGTCCATGGATCTGAACAAACAGAAGGACATGCTGCGGCAGGTGCTTGAGTATTTCATGTCTGCCAGCAAGGGCGAAGCCACCATCATGCTCGCCCCCACAGAAATGCTGCCCAAACTTGCGGATGCCGATGCCCCGAGCAGCGACGTGCAGCTGTTCACCATCACCCTGCGTCCGGCTTCAAAAAATCTTGTGGTGGATGTTGCCGCCTATCAGGAAAGCGAAGAATCAAGATAAATTGTCGTTAGAATATTCCAGAGCCTGTCAACCAGACGGTCTGAAAACAAAAAAGGCATCCTCAGCCAAAAGCCGGGGATGCCTTTTTGAATTTTCAATCAGGCGGGGCTGTTTAAAGCCTGCCTTCCTTCTTGGCGGCGCGCATGCTCCGCAGCCAATTGTACCAGCCTTCAAGGCCATCGCCTTTTCTGCAGGAAACTTCAAAGATATCCAGATCCTTATTGAGCTTCGTGGCAAAATTGCGGGCGCGCGCAAGGTCAAAATCCACGTAGGGCAGCAGATCAACCTTGTTGAGCACCATGGCCTTGGCAAGGTTGAACAGCAGGGGGTACTTTTCCGGCTTGTCGTCACCTTCGGCAACGCTCAGCAGGGCGACCTTGGCGTCTTCGCCGCAGTCAAATTCCACAGGGCACACCAGGTTGCCCACATTTTCGATAAAAAGGATGTCCACGCCGGTGAGGTCAAGGCTTTCCAGCGAGGTCAGGATCATGTTGCTGTCGAGGTGGCAGCCGCCGTCTGTATTGATCTGCACGGCCTGCGCGCCAGTGGCGGCAACGCGGCGGGCATCGTTATCTGTCTGTAGGTCGCCTTCCACCACCGCCATGCGGAATTCTCCGGCCAGATCGCTCAGGGTGCGTTCCAGAAGGGTGGTTTTGCCCGCGCCCGGCGAGCTGATGAGATTCAGCGACAATATTCCCTTTTCGGTAAGCAGCCGACGCACGTTATCGGCCATTTTTTCGTTGGCTTCCAATACATTGCGAACCACAGGAATTTGCATTCAATTCTCCTTGCTTGCCGTCGGTACGGCGTGGTCATGAGCCAGAAAGATATGACAAAGGCAAAGACGGCAGTGAAAGGAGCAAACCAGCCCCCTGGAAAGTCAGAGGGCAAAGGGGTTAGCTGGCTTCCAGACGGTTAAGATAGAGTTCTCTGCCCTGCTCAACCACATGCCCGAACTGCTCGCCGCAATCGGGACACGGCAGCCAGAGAGCATCCTGCCCCTCCCCGCCAAAAACTTTACCGCAGGCGGAGCAGCGCAGCCTTAGCGGAAGCTCTGTAAGCTCCAGGCGCGCGCCTTCGTGCGGGGTACCCTGCACCATGACCTCAAAACAGAATTGCAGCGACTCGGGCACAACACCAGAGAGTGAACCGTACGTGACGTTCACAACTTCCAGACGAGTGCAGCCCTGACGGGCTATTTCATCCTCAGCCATCTGCAACAGGCTTTGTGCTATGGACATTTCGTGCATGGGGTCATGCTAGCCCAAAGACCCGGCCCCGTAAAGGCCAGAAGCGAATCTTGCTATTCGACGCAAATAATGTACATTTTGCACATGCGTCGCTCAAAATTTTCTGGCGTCTTCTCATTCTCTGCCGACTGGACAGAGAGCCGCAGCAAAACGCACTACTTCGTCTGGGAGCTTCCAGACGGAGCCTTTGCGGTGCAGGAACTCAACGCCGCGTTCCAGCCTGTGGCAGAAGTGGAACGCATAAACGCAAAAACCTTTTCCCAGTCATTCAAGGCAGAGCACAATATTTTGGCAATGCCGGTGATCACGCCGGACCTCAGCCATTTTGAATCCGCCCCGCCCGCGCCAGCCCCCCTACAACCGGATGCTGCGGCAGCACAACCTGCCCGCAAGGCTGGCGCACCCAAGGCCAAAGCAGGAAGCACGCCGCTCCAGACGCTTTCAAAGGCCAAACTGCCCGAATCTGTGGAAGTGGCCCCCGAGCAGCCCGACATGGGGCTTATTCCCTTTCCTTCCCGCACCGCCACCGGCGTTACAGCTGTTCACTATGACGAAGGCCCAGCGCCTGCCGCTGACGCTACAGCTGCCCCTGCTACTGGCGCTGCCGCTGCCGCGCCCAAGAGGGCCTACGACCTTGAAGCCGCCCGTAAGGCCAAGGTCGTGGAGTCAAAGCTGCGGGAGACTTTTCGCCAGACATTGCTGCGCCTCAAGCGCCCGCGCGAGCGCAAGGCAGCACTGCTTGCCCTTGAGCAACTGGCGCAGACCAAGGACGGCATCATACCCGCCCACAAGCATATGTTCCGTGATTTTGGCGTACGTCTGCGCCAGAATTCCCAGCCCGACCTCGCCCTGCTTTTTTCACGCAAGGCAGTGGAACTGGCCCCCGAGGACGATCACGCCCACTTCAACCTGGCGCGCATTCTCTGTTCGCTTGGCCTGTATGACGAAGCCGCCACCCACATCGGCACGGCTTTGAGCATGTCCAGCGGAGAGCCTCTCTACTTCAAGTTGTTGGAACACATCCGCGAACTCAAACGCACGCGCAGTGCTGGCAAGCCCACGCCCCAGCGCTGAGCCGCTGTTCCAACCCAAGTCATTGGCAGGAGCCTTTTGGCATGAACAAAGTAATTCTCGGTCTTCTTGTAGCAGTGTGCGTTCTGGGCATGGCGCTTATCATGCTCAATGAACGCATGCGCAAGCCTGAACCAGCAAATCCTGCAGGCATTATCGCGCCTGTCACTTCCCCGGATGCGGCTCCGCCCGCTGATGCTGGCAACCAGTCCGCCACGTCTCCTTCCCTGCATCTGCCCCCGCAGACGCAGAGCGGCATTCCTGATCTCAACGCCAGCGGCGAAGCCCCGGCCCGTGCGCCCATCCCCAGTCTGAAACCGGAGGAAAAAAGCGCCCCGGCAAGCAATATAGCCGCTGCCGAACCCCAGCCAGCCGTTGCCAAGCCCGTGGTGCAGCCCAAGCCTGCGACCCCTGTTACAGAAAAGACAGCGCCAGCCGCAGAACCCGCCAAGGAAAAAGCCGCCAAGGCCGCGCCGCAGCACAAAAACATCACCAAGTTTGTGGTTCTTGCGCGTGATAAGGGTGCAACAGTGCGCCTCGTGGGTGCTGCGCCCATTGCCTACAAAAACATGCAGCTCAGCGGCCCTGAGCGTCTGGTTATTGATCTGGACGGCAAGTGGCAAGTTAAAGCGCCCGGCGTACCCAAGAACCCTGCGGTGACCAATGTGCGCATTGGCAAGGGCGATGACAAAACGCGCATTGTCATTGACCTGACGGGCAAAATTCAGCCCAAGTTCACGCTTTCAAAAGATGGCCACACTCTGGACATCCGCCTGGATCATTAGGGCATGACCGGGCGGCCTACGCCGCCCAGCTTCATCAAACATCTCCGCAGACAGAAAAACCGGCTGTTGTTGTGCAACAGCCGGTTTTTATTTTCATTCCCTACAAGGCGGAACAGTTCGTATCGGGCCAACAGCAGCTGGCGGCTGGCCTCAGTTTTCCATTTCCTTGCCGCGCGCGTTGGCGGCCAGCACAGATTCCACCAGCAGGCCTGCAAGGCCTGCGCGGTCAAGCACGTTCACGCCCGCTATAGTCACCCCGCCGGGGGAGCAGACCTCGTCACGCAACTGCATGATGGGCGAGGAGCTCTGCTCGACCATTTTGGCGCATCCGCCAAAAAGGGCCGTGAGCATCTCGCGCGATTCCTTGTGCTGAAAACCAAGGGTAACACCGGCCTGCACCAGCCCCTGCATCATGGCAAACACATAGGCAGGCCCGGCCCCGATAAGGGCTGTGAACGCCGTGAACTTGCTTTCCGGCAGTTCCACGCACACGCCCAACGCGCTGAACAAAGCCTGAATGTCGGCCTTGCTGGTTTCGGGCAGGTCAGGATCGTCAAAGCAGAGGGCGAACACGCCCATACCCACAAGGGCCGGGGTATTGGGCATGCAGCGCACCACTGGGCAACGCCCTTCAACTGCCTCGGCGAGGCGCTGGAGGCTCACGCCAGCTGCTACGGAAACCAGGGTTTTCCCGGCTGTCAGCTCTGGGCGCATCTGTGCAAGCACCTCTGCCGCCTGATAGGGTTTAACGCCCAGTACCAGCACATCGGCGGCCTGCGCCACGGCCTGGGGGCTTTCCATCACACGCACGCCAAGCTCTTCAAGCGGGCGCATGCGTGAAGCGGTTCTGTTGAAACCGCACAGTTCGTAGCCGCCCTTGCGGGCAAGCCCGGCCATGATGGCCCCGCCCATGTTGCCGCATCCGACACAGCCGATTTTGAGCGCCATGATATTACTCCGTGATTTCCAGGCCGCTGAAGAAGTAGCCTATTTCAAAAGCCGCAGTTTCAGCGGCGTCCGAGCCGTGAACAGCATTGGCTTCCAGGCTTTGGCCATACTTGTGACGCAGGGTGCCGGGCTCTGCCTGAGCCGGATTGGTGGCCCCCATGAGGGCGCGCCAGCGGGGCACCGCGTCTTCGCCGCGCAAAACAACGCAAACCACCGGACCGGAAGACATGTAGTCCGTCAGGCTATCAAAAAAAGGGCGCTCGCTGTGGACGGCATAAAAGCCCGCAGCCTGGGCCTTGGAAAGGCGCAAGCGCTTGAGAGCCACAATTTTGAGGCCGGAAGCTTCCATGGCAGCCAGAATTTCCCCGGTCAGATTGCGCGAAACTGCGTCAGGCTTGATAATGGCGAAAGTGGATTGCATGCTTACTCCTTTTCCATGTTGTTGTTAGCAGAATAAGAACGCGCCGCAACGGCGGCTCCGTCCTGGGCCAGTTTCCAGAGTATGCGCCGCAAGGGCACCACCGCCACGCCATCCTTGTCCTGCCAGTCGCGCAAGGCGCGCAGGGTTTCAGGATAAGGATGACCAATGGCCACAGCCATGCCTTGAGCGCGGGCGCGGGCTGCCGCCGCGTCAAGCGCAGACAGAATGGCCGCAGTGTCGCGGCGCGTATCCAGAAAAACATCACGTGCAAGGCCGACCAGCCCCGCCTCTCTGGCTGCAAGTGCCAGCTGGGGGTCTGGGCGCGTCACACTGTCGAGCACGGCGAGCCCTCGCCCGCCAAGCATGCCGCACAGCGTTCTGCACAGCGAAATATCACCAGTAAATGCCGAGCCCATATGGTTGTTGAGGCCAATGACCGAGGGTAAAATCCGCAGATTTTCCTCAAGCACCGTCTGCACCTCCTGCGCGCTCATACTGGTGAGCAGCGCTCCGGGGCCAGGATCCGGCCTGCCATGCAGGGCCCGTGGCAGGGCCTCCATGGGCTGGTGCAACAGGCAATCAAGCCGCCGGGATGCCGCAAGCACGGCGGTTTCCTGCGCATGAGGCGATCTGGGCCAGATGGCCAGAGTCACCGGAAATAACAGCGAGGAAAGAGCTTCTGCGGATTCAAGCTTCTGGCCCATGTCATCAATGACAACAGCCAGGGCCTCCGGCGGCAGAGGTTGTGCCAAATCTGAAAGCTGCCCCTCCCGACCAGGGAAGCTAACAACATAGTATACCAGATGATTGAGTAGGACTTCAAGCGTTCCTTGCGATGTCCAGCGCACCTCGGCGCGCACTCCTGCCCTTTCCAGAACGGGGTTTTGACCGCGCAGCCCCTGAAGCAGAGCCAGCCCTAGGCGCAGTGGCGCGCACGGGCCGCTGACGGTGAACTGCCGCAGATCCGCCGCGCTGGCATATGCCGCCTGCTCTGCGGAAGCGGTGAAATTGGGAGGAATGTTTTCCCCGGCGGGAAATTGCGATGTTTCGGCAGGCAAATTTTCTTGCAAAGCGAGCTGTTGCCACTGCGCCTGAGGCAAGGCCAGCGGGAGCGCACGAGCAAACAGCGCATCTACGCTTTCCAGAGCCAGCGCCCTGTCAAAACCCTGCCAACTGGCTCGTGCGCCTGCGGATTTGTGGGCAACAGCAAAGGGTAAAACCCCGCCCGACGCAGCCTCCTGCTCCTTGGACGGAGCTTCCAGTTGCCAATATACCCAGCAGGATACAGCCAGACTGCATAAAAGCCACAACAAACCGCCCATGGCAAGCTGTGCAGATGCAGACAGCCCTCCGGCGAACCGCAGGGGCCCGACCAGAAGGCTGTCTGATAACTTTGTGTCGCGCAAAGGCAACACCCTGTTTATTCCTGCCCGCCCGCCTTACGCGGTTACGGGGTTAATTCCTGATTTCCCGCATTTTGGGGAGGCTCTTGACCATTTGCAGGGCCATGCGCAACTGGTTGTCGCGCGCGAGCTGCTCGGCGGCATCTTCCTTGCCGTTCTTGGCCTTGGAAGATTTTTTGTCCTTGCCGTTTTCAATGTGACGGTTCAGATCCTGCTCGCGCACCATAAGGCGGGAGTTATCCTTGTCGTCCGTGCGGGGGGCTTCAAACGGCACTTCCACATCAGGCACAACGCCTTCGGCCTGAATGGAGCTGCCGTTGGGCGTGTAGTACAGGGCAACCGTAAGCTTGAGGCCGGAGCCGTCTGAAAGCGGGATGATGTTCTGCACGGATCCTTTGCCGAATGAACGCTCACCCACTGTGAGGGCGCGCTTCTGGTCGCGCAGGGCGCCAGCCACAATTTCAGAAGCGGAGGCGGAACCAGCGTTGATCAGCACCACCATAGGCGCATGAATGTCATCGCCCTGCTTTTTGGCTTCGTACACACGGTCAGTATTGTCACGCCGTCCCTTGATGGAAACGATGACGCCCTTGTCGAGGAACGTGTCAGAAACACTCACAGCCTGATCAAGCAGCCCGCCGGGGTTATTGCGCAGGTCAAGCACAATGCCCTTGATGCCGCCGGAATTCTTGGTTTCCTTTTCTGCCGCCTTAAGAGCATCGCGCAGTTCTTCGGTGGTGCGCTCAGAAAAACGCGTGAGGCGAATCCAGTAATATCCGTCCTCGAGCTTCTTGGACTTCACGCTGATTAGCGGAATGGCATCGCGCACAAGGCGGACAGTCTGCGGGGCCTTGGCGTCGCTGTGCAGGATGGCAAGCTCCACCTCCGAACCCTTGGGGCCACGGATGCGGGAAACAACTTCCTGCAACGAGAGTTCCTGCGCGGGCTGCCCGTTGATGGACAGTATAATATCGCCAGACTTGAGCCCGGCCCGGTAGGCGGGGGTGTCCTCAATGGGGGTCACCACCGTAACCTGGCCGTTTTCCATAGAAATTTCTATACCAATACCAAAGAATTCGCCGGAGGTGGTCTCCTGCATTTCTTTGTATTCTTCGGCGTTCATAAAGGTGGAATGCGGGTCAAGGCCCTGAAGCATGCCTTTGACCGCGCCATTGATAAGGTCGCCCTGCGTCACATCACGCACGTAATAACGCTCCACCAGATCAAGAACCTGGCTGAAGCGCTTGAGCGCATCAAACTTACTGGGGGCTTCCTTGGACGTTTCCTTTTTTTCGGCGCACTGGGGAGCGCCCGGCAGGGCGACCATGCCGCCCACGGCAAGCAGAAGCACAAGAAGGCTAAGACGGACAAGAAGACGCATAACAACGATCTCCACGCGGACGTAATGAACGAACACAGCGCCACAAGCCCAAAAAGCCGCAACGCAGGGGGTGCTGCAACGCCAGCCAATGGAGGGGCCGCGCACCAGCCGGATAGTGCCCCTTTTCAAGCTAAATTGCAAATCAAAAAGGCGCGTTTTGCGCCTTGCAGGCCACCCTCAAAGGTACTGGCGCTTACAGTTCCACAAGCGCCGAAACACTGCCCCTCTCTTCATGCAATATGCGCCGGGGAAACTGCTGCCTAAACAAATCAGTTTCCTCCGGCGCATATCGAGCGCATCAAGGCATGCCAGACCTCCGGGCAGGGAGGCTATTGCCAGCCTGTTTCAAGCCCGTTCATGCGGATTTTATCCGCAATGTGCCCCCATGCGCCGCACATATAGAGCTAGTCTTCGACCTTGAAGAAAGCAGCCGCACCGCCGCCGCACACAGGACACGCGTCGCAGGGGCCTTCGTGGGTATAGCCGCAAACCTTGCACACATAGTAATCAGTGGCGGGCAGGGCGGCGGGATTTTCCAGAGCTTTTTTGTAAAGCTTGGCGTGGATTTCTTCCACCTGGTTGGCAAAGTCAAAATACTTGGCAACTGCGCTCTGGCCTTCGGCCTGAGCCTGCTTGATCATGTCGGGGTACATGGTGGTGAATTCGTAGGTTTCACCTTCAATGGCCGACTTGAGGTTGGCCATGGTGTCGCCGATCTTGCCAGCATTCTTGAGGTGGGCATGAGCGTGAACTGTTTCAGCAGCCGCAGCAGCGCGGAACAGCTTTGCAACCTGATGCATGCCTTCCTTGTCGGCAGCGGCAGCAAAGGCAAGGTACTTGCGGTTAGCCTGGGATTCTCCGGCAAAGGCCGCCATCAAATTTTCTTGTGTGGTGCTCATGGGTATTCTCCTCGATGAAGTTGTTGTTTTTATCAGGAACAATTCCTGATTAAAGAATTCTCACAGCCTTGTAAAGCATTTTTTTACAAAAAATTATTTTTGCAGGCCCGGCCTTTAGCCCTTGATACCGTTGCGCAGAACGCTGTGACAAGCTAAAAGGAACCTATGAACGCCCAAGAAATCATATCCCATTTCGGCATGCGGCCCCACCCCGAAGGGGGGTTCTATCACCGCACATACGAAGCTCCGCAAATTCTTACGGCGGACGAAATGCCCTGTGGTTTTATAGGGCCAAGACCCGTATCTACAGCTATTCTTTTTCTGCTTGAGCAGGGGCAATATTCGCGTCTGCACCGCATCAGGCAGGATGAACTGTGGCATTTCCACCTTGGCGGCCCCTTGCGCCTTGCCTGCATTGATACCCACGGCCAACCGCGCGAAGTGATCCTTGGCCCGAATATTATGGCGGGGCAACACGTGCAGTTTACCATTCCCGGCGGCTGCTGGTTTGGCGCAACGCCTGCGCCAGGCAGCGAGTTTGCGCTTGTGGGCTGCACAGTTTCACCGGGCTTTGACATGGAAGACCTGCGCCTGGGCCAGCCGGAAGAGCTGACCCTGCGCTACCCCAATGCAAAAGACTGCATCCGCGAATTCTGTCCACCTCTGAACGATGCTCAGCGCGCCGCCTGTAGAAGATGCGGTGACGACGAATGACGCGCTATGCCGTGCCTGATGTTGCCCCGCAACACCCGCACTGCACAGAAATCGTTATCCGCCGCAGTCGCTTTCTTGCCCAGTGCGCTCATACGCCGGATGCGGCAACAGCGCGGGCCTTTGTGGAACAGGTACGACGCCAGTACGCCGATGCAACGCACAACTGCTGGGCATATGCCGCTGGCGCGCCGGGAAACACGGCGCAGATCGGCTCGTCTGACGATGGAGAACCCCACGGCACGGCTGGCAGGCCCATGCTGCAAATTGTGCTGCACAGCGGCATTGGCGAATTGTGCGTGGTGGTGAGCCGCTGGTTTGGCGGCGTCAAGCTTGGCACAGGCGGCCTTGTGCGGGCCTATCAGGACAGTGTGCGCGAAAATCTGGCCGACCTGCCCGTGAGGCAGCGTGTGCCGGAAACCAGTTTGCAGCTTACCGTTGCCTACGCACACCTTGATGCCCTGCGCCGCATGCTGCCAACCTACGAAGCCCGCCTTGAAAGTGAAGACTATCAGGCTGAGGCCAGATTGCAACTGCGATTGCCCGCCGAACACGTGGAGGCCTTTCAGATCGCGCTTGCTGGCGTGAGCAATGGCGCGGCCCTGTGCAGCGAGCTTACGGACGGCGACACTGCCTGATACTTATTTTTTTGTGCGTTCAAAGGCCCGCTGGCATATGCCGGTGGGCTTTTTTGTTTTGCCGTGCTGACTTTGAACCATACGCGCCCCCCAAAAACAGTCAGGACCGCCAGATTTCTCCAGCGGCCCTGACGGACATTCATTATACGGGGTGCGGGTTAGACGCCCTTGGCCTTAAGCTCTTCAAGAAAGCCTTCCGGCACTTCAAAGCCCAGAGCCTGCGCCTTTTTGGCGGATTCTGCGGCATCGGCGTACTGTTCCATTTCAAACTGCGCCAGCGCCAGATTGTTCCAGGCCGGGGCAAAACCGGGCTGCTGCTTGATCACTTCCTTGCAGGCTGTTTCGCAAGCCGCAAAGTCGCCCTTCATATAATAGGCGGTGGAAAGCGCATTCCGGGCCTGCACAAAATTGGGATCCCACTTGAGGGCTTTGTTCAGGGCCGTGATGGCCTTGTCGGGCTCGCCGCGCTGCAGGTGCACAAAGGCAATGTTGCCCCACGGCACAGGGAATTTGGCGCGGCAGTTGGCGGCTTCTTCGTTGTAGCGCAGGCAGCCGTCAAGGTCGCCGCGTTCAAGACAGATGCCGCCAAGCTGCACGTAGGCCTCCGCCAGATGCGGCGAATTGCGCACCGCGTTCAGCAGGGCTTCTTCAGCAGCCACAAAGTCGCGCTTGGTCAGCAGGGCCAGACCAAGATTGTAGTAATGGGTAGCGCACTGCTCGTTCTGGGCGATTTCCGCCTTCAGATCGGCAATGTATTCATCCAGGTCATCGTAGCGAGCTTTCATGCTATGTGCCCCTCTTTTTTCAAAAGATCATAGTACCATCGGCAAAAGTCAAAAATGCCCATGTACTTTTCGTCCTTATTGACCACGCCAAGGGCGCATTCGGTAGCGCCCTTGCTGTAGGCCTTGCCATACGGCCCTTTTTTGGCCGCGTCTTTCAGAAATTCGTTGACCAGCTGCTGCGTGGTGCGCTTGGACACATCTGTCCGCATATCAAGCGGTTCGTTGGGCTTCTGGAAAGGATCCCAGTTTTCATAGCCGATGCGGTCCACAAATTTGCGGCGGCGCGGATTCATGCGTTCATAAATTTCGCGCTTGAGACCTTCCTGCTCATCCGAAAGCTGCTGCGGCGTTCCATCGCGAAAGACGGTGGCGGGAATGCTGCCGTACATCTCAAACTCCTTTCACGCCCGATCAGGCCTCTTCTTTCTTGGCCGGGCCAATACCCAGATAGGCCTCATCGTAGCGGGTTAGCAGAGCCATGGACAAAGGCACATACACATCATGCAGTTCTTTAAAGCGGCTCTGCACGGTTGTGGCCACATCCCTGCTCAGGTCTTCAAGCCTGTTCTGGATCTTGTCCATATGGATGGTGGGGTATGGCTTGCCCTTTTCAAAGGCGGAAAAACCGCACACATGCCCCTGCCCGGCAATGGCCGTGGGCACGCCGTACACGCGGCAGGTAATGGGCCGGGCGTGGTACAGCAGGCATTCGTTATTATCGTCCAGCAGGGGGCAGCGCAGCTTGATCTGGGCCGCGCGCTCCATGATGGCCTCGGGGCTTTCGCCGTCTTTTTCCGCCCGGTACAGCTCGCGCTTGATGCGCGTGGCCTGGCGGTCCAGATCAGAAGCGCGCTCAATAATGGCGGAGCGCTGCGGCCCGTAACCAAAGGCGGCCTCAAATGCCTTGTTGATGTACATGGCTTCAACAAGGGAAAGATCAAAAAGCGCGTGACAACAATCGCTACAGCCTTCCTTGCAGACTACGCACTGGGGAAAGGCCCCGCGCACCCTGCCGAAAAGGTCGTCAACTTCGGCCCGCAATGTTTCATAGCGGGTAAAAATAGAGCTCAGATCAGGGATCATGGTTATCCTGCGGTAGTGCGGAAGACATGAGGGAGAACGGGCGATTTCATACAGAAATAGCCCTGGCGGCTGCGTGAGCAGACGTCCGCCACAGAGGCGTGAGCGCGGTTTGTATGCGCTGATAAGCGCCTTCGCGGGCGTCTTGAAACTTTAAGAATGCACATTCTCAAAGTCAGGATGCTCTGGCGGCAAAGCGGCCTGTACCTTATGAAAATGCCGCCTGGCGCGTGCGCGCCGGGCGGCACAATGAAAACTCGGCAGAATCAGCAAGGGAATGCCACTTGGGCACCCCTGCAATTCCTAGTTTTCTTCAACGGTGATAGCGCTGACTTCGCAAACTTCCACACAGGATTCGCAGCCAAGGCATTCTTCGGCGTTCACGGCTTCGGACTTGCCGTCCTTGATTTCGTAAACTTCAACGGGGCACACGTCCACGCATTCGCCACAGCCCACGCACTTGTCAACGTCAACATTAACATTATAACCCATGGTGTCCTCCAAATTTGCATTGACTTGCTTGATTTTTCAAGCGGCTAAATTCCGCTTGTGCAATGGATAGCTTTAGGCACCCACCCTGTCAAGTGTCGGCTGGAAAATAGCCAACCGTGCAACAACTACAGGAATATCAAGCCCCGCCCCAGCACAGGCGGAAAAGTTTTTAAAAAAATATTTTGCCTCAACAACTGGTTACAAAACGTCTATGGGCCTTATGGCACAAGACGCGCGTAATAGCCCTTGCCGTTGCGCACAACCTGCAACAAAATCTGCCCGGACATGCGCTCTCTTCTGAAAGCCTGTAAAAAATCTTCCATGGTTCTGGTCTCGGCAGCGCCCACCGCTGTTATGTGGTCGCCCTGGCGCAAAAAAGATGCCGGGCCGTCTGCCCTGGCCTGACGCACCACCACGCCCTGCGCAGTTTGCGCTACGCTGAATCCCCATCGGCGCTCCAGCAGGGCGCGAGCCTCCGCATCGCCAAAAGCTTCGGGGGTAGCCTCGAGCTTCAATGCCCCGCCCTCCCGCAGCAAGTGCAGCCGCAAGGGGGTTCCGGCTGTCTGGTTGCGCAGAATATCCAGATAATCGCGCCTGTCGCGAACAGGTGAAGAATTTATGGTTTCAAGTATGTCTCCCGGCGCTATGCCCACCTTGGCAGCGGGAGAACCGGGAAACACCGCCGTTACCAGCACGCCGCCAGCATCCTTGAGGCCCAGCGCCATGGCAGTGCGCCCGTCCACATCCTGCAAATCAAGGCCGAGCCAGAGCGGGGCCACGCGGCCTGCACTCATGAGGTCGTGCATGACGCGGCGAGCCTTGTTGATGGGGATGGCAAAGCCAATGCCCTCGGCGCGCGCGTCCACAGCAGTATTGATGCCTATGAGCACACCCTCGATATTCAGCAGCGGGCCGCCGCTGTTGCCGGGGTTAATGGCTGCGTCAGTCTGCACAAGGTCGGTAAACGCGCCGTCCTTGTTGCGGATAGTGCGCCCAAGCGCAGAAACCACGCCCGTGGTGACGGTGTGGTTGAACCCAAAGGGATTGCCGATGGCGATAACGGTTTCGCCGGGCATGATGTCGCTCGAATCGCCAAGCTTTGCGGCAGGCAGCTTTGACGCGCCCTTGATCTGGAGCACGGCAATGTCAAAATCCGGGTCGGCACCTTTGACGGCGGCTGGGAATTCCCTGCCGTCCAGCAGGTGCACCATGACTTCGTCCCCACCCGCGATAACATGCGCGTTGGTGAGCACAAGGCCCTTTTCTCCGTCAACAATGACACCAGATCCAAGACTGACGCGCTTTTGCCGAACCTTGCGCCCGCCCGGCATGTCAAAACCCGGCAAGCCGGGAAAGCCCGGGCCGAAAAATTGCTCAAGTGGCGAAAGCCGCTGTCCCTCAACAATATGTGTGCTCGTTATGTTCACAACCGCCGGGGCAACAGCCTGCACGGCGCGCACCACAGGCGTCATGCGGGGGCTGTCCGCCGCTACTGCTCCAGCCCGCGAAGGCGTGCACAACAGCAGCGCCGCCGCCAGCATCAAAAAAAACAGACGCAGGGCAAAACTTCCCTCAACTGCCGCCGCTTCTACCTGTTCGGAGCGGGAACGCCCTCGGCAATGCAGATTTTTTTGTATATAGATGGGTCTGGTTTTCATATAAATTCCTTACCTCGACGCTAACATAAGCACGTTGACGTGATCGTAAAGTCCCCAATATGGATTTACCCCGCTCGGCGGCGAGGCGTCCCGTCTTGCGCACGCCCCTTGTTAAGGATAAACAAACGGTATGAAAACCACTCAATCCGACCTGTTGGAACTGATTTTGCCCGGCCTGCGCATTGCGCCCCTGCTTCAGAAAGACCTGGACGATGCCCAGGCACATCTGGACGACCTGACCAAACCGCAAGGCAGCCTTGGCCGCCTTGAAGACCTCGCCCAAAGGCTCTATGCCATGAGTGGCGGGCAAGCGCCCATCAGCGTCAGCCCTGCCATCATGCTCACGGTTGCTGGCGACCACGGCGTTGCCGATCAGGGCGTTTCGCCTTTTCCCAAGGCCGTGACGCGCCAGATGGTGCAAAACTTTTTCAACAACGGCGCGGCGGTCAATGTTCTGTGCAAGACCTCGGGCATGGATCTACGCGTGGTGGACGCAGGCTGCGACGGCGGCCCCTATGAACCGCACTCCATCCTCATTGAGCGCCGTCTGGGCGATGGCACCGCAGACATGAGCCAGGGCCCGGCCATGTGCCGCGAAACCTGCCTCAAAGGGCTGCGCATGGGCGTGGAGCTGGCGCACCAGCTTGCGGATAACGGCTATCGCTGCCTCGGCGTGGGTGAAATGGGCATTGCCAACAGCACGGCAGGCACTGCCCTGTACTGCGCCCTGCTGCACTTTGACCCCGAGCAGATGACCGGCCCCGGCGCTGGCGCGGACCCCGACATGGTGCGCCACAAGACCGAAATCGTGCGCCGCGCGCTGGCAGTCAATGCCTCCATGCTGGAAGGTGACGATCCCATCAATATTCTGGCCGCCTTGGGCGGATTTGAAATTGTTCTCATGGCCGGGCTGATGCTTGGCGCAGCCTCGCGCCGCCTGCCCGTGCTGGTTGACGGCTTTATATGCAGCGCGGCCTATGTGGCGGCCCTGCACATCTGCCCACTGCTTGCCGACTACGCCGTGCTTTCCCACGCCTCGGCAGAGCCGGGCCACGTACGTGCGCTCTCCAAGCTGACTGGCGGCGAAACCCGCAACAATCCCCTGCTGCACCTGAGCATGCGCCTTGGCGAAGGCACCGGCGGCGCTGTGGCCTATCACCTGCTGCGTTGCGCTGCCTCCGTGTACAACGACATGGCGACCTTCAGTTCCGCAGGCGTGGCGGGCAAAACATGCTGAACCCGCTTGCGCCGGAACAGTCTTCCGCATCCGCTTTACTGCGGTTGGAGGATGTCTCACGGGTGTTTGACATCCGGCGGGGGCTGTTCGGCGAAAAGCGCTCCTTGGTTGCCGTAGACGACGTGAGCCTGAGCCTCGCCAAGGGCGCGAGCCTTGGTCTGGTGGGCGAATCCGGCTGCGGCAAATCCACCCTCGGGCGTCTGGCCTGCGGGTTGCTGGCCCCTTCTCAGGGGCAGGTGCTGCTTGATGGTCGCCCCCTGCCCCCAGCCGGAGCGGACAGTTGGGCCGCCGGGCGCATTCAGATGATCTTTCAGGATCCTTTTTCTTCCCTCAATCCCCGGCTCACGGTGGGCAGTTCGGTGGCGGAGCCGCTGGCGGCGCGCGGCGTCTCCCGCGAGGAACGCCATGCCCAGGCAGAGGCCATGCTGGCTACCGTGGGGATTGAAGGCATGGGCCGCCGCTATCCGCACGAGTTTTCCGGCGGGCAGCGACAGCGCATTGCCGTGGCGCGGGCGCTCATCACCCGGCCAGACGTGGTTGTGTGCGACGAGCCGGTTTCCGCGCTTGACGCCTCGGTGCAGGCGCAGGCGCTCAACCTCCTGCGCGAGGTGCAGGAGCAGTTTGGGCCAGCCTATCTTTTCATTTCGCACGATCTGGCGGTGGTGGGCTTTTTGTGCCGCCGCATATTGGTCATGTATCTGGGCCAGATTGTGGAAGAAGGCCCCACCGATGCCATTTTTGACGGCGCGGCGCACCCCTATACCCAGGCGCTTATGGCGGCCATGCCAACCGGCAGCCGCCGGGGCGAACCCATTGCCGCACTGGAAGGCGAACTGCCAAGCCCTCTCTCTCCACCCGCCGGATGCCGCTTTCACCCGCGCTGCCCCAAGGCAAAGGACATTTGCCGTCAGGAAGCACCACAATGGAAAGATATGGGCAGTGGGTGGCGTGTGCGGTGTTGGGAGGCGTAGGTTTGGATTTGTGCGCCTGACTGGCGCGGGTTGATTAGCCTTGCTGCCCTGCGGCACGGCTTTTTCGCCATCCGGCGAAGTTTGGGACGCCTGTGCGGCGCGCGATTTCGCCTCCCCGGCGAGAGATACTCCGTTGATTCTTGCTGCCCTGTGGGCACTGGCTTCCGCCCTCCGGCGGAATTTGGGACGCCTGTGCGGCGCGCAGCAAGGCGGGGCCGGTTATGGGGCTTCGCCCGCCAATCCAATGCCAAACACCGCTTTGCGGGTTTGGGCCGCCATCGGCGGTATAACCGCCGGGCGGAAAGGCACGGATATCAGTCGCTGACGGCGCGGCAAAGCCGCAACCTGCTCCTGATTTCCGGTCGTGTTGACTGCGTCAACCCTCCGGCCCCCCTTGCATCCCCCCGAAGCACCCCCTAAGAAAGGTTTTCAACTTCCATAAAATGGCGAGGGCAACGCGTCTTATGCTGCGGGAGCTTCCCTCACTCGCTACGCTCGTTCAGGTGATCTCCCTCCGCGCCGCGTAAATGCCAACGTCCGTTTTCGCTTCGATCAAACTCCGTTTCAGCCAATAGCCACCGTCAGAATTGGTCATTGAAAAACTACCCGTAACTGGAACCTAGCTACGATCCTCACCACGCTCCCGCTCGCCCTGTTGTCAACCACACTTCTTCCCTACCCAGCCGAAATCGCTATTACCTCACACTTGTGGCAGGAAACTAGTTCTATGTCGAACCACAAGACAACTCATTAGCACCAGAAGCAATATTTTCCTATCCCTGACTCTCGCTGACCCTCTGAACAACAAAAATCTAACCCGATCCACGGGCTTTTGCCTTCTCCCTAGCTGCCTTTATGCTTTTCCTCCAGCCTTTCATCAGAAGCAGGTCGTTGAGTCGCCTTCCTTAAACTCGCCGGAGCGGATGCGGAGGCGATGGCTGGTGTTGAGTGAATTTGCAAAATACGGTTTTTGCGGTCTGAAAAGGAAGCGCCGGGGTTTTGAGCGCAGCGTACTCAAGTACGTGAGCATCAAAATCCCGGCGCTGACGCATTCAGGCCGTAAAAGTCGGGTTTGCGTAAATCAGCCTGACAGGCTCACCCACCCCATCAAACGCTCCCTACTCTTTTGCCTTTTCTCTTCCTGTCATTCTGCCTTTTTGCCTTTACCCGTCCCGCCATCAGAAGCTGGTCGTTGAGTCGCCTTCCTTAAACTCGCCGGAGCGAATGCGGAGGCGATGGCTGGTGTTGAGTGAATTTGCAAAATACGCATTTTTCTGGCCTGACAAGGAAAAATCCTGTTTTTGAGCGCAGCGTACTCATGTACGTGAGCATCAAAAACAGGATTTTAACGCTGTCAGGTCAAAAAAGTCGGGTTTGCGTAAATGCGCTCGACAGGCTCACCCCGCCGCCAAACTCTCCCTGCCTTACTGGCTTATTTCTACCGCACAGACTACCCTGCGCAGCCTCTACCGTTCAAAATAGGTGTACCCGCGCAAGCCGTCTTCAAATACCTGCATAATGGCAAACCGGTCGCTGGGCGAAATCCGCCCTTGCCGCACAGCCTGCTCCGCCGTGCTGCGCAGATCTTCCAGAATACGGCGCGGCTCATATTCCACATAGCTCAGAATATCCGCCACAGAGTCGCCCCTGATTTCGCGCACATACTCATAATTGCCGTCATCCCGCACCCTGATGGAAACCACGTTGGTGTCGCCCATGAGGTTGTGCAGATCGCCCAGGGTTTCCTGATACGCGCCCACCAGAAACACGCCAAGGTAATATTCCTCGCCGTCCCGCAGGGGGTGCAGATCAAGGGTGGGCTTCATGCCCTGCGGGTCAATGAAATGGTCAATCCGGCCATCAGAATCGCAGGTAATATCAGAAATAATGCCTTGCCGTGCGGGAAATTCCTTGAGCCGATGCACGGGCATAACCGGGAACAGCTGGTCAATGGCCCAAGAGTCAGGCAAGGACTGGAACACGCTGAAGTTGCCGTAATAGATATCGGCAAGGCTCACGTCGATGTCGGCCAAATCGCGGGGTATCGTCTTGAGCCGGGTTTTTTCCTGAGCAATGCGCATGATGATGGCCCAGAAAAACCGCTCGGCCAATGTGCGCTGACGCAGGTTCACCCGCCCGGTCGAGAACAGCTGACGCATCTCGTCCCGGTAGTAAATGGCGTCGTTATAGCACTCCTGCAAATTGCGCAGGGTGATGTTGGCAAGAGTTTCGCGCAGGTTCAACACAGGCTCCGGCGTGCCTTCGGGCAGGGTGTCGGGCAGCTGCACTTCTTCCACCATGCTCACATCAAGCACGTTAAAGAGCAACACGGAATAGTAGGCCACCGTTGCGCGGCCAGATTCCGTAATGATGTGCGGATGCGGAATCTTCTGCTCATCAAGAATGCTCATGATGGCTTCAACGATGTCGGCGCTGTATTCATCGAGCGTATAGTTGCGCGACGAAACATAGTTGGTATGCGAACCGTCATAGTCCACGGCCAGACCGCCGCCAAGGTCAAGGTAGCCCATGGGGGCGCCTTCCTGCACCAGGCCCACGTAAAGACGCGCGCCTTCCATGACTCCGGTACGGATGTCGCGAATATTGGAAACCTGCGAGCCGAGGTGGTAGTGCAGCAGCTTGAAGCAATCAAGCATGTCGTTGGCTTTGAGTGTATCCACCACGTCCACGATCTGCGCGGGCGAAAGGCCAAAGGTGGAGCGTTCGCCGCCGGAATCAGTCCAGTGACCGCTGGCCTTTACGGCCAGCTTGGCGCGTACGCCGATGTTGGGCCGCACGCCGAGAGCCTTGCTGCGCTCAAGCACAACTTCCAGCTCGCTTGGCATTTCGAGAACAAAGAGCACATTAAAGCCAAGGCGCAGGGCCTGAAGGCCAAGGTCTATAAATTCTTCGTCCTTGTAGCCGTTGCAAACAATGCAGGCCTCACGGTCGCGCATGAGCGACACGGCGGCAATGAGTTCCGCCTTGGAGCCGACCTCCAGGCCGTGATGGTAGGTGGAGCCGAACTGGGCTATTTTTTCCACAACCTGCTGCTGCTGGTTGACTTTGATGGGAAAAACGCCGCGATACGAACCCGTGTAATTCAGACTTTTGATAGCCTTGCGGAATGATTCGTGGATATTGGCAATGCGCGAATCCAGAATATTCTCCACGCGCAACAGCACGGGCATATCATACCCGCGCTCTTTCAGCCCGGCGATAACTTCCGGTATCGAAACCTGCGGCCCCTTGGGCCCCTGCGGACAAATCACAACTTCGCCCGCATCCGACACGTCAAAATACCCGGCACCCCAATTACGGATGCCGTACAGTTCGATGGAATCCTCCACCCGCCACTGCTGCAATGCGCGGTTTTTTGCCAATTCCTGCTCCTGGAGCGCCGCAAGGCGCATATATAATGTTGATTCAGCTCCGAAAATGGGACTGTAGGTTGCCGCCGTTCAAAAAACGACCGCATATGGTTGCACGAAAAATGCGGCGTAATTATGCCGTGACCGTGCCGAATGTCAATCATCGCCAAAAGGGCGGCAAGCGCAGATTGTTAGGTGCGTGGCTAACTATCTTCTTGACGGCGGGTACTCCTTGCTTCATTTTTTCTGTTGCGCCCAACGGCCTGATGTCGGCTATTTCATACTTATGGGGAACACCATGAAACCAGTCCTGAATCCCCGTCCTCTCCTCCTGCTTTTTCTTCTGCTCGCCCTTGGGGCATGCTCGCAAGACGACAGCAAAAAAAATGCTGTACCGTCTGCCCCTGTGCGGGTTGAAGCCGTTGCACGGGCCGATGTGCCGCGCCTGCTGCATGCTGTGGGCAACGTGCGGGCATCTGCCTCTGTGGGTGTGAAACCCCGCGTAACGGGCGAGATTCAGCAGGTTCATTTTACCGAAGGTCAGGATGTGCGCGAGGGCGACCCGCTTATCACCATTGACCCCCGCCCCTTTGAGGCTGCGCTGCGCGAAAAGAAAGGGCAACTTGCCAAATCGCAGGCGCAGCTTGCCAAAGCCCAGGACGACATGAACCGTTATGGCAAACTTGTGGGCGGCGGCTACGTAAGCCGCGATGCATATGAGAAGACCGCGACCGATGCGGCGGCCCTGCGCGCCACTGTGCAGTCTGACAAGGCAGCCGTGGAAAGTGCCGCCCTTGACCTCAGCTACTGCACGGTGGTGGCTCCCATCAGCGGGCGAGTGGGCGCACTCAATGTGGACAAGGGCAACATGGTCAAATCGGCTGACGCCACGGTTATTGTCAGCATAGACACGCTTTCGCCAATTTATGTGGGCTTTTCTGTGCCAGAGGCGCATCTGCCTGTCATCATAGAACAGATGGCGCAAACGACGGTGCCGGTTTCCGCAACGCCTGCCGGGAGCGCGTCGGAAAAGGGACTTCTCACCCTTGTGGACAATACGGTAGACACGCGCACCGGCACCATCCGGCTGCGCGCCACCTTTGAAAACAGCCAGCGCCGTCTGTGGCCGGGGCAGTTTGTGCAGGTGGAGCTGCCGCTGGGCATGGCCGCCGGGGCGCTGACCGTGCCCACACGTGCCGTGCAGTCTGGCCGGGAAGAATCCTACGTGTACGTGGTGGATAAGGACAGCCGGGCCAGCTATCGCAAGGTGAGGCCGCTGTTTGAATACGCTGACCGCACGGTTGTGGACGGCGCGGTGGCCGAGGGCGACAAAATTGTGGTGGATGGTCAGGTACGGCTGGCTCCGGGCCTGATGGTCAAGATCATGGACTAAAAAGTTTGCAGATGCAAACCAGCGCCGCACACAACGGCCTGATATTTGCATATTTTCGGGCAATACCAACAGGCGGTCAATTTTTCCACATGGCCGCCGCGCGCTCAAGCGCGAGTGCAATGACGCAGTACTGCGTCAAGCCTGAGGAGAAGCCCGATGGAACTGGAATTCCGTTTTCGCAATAATGATCTGGGGCCTGTTTTTCCTACCTTTCAGGAAAGGGTCAACTCCATGCTGCCCGTGAACAGGGCAGAAAGTACCCCAGCGGCCCCGGCAGCGCCCGCTGACGATGACGTCAGCACCTCCGCCGCGCCGGTTCTGGAACAAACTGTTCCCGGCACCCCGCACATGCTCAATTCTGATGAAATGCGTCAGGCGCTTGCCCAGGTGGAGCAGGAAGCCATGCAGCACAGTCAGGATCTTGTACAGGTGCATAGCGGCCTGAACGAACAGCGCGTTGCGCGTTTGCTGGGCCTGCTCGACTAGACCGGAGCTGCCCTCGCCCTCGGCGGAGCAATTTCTAACGAGAATTGCTCAACCCTGTATTTCGCCTGATGGCAGATTGCTCAAACAAAAGCCGTTCCAGCCTTTTTCGGCAAGGAACGGCTTTTGCTGTTGGTCAAAAACCTTTTGGCGTGCGCTGTACAGCGCTATTCCTGAATGAACGCCCGCACATTTCCGAGCAGCAGGCAACAAAGAGCAGACATCTCGCGGTAAAACACCGTATTGGCGCATTCCGAAGCCTTTTTCAGGCAGTCTCCGGCCCAGGCCAGAATGTGCCCGTCCATAAAAGCCGCCAGCGCCGCCTCCGGGGATTGCCCCTGGCTTGAGGCAATGGCCCCGCCCATGTTCTGCACAAGAAAAAGAATGAAGGCGAGTTCCAGCCCCAGATGGTCCTCGGGCTCGTGCCCGTCCCGTTCTGCGGCTATGCCCCACTCCCTGTAGCAGTCGCGCACTTCCTGCGTTTTGCGGCCAAAAAGCAGGCGGTCCTTCTCCCGCCACACGGATTCCCACGGCGCGGCTGCAGGCTGCGGCCCGGAAAACAGGGCCAGATGATCCATGTGCAGATCCAGATACAGCGCGCGGCAGGAATCCTGCGCCGCCTCTGCCGGATAGGCTGTCGCAAGGGCGGCAGCGCGGCTCTCAGGATCAAGAGCCTCGCCCCACAGCTTTTCAGCCAGTTCCGAAGTCCTGAAACAGGCCCAAGCGCCAAAGCCTTGCAAAAGCCCGCCGCCAATGACGCCGCGCAGCAGGTCTTCATCCGGCGAATTCTGGAAAATACGGCTGCAAAACTGCAAGGCCACAACGTATTGCGTCAACTGTTCCTGTTCCATATGTAATGATGCGGGGGCCAGACGGCCCCCGTAGAGTTTGCCGTGCCTACATGCCCAGGCGTGAATAGGAAAGATAAAAAACAAGCCGCCCGAACACTTCGCCCAGAACAATCAGGAGAAATGCGGGAACCGCCAGCGCCGGGCGAAATCCTTTGCCCTGCATGCCACGGGCCGCAGCCAGTGCCAGCAGCACAACGCCCAGACCAGATGCCAGGGCGTGCAAGCCGTGCGACCATGCAATGCACGCCGGAGGCAGCAGACGGGAAACCGGATTGACGAAGGCAGATTGCTCGGGCATGGCCAGCGGCAGGCTCACGGCCATAAGCACAAGGCCCAGCACCGCCCACACAAGGCAGGGGCCCAGTGCGCGCACGGGCGCGCCTTCCTTGCGCAGGCTCAGCGCCACACCATGCCAGGATCCACCAAGCAGGCACATGGAAGCCAGAAAGGCCGTAAAAACGCCCCAGTTGCGCCAGCCGGGCATTGTGGACTGATTGTAAACGCAGCTCATGACGAACAGCAGCGCAATACCGCACAGGCCCGCCACGATCATGGCTTTTTTCTCGCCATCCACCGCATGCTTTTTGCGCCCGACAAGCACCAGCCACAACAGGGCAAGACCCATAAGGCCGATCATGAGGATTTCGCGGCTGAGCCACGACTGCGTCACGTGCAGCAGGGTAAAGGGCGCATGCAGGGGCGTGCCCAGATGCACAAAACTGATGATCACGGCCACGGCAAACAGAAGCAGTGCCGCCACATTCTGCCGCCGCACGCCTTCGCGCAGTGCGCGGTCGGCTTCGTTGCCAAGTACGCACTTGCCCACCAGCACCATGCCTACGGCCATCTGCACCAGCAAGGTAAAGAATACCAGCGGAAATTCCTGAAGATACTCCATGCTACATCTCCTCCGGATTACGGATGCTGCCCATGTTGCTGCCCACTGGCTGCGCGTTGTGGGGCGGCGTAATCACAAGACAGGGGGAGGTCACGCTCTGCTCCGGCAGCGGAGCCACGTGCACGGCATCGCCGAACTGTTTTTTCAGGTCTTCATATTCGCCAAAGTGGATGGCCCGCATGGGGCAGGCTTCCACGCACAGGGGTTTGAGCCCGGCTGCCAGCCTGTCCTTGCAGAAATCGCACTTGGTCATTCTGCCCGACTGTTTGTTGTACTGGGGGGCGGAATAAGGGCAGTTCCACTCGCAATAGCGGCAGCCCACGCACTTGTCGGGGTCCACGCTCACAATGCCCTGCTCGTCCTTGTGCATGGCCGTGGTGGGGCAAACCTTCACGCACACGGGGTTCTGGCAGTGGTTGCAACTGACGGACGTGTAGTAGGAAAACACATTCTGGTCATACGTGCCGTTGGCACGGCGCACCCACTTTCCGCCCGTGTACTCCGCCACGCGCCGCCACATGACGCCCTGGGGCAGGTCATGACCGTCTATGCAGGCCACCATGCATGTTTTGCAGCCCGTACAGGCAGTCATATCTATATAAAAAGCCGGCTGTTTCACAATAAATCTCCTCAATGCAGACAGTTCCGCGCAACAGGCTAGATTTTAACCACATCCACAAGATTGGTGTGCTGCGGATTGCCCTTGGCCAAGGGGGTCATGTGCGTTTTTGTGAGGGTATTGATGCACCCGCCCTGATCCACACCGTTTTTGTCCGGGGTGTACCATGCGCCCTGCGGCAGGCTGAGCACACCGGGCATGATGCGCGGCGTCACCTTGACCCGCACGACCACTGCTCCGCGATCGTTGAACACCTTGACCATGTCGTCGTGCCTGATGCCGCGCTGCGCCGCATCGGCCTCGTTCATCCAGAGCTGCTGCGGGGCAACCTGCTCTAGCCATGGGATGTTGGCATAGCTTGAATGCGCGCGCCCCTTGTAGTGATGGCCGATAAGCTGGAAGGGATGTTTTTTCATTCCCTCGTAATCGCACGGGCCTTCCCATGTTTTTTCATGCACGGGTATGGCGTAAATAGCATCGCCCTCGGGCAGTTCCCAAGTCTGGTTCAAATCCCACAGACGCTTGGAAAATATTTCTATCTTGCCCGAAGGCGTCTTGAGCGGATTTGCCGCCGGATCGTCGCGAAAAGCCTTGAAGGCAACCTTTTGCGGCATGGGGAACCACTTGAACAGGCCTATCTTTGAAGCTTCGTCAAAGGATTCAGGCAGTTCCGGCTTTTTGGCGCGTGCCTGGGCGTACAGGTGCTTCACCCAGTCAAGCTGGCTGCGGCCCTCGGTATATTTTGCCGCCAGATCGGGCTGGCCCAGAAGCTTGCCGATTTTTTCGCTCAGGGCCGCGCAGATATCATACTGCGAGCGGGTCTCGAACAGGGGTTCAATGGCCTTGCGGGCAATGAGCAGGGAGCTCTGATCCACCTGATAGCCCTGCTGGATGATGTCGTCCTGTTCCAGCGGCGTCACGGAAGGCAGGAGGATATCCGCAAATTTCGCTGAAGCCGTCATGCGGTTTTCCACCACCACAATGCACTCGCACTTGCTTTCATCTTCAAGAATCTTGCGGGTGCCGTTGATGTCCGAATGCTGGTTGATGAGGGCATTGCCAGAGCTGTTCCACAAAAACTTGATGCCGTGATCCAGCTTTTCCTTGTTGCGCAGGCCCATCTTTTTGGCCGTCACCTGGGTGTAGTCGTCAATGGCGTTGATCCAGGTGTAGAAAGAAATGCGCGTCTTGACCGGATTGGTGCCTTCGGGCATGCGCGGAAAACCAATCTGGCTCACGCTTTCCGCACTGCCGGAACCGCCCCCGGCAATGCCCACGTTGCCGGTAAGGATGGCAAGCATGGCAATGGAACGGGACATAGTGTCGCCGTTGGCGTGGCGCTGCGGCCCCCACCCCTGAATGACGCAGCAGGGTTTGGTGGAGCCGATCTCGCGGGCAAGGCGGATGATCTTTTCCGCCGGATACCCGGTGATGGTTTCCGCCCATTGCGGCGTTTTCGCCGTTTTGTCCGGGCCTTCGCCCATGATATACGCGCGGTAGCTGTTGCCTGCGGGCACGCCCTCGGGCATGTGCTCCTCGTCAAAACCAAGGCAGTGCGTGTCCACAAACTGCTGGTCAACCAGCCCTTCGTTCATGAGCACATAGGCAATGGCCGCGATAAGCGCACCGTCAGAACCGGGGCGGATGGGCACCCATTCGTCCCCCAGCTTGGCCATGGAATCCGAATACCGGGGATCAACCATGATGATGCGGGCATTGCCTTTTTTTCTGGCTTCAAACAGCTCATAAGAAAGGCCGCCGCCGCTCTGGCGGGTTTCAAGAATGTTGCAGCCAAACATGACAATGAGCTTTGAGTTAGCCATGTCATTGATGGTATTGCCCGCATTGATTCCGTAGAGATATGGAATGGCAGCTGAGATCTGGGCCGTGCTGTAGGTGCCGTATTCGTCCAGATGCCCGCCCAGCATATTGGCAAGCCTGAAAAATTCGTTGCGGCGCGTCATGCCGCTGGACGTTGTGCCCGAGCCATACATGCGGTGGATGGACTCCGGCCCGTAGGTGTTCAGCACGCGCACCCATTCCTTGGCGACGGTGTCCAGGGCTTCGTCCCATGAAATGCGCTCGAACTTTCCCTCGCCGCGCTTGGCGCCGGGTACGCGCCGCATGGGGTACTTAATGCGGTCCGGTGAATAGGTGTATTTGCGCATGGAGCGCCCGCGCAGGCAGGCACGGATGGCTCTGTTGTTGGGGCCGTCATCGGAATTATCGGTTTCAACGCGCGTGACGCGGCCATCTTTGACAAAGGCGCGCAGCGTACACTGCGAACCGCAGTTCACCACGCAGCCGGAGTAAAAGCACTGCTCGCCCGCGCCATACGGCGGCTGGGTGGCTGCACGGGCCAGGCCAAGGGGCAAACCACCGCCCAATGGCAAAAGGGATGCGCCGCCAAGGGCGGTACACCACTTGAGGACCTCGCGCCGGGTCACTTCCCTGTGCGCGAGCAAAGGCGGGGTGGAGTCGGAATATTTTTTCATCACAATCCTCATTCTGCGCCGCAGACGCGGCAAGGTAACCTTTCCCCTCCGGGACAGGAGGGGGAAATCAGAGTAGGGGCAAACCCAAGAGCAGGTGAAGGCAGGGCTGAATCAAAAGGACATAGGCCACGTATTGGCACTCAGGAGTATCGGACAAAATCCACGAGGTGGACGATGGTTCCTGGCGGGCGCGCTCCGGCTGACGGAGCGCCTCAAAAGTGGGGATCTGCTGTTCTTTGAACGTTATTCAGGCTATTGCGCGGTTTAAAACCGCAATATTCACGCTCATTGCCACAAACGATACTGTTACACCCCATTTTTCAGGAAGGCAATACCGCAAGAATCAGCTTCAACTTCGGCGTGTTGGATGACTTTGCGTATCACGGAAAGCTGCTGGCGTAGCGTCTTCAGTAGTATCTGAAGCACGCATGATCGTTATTTGGGGGGCTGCGCAAGTATTGGATCAACACCGGATTGCCCCGCAATAATGAGCAGGCATCAGGCAAATAAAAATCCCTAGGCCGACATAACATCAAAACAACACAACATGCTGAAAAATTAGCTTAATCCCTCTAAATTAGCCCCTCTTGGAAAAATAGACTCGAAACATTTCGGGGCACCGGAAAGGCGTAACAAGTGTAATCTCATTATATTTCAGCATATTAAAGTGTAATATTTTTGTAATATGGTTACACTTTTCCATATAATAAAACTACTCTTTGCTGTAATTTCTTCGATTAGCTAACTAGCTGAATTTATAAACATATTACAAATAGCCCTAAAAAATATTACACCATATCACACCTAAATTACAGACGATTACACTTATTACGCTGTTGCGAACCCCTGTCCCGCTTTATATACAAGCGCCCCCAGGCAGCCCCTCGCCATCCATTGACAAATGGTATATTTTTTATACCTTATAAGCATGAAGTTTGAATACGACCCCGCCAAGAGTGCGATCAACAAAATGAAGCACGGCCTCGACTTTGAGCAGGCCAAGGCCCTGTGGAAAGACGAAAACCTGCTGGAAGTACCCGTGCTGCGCACAGGTGAACCGCGCTTTCTGGTTATCGGCATGATCGAGGGCAAAGTGTGGACAGGGGTCATCACGTACAGGGGCGAGGCCGTGCGCATAATTTCCGTGCGCCGCTCCCGCAAAGAAGAGGTGGAACACTATGAATCATGAACAGCAGCTTTCTGCCGAGGAATTTGACCGCCGCTTTGAAGCGGGCGAGGACATTTCCGCGCATGTGGACTGGGCAGCGGCCCGCAGGCCCAACAAACAGACGCAGCGGGTAAATGTGGACTTTCCCACCTGGATGGTGGAAGCGCTGGACACGGAGGCCCGCCACCTGGGCGTGAGCCGCCAGGCGCTTGTTAAGGTGTGGATAGCCAACTGCCTCGCGCGCGATGCGCACAGTGCAAAATAAAATTTCAGCCACGCGGAGAAGATGGAAAAAGCCGGAGTACTCCGGCTTTTTTTGTACCCATGCGCGCAGTAGCAACTTTCGACGTTCGTCTGGTGTTAGCGCGGTGCCACACTCTGAGCTTCAAAAGTAAGAATTTCTGTTAGTATGTTTTTAATATTTTGATTTTCTTGACAAAACCAGAGAAGTATGCCTTAGTGTTTTGTAAAAAGATTCCATCCTCCGGCAAAATCAAAAGGCAGGCATTAACTATGGATAATTCCAATTTTTGCACACATACTTTTGAATATGACCCTAACAAAAGTTCCAAAAACATAGCGGCACATGGCATTGATTTCGAAGAAGCAAAAGTGCTCTGGAAGGACACTAACATGATAGAAGCACCTGCGATTACACACGCAGGTGAAAAACGCTTCATGGTTATCGGCAATCTCAGGGGAAAAATGTGGACAGGTATCATCACATATAGAGGCGAATCAATTCGAATAATTTCTGTTCGCCGCTCACGCATAGAAGAAGCCGCACAGTATGATGCGATTAACCAGAAAATGAATGAACGCGACTGCCCAAGCCCCCTCTGGTGTTAAGGCACAAACAGGTATAGCATAGGACGTGAAATCCTAAGTTTAGGTGGTGAATATGCCAAAAGAACTCACACCCAAAGAAGAATTGCAGGCCCTGTTCGGCTGCCTCGGCGTTTCACTCCTCTGCCTGTGGCTATCGGGTAAAACCGAAGGCACATGGCACACCGTGCTGTACTGGGGCGCTGTCCTCTTTGCGCTGGTGGCAGTTTCAGCACTGTTCGGCTATGTCAAAAGCTGCTTCCGGCGCGGGAAAGAATACGACAACCGCACCAAAACGCGTGAGGACGGCACACGTTTCAACCCGGAAACCGGGGAAGTTCTCAACGATGGGCGGGCGGCCTACTTCGGCGCGTGGGAAGACACGCTCACCCCGCTGTGGAAAGGCCAGTTTGAAGCCACCTTCAGCTATGTGAGCAGCAAGCAGGAGCGCACGCGCCGCACCGTCAAGGTCACGTCCATAGAAAAGGACTACAAGGATGCCCTGTACTTTCGGGGCTTCTGCCAGTTGCGCAACGAGGTGCGCACCTTCGCCCTCGACCGCATCAAGACCAAGCTGACCATTGACGGCAAGAAATATGATTTGTGGGAATATGTGAACGAGAAGATCCGGGGCTGACGACTCACGCAGCAACAAGAAATCTACACTACGACTCATTATGACAATTTAGAGGCCAATATGCCTGCACCACAGAGACTATACAAATTCTTTTCTGATGCTCGCACCTCTTTTTTTGATTCACCCCAATTTTTATTTCGCCATCCAGAACAATTTAATGATTTTTTTGATTGTGCCCCTCAAATCCAAGGTGTTTATCGCCCTGATTACATAAAAAGTTTTCTTATGGGGTCAATAATATTAAGAGCAAAAATCCCCCCCCTTTCCCCCATGCACAATGACTCTAACGAATTTTACAACACTTTTGATGCAGAACTTGAATCAAAATGTATTGATCTTTTTAAAAACTCCCAAGACCTTGCGCCACAAATCATAACTTTTATAGACACACCTAAAGGCCAAAAAGAATTCTTTGAAATTGATAAATACAAGCACCTTCCTCGAATTATTAACAAGATAAATTCTCAACTAAAAAATCAGTTCCTTGCAATTTTCTGCTTAACAGAAAATGCAACCAATAAAGTCATGTGGGCACAATACGCAAATGATAACAAGGGATTCGTGCTTGAAATCAACACAGAAAACAACCTTTTCCATGAGATAAAAGATAAAAAAAATTCACTAGGATGCCTAAAAAAAGTAGCCTATAAACCCATCAGTAAAGCACGTTTTGTTACAGACTATATCACACCTAATGGTGATTTTCGATACAATGCACTGCTACGAGACGCTATTTTTACAAAGCAAACAATTTGGTCTTTTGAAAAAGAATGGAGAATTGCATTTATCACGGAGGGATTACTTCCATCAAACAACGTAACTCGTTGTGATGCTGGCCTCCTAATTTCTGTTCCGTCTTCTATAATTAAGGGGGTCTATCTGGGGACAAGGGCGTCTGACGAGATGCGTGATTCTGCGATAAAATTTTGCACGAAACATGACACCCCGCTGTTTCAAATGGTTCCAACCCCTGATCAAGAGTTTACGGCAGAGCCAGTTATACTTTAGGCAGAACAGCAACATTAGCTCCACCCCCAACATAACCTATGAAAAATAATCTCCTTGCAGCATTGACCATTCTAGTTCTGCTGGCTGTTGCCGCGCCGAGCTGTCTTGCCGCCGAGAATAGCACGAGTGACCAGCAGCCCGCGCCCCAGTACAGCAAGCTTCCGCCCTTGCACTTTTCTGGCAGCACTCTGGCGCAAAAAGAATATCCTCAGGCATTCCTCTGGATGGCGCAAAGTTCCGGGCAAGCCAGCACGCCAAAAAATGAGGATGAGTGGCTGGGCATAAGCACGACTAAAGCGACGGTGCTTTCTTCAATCGCGGCGCTGATTGCAGCAATCATGGCCCCTGTCATATCAATTTTCGTCGCGCGCAAAACAATGACACAGACAAGAGAATCACTTGAAGACGATTTCACGCAAAGAAAACGTGAGCAGAAAAATAATTTCAAGTTTCAACTGTACCAGCTTGCTCTGGAAGAAAAGAAAAAATTAATGATCAATTTTTTTGAATTAACCAGCATACCTGCACTTTGCGGAGAAAATTATAGCCCCCTCGAATTGCAAACACAGCTTACTATGATTGAAATGCTCATGAATAAAAAATTTTATGATATTTCTAACAAGGTGTTCTCATATGCTGTAAAAGCACATGGCACAATAGTATATGGTGGCAGCAAAGACCCAATTAGACAGCATGCGGTTACAGAATACAAATCTCTTCATGCCGACCTTGCCAATGAAATAAGAAGGGTTTTGAGCGGCGCTGAATTTGACCCCACGTTGACACCCAACAGATGATCCCCTCATCTCTCCACATGGTGCTTCAAAACACCTCTGCGAGCGGATACCTGACCCCGATAGAAAGGCTTTTTTTGCGCCCTTTTGGTGGCGCTTCTTCGGCTATTTATGGTCGGGAGTAGGCTAATACAATACCCACCGGGGGAATGAAGGTCTGTTACTCGATTGTTCCTAAGGAGGATTGCCTGACTTTCGCCGTTTTTCCTAGCGACCCATAAATCGGGCTTTGTGCTCAAAAAGGCTATATTGATCGGCTATCTTGTCTCGCGTTTCTTGCTCCAAATGTATTTCACTATGGTTGCCTTGTTTACTCCCACAATGCTGACAAAATAGCCTTTGCACCAGAAATGACGGTTTCCGAACTTGTACTTCAAGTTTGAAAACTGCTCGAATATCATTAACGCGCTCTTCCCTTTTAAATACCCCATTATTTGTGCCACACTATACTTCGGCGAAATCTTGATACACATCTGCATACGATCTATGCAGGCATATACTTATAATATCTTAAAGATAATTATATTCACACAACATCGCAAAACCACTCCAATCTCTTTCTTGTACTTCCCGTATATAATTTTACGACGAAGCTTTGGCGCGAATACAATGCGATATTTGCAATTCCACCGCGTGCGCTCTAGACTTTGATCATACATTGTTGCTCTCCTTTGCTACACTGAAAGTCAGGACATCTTTCTTGTAGCAAAGGAGAGCTGCTTTTTGATGGGGATAGACTTCGCCTTTTTGGAACTCCCCGCTTAGCGGGGAGTTTTCGACCATAAAAATGCCGGGCTGGAACCGCTTGATTCCAGCCCGGCTGCATAGACATGACTGTGGCGTTAAAATTCCAGGCACAACCCCACAGGGCAGTGGTCTGAGCCAAAGACATCCGTTTCAATCCAGGCGTCGCGCACAGCAGGCACAAGCTCCTGCGATACAAAGAAGTAGTCGATACGCCAGCCCACGTTCTTTTCCCGCGCGCGGCTCTTGTACGACCACCAGGAATAGCTGTCTGCCTTGTCGCCATGCACATGGCGGAAGGTGTCCACATAGCCCATAGCCGTAAAGCGATCCAGAAAGGCGCGCTCTTCGGGCAAAAAGCCCGTATACTTTTCGTTCTGCTTGGGGCGCGCGAGGTCAATGGGCCTGTGCGCTATATTAAAATCCCCGCAAACCACAATGGGCTTGCTTTTGCGGCACTCTTCCGCATAGGCGAGAAAGGCGTCGAAAAAGCCCATCTTGTACGGCACACGCTTGAAGCGCCCCGTGGGCTTGCCGTTGTCGTCCAGTTCTTCCGCGCCGCCATTGGGGAAATAGCCATTGAAAAAATGGAACTGCGGATACTCCAGATGCAGCAGGCGTCCCTCGCCCTGAAACTCCGGCTGGGGCAGCTCCACGCTCACATTCAGCGAAGGCACCTTGCTGAACACCGCCACGCCCGAGTAGCCTTTTTTTACCGTGCTCCACGACCAGTGGGATTCCCATCCGTCAGGGTCGCGCACGTCTTCGCTCAACTGGTCAGGGTGGGCCTTGGTTTCCTGCAAGGCCACAACCTGCGCTTCGGTGCGCGAAAACCATTCCCATTCGGGCTTGCCCGCCACGGCGCGCAGACCATTGACATTCCATGAAACAAGCTTGAGCTGCATACGTCCTCCTGCCGCAGCATAGCCTTGGCTTGTTTTGCGGGCAAGGGGCCACTGGGCGGGATTTGTCTGCAACGCATTGCCAGAACGGGCTTTTTGCGGTATCAAGAATGTGGGCGTACATACGCCGCCAAACCCTTTTCGGGACATTTTTCAAGGAGTCGCTTATGGATATTTTGCCAATTCGTCGCGCTATTCTGAGCGTTACGGACAAAAGCGGCCTTGTGGAGTTTGCCACGTTTCTTACATCGCGGGGGGTGGAGCTTATCTCCACCGGCGGCACCCAGAAGGCCCTTGAGGCAGCCGGGCTGTCCGTTACCGCAGTAAGCACCGTCACAGGATTCCCCGAGATTCTGGGTGGCCGGGTCAAAACCCTGCACCCCAAGATTCATGCGGGCATTCTGGCCAACAAGGACGAGCCGCAGCACATGCAGACCCTGTCAGAAAAGGGCATCCGCCCCTTTGACCTTGTCTGCGTCAACCTTTACGACTTTGCGGGCGCGGTGGAACGCCACCTCTCCCTTGAGCAGGCCGTGGAGGAAATTGACATCGGCGGCCCCTGCATGCTGCGCGCTGCGGCCAAGAACTTCCACAGTATCCTGGTGCTGCCCTCGCCGCAGTGGTACACCGCCGCCATGGAAGAAATGGAAAAAGATACCACAGTGGGCCTTGAGTTCCGGCAGGTCATGGCCTCGCGCGCTTTTGAGGCCACCTCGCGCTATGATGCCCTGATCACCTCGTATCTGCGTCCCTAGGCTTCATACAAGCCCACGCACCGCACTTGCTCACGCACCCGCAGCCCTGCCCCTTTTGAGGTACAGTGGTTGCGGGTGCGGTTTAACATTATTTCGCTCAGGAGCTTCCTATCCCAAAGCCAGAAGGTAACGTGCAAGGGCTCAAGCCGAGCCAGCTTGCAGCACTCACCCGCCTGTTCAACCGCCGTTTCCCGGCGGAAGAGGTCTACACCGTTGACCAGGCCCGGGAACTCTCCCTGCTTTCACGCGCCGTGGGCCGGCAACTGGGCCTGCTCATTGACCGCAAGGGCCGGGTGCAGATGGTTATTGTGGGCGAGGCTGGCAGCATCATGATTCCCGAACTGCCGCGCGGACGCAGCGGGCAGGAACGCCTGCGCGGTCTGCGCCTGCTGCACACCCACCTTTCCCCCGGCGGCATCAGTCAGGAAGACCTGATGGACATGCTCTTTCTGCGGCTGGATGCCGTGGTGGCGCTCACCGTGAACCCGGTTGGCGACCCCGTGCAATGGCAGGCAGCCCATCTTTTGCCCAATCCTTCAGGCAGCCAGCCCTACCATCTTGATGCCCCGCAGCCGTGGGATCGCACGGAATCGCAGTTTGTCGCCACCGCCGAAGCGCTGGAAGAAGAACTTGCCCGCAAGGCAGAGGACGCCCGCGAAGCCGACGACACCCCCCGCGCCATGCTGGTTTCTGTAGGCACGCAGCCGCGCATCATTCAGGAACGCAATCTGGACGAACTGGCGGAACTGGCCCGCACCGCAGGCCTGACTGTAGCCGGGCGCATGGTGCAGCGCGTGGCGCAGATCAACCCCCGCCTCATCATGGGCAAGGGCAAGGTGGCAGAGCTTGAAGTGCTGGCCCTGCAAGGCCGCGCGGGCATGATGGTTTTTGACGGCGAGCTTTCGCCCGCTCAGTTGCACAATCTGGCAGACATCACCGAGCGCAAGGTCATTGACCGTACCCAGCTTATTCTGGATATTTTTGCCCAGCATGCGGTAAGCCGCGCAGGCAAGCTCCAGGTGGAACTGGCCCAGCTGCGCTATACCCAGCCGCGCCTTGTGGGTAAGAACCGCGCCATGGACCGCCTCATGGGCGGCATTGGCGGGCGCGGCCCCGGCGAAACCAAGCTGGAGACCGACCGCCGCAAAATCCGTGAGCGCATGGCCCGCATCCGCAAAGAGCTTGACCAGTTGCGGCGGCAGCGCTCGTTCACACGCGCCCGGCGTTCGCGGCAGGGCATCCCGCTGGCGGCGCTTGTGGGCTACACCAACGCGGGCAAGTCCACCCTGCTCAACACGCTTACCCGCTCGGAAGTGCTGGCCGAGAACAAACTTTTCGCCACGCTTGACCCCACAACCCGGCGGCTGCGCTTTCCTGCGGAAAAAGAAATCATCATGGCCGACACTGTGGGCTTTATCCGCAATCTGCCAAAGGAGCTGATGGACGCCTTTCGTGCCACCCTTGAGGAGCTGGAAGCTGCCGATCTTTTGCTGCACGTTGCCGATGCCTCGCATCCTGACCTTTTGCAGCAGATAAGCGCTGTGGAAACCATCCTTGCCGAAATGGAACTGGACCGCATGCCGAGGCTGATGATTCTGAACAAGTGGGATCAGCTGGAAGCCCCGGCCCGCGCTGAGCTGGCGGATGCCTTTCCCCATGCGTTGACGATTTCCGCCAAGAACGGCGAGGGCTGCAAGGCCTTGCTGGAAGAGCTGGAGCTTTTATTGCTGCGGCATCCTGCGAGCATGGTCGCGACTGATGCGCCGACGGTATTAAATTAGGGGGAGATGCCTGCGAGGCGGCGATTGATTATTTTTGCTGCCCTGCGGGCACTAAATTCCGCCCTCCGGCGGAGTTTGGGACGCCTGTGCGGCGCGCAGCAAGGCGGGGCCGGTTATGGGGCTACGCCCCCTTCTCGGCCCCCCTTGCATCCCCCCCGAAGCACCCCCTAAGAGGGCTTTCAACTTCCTTAGCGTGACGAGGGCAACGCGGCCATAGCTGCGGGAGCTTCCCTCGCTCGCTAAGCTCGCTCAGGTGATCTCCCTCCGCGCCGCGTTAATGCCAGCGCCCACTTTCGCTTTGAATGGTATTCCGCTTCAGCCAACATCCCTCAGTTCTTGGACTAACTGCAAAATACTTCGATCTTTGCCCCGTGGTACTCTGCCTGCATAAAGCTTCGACAAATCCAAATAGCAAACAAAGAGACCTGCAAAATCTTCGCGTTACTTGCGGTGATGCCCGTTACCATCCAACCATGGTCAGACGGAAAATTTACTAGTCAGAAAAAAAGCCCGCCATCAAAAGCTAGCCGTGGAGTCGCCTTCCTTAAACTCGCCGGAGCAACGCGAAGGCGATGGCTGGTGTTGGGCGAATTTGCAAAATACGCGTTTTGCGGTCTGAAAAGGAAGCGCCGGAATTTTGAGCGCAGCGTACTCAAGTACGTGAGCATCAAAATCCCGGCGCTGACGCATTCAGGGTGCAAAAGTCGGGTTTGCGTAAATCAGCCCGACAGGCTCACCCCGCCGCCAAAACCCTCTTGTTTCACCCAATGCGCTCGCAAAATCACCCTAAATCTTCGTTACGCCATCCTTGTCAGCGCGATTTCCCGGCACAGGGGCCTTCTCCGGTGCTTCCTTGGGCGTGGGTGCAATCGGCGCAGGCTTTTCCGGTGCCGCCGGGGCCTTCTGCAAAGCATACTCTCTGGCAGTGCTTTCCATCACGGCCTGCCCAACCACCAGCCACTTCTCGCCCACCTTGCGCAAAGCAAGCCAACTGGTCATGCGGGCGGGCGTAGTCACCTGCGCCACCGCCGCATCGGCCCCAAGCTCGGTAACCTTGGCGGCCTTCAGGCTCTCAGGCACCCACGGGCAATCAGGGGTGTCAGCCTTGCCGCACTGGGCCACCAGTTCACCCGTGCTCACGCCGCGCATATACTGCTTTTGCAGGCGCGCCTGCATGTCCACCACGCTGCCCAAAAGGTCTTCCATACCGCCTAGCCCGAGCAAACGCCCCATGGAATCCAGAGCGTTGAGCGCCTGATCTTCACGAGTCATATTTTTAATCTGGTTGGTTGCAAAAGGCTTCATGTCAATTTGCGCCAGAAAGGCCGCGCCGTCATTTTTGTTCAGGGCATCGGCCACGTCGTTCAGCGCCTTCTGAGGGCCGGAAGTAACGCAGGCCGCAACCAGCGCGCCCAATAGCAATACCAGCGGCAACAGCAAACCACGGCGAAACAACTTCATAACTACCTCTCTTGCGC
The DNA here is from genome assembly GCF_022508225.1 of Desulfovibrio sp. UIB00. NCBI lineage: Bacteria > Pseudomonadati > Thermodesulfobacteriota > Desulfovibrionia > Desulfovibrionales > Desulfovibrionaceae > Desulfovibrio > Desulfovibrio sp. UIB00. The sequence continues at coordinate 378,111 of NZ_JAETXJ010000002.1, read as the reverse complement.
ACAAAAAAGTTTGGGTTTGAATGCGCTTTGCTTATTCTACGCCGTGCAGGCGCAAATGCAAAGTGCATCCCGGCCGCCCAGGCCCGCTTGCGGGGCTTTTTTTCCTTGCGCCCTTCTGCTACACATGGGCCACACGCCGCGAACGGAACAAGCCATGAAACGCGGCGGCAGGAGGCTTAGAATGAAAGTCATCATCATGTGCGGCGGCAAGGGTACGCGTCTGCGCGAAGAAACCTCGGTCAAACCCAAGCCCATGGTCGAGATCGGCGGACGGCCCGTGCTCTGGCACATCATGTCCATCTATGCGCGCTTTGGCTTCAAGGATTTTATCCTGCCCCTTGGTTACAAGGGCGAGGTCATCAAGCAGTATTTCCACGACTACAACATCCGCAATACGGATTTTACGGTTGACCTCAAGAGCGGCAACATCACCACCTATCCCAATCCCATTGAGGACTGGCGCGTGACCCTGTGCGACACCGGGCAGGAAACGCAAAAGGGTGGCCGCCTCAAGCGCGTTGCCAAGCACATTGACACCGACCGCTTTATGGTTACTTACGGCGACGGCGTTGCTGATATCGACCTGAACAAGCTCATCGAATTCCACAAGCAGTCGGGCAGCATCGGCACCTTTACGGGTGTGCGCATGCCCTCGCGCTTTGGCACGGTGCGCACCGATGCCAACGGCAAGATCCTTTCGTGGGAAGAAAAGCCCGTTCTGGACGAATTCATCAACTGCGGATTTTTCGTCTTCAAGCGCGAATTTCTTGACTACCTCACCGAGGACGAAGCCTGCGATCTGGAAAAAGAACCCTTGCAGCGGCTGGCGGCGGAGGGGCAGCTTTCCATGTATCCGCACCCCGGTCAGTGGCAGTGCATGGACACGCTGCGCGACTCCATCAAGCTCAACGAGATGTGGGACGCGGGCAAGGCCTTCTGGGTCTAAACGGCGCTTCGCAACACATACTTACAGCTTCGGCTGCGGCCTGCCCGTAGCCGAAGCCTGCTTCACAGGCTGCACATCTCCTTTCCGCGTCAGCCAACGCGCGAAAACTCAACGAGGAACCAACATGTTTGCCAACGCATATAAAGGACGCCGGGTCTTTGTAACCGGACACACGGGATTCAAAGGTTCATGGCTTGCGGCATGGCTGACCCAGATGGGCGCAGTGGTCGGCGGTTTTTCCGACTGCGTGCCCACCACCCCCTCGCACTACGCCGCCATGGATCTTTGCGCGCACCTCGAGGCTGACGTGCGTGGCGACATCCGCGACCGCGAAAGCATGATCAAGGCCATGCGCCAGTTCCGCCCCGATGTGGTCTTCCACCTTGCGGCGCAGGCGCTGGTGCGCAAGTCGTACGACGACCCGGCCCTGACCTTTGAAGCCAACATGATGGGCACCCTCAACGTGCTTGAGGCTGTGCGCGCCTGCCCCGATGTGCAGGCCGTCATCATGATCACTTCCGATAAATGCTACCGCAATGATGAATGGGTCTGGGGTTATCGCGAAACCGACCACCTCGGTGGGCACGATCCCTACTCCGCCTCCAAGGGCTGCGCGGAGATCATCGCCCATTCCTATTTTGAAAGCTTTTTCAAGGATGGCCCCGCCTGCGCCACCGTGCGCGCCGGCAATGTGATCGGCGGCGGCGACTGGGCACAGGATCGTATTGTTCCCGACTGCGCCCGCGCATGGGCCGCCGGGCAGCCTGTGCAGATCCGCAGCCCGTGGGCCACGCGCCCCTGGCAGCTCGTGCTGGAGCCTCTTTCCGGTTACCTGTGGCTTGGCGCGCGCCTGCTGCTGGGCCTCAACGAGCCTTTCAACCTGCGCGGGCAGGCCTACAACTTTGGCCCTGCGGCAGACGTCAACAATACCGTGGCCGAAGTGGTGGATGCCCTTGCCCTGCACTGGCCCGGCTTTGCCAGCGAGATGGACAAGAACGGTCAGGCGGGCATGAAGGAATGCACCCTGCTCAAGCTCTGCTGCGACAAAGCACTGGCGCATCTGGGCTGGAAGGCTACCCTCACCTTTGAGGAAACCATCCGCTACACCGCCGAATGGTACCACTGCTTCTATCAGGGCCAGAACGGCAAGCAGCCCCAGAACATGCTCGACTTCACCCTTGGGCAGATCGCGGCCTACGTCAACGCCGCCGAACAACGCAATCAGGTGTGGGTAAAGTAATGAATACAGAGGAAATGACTGCGCAAGATGTTGGCATTGCAGGCGCACTGCTGCACCCCCTGAAGGTCATTCCGACAGAAGGCGGGCCGGTGCTGCACATGCTGCGCCCCGGTTCGCCCCTGTTGCCAGACTTCAGCAAGGGCTTTGGGGAGATCTATTTTTCAGAGGTGCTGCCCTGCCACGTCAAGGCCTGGAAGCGCCACACCCGCCAGACCCAACACTTTGCCGTGCCTTCCGGCCTGCTGAAAATCGTGATGTATGACGACAGGCCAGACTCCGAAACGCGCGGCGTTTTGTGCGAACTGGCCCTTGGCAGACCGGAACACTACGGCCTGCTGCGCATCCCCGTGAACGTGTGGTACGGCTTTACAGCTATGGGTGATGCCCCGGCGCTCATCTGCAACTGTGCTGACATCCCCCACGATCCCACCGAGGGGCAGCGACTGCCCGCCGATGACCCTTCCATCCCCTACACGTGGAGTGAAGGAGGCGTATAACATGCGCTGCGGCGATCTTTTGCGCGAGGCATGGGTTCCCCGCCCTGCCCTCGCGCCAAAGCTTACTTTCCGCCAACAGGCAAGGGCGTGGTGGCAGGCCTGCCGCCCGCCTTTTTTCATTACGGCGGCCATTCCGGTTACGCTGGCTCTGGCACTGGCCTTTCGCCTGCAAGGTGACATCCGGCCTGGGCAGTGGGCAACCTACGCCCTGCTGCTGGCTGGCTGCTTTATGGGCCTGACCATTGCCAATCTGGCCAACGACCTCTTTGACCATATTCTCGGCGTGGACGGCGGCGACAACATCGGCGGCTCACGCGTCATCCAGTCCGGCCTTATCAGCCCGCGCCAACTGTCCATTGTTCTGCTCCTGCTTACCCCGGCAACGCTTGCCGTGGGCGGCCTGCTGATTCTGGGGCTGGACCCGGCCCTACGGCCCGCACTCTGGGCATTGAGCGTGTTCGCGGTGGGTTCCGCTGTTTTTTACGTGGCGCCGCCCATCCGCTACGGACACCGCGCCCTTGGCGAAGTGTTTGTGTGCCTGAACATGGGCTTTATCATGGTGAGCGCCAGCGCCACCTTGCTGCTGGGCCGTTTTGAGCCGTGCAGCCTCGCGCTGGCACTGCCCGTGGGCCTGATGGTGGCTGGGGTGCTGTACTACCAGAGCCTGCCGGAAATCGAAACCGATCTTGCGGCGGGCAAGCATACTCTTGCCAATACTCTGGGCAAGGCCGGATCGTTTTTGCTGTTCCGCCTGTGGTGGCCGCTGGTATGGGTTCTGCTGTGCAACCTGTGGGCAGCGGGGCTTGCAGGCTGGCCGGTTGTGCTGTGCCTGACGGGCCTGCCCTTTTATCTTGCCGCCTGCCGCCGCATCCGCCTTGCCGGGGATGGCGACTGGCTGCCGCTGGACGCTCACGGGCATCTGGTTCGCAAATGCTACCTCATCAGCGGTGCGGCACTCATACTGGGTGTGCTGCTGTAAAACGCTCACTGCTGCAATCAACTGAAAAAGGGCATTCCTGGTTGCCGGTTTATACCAGCAATCGGGAATGCCCTCAAAAATGCATACAGACCTGTTCAAGCCGGAGATTTTCCGGCTTTTTTTACGCCTTCAGATCCTCTGCGAACAGCCTTGGCTCATTGAAAATACTTTTTTGTTTCCGCTATGACTATGGGGCTCAGCACCAACAGTGCAATAAGATTGGGAAAGGCCATACAGGCATTGGTGATATCGGCCATATACCAGATAGGCCTGATGGACAGATACGGGGCAACAGCTACGCACAAAATATACAGTATTTTGTAGCTCATTACGTATTTTACCCCGTCCGTCAGATACACAACGCACCGTTCGCCGTAGTAGTTCCAGCCAATGATTGTCGTAAACGAAAAGAATACAAGCCCGATGGAGACTACATACATTCCCATGTCGCCAGACATGCCAGCATTGAATGCGGCGTTGGAAAGGATACCGCCGTCAAACGTTGAGCTTTCCAGCAAACCAGAGGTGATAATAACCAGCCCCGTCATGGTACAGATGACAATAGTCGTGAAGAAAACGCCAGTCATGGCAATCAGGCCTTGCCGCACGCCGGAATCAGACTTGGCTGCGGCCACCACAATGGGGGCGCTGCCAAGCCCTGCTTCGTTTGTGTACACACCTCGGGCAATGCCGGTACGCATGGCTGTCATTACAGAAACGATGACAGCGCCGGTAGCGCCGCCAGCCACGGCAGAAGGCTCAAAAGCAGACTTCACGACCAGGGCGAAAGCACCGGGAAGCGCCGCCGACTGGTTGAACAGCACATAGGCCGAAGCAGCAACATAAAAGGCCGCCATCAGCGGCACAATAAATTCAGCCACGCTGGAAATGGACTTGATGCCGCCAATGACAACAGCGGCCGTGGCAACGGTCACAACTGCGCCCACCAGCGGGATCGGCACATTAAAGGCATTACTGACGGATTCTGTAATTGCATTGACCTGCGGGAAGGTGCCACAGCCCATCAGGGCTGTGACCGCGCCAAAAAACGCAAACAGCTTGGCAAGCCATTTCCACTTAATGCCCATGCCCTGCTCAATATAGTACATGGGGCCGCCAGCCACTTCGCCCTTCTCATCTATGGAACGGTATTTGATGGCCAGCACGCCTTCAGCGTACTTTGTGGCCATGCCAAGAACAGCCGAAACCCACATCCAGAAGAGCGCGCCCGGCCCGCCCACACGCAGGGCGGTTGCCACGCCAACAATACTGCCTGTCCCAATCGTTGCGGCCAATGCCGTGCAGAGGGAAGCAAATGCGGAAACATCGCCCACACTGCCTTCCTCTTTTTCAAAAATATAACGAATAGCTTTGGGGAGATGAATAAACTGAAGAAATCCCAACCGGAGAGTATAATAAAGCCCGGTGATCAGGAGAAGGATCATGGTTGGGGGACCCCAGACAATTTCCTGAATTTGTTGCAGCACGCCAATAAGACTTTCCATATGCACTCTAGTTTTCTTAAAATATTTAGTGAGTTGAAGAAAATTTGCTATATGACGCAACATTCCGCGCACATGCCACCGCAAGACATGCCCCAGCTATTATGAGCAGCATCTCACCACCATAGCAATGCATATCGCTGCTAGGAGAATAGGCCGGGCTGTTGTGATATGCGACTTTTTGTCATTCCGCAACTCCCGTTTTAATCTACTGCGATATCGGCACTCTAACGGTCTGGCTTTACCCAGGCCAGATATTTACGTTTGACCAGCTTTAATTCCGCAACTTTTGGGTAAAATACATATAGCGTCTACAATTCTCCAGCAAGTTGCATGCGTCATCTGGCGCATGTTGCAACAAAAAATGGGAATACGGCTACCGTATCCCCACGCATAAATGTTACCAAGCCTGCACGTCAAAAGGCGGCCCAACGCGCTCCTTTCACTTGCTCAGACGTTCCGCCTTTTTCATCAGGCTGAAATTGCGCATTTCAGAAATGCCCAATCCAAGCAGCGTCAGGGCTGTTCCAAGCGCTGCCATCCAGGTAATCTGCTCATGCAGTACCAGCACAGCAGTAATTACCGTGACAACAGGAACAAGATAGATATAGACGCAGCTTTTGACTGCCCCAAGCCGCTGTATGGCAAACGTCCAGGCCACAAAGCACAGGGCGGAGGCCCCCAGCCCCAGGAACAGCAGATTTATGCTGTTGACCGGGTTTTCCAGTCGCTCCATCCCCAGATGGAATTCCATGAACGGCAGACAAGGCAGCATAAACAGCAGTCCGTAAAAAAAACAGCGCCTTGTGACCATCAGACTGTTATAGCCAAAGGCCATAAGCTTGCGCGTCAGAATGGAATACCCGGCCCATGAAAGTCCGGCCAGCACGGCAAGCACATCCCCAAGAGGATTGAGGCGTAGTTGCGTGCTGCCGCTAAAGCTGATGAGGCCAATGCCCAGCATGGCGGCCACAAAGCCCAAAAAGAAGTTCAGCCCGGGACGCTCGGCCCGCAGCAGCCAGAAGGCCAGCAAACCCGCAAAAAAAGGCGATATGGCAACAATCACGCCCACATTTGAGGCAAATGTGTATGTTAGAGCGATATTTTCAAGCAGAAAATACAGTGTCACGCCGCACAGCCCAGCAAGGGCGAACAGCACTTCCTGCCGCTTGTCCGTCATGCGCAGCATGCGCGGGCAGGCAAGCCACAAGGCCGCATAGCCCAACAAAAAACGGAAAAAAAGAATCTCCACCGGCGTAAACGCCCGCAGTAGAACCTTTGTGGAAATAAATGTAGTGCCCCACACGATAATGCAGAACAGTGCCGCCATGTGACCTGCGGCTGATTTACTGAGCATTGGGATCACCAGTTCAGAGCTTGTCCCGAAACAGGCAGGCAGCGCGAAACGGGGGGGAGAATAAACCGAAAGGATACCGCGCCGCAGCTAAAGGCCGCTACGCGGAGCAAGGACGGGGCCGCCCGACAGTCAGACGGCCCCGGTAAAAATCAGTTGTGACGCTGGTCGGCCATGCCCAGCTCAATGAGTTTTTCAAGCAACTGCCCAAAGTCCAGCCCAACCGTGCGTGCCTCGCGCGGCACAAGGCTGGTGGCCGTCATGCCCGGCAGGGTGTTTACCTCAAGAATGGTCAGGCTGTCGTCCGGGCCAAGAATAAAATCAGCCCGGCTGTAGCCGCTCAGGCCAAGGGCCTTGTGCGCCGCAAGGGCAAGCTCCTGCACGCGGGAGGTCAGCGCTTCGCTGATGGGCGCGGGGCATATCTCGCGCGCTCCGTCCTTGGCGTACTTGCTTTCATAGTCAAAAAAGTCGCCAGCCACAGGCTCAATAAGAATGGGCGGCAGGGCATCCTCGCCCAGAATGCCGCAGGTTACTTCGCGCCCTGCGAGCACTGGTTCCATGATGACCTCGTCGCCAGCGGCAAAAATGGATGCCAGCACGGCGTCAAGCTCGGCCCGGTTGCTGGCGCGCCCCATGCGCAACGATGACCCGCCCGTATTGCTTTTAACAAAGAGCGGATAGGGCAAGCGTGGCTGCCAGCCAGCCTCGGGGGCGCAAGGCAAAAATTCCCACTCTGCCGTGGGCAGGCCCGCCTGCCGAAATATCTGCTTGGCGGCGCTTTTGTTAAGCGCCAGGAAAGACCCCGCAGGGCCGGAACCCTGGTATGGACAGCCCACCCGCTCAAGCATGGCCTGCACAAGGCCGTCTTCGCCGGGTGCGCCGTGCAGGTTGATGAGGGCAAAATCGTGTGCGGCTGCTGTCTCAAGCAGGCAGTCGAAGCCCGAAAGCAGATCAAAAAACGTTACCGAATGGCCGCGTTGCGCAAGCGCCTCCTGCATGGCGCGCGCCCCGTTGAGCGAAACTTCACGCTCAGTGGACCACCCGCCCGCAATCAAAAGAATTTTCATGTAAGGCCCATCCCAACTGCGCCTCAAGGGCGCTTTCAATATTTTTTCCCTGTCTGTAGGCAACGCCAATGCCTTCGCGCGCAGCCTCGGTACGGCCATAGCGCTCAAGCAGGTCTTCGTAGCGTTCTTCAAGCGTAACGCAGGCATCGTGCCTGATGCGCTTGTCGGCATAGATCACAAAAAAAGGCAGTGAACAGATTCCCGGCCCCTGCGGCAAGGCCCACGGCCACCACACATGCATCATCACGCCCTGTGCAATGGCATAATTGCCCGTTTCAGCCACAGTCCAGGCCGCGCCTACCTGCGCATGGCTGCCGCCGTGTTTGACGCAGTAGGTCTTGGCTATGTCGTGCAAAAGGCCACCAGCGCGAACCTCTGGAACGTGCACGGCAAAGCCCCTGTCTGCCGCCCGCTGGGCCAGCGCGGCTGCCACGTGCGCCACAAGCAAGGAATGCCGCCGAATGTTCGGCAGCATGCCGTATTTGTCCCATAGGGCCAGACATGCTGCTTCACTGGGTACGGGCCGCTGAGCGCCCGCGCTGCAAAGCGATGGCAAGGGAGGCAGGTCGGCCAGAGGCCGGTTGCTTTCTTTCAGAGAAGACTGCGCGCCGGAATTGGTGTTCATCCTCAAAGTATGCCACCGCAATAAAGGGATGGCAAGATTCCCCTGCTTGGCATTCAGTCAGCGGCAGATGCAGCCCGGATTCCGCCATGACTTTCCCGAACAGAGCGACTGCCGATCATTAATGCCTGTGTGGGCAGACTTTGCTCGCAAAAAATCCCACTGCCCAAAGGGCAGCGGGATGGTGGTGGTACATGGATAAGTTAAAACCGTCAGTTTGCGGGCTTAACCGGTTTTGGAGCCTTGCTCACAGGTTTGGCAGCCTTGGCCGGAGCGGCCTTGCCAGCTTTTGCCGATGCAGGCTTGCCCGCAGTGGCCGGGGCTGCCTTGGCCGAGGCCTCGGGCGAAGGCGCGCCGTTGATCATGTCTGACAAGGCCATGATGGTGTTGGCGTAGATGGCGGCATGGTTGTAGGCCATGAGCAGCTGATGCTGCCGAGTGCGTGGCAGGCCGGGCTTCCAGCCATGTTTGGCGAGATAATTGGAAAGACTTGCCACAGCATCGGGGATGGTGAACAGGTCAACCTTGCCATCGCCGTCGCCGTCCGCGCCATACGTGGCAATATTGGAAGGCATGAACTGGCAAAGGCCCACAGCCCCGTAAATGGAGCTTGGCAGGTGGTGCGGATCAATATTGTCGCGCAACATGTGCTCCACCAGGGCCTTTACTTCCTTGTAGGCCCAATCTGCCCGTTTGGGCATGATTTCAGCAAACCAGTCGAGATGCTCCTGATAGCCGGGCATGCGCGGCAGCCAGTCAGGAATATCAGAGGGCTGACGCGTTACCGACATGCTTGCAAGCGTGTAAAAGGCATTTTCCGGCACGTCAGCCAGCACCTTGCCAAGGCGGGTTTCCACAAACAGCAGGGATACCGCTATGGATGAAGGTACGCCAAAACGGGCCTCGGCCTGATCAAACGCCCGCTTGTTCTGCGCCACAAACTGGCGGCACAACTGCACGTTGGCATCGGTCAGCACGCCCTTGTAATACGGGGCCACAGGCGCGGTGGAAGGCGGCTTGGGGAAAAATTTACGGTTATACAGCTCGCGCATTTTCCTGCCCATGGGCGACTGCGTGGGCGTGGCGCTGAGCGTAGCCAGCAGGGCGTTCACCCGTGGACCAGAAAGCCCGTCAGCCGCAAGCCGATCAGCCAAGGGCCGCCATGCCGGAGCAATGGCAGCGGAGCCTGCCGCTGGTTGCGGCTGGCTTTGCTGGTATGACGGGGTATATGTTGGCGCAGGCGTGGGCGCATATGTTGGAGATGGCGCGGCATAGCCAGGAGCCTGACTTTGCGGCTCGCCATAGCTTGGAGCCGCCGTAGTGCCCGCACCGCTGCTCCCCCCCGCATACCCGCCGGAATAACCGCCGGAATAATTGGGGGTCGCATAGCCCTGCCCCGTGTTTGGCGAAGCGGCAGGAGGTGCCCCAGCCGTGCTGTAGGAAGGCTGGCTTGCAGCAGGAGAGGACGGCAAATCATACGATGTAATACCGTCCCCACCGCGTGAGGCCGCTGTCTGTGCGCCGCTACAGGCGCACAGCAGCAGACAGCCCGCAAGACCACATACCGACCAGGCTCTTCGGCAAAACGAATGAACGGCAAAAGCCGGTTGCAGCATCATTTTTCTACACTTCCTGCAACACCCACGCCACGCGGCCAAGCATGCGCTTGGCAAGCAGGCCCGCAGCCAACTGGGTTTCGGGGAAGCTTGCAGCCTCGGAGCGCAGCACGTAGCCATCCTGGGTGCTGTTCAAAAACACCCTGCGCAGCACTACGCCCTCATTGGGAGCAAAAATGGCATAGATGCGGCCAGACACCACATCCGTATCCATTGTATCCACACCCACATGCGCCCCTTCCGAGATAAGGGGGGCCATGTTGGCGCCGCGCACCCGCAGCACCTGAAGGCCGTCACGTGTGAGTGAAAGCGGCAGCGATATCTTGCCCGCCAGAGCCAGGGCAGGACGGGGGGCATCATCATTGTAGACGCACTTGGCGTCGTACACGGAATGGATGCCACCACGGGCCATGGCATCGCCATAGTGGGCAGCTGTTTCGGCAAGTGAGGCCGGTGCGTCTTCAGGCACGTAGCCCTGCTCGGTGCGCAAGTACATGGGGCCTACACCCTGCTTGAGCCAGTCAGGGTTCAGCCCAAACTTCTCGAAAAGCTTCATGAACCAGTCACCAGGCACGGAATTGCGCCGTTTCGCATCGGAAATACTGGACTGACGGATGTCCAGAACCTCGGCCAGCTCAACCTGTGTACGGCTGTTGGTGGCCAACTTGATGCGTTCATATATCTCTGCAAAACCGGGCATAACTCTTTGACTCCTGGCGTGGAAAACCACGCATCAATGTTGCTGATTGAGCAGTGGCGTTTCGTTGGAAAGCACCAGCTTGCTGTTCTCTTTTAGTGATTTACGCATGGCGTCAAGCCAGCGTTGGTACGCATAGAACTGAGGGGCCTTGTTATAGGCCTGGGCGTAAACTGCCGCAGCCTTGGCATCGCCCATTCCTCGTTCAACCTGCGCGGCGCGCGCCGCCTCTGCCAGAATAACCGCGCGCTGGCGGTCGGCATCGGAACGAATACGCGTCGACTCCTCTTCACCTTCCGAACGGTACTGCTTTGCCTGCCGTTCACGTTCGGCCCGCATGCGCCCAAAAATCGCACGCTGGTTTTCAGGTGGCAGGTCTGTACGCTTGATGCGTACATCCAGCACCTCGACTCCGTAGCCATGCATGAGGTCGGAAACCTTGTTGGTCACTTCCTTCATGATGGCCGCCCTGTGGGAGGACACGACCTCTGTAAGGGTATACGCACCCACGAGTGCCCGCAGTTGTGAATAGACAACGTCGTCCAGCCGCGCCTGCGCTCCGGGAATGGAACGCATTGTGCGATAAAACTGCAGGGGATCAATAATCTTCCAGCGCGCATAGTTATCAAGAACAATGGCCTTTTTATCTACGGTAAAGGCCTCTCGGGAGCGCGCTTCATAGTCCAGAACACGGGCATCGAAATAGACCACGTTCTGGATGAAAGGAATTTTAAAATGCAGACCAGGCCCGTACACGCGCGAAAGCGGTTCGCCCAGCTGCAAAACCAGAGCCTTCTGGGTCTGGTGAACAGTAAAGAATCCCTGGGTAACAACGATAAGCAGTACCAGAGCAACAAGAATCAGCACCAGAGGATTTTTACTCATTATTTCTTCTCCAGCGTCTTGGGCGAAGCAGGAGCGCCGAGACCAGGCAAGGTGAGATAGGGCAGCGCGCGGCCAGCAGCCGGATTGTCCATAAGCACCTTTTCGTTCGCGTTGGAAAGGATGTCTTCTACAGCTTCATAATAAAGGCGCTGTTCCGTGACCTTGGGGGCCTTGTCGTGCTCGATGCGCAGGGCGTCAAAACGGGAGGCGTCGCCCTCGGCGTTGCGCATGCGCGTTGCACTGTAGGCAGCGGCCTCGTTGCCCATGGCGGCAGCCTGACCCCGGGCCTTGGGCAGCAGTTCGTTGCGGTAGGCCTCGGCCTCGTTGATAATGCGGCTCTTGTCTTCACGGGCGCTTGCCACATCCTTGAAGGCATCAATGACCTCGTGCGGGGGATGCACATCCTGCAACTGCACGGCCAGCACCTGTATACCCGCGCCGTAGCGGTCAAGCACGGTTTGCAGCAGCTGGGTGGCTTCGCTCTGAATTTTCAGCTTGCCATCTGTAATGGCAGAGTCGATCTGGCTGTTGCCGATGACCTCGCGCATGGCCGCCTCTGCGGCATTGCGCACCAGCGCTGCGGGCGCTGTTACGTTAAAAAGGTAGTCCACGGGGTCGCTGATCTTGTACTGCACGCTGAACTGCACGTTGACGATGTTTTCATCGCCCGTGAGCATGGAGGCTTCCTCCGGAATAGTGCGCAACTGCCCCTGCTGGAACGTGGCCGCCTGCCCAACGGAGCGGAAGCCCACCTCGCTGCGCAAAACCTGCGTTACCTGCGGTTTGTATACGGATTCAATAGGAACAGGCCACGCGTAGTGCGGGCCGGGTCCTTCGGTACGGTCATACTTGCCAAAACGCAGAACAACGCCCTGTTCATCGGGATTAACAATATAAATACCCGAAAGAAGCCACAGAACCACAATGGCAAAACCCACAAGGCCAGCCGCCCTTCCGTTGGGAAAGCGCATGCGGGCTATTTTGGAAAAAGGATTTTCGCCACCGGGGCCACGGCCGTTATTAAAAGGAGTGCGCCTGGCACGAGGGGTTTCTTCTTCCTGCCCCATATCGTCAGAATCCATATCCTGAGGAGGTCGGGGCGGAGGGTTAGAACCCTGCTTCTGTCTTTTTTCCTGAAGTTTGTCCCAGTCCCAATTCATAACGCAAACATGTCCTTTAAAGAATGCGTGATGTTATTGCCGAACAAAAAGTATCGGTCAGTAACTCACTAATATTATGGAGAAATAAGGAAGTTAAACATGTCACTACAGTGATGAGAACAATAAGGCTTTCCATCCATTCTAATCGGGCAGCTTGTACAATGTAGGCACATTCTGAAACAAAGTCAATATAACATGGCAAACTACTATGTTTTACAAGCAATATTGTAAAAATTACAGCTAATTGTAATTTAAAACAAAGGGAAGAACCGTTCCCGATTAGCGATCTTCAGATACGGCGGGGTGCAACAAGCAAGAAACACACTTCTGCATCTCCTTTTTAGACTACGCGCGATACGTCAGCCCTTCAGCAGAAATACTGCTGAAAGGACAAGATCAAAAAAGGCGATTAACTATACACAAAAAATGGGCCGCCCGCTACTGGTGCGAGGCAATCCAACTTTTCAAAATAAAAACAGCCTAATAGGCCAGGGAAACAGCCGCAGATTTATCCGCGCTCACGCTGGGACTACGCAGGGCGGCTCCCGCCAGCGGCACAACCCGCACAGAATTGACCACATCCGCCCGCACATCAAAGCCTGGAGTATAGGCAAACTGGCCGCTTTCTCCCATGCTTTCGCCGCGCCAAAGGGTAACGGCAAAGAACAGTGCGCAACCAAAGAGCGCCGCGCTCAATGCCATATAGGGAAATGACCTTACACGATTGTGACCGTTCATGACGACTCCCTGCGGCAGCTTTTGCCGCCGCCAAGTTTTCGTCAGAACGATGCAAAAAATACGCCGAAAGCCTTACTGACGCAGGCGGGTACACTCCTCCACAATGCGCGTCAGTTCCGCATCGTCCGGCAGTTCCTTGAGGCCAGCCCGCGCATGCCCGATGGCGCGTACATATTCGCCCGCATCCATCATGGCCCGGGCCATCATGCCAAAGATGGCCTTTTCGTCCTTGTAGTGTTTGAGGGCCTCGGCAAAACATGCATCAGCCTCTGACGGCTTACCCTCTGCCAGAAACTTTTTGCCGTCGCTGAAGCCGTGGTCAAGATTCAGCTTGCGCTGCAAGGCAGCCTGATATTCCTCTTCCTTTTCCTGCCCCTTCAGGGAGCGGTAAAGCTGCGAAAGAAGCTGGAGCAGATCTCTTTCCCCTCCAGGAGTATAGGCAAAGGCTGGCGCGCCAGCGGCTTTCAGCTCCGGATCAACAGCCAGATCCGCTACTGCGGCCCGAAAATCGCCCCGCAGATCAAGCGGGGCGCTCTGGCCCCCCAGTTCCTTGAGGGCCGAAATGGTTAGAAAGAGCGCCCGTTCCGTATCGCGGCGCGCGCAACAGGCCTTGGCGCGGCCCAGGTCTTCTCTGACTTTACGTGCGTTCATCACAGCCCCTTATCAATTTTTGTTGCCTGCGCGTGTTTTTCAAGCACCTGCCGCATGGCGTCCGCCGTAGGCGCATCCAGCTTGTAAGACATGACATAATCCCGAAAACGGGCGTTCAGCCCTGCGGCTACCTGCGCAAGATCGCGCTGAAAATCCTTGTATTCCTTACGCTCTGTCAGCCGCACCCGGCCCTGCCCGTCCACATCGTCTACAGCATAGCGTTGTAGTGGCGCAAGAGAACGCAGGCCGGAAAGGTAGAGAATTTTATTCATGAACAGCTTGCCCATGCACAGGTTATCCCTGACGACCAGCTCGCGGTGCAGTCTGCGTTTGTCTATGCCGCGCGCGGCATAGGTTTCGCGCGCGTCATCATCTTCCCTGATATTTTCAAAATACTCGGGGCCGAGGTAGTAGTACTGCGGCAGACCCGCCACCTGCATGCGCAGGCCGTAATCACCGTCTTCGCCGCCGTAGAGGCCATATTCCTCATTCCAGAAACCCAGCTTTTCAGAAACAGCCTGCGGCACAAGCACGGCCTGACCGGGCAGGTTGCCCACGCACAACCCAAGCTCGCCGTGCGGGGTTTGCACGCTGCCGAGAGTTTTTCGCAGCATTTCACGGTTGAACGCGCCGCCAAGATTGGAGAGCGGCTGTCCATGGCTCCACAGGGCCAGCAGATCGCGCAGCCAGTGCTTGCGAACAATGGCTGTGTCGTTATCCAGCTTCATGTACAGCGGCGCGGACACAAGCTGCCAGCCCACATTGGCTGCGCAGGCCACGCCCATATTGCGCGGCAACAAAAAAAGATGGTCGATCAGGCCCTCGGCCCGCAAGGCCAGCAGTTTTTTTACAAGCTCCGGCTCGCTGCCGTTGTCCACCACCGTTATATGAAACGGCACCTCGCGCGAGGTGGCTGCCAGGGCGCGGATGGCGCGTTCCGTGGCCGCAGGCCTGTTAAAAACCGGGATGGTCACGTTGCAGAGCGGCCCCTGCGGGCTCGCCCCTGTGCTGGGCTCGTGCATGTATGCTCCGCTGGCGCTGCTGCGCCCCGCAATCAGATGTGACAAACAGCAAGTACTGCGTGATGGTAGATAACAGGCCCCTGTGCGTCAAGACGAGCAATTGACGCTCCGGCCCTGCATTGGTAGGCTTGCCGCCGCAAACCCGCCGCCTATTCTGCGGCAGGCATAAAGGAGAACCATGGCGCGCGTACTTTACGGCATTCACGGCACAGGCCACGGGCACGCCATGCGCGGCCTGACCATAGCCCGCCGCCTTTCACGGCACGAATTTCTTTTTGTGGCGGAAGACGACGCCCCAAAAATTCTTGAGCCGGAATTTCCCGTGCGCCGACTGCCCAATCTGGGCACGGTGTTCAAGGACTACAAGGTGGACATGGCCGCCACCATCAGCCGGGCGCTGCCCCTCCTGTGGCACAGGCAGCGTTATATTGATCAGGTGTCGCGCCTCATTGATGAATTCCGGCCCGATGTCTGCATGACCGATCTGGAATACTTCGTGCCGCGCGCCGCCGAAAAGGCCGGGCTGCCATGTCTGACCCTCGACCATCAGCACATCATCACCTGCTGCCAGCACAACCTGCCGCCCAATATGTGGTGGGATACCTTTGTGCAGGGCCTCACCCCGCGCTATCTCTTCCGCCCCACGGCGGAAAACCTCATTATATCCTTCTACTCGCCGCCAGTGCTGCCGCAGTACAAGGCGCGTGTGGCCCCGCCCATCCTGCGCGACAGCGTGCTTGCGCTCAACCCGCGCGATGACGGCCATGTGCTCGTGTACCAGAGCAATTCCACCCACCGCAAACTGGTGGACTTTCTACGCGCCGCCACGCGCAAGACCTGCTATGTCTTCGGCTATGACCGCACCGAAGGGCAGGAGGACAACGTTATCTTCATGCGCAAGAGCGAAGAGGGCTTTCTGCGGCTGCTGGAAGGCTGCTCCTACGTTATCCAGGGCGGCGGGCATACCCTCATGGGCGAGGCCCTGCACCTGGGCAAGCCCATACTCACCCTGCCCCTCAAGGCCATGGTGGAACAACGCTTCAACGCGCTCTATATTGAACGCCTGAACTACGGCATGCAGGCCGACATGCACACGCTGGAACCGGAGCTGCTGCAACGCTTTGAAGCCAACCTGCCTGCCTACAAGGCGGCCATCGCCGCAGGAAACTTCTGCGGCAATGAAGCGGTTTTCGGCCTTGTGGACCACTTTATCCGCAACGGCTCCCTACCTGTGCACGGCAATCCCGCAGTGCAAGAATAAAAACGGCAAGCCGTTTTTTCAACGCAACTCCAGAGCCAGACCCCGGTATATCGGCGGTCTGGCTTTTTTCTGCCCTTCCGCCCCTGTTTCTCGCTGTTTTTCCATCCACCTGTACTTGCAGCATAATATTCCTGGCGCACTGTTGTAACTGCGCCGTCACACCTGAAGCAATGGCGTAATTGGCCGTTGCGCTTGTCATTTATTTTGAAAAAGTCTAGATTTCAGCAATATTTTCCTACAAATCCACAAACGAGGCTTTTACATGGACGGCATCCGCTATATTCACGCCGCCGATCTGCATCTGGACACGCCGTTTCAGGGGCTTTCCCGCACGGCGGCACAGGGTGGGCATCTGGCGCGTCTGCTGCAAGAGGCCACCTTCAAGGCCATGGACCGCCTCTTTCGGCTTTGCGAATCAGACAAGCCGGATTTTCTCATACTGGCTGGCGATGTGTATAATGAGGAAAACCACAGCGTTAAAGCCCAGCTCAAGCTGTGCGACGGCTGCCGCCGCCTGCGTGATGCCGGAGTGCGCGTTTTTCTGGCGCACGGCAACCACGATCCCCTTTCCTCAAGGCTGGCGGCTGTGCAGTGGCCTGACAACGTCACTGTTTTCGGGCCGGATGCCGAGAGCCACACGGTTGAAAAAGACGGCAAGGTCGTGGCCGTGGTGCACGGCATCAGCCACGCCAAGATCAAGGAAGGCCGCAACCTGGCCCGCCTGTTCCGGCGCGACCAGCACCATGACTGCTTTCAGCTTGGCGTTCTGCACTGCACGGTCGAAGGCCAAAGCAAGGCCGACCGCTACGCTCCCTGCTCGCTGGACGACCTCAAGAATACAGGGCTTGACGCATGGGCGCTGGGCCATGTGCACGAGCGGGCCACACTTTGCGCCACCCCTTTTATCGCATACAGCGGCAACGCTCAGGGCCTGCACGTCAATGAGCCGGGGCCGCGCGGCTGCCTGCGGGTGACGGCAAACCCTCAACCGGGCGGCGGCTACGCGTGCAAAGAAGATTTTGTGCGTCTGGGCCCCGTGCAGTGGGCCAGAGTACAGGTTGAACTTGACGATGTGGTCCACCTCAACGAGGTGGAAAACAGAATGACCCGGGCGCTGGAGCAGGCCGCCGAAGCCACAGACCCCGGCTGCGAAGCCCTGATGGCCCGTGTGGTTTTGCACGGGCGCACCCCGCTTGACGCCGCCCTGCGCGATGCTCCCAATCAGGAAGACCTTGCTGAACGGCTGGCGCACCTGCAAACAGGCACCCCCAGCGTGTGGATCAAGGACATGGTGGCCGAAACAAGCCCCGCCATTGACCGTGCCCAGTACCTGCAACGGGAAGACCTGCTTGGCGAAACCCTGCGGCTGGCCGAGCGCATGGCGCAAAGCAGCGATGCCCTGCACGATGTGGCAACCCCGGCGCTGAAACAGGTCTATGATCACGGGCAGCTCCGCCATATTCTCACCCAACCCGACGATGCGCGTATGCGAGCCCTTCTGGAAGAGGCCGAACGCCTGTGCACGGATCTTCTGGAGGCACGCTGATGTATATCCAGTCCTTCCACATGGACGGCTTCGGTATCTTTTCTGACGTGAGTGTTGAAAACCTTTCGCCGGGGCTTTCCATTTTTCTGGGTGAAAACGAAGCGGGCAAGTCCACCTGCCTGGAATTTCTGCGCACCATGCTCATCGGCTATCCCGACCCGCGCAACAAGGAATACAAGCGTATTCCCGGCCCCCTGCGCGGCGGGCAGCCCGGCGGCAGCATGGAACTGCGCTCGGACGAACGCGGCATTCTGCGCCTTACCCGGCGGCCCGGCAGCAACGGCGGAGTGCTTACCCTCACCGACCCTGAGGGCAAACCGCTGGAACCGGACATGCTGCGCCAGATGCTCTCCGGCGTGAGCCGCGATGTGTACCGCAACGTGTTCGGCTTCAGCCTCACAGAGCTTGAAGACCTCAACAGCCTCACTGACGAAGGCGTGCGTAACGCCCTGTACGGCGCAAGCTTCGGGCCGGGGCTGCGTTCGCCCGGCGAGGCCCTCAAACTGCTGGACAAACAGGCCGATGAAATTTTCAAGAGCGGCGGTAGCAAACCCGCCCTCAACGCTGCCCTGCGCCAGCTTGCCGAACTGCGGCAACGAAAGATTGAATTGGAGCAGGAATGCGCCGGGTACGACAGCATGGCAATGGACCTTGCCGCAAAACGCGATGATCTGGCAAACCTGCGCCACCGTAAACTCCAGCTCGAAGAAGAACGCCGCATCCTTGAACGCCGCCTTGGCGTGTGGTTGCAGTGGAACGAATGGCGCATGGCGGGCGCACGCCTTGAACGGCTTGACCCCATAAGCGCTACCTTTCCCGAAAACGGCAGGGAACGCCTTGCCCGCGCGCAGGAGGCCCGCGAGGGCTGCGAGCGGCAATGGGCCGCGCAGATGGAAAAGCTCACCCGGCTGCGCCAGCGGCGGGACGAACTTGAAATCAACTATCCCCTGCTGGAGGCCCTGCCCGCCCTGCGCCGCATGGCCGAGCGCAAAAGCGGCTTCCGGCAGGCCTTGAGCGCCCTGCCCGCGCAGGAGGAAGCCCTGCTGCGCGCGCAGGAAGACCTCAGCCGCGAACTCTCGCGCCTTGGGCCGGATTGGTCGTGCGACCGCATCCGGGCCACAGACCGTTCCCTCTTTGCCCGCGAGGACATTGAACGCCAAGGGCGGGAAATGCGCGCCGCAGCCTCGGCCCATCAGGCCGCCGTGGACAGCCTCACCCAGAGCAACCGCGAAGTGGAAAGCGCAGAACGCGAGGTGGCCTCCAACACTGCCGCCCTTGATCTGCTGCCCGCGCCGCCCGCAGCGCTGGATGACGATGCCCGCGACAATTTGCGTCAGGCCCTCGCCCGGCAGGAAGAAGCCCGCCGCCAGCGGCCTCTGCGCCAACGCGCGGTGAACGAGGCAAAAACAACATTTTCCAGAGCTTTCAACCCGCTGCGGCTGATGGTCAACGGCGCAAGTGACGGCGCACAGGCAGAAGCCCTGCTTGATTCGCTCCTTTCGCGACAGGAAGAAGCCCTCGCTCTGGCCGCTGACGTGCAGGACAAAATGCGTCAGGCGGACGATGCAGCGCAGGAAGTGCGCCAGGCGGAAGAGCAGGTTGCTGCCGTCAAGGGCCGCGTGGAAGCCCTGCGCGAAGAACAGCGCCACATAAACGGCCCCACCCGCGAGGATCTTGACGGGCAAACCCTGGCCCTGCGCAAGCTGCGCGCCCTTTCCGCCACCTTGGGCACGGAGCGTGAGCGGCTGGAAGAACTCAGCGCCCGCATCGGCAATGAACCGCCCGTCACACGAGTAAAAAACCTGCCCCTGCTGGTTCTGGGCCTTGCTTTCTTTCTTGGCGGCGCGGGCATGCTGCTGGCTTACTGGCGCATGGGCATTACAAGCGTTGCCCTCACGGCCGACATTGAGCTGCCGGTAAGCCTGTGGTCTGGCTATCTGCTGCTGCTCTGCGGCGTTGGCTTTATGGCTGGCGGCGTACCACACACTGGCGCAGAGGCAAAACGCCGCCAGATGGAGCATCTGCAACTTCAGGGCAGACGCGATTCGTGCGCGGCCCATGTAGCGGAGCTGGACGAGCAGGCCAGCCAGCTTTGCGCGGCGGCTGGCGTGCAAAGCATGGATCTGGTGACGCTTGAAGCAAGGGAGGTGCTGCTTGAGCACGAACGTGAGCAGTGCTTTGAAGAAGAGCGCGCCCGCAAGGACATGGACGAGCTGAAGCACGCCATGGACCTTGCCCGCACGGAAGTGAGCAAACGGCAGGCTGTGCGCTCCGAGGTAGAAGGCATTGTGCAGCAGACCCGCCGCCGCTGGCACGAATTCATGCTGGCCCTGCACGTGGCCAATGTGCCCTCGCCCGAGGGTGCGGCTGCTTTTTTTGCCAGGGCGGAATCAGCACGGCTCGCCTTTGGCGGCGTTGCTGCCGCCGATGCGGAGCTGCAAACCCTGGATGACGACCTGCGCCAGACAGAAGCCCGCATGCGCCTTGTGCCTGCTGTGGCTGAACGCCTGCCCGCCAATGCGGATTCAGATTCACTGGCGGAGGCTGTGCGGCAAGTGCTTGAATCCTGCCGCGAGGCCGACGCCGCCCGCGAACTGCGCATCAAGGCCGAGGCCGCGCTGCAAAATTCGCAGAGCGAACTCAACCGCGCCCGCACCCGTCAGGCGGAAGCCAGCGCGGAACAGCGTCAGGCGCAGGAGCGGCTCAACGAAGCGCGCTCGCAATGGACAGCCTGCCTGCATGATCTTGGCCTCGGCACCGACCTTGACCCGGAAACCGTGCGGGAAGCCCTGAAATACATGGAAAACTGCCTCGCTGCCGAGGCTTCGGTACAACGTGCCCAATCGCAGCTCAATCAGGGCCGCGCAGAACTGGCTGCGCTGCGTGACCCGCTGCAAGCCCTGCTCGCAGAGCTTGGCCTGCCACCGCAGCAGGATGCGGACAACCGCCCAGACTGGCTGCTCAGCCTTGATGCGGCGCTGGAGGCGGCGGAAGCCATGTCGCAGGCGCAGAGCCGCCGCCGCAACCTTGATAATGAAGTGACGGAAATGGAGGATGAGGCCCGCGCTGCGGAGGCCGCCCTCGAAAGCGCCCGGAGCGCGGAACGCTCCCTGCTTGCCATGGCGGGCGCGCATGATGCGGAAGAGTTTTTGCGTCAGGCCGCACTGCACGAAGAACTGCGCGCACTCACCCTGCGCCGTCAGGATCTGGAAGACGCCCTGCGGCTGGCTGCGGACAAAACACCCCTTAAGGACTTTCTCGATTCCTTCGAGCATGAGGATCAGGAAAGTCAGGAGCGCCGCAGCGCAACCATCAGCGAAGAACTGACAGGCATTCAGGAGCAGGAAGAAAATCTGGTCAAGCGCGTGGCGGAACTGCGCAGCAAGGTGGACGCACTTTCGCGCACTGATGAGCTTTCGCAGCTTTTGCAGCAGGAGGCGGCCCTTGTGGAAGACATGGAGCGCATGGCCTTTGCCTGGAGCCGCGTGGCCCTTGCCCGCAGCATACTTGAAACAGCCAAGCGCACCTTTGAGCTGGAGCGCCAGCCAGAGGTCATCCGCCTTGCTTCAAGCATCTTCACCCGCATCACTGGCCAGCGCTGGCGGGGCATCAACGCCTCGCTGGAAGACGCCAGCCTCGCCATCCTGCCCGCGCAGGGCGAACCCATAGCGCCGGAAAATCTGAGCCGTGGCGCGCGCGAGCAGGCCTATCTGGCCCTGCGGCTGGCCTACATCAAAAATCATGCCCTGCATGCGGCCCCCCTGCCTGTGATCATGGACGAAGTGCTGGTCAACTTTGACCCGCAAAGGGCCGAGCGCACCGCGCGCGCCTTTGTGGAGCTGACCGGCGGCAGCCAAGGCAAGGCCCATCAGTTGCTTTACTATACCTGCCAGCCGCACATGGCGGAACTGCTGCGCAAGGCAGAACCCCAGGCCGCGCTGTTCCATGTGCAAGACGGCAGCATCAAGGCCGCATAGCGCTAACAAATCCTCCTTCTGCACAGCGGGCGGGTGTTCCTTGTGAGCATCCGCCCCTCTTTATTGGCAAAACCATCTGTACTCTCCACACCGCCCTCATTTGCAACCCTGAAATCAATTAGCAATCTTTCTTTTGCAATCGGTATGTTAGCATAAAATACAATTTTTTGTACATTTTTTGATAATAAAATCAATATGATATATTTTGAATTTGAAAAGTAATTTCATTTTTATTGACACATTACCCTGCCTGTGACAGTGTACCGCCATGCACATTCAGCAAAGCGGAGATAAAAATATGGATCAGCAGCCGGTGTTTACCGATCATACGGGTTTAAGCCACCGTTTCAGCCACGACAACCTCCACATATCCGTTTCTTCCCGCTTCGATCCTCCTCAGGCCACTGCACTTATTGAGCTTCTTCAGTGCAATCAGGCAAACTGCAAACGCATTTTCATTGACGTACGGCACGTAGCCAACCCTCACCCTTCCGCTGTTGACGCCCTCAAGACCTCGCTTCTGCTGGGCGGCCTCAGCACAGAACGTATCGTATTCAAGGGAAAGAGCGGCTTTGACATGGCCGTTAGCGGCAATCGCGTTCTCATCGAGCAAAAGAAAAAGCACGTCTGCAAGGGCAACTGCGCCAACTGCAAGTGCGGCCACCACAAGAACCACCACGCGGAAAACTGATCGCCACCTCGCTTGCGGCAGATGGGGGCGTATTAGGCCAAGGAGATCACCCGGAGGCTTTACGCCAAGCGCCAGCCCGGCAGGGATGACTTCTGAAAAAATAACGCGCGCGTTGCAAGAGCCTGTGGCGTCTGCGGCCGTTGCGCAAACCCTTTACGAGGAGAAAGGAATGAGTTCACGAGAAAGGAATGGTCTGAACCGCTTTAAAAAGGTGTGCATGGTCACACTGCTTGCAGCAGGCATGCTGATGGGCGTGGCCGGGGGGGCCAAGGCCATTGACTTCAAGGCCAAGGGCGAATGGCTGGTTGGTTTTGGCGTGGGCGAAGGCGTTCTCACCAAGAACACCAGAGACAAAGACGGAGCCAAGTCCAAAACCAACACTGATGACCAGTTTGGCGCTTCCCAGCGTATCCGCCTCCAGTTGGACGCCGTGGCCTCCGAGGCTTTGTCCGGCACGGTGTACTTTGAAATCGGCGACCAGCAGTGGGGCAAATCGGACGATGGTGCAGCTCTTGGCGCTGACGGGAACAACCAGGTCAAGGTTAAAAACGCCTACATCGACTGGCTGATTCCGCAGACTGACGCCCGCGTGCGCATGGGCCTTCAGGCTGCCGCAATGCCCAACGTGGCTGGTGGTTCCGCCATTATGGACTGCGACGTTGCAGCCCTGACCGCCAATTACAAGTTCAACGAAAATGTGGGCCTCACCTTTATGTGGGCGCGCCCGGTCAACGACAACTTCAGCAACAGCTATATTGATGTGGACAACAACAAGTCCAGTACGGAAAAGACCAACTACCTCGACAACCTTGATCTGTTCATGCTCTCCATGCCCCTGAGCTTTGACGGTGTTGAAGTCACCCCTTGGGCCATGTACGGCATGCGCGGCAAAAACTCCCTGCGCGGCCTGGAAGATCCCAACAACGGGTCTCCGTGGGAAACCAGCGATGGCAAGTTGGGTCTCACCATTCCCGGCACCAACCCCGGCTTCAACTACGCCAACGACAACATAACGCCGCTCACCAACTCCTCCACCAGCAAGCAATACGGCTCTCTGTTCTGGGCGGGTCTGCCGGTGGCCATCACCATGTTCGATCCCCTGAACATCGAATTTGACATCAACTACGGCTACTCCGAAGCCATGGGCCGCTACGATGTGCTCAAGCGCGGCGTGGACAGCGTGCGTGCAAGCACCGAGCGTCAGGGCTGGCTGGCAAAAGCCCTTATTGAATACAAGCTGGACTGGGGCGTTCCCGGCATCTTTGGCTGGTACGCAAGCGGCGACGACGGCAACGTGAAAAACGGCTCCGAGCGCATGCCTTCCATTGCTGGCGCGGGCAACTTCACCTCCTTTGTCGGCGACGGCAACCTTTCGTGGAGCCCGGTTGCCAATGGTTGCGACTGGAGCATGAGCTATGCCGGCACCTGGGGCATCGGCGCGCAGCTGAAAGACATGAGCTTTATTGAAAACGTCTCCCACACCTTCCGTCTGGCCTACTGGGGCGGCACCAACGCCACCTCCATGGTCAAGTACATGAAGGATGCCTCCTCCTGGCAGGCTGGCTACGGCGGCGACGGCCCCTATCTGACCACCAATGACGGCCTGCTGGAATTCAACCTCGTCAACACGTGGCAGGCCTACGAAAACCTGAGTGTGAATCTGGAACTCGGCTACGTTGCCAACATGATCGACAAGGACACATGGAAAAAGGCCGGTTACAACAACGGCGCGGGCAACGGCAGCTTTGACAAACAGGACGCCTGGAAAGCCCAGGTTGTCTTCCAGTACAGCTTCTAAGCCTCTCTGCCTTTTGTAAGCGCCGTTCCCTTCCCGGCGCGCAGGCTTCGCCGCTTCCCTTCACCGGGAAGCGGCGTTTCCTTTGCAGCAGCACTATGCCGCGCAGGCCAAATTTGCCACGCGGGGACTCTTGCGCGGCGCTCAGCTACTTATGGGCTTCATCCCAGGCGGCCAGCCCGCCCTCCACATACTGCACGTCAAAACCTTTCTGCCCCAAAGCAGCCTGGACAGACTTGCTTACAGAGCCGCCCCGCACGCAATAGATGGCTACTGGCTTGTCCTTGGGCAACTGCGCCGCCCACAGGTCAACCTGCTCCGGGTCGTGCCATACGGCGCCTGGGACTGTGCGAGGGTCAGCCTCATAGTCAGCCCGCCTGCGCACATCGCAAACCGTTGCGGTATTGGCGGCCAGTATAGCCTGAAGTTCTTGCGGCGTGATGGTTGCGTTCATACCTTCCCCCAGACGTATTTGACGTTAAGGATAAAAATCCTGTGCGGGCAGGACGGCATCGCTTGACTGCACATCAGGCAATGAAGAACCGCCCCGCAGGCGAAGGTATCAGAGCATCTGCCAGACCAGCCCGGCAAGCCCGCTCAACCCCACCAGCGCGTGCATGGAGAGCTTAAAACGCACCAAGGCCACCAGCGACAACAGCGCAACGGTCACGGCAAACACATCAAATCCCGTAACCGGGAAAAATGTGTTCCAGGCAAAGAACACGCCGATCTTGAGCACCACGCCCACCACCGCGCCAGATATGCCCGTAAGCGCGGCATTGAGTTTTTTGTTGGCCGTAATTGCCTCAATGTAGGGCGCGCCAGCAAATATGAACATGAAGCTCGGCAAAAATGTGGTGAAGGTGGTGAGCAGGCCGCCCAGAATGGCCGCTGTCATGGGCGTCAGGCCGCCGGGCTGGTTCCAGGCGGTGATGAAGCCCACAAACTGCGTCACCATGATCAGCGGGCCGGGGGTCGTTTCCGCAAGGCCGAGGCCCAGCAGCATTTCCTTTTCCGTCAGCCAACCCAGATTGACCGCGTGCTCTACTATATAGGCAAGAACGGCATATGCGCCGCCAAAGGTCACAAAGGGGGCTTTGCTGAAAAAAATAGATATCTGGGAAAGTATGTCGTCCATGCCCCGCCATGCGAAAACGGGCAGAATCACAGCCATCCAGATAGCGGCGAATATCCCCACAACCTTGAAGAGATGGGACAAAGGCGGCAGATTGGTGAGAGATTCCGGCGCGTCAGTCAGGCATTCATTTGTTCCCGGCTTTTTCTGGCAAAAAATGTCTGGACGAAATTTGCCAAGAATGACACCCGCCACACCAGCCAACAAAACAATCGCAGGAAAGGACACGCCAAGGAACTGTCCCAGTACAAACGAGCCGCCAGCAAATGCATACAGTGCGGGGTGCTTAAGTGATTTTTTTGAAAGCCGGATAAGCGCTTCAATCACAATGGCCACAACGGCGGCGGCGATGCCGTGAAAAATCCCGGCCACAAGGGGAACCTGCCCCTTGGCGGCTGCCAGCCATGAAAGAAAGAGCATCAGAATAACCGAGGGGAACAAAAAGCACAGCCCGGCAATGGTTCCGCCCCAGTAGCCGTTGAGCCGCCAACCTATGTACACAGCCAGTTGATGCGCTTCCGGCCCCGGTAAGAGCATGCAGAAATTGAGCGCCCGCAGAAAAACCTTTTCGCTGATCCAGGCCCTGCCATCCACCAGATTTTTATGCATCATGGCGATCTGCCCGGCAGGCCCGCCAAAATTGATGAAGCCGAGCTTGAACCAGTAAAGGAATGCTTCCCGCAAAGTAACTTGAGGAGTTGCGTTGCTTTCATTCATGGAATTTTCCTTGCTCGCAAGATAGTTACATTTTTATAGGTCCTGCCAGTTCAGCATAAACGAACATATAAAGACTTCAAAATACCATACTATTTGCACTCTTGCAGATCAATCGTGCGATGGCACATTGTGTAAAAAGACAGGGATCGACAGAAAGATAAAAACCGCCAGCAGGGGAAAACTGACCTGATACCCTCCCCAGCCAATGAGCAGGCCTGCACAGATGGGGCCGGACGCGTGCCCGACATCAAAGATTGTTCCAAACGCTCCCATGGCCGAGCCAAAACGGCGGTCGCGGCACATGTCTGCCACCAGAGCTGCGGAAGAAGAAGTAACGAGCGCCTCGCCCATGCCAAATACAAGACAAGTCGCCAGCAAAGGCAAAAATGCATGCAAAAAGGGAATCGCGCCAAGCGCGCCGCCGCACAGAATCAAACCAGCCACTATCAAGCCGCGCCTGCCGCGCGAGTCTGACATTTTCCCCAGCAGGGGCTTGCTGAGCATGGTTACAATTATCTGCACTCCCCACAGCAGCCCGGCCTGAAATTCTGACAAGCCCACCACCGTTACCGCATATATGGGCAAAAAGGCCTCCAGCGCGCCCATGCCCATATTTTGCACGCCCTCTACGGCAGAGGCCGTAACCAGCCGTCTGTCAGAGAGCACCTCGGCAATCCCCTGACGAAAGCGCTGCAAGCCTGATCCTGATGCATGCTCCGTTTCAGGCGGCGCATCTCCCCCAAGAGTTTTAAGGCCCAGCAGCAAAGCCGCCATACCCGAAACAGCACTGAGGGCAAAAACCATGCGAAACTGCCACAACACCGGCCCGCCACTGGTGTTCACATCAAGCACTAACCCGCCAATGGGCGCGCCCAGCAAGGTGCCGATTATGCCCACTGATGAAAACCACGAGAGCAGCTCGCCCCGGCGTGGACCAGCAACCTCGGCCACCACGGCCATAGCCACAGGCCCATAAATTGCGGTTGCCAAGCCATGCAGAAAGCGAACAACAATCAGCGCCCGGTACGAATCGATAAAAAAATAGGCAAAGGGCATCAGGCCGAATACCACAAGCCCCGCCAGCATGGTGCGCCTTCTGCCCACCACGTCAGAAAGCGCGCCAGCGGGCAACTTGAACAGAATACCTGTAACTGTGGAAATGCCGACAGCCAGCCCCACAGCCTCCGGCCCTGCCCCCAAAAAGAGAGCGAAGAGCGGCAGCACCGGGTTTCTGGCCAGGGCATAAGAGAAGCGGGCAAGAAAACCTACAGTGCACAGGTTGCTGAAATCTCGCATACATGCCTCTATTGAGTGGCGTCATGAACACCACCCGAAATATCGCCTAGTGTTTTGGCGCAGAACGGTCGAAGAAAATGGATTTGCCGTAAAATCCCACGGGGATACCCATGACGACTTCGGCATCGATAAGCCCCAGATGCTTTGCCGCCGCGCCCACGCGCTGCTGGATGCGGTTGTCCAGATTAAGCAGGCTGGCAGTTTTGGCGGCAGCCACAAGGGCCGCGCCCACATCCATCATGCGCAGGGCACAGAAGGGGCCAGAGTAACCCATCTCCTTTTCGTCAAGCTGCCGTTTTTTCACAAAGTCCGCGCAGGTGGGGTAGCCGCAAGCACCGCAGTCATACCCACCGCACGCGCAACTTTTCAGACCCACCAGCATCAGGGCCTGACATTTTTCTATATTGGCGGCATCGCGCAGCCAAAAGGACTCGTTGGTGCTTTTGGGGGCGTAGGCCTTCATGGTCTGGGCGATTTTTTGCAGATCTTCGTCCATATGAATAACGCCAATTTCCAAAAAATCCTTGCCCCCAGCCTTGGGGGCAGTGCGGGCAGAGGCAGCCATAAGCTGAGCAACATGGATTGCTGTGTCTTTCATCTCACGCTCCTGTGGGTGCGGTTGAGGTGTATGAGGCAAGCAGGGTGTCAAAAAAAGCAAGAGCCTGCCCTGTGCGAACATGGTCATCATTATTGGCTGCAACCAGCCCGTCGAGCATCCGTTTGATGCCAGGGGTTTCAACCGGGGCAGCATCCAGTTCTTCAAGGTCAATTGCCTTTATGACCTCGCGCATCCTTTGTGGAACCTGTGCAGTCAAACCAAAGGCATCAACAAGCACCTCAAAGGTGATAAGCCCGCCCACGTGCGTAAAATCGGCATGGGCCATATCAAATGAAACAACGTCTGGCCCAGCGGGCACTGCCTCTGATTCTTGCAAAAACACAATGCGCGGGGTCGGATCAATAAATCGCTTTATCAGCCAGAATGACGCAAGGCGATCCACATAGGGATTGGCGCGTGTCACCCATGTTTTTTGCTGGTAGCGATGGGCATCAACGGCAGGAAGCACAAGCCGGGGGGCATCAAGGCTGCTGTGTGCTTCCTCCAGCATTTTTTGCAAACTCGCCCCTTTGCCACTGGGGAAAAAATCGATGGACTGTATGGCCTCAAGTCTTTTTTCAAGTTTTCGGAGCATGGCTGGCGCGTCAGGTGAACCCACAGCTGGGACAACGTTCCGGATTTCCTCACCTATCGCTAGATAATCGGCATCGCGCGCCTGAGTGAAGGCCGCTGCAATCTGTGCGTCTGAAAAATGCAGCAGTTTGCCGTGCACGATAACCAGAAACTCCCCTCCCTGCTCGTCAGTTTCTTTGCTCATCCATGTAAGCTGCTCCTGATGATGATCAGTTGCGGGAAGTACATAGATGGAGTTTTTTATCTGAACTGCGCCCAATAGGTTGATTTTTCGCCATATTTTTACACGAAAGCCTTGCAGCTTTGCCGGAACGGAAAATGAAAAGAAGAGCCATTTTTTGTTATTCATATAACTTTTTTAGTTATAATCATAACATTGTCAACTACAAACTTCACATGGCCTGCTGTGGCAGAGCAAACCAGCCATAACCAGCGGTGCTTAGAGCAAGGACGACAAAAAGGCCGCCCAAGTGGACGGCCTTTTACTGGTCTGGATTTATGGGGTTGCGCCTAGCCCTGACGTTTCATCTCGCCAATCAGATGCTGAAGCGTTTGCGACTGCTGCGCCAGATCGGCTACTGCACTGGAAGCCTGCTCCATGGCCTGAGCGGTTTCAGAAGAAATTGTAGCCACCTGTTCCACAGAGCGGTTGATTTCTTCGCTGGCGGCAGACTGCTGCTCGCTGGCGGTGGCAATGGATTGCACCTGATCGTTAACAAGCTGCACATACTCGAGGATATTTTTCAACGATTCGCCCGACTGCACGGAAAGTTTTGTGGCGGCTTCAATGGATTCGCCAGCGTGCTCAACATTCTGAATGTTTTTCTTTGTGCCTTCCTGAATTTCCTTGATGGCCCGGCCCACTTCCTGCGTCGCGGTCATGGTTTTTTCCGCCAGCTTGCGCACTTCGTCCGCGACCACGGCAAAACCACGGCCAGCATCGCCCGCGCGCGCAGCCTCAATGGCGGCGTTAAGCGCAAGCAGGTTGGTCTGGTCGGCAATGTCGGCAATAACGCCCATTACCTGCCCGATGCTCTCGGCCTGTTTACCAAGGGCATCCATATCCTGCTTGAGGGCCAGCGACTGCGTGTGCACGGTGTTTATGCCCTTTACTGCCTCATTGACTATCTGCGAGCCTTCAATGGCCTGTTTTCTGGCATTGTTGGAAACGTCCGCAGCCTGCTGCGCGTTTCTGGCAACTTCCAGCACAGTGGCGTTCATTTCTTCCATGGCAGTTGCGGTTTCGCGCACACGCGCAGACTGTTCATCCGCGCCACGGCTCGACTGCTCAACCTGGGCGGAAAGCTCCTCCGATGCGGAGGTTACAATTTCTACCACGCCTTCAAGCTGGTGGGCAGCCTGGAGCATGCCCTCGGCCTTGGCGCGCTCGGCCTGTCTGCGTGCCTCTTCCGCTTCAGCCGTGGCTTTTTGGGCGCGCTCGGATTCTTCCCTGGCCTGCTGGCTCTTTTGATCCGCCTCTGCAATTTTGCCTTTGAGGGTGGCCACCATCTGCTTCATGGCGCCAAAAACGCCAATCTCAGGCCGCGCAGGATTAAACTTCGCCTCCAGATCCCCGCCTGCAATCTTCAGGGCAAGTTCAGAAAGCGATGCAGGTTCGTCGCCAAGTTGGCGCAGCATGTTGCGCGAAAGCAAATACCCCACGCCAAGGCCAACCAGAACAGACAGCAGCACACCAATAATGGTTATCATCCGTGCGTGTTCGTAGTCCTGTTTGCTTTGGGCGCTCACTTCCTGTGCAAACTCTATCTTTTTTTCACCAATATCTTGCAAAAGATCAGCCAGCCTTCGCGCCAGCTCACGCCCGGTGGTGGACGAAAGTTCCTGCGCCTTTTCATTCATGGCCGGATCGGTAGTGCTGCCCAGTTCAATAACCTTTTTATGTACTGTAAGCCATTCACTGAGCAGACCATTCAGCTCGGCAAGCAACTTGCGCGCTGTTTCGGTCATAAAATAGCGCGGCAATTCATTGTGATATTTATCCAACACCGCATATTCTTTTTGCAGATTATTCAACGCTGTGCGGTTACCCTCTTCGGTAGTGCTGATAATAAGATTTTTCTCTTCCCGGATGATCCGCAAAACTTCAATGTTGGTCATTCTGAGCAGATTCAGCCCCTTCATGTGCATAGAACTCAATTCTTCAACGTCTGTGGCTAGACTGCTCAGGCGGCTGACGCCAAACATGCCAATAAGCACTGTAAACAGGCACAGGAGCAGGCTCAGGCCTGCCATTTTCTGCATTGTCGTAATTTTTTGCATAGTTGTATCCTACCCATGCTTATATGAAGAGGTTACATATTCTGGATGCGCATAGACTATATTTCATTAAACGTACAATATGCAAATTTATTTAGGGCATTTTTTGAAGCTCCGGAATTTATTTATTTTATAGCTGGCTAGTAATATATTTTTATTTAATTATAAAAACAATAATACAAACTATAATTAAACGTTGTCTTTCAAAAAAAGAAGATTCTTTATTTCCATATCTCCAGCAATAAATACAAAATGAACTAAATAAGACTCCACATACATAATATATAAACAATATTTTTTGCATGCTGCATGCATACTATGTACTAATTTCCTATTTGTACAAATTATCACAAATACCTTTACACATATCAAACATTTGCATCATAACTAGATAATTACGCATATTGACACTGTTCGTATATACAATCAATGTCCGCAAAATACCACCCCCTAACAACCAGCCGCAAACAAAAGCCGACTGCCTCGCGAGAAGCAGTCGGCTATTTACAGCGCGTTTACTTGCGGATTACGTGGCGTCAGCCTCAGTATCGCGCACCACTTCAAAAATAGGCGGCAATACGCGGATAGCCTCAATAAGCTGGTAGAGCTGTGTGGCGTCGCGCACCTCTACGGTAATACGCAGCTTGGCACGTCCATCCACCTGATTGTCCATGTTCAGTCCAATAATGTTGACGCCGTTGCGCGCCATGACCTCGGCAACCTTGGCCAGAACGCCCTGCTCGTTCTTGGCGATAATGAATATGCCTGCTGCGTAGGGCTTTTCTTCCATGCCGTCCCAATGCACGGAAATAAGACGCTCCGGCTCCATATTGGCAACGTTGGGGCAGTCGGCACGGTGAACGCTGATGCCAAGGCCACGGCTGATGTAGCCGATAATGGGATCGCCCGGCACAGGGTTGCAGCACTTGGCAAAGCGCATGAGCACGCCGTCCACGCCGGAAATGCCCACGCCCTCGCCCTTGCGGGAGGCGGCTTCCTTGCTTTCCTTTACGGTGGGAGTGGCGGGTTCCGCAGCAGTGGCGGCCTCGGGGTGCAGCACCGCATACAGTTTGTTGAGCACCTTGCGCGGCGTGGTGTGGGCATAGCCCACGGCGGCAACCAGATCATCCACGCTTTCAAAATTCATTTCCTGAGCCACAATGGCCAGGTGGCCGTCCTTGGTGGCCTTGCCCACGTTCAGGCTGACCTTGCGGCCTTCTTTTTCCAGCAGTTCGCGACCAAGGGTCACGGCGTGGGTGCGTTCTTCCGTGCGCAGATAGTGCTGAATACGGCTGCGCGCCTTGGCGGTTTTGACAATCTTGAGCCAGTCGCGGTTGGGATTGCGCGCCGGGTCGGTGAGGATTTCCACCACGTCGCCGTTTTTCAGCTCCGTGCCAAGGGGCATGAGGCGGCCATTGATTTTTGCGCCGCTGCAATGCTGCCCCACCTTGGTGTGGATCACAAAGGCAAAGTCCAGGGGCGTAGCGCCTTCGGGCAGTTCCTTGACATCGCCCGCCGGGGTGTAGATGTAGACCTCGTCCTTGAACAGATCCATTTTCAGCGAATGCATGAACTCGCGGGAATCTGTTTCTTCACTCTGGCGCTCAAAAATTTCGCGCAGCCAGGCGAACTGCTCAAGGTCTTTACTGTTGACGCGGCCTTTTTCCTTGTACAGCCAGTGGGCGGCAACGCCGTGTTCGGCCTGCCTGTGCATTTCCTCGGTGCGTATCTGGATTTCAATACGCTCGCCTTCCGGCCCGATGACCGTGGTGTGCAGGCTCTGGTAGCCGTTGGTCTTGGGCATGGAAATATAGTCTTTAAAGCGTCCGTGCACAGGCCGCCACTGGGAATGCACAAGCCCCAGCGTGGCGTAACAGTCCTTGATATCCTGCACCAGCACGCGAAAGGCCATGATGTCGTGCATTTCGTCCAGAGTCATGGACTGGGCCTGCATCTTTTTATAGATGCTGTGCTTGTGCTTGATGCGCCCGTAAACCTGCCCGCTGATGCCGTTTGACTCCAGCAGATCCTGAATCAGGCCCACAACCTTGCCGATGATCTGCTTTTCCACAACCTGATGGTTGTCCAGCCAGTGATCGATCTGATTGTAAATGTCTGGGCGCATGTATTTGAAGCTCAGGTCTTCCAGGTCGCGCTTCATCACGTACAAACCCAGGCGGTTGGCCAGGGGCGCGTAGATATCCATGGTTTCCTGGGCAATGCGCTTCTGTTTGTGACTTTTCTGAAAGTCCAACGTGCGCATATTGTGCAGGCGGTCGGCCAGCTTGACCATGAGAACCCGCATGTCGTGGCTCATGGCCAGGATCATCTTGCGGATATTCTCCGCCTGGGCTTCTTCCTTGTTCTCAAAGGTGATCTGGCTGATCTTGGTAACACCGTCGACGATATCGGCCACTTCTTCGCCAAAATTTTCGTCCAGCTCTTCGATGGTGGCCTTGGTGTCTTCAACAGTGTCGTGCAGCAGGCCGGCGGCAATGGTGGGTTCGTCAAAACCCATGCCCGCCAGAATGCTGGCAACCGCCAGAGGGTGGGAAAGGTACGGCTCGCCTGAAAGGCGGGTTTGCCCCGCATGAGCGGTGGCGGCAAACACATACGCCTTCTGGATCAGCTCCAGATCCGCGTTCGGGTTGCCAGCCGAAACCTTATCGAGAATTTCCTGAATACGAATCATGCGTAACGTCCACCCACAGCGTAAAAAAATATCTTCAACCAGTTCTGGAACTATGTTCCGACTAAAGCGGCCTTGTCAACGCCGAGGGCAGCCGAATTGCAGGCCAAAGCCCACAAACAGAGCGGCCCCGGCTGGACAACCAGCCAGGGCCTGTTCAAATCCGCGTGGTCTGAGTATGCGCCTGCAAGCCAGCAGGCAAGGGCAAAAAAGCTGCCCTGTGCCCGATGCGAGCGCTTAGGGCTGCATCTGTGTATGCTGCAAGGCTTTGGGAATCCACCATTTTTCAAAATTATACATTATGCCCGCCAGCGCGGGTTCTATGCCCTGAAACCGCCGCTGCACCACAGGCAGGGCATAGGGCACAAACAAAAAGCAGTAGGGCTGCTCCGCATCGAATATTTCCTGAATGCGATAATACAGTTCTGCGCGCTTTTTCTGATCGGGCGTGGATTGCGCATCTTCAAGCAGCTTGTCCACCTCGGGATTGCGGTAATGGGTAAAATTCAGCCCGCCCTCAAAGGTCTGGGATGAATGCCATACAGAAAACAGGTCAGGATCCTGAGGAATTGTCCAGCCCAGCAGCACGGCGTCAAACCGCCCCTTGTTGACAAATTCGCGGATAAAGGCCGCCCACTCCACGGTACGGATGTGCACGTCAATACCCACCTCGCGCAGTTGCGACTGCATGACGGTAGCCGCAAGAATGCGCTGCTCGTTGCCCTGATTGGTCAGGATGGTAAAGGCCAGCGGCTGGCCATCGCGGTCGAGCAGGCCATCGCCGTTATGGTCGGCAAAGCCCGCCTCGGCCAGCAGGGCGCGCGCTGCGGCAATGTTTCTGGGCATGGGCTTAAGGCCGGGATGATAGGGCCACGAGCCGGGTTTGAACGGCCCAAAAGCCGGAACCCCCTGCCCCAGCAAGACTCCCTTGATGATGCCCTCGCGGTCGATTGCCATGGAAATGGCTCGCCGCACCCGCACATCCTTGAAAAACGGATGCTCCAGATTAAAGCCGAGGAAAATATACACCGAGGCGATGTAGCGGAATTTATGGAATCTGCTCTGCCATTCCGGGCCGGAGGTCTGTCGCAGATATTGCAGGGGCGAAAGATCCATCACGTCCAGCCTGCCCGCCCGGGTTTCCATAAACATGGTGGCGTTGTCGGGAATGATCCTGTACACCACTTCGTCAATGCGCGGCTTGCCCGCAAAATAGGTGGGCGATGCCTCCAGCACAATGCGGCTTCCCGGCTCCCATGACTTGAGCCGATACGGCCCGGCCCCCATGGGCTTGCGCGCAAAAGGCGTGGAGCGGATGTTCTGCCCTTCCAGAATATGTTTGGGCAAAATGGGGTTCATCCAGGTGGATACCGCCCGCGCAAAAAACTGGTCATAGCGCACTTCAAACGTATAGCGGTCAATGACCCGCAGCTCCTTGATGCGCAAAAAATCCTCGGCATAAGGGCTGCCGGTGGCAGGGTCTGCCGCCAGCTTGCAGGTAAAGGCCACATCTTCGGCGGTCAGCTCCTGCCCGTCTTCCCACAATATGCCCTTGCGCAGGGTAAAACGCATGCGCTTGCCGCCATCTTCCATGCTCCAAGATTCCGCTGCCCATGGCTCGGGCTGCAAATCCTTGTTATAACGTAGCGGGGCCGTGTAGATGAGGTCTGCCACCTCATGCGAGGCGGAGTCTGATGTGAGGTAGGGAATAAGATTTGAAGCCTCGCCAATGGTGCCAAAAAATATGCTGCCGCCCGAAGCCGGGGGGCCAGCCGGGCTGCCTGCCGCACCCGAGGGGGCAAGGCCGGTTTCTTCCGGCAGATCACCCGCAGAATTGGCGCAAAAAGCCGATGATGCACAAATGCACAGCAAAGCACATGAAATTGTGACCCAACAGATCCACTTTTTCCCATAAAATCGGGTGGCCCGTTGGGCCATTATTGATTCCAACATATTGATTGCGCGCTCAAAATTTATTTTTTTCATAAAAGTCACACTTCATATTGCTTTCGCCCCCCAACCTGTGCTATTTATCGCAAACGTCATAACATCGCTCCGTTTCTGGAATTTTCCAGAAATTTCAACGGAGTATTTTTGGGGACCCCATGAGTCGATCTGAACAGAGCGTCGTTCGCGAAATGTGCCAGACTTTCCTGCACGATAGTGTGCCGGAATACATCCGCGACGCCGCCTACTATATCCTGTCCGAAGGTGAGGTGCAAAAAATAAATATCCAGGAGGGCGAGACCTGGGACGTCCAAGGCGTCATCCAGGGCGAAGACCTGCAGGTCTTCACGCCGAGCCTGAGCCTCACCATTACGGACCGCAGCACCCGCCACCAGTGCAACTGCTCTGATGCATTCTCAGGCATCTGCCGCCATGTGGCAGCACTTGCTTTGCGCCTTGTGGAAGAACTGCGCAAGGAACAGGGCGACCCGGAAGAAACCCCGCCTCCCAGCACCGACTGGAAGCAGAGCTTCCGCAACTTTTTTTCTACCGACATGGAGCCGGAACCAGGCCGCCACTATCTCATATTCCGCTTTGAACCGGAACAGGGACGTTTGCTGGTTTCCTTTTTCCGTGGGCGGCAGAACAAATCCGGTCTCTCCAGCGTGCACAACGAGGTAACTCTGGATCAAATCATCCAGAACCCCGACTGGTGCGAATTTTCGCCCCAGTTGCCGCATGTGGCCCGCCAGATCGGCCAGCACCTCGACTATTACGGGCACCGGGTTGAAATCCCGCAGGGGCTGACCTCGTGGTTTTTCTGGTCTGTACGCAAAGAATATTATCTGCTGTGGAAAGACACGGATAAACCCTGCCGCATCGAGAGCACGCCTTTTGCGCTCAAGCTCAAGCCCATTTTGGACGATTCGGGCTTTCGCTTTGAAGTGCTGCTCAAGCGCGAGGGCCGCCCCCCGCTGCCCATCCGCGCGGGGCGCAGCAATCCCAGCGACCGCAACCCGACCGAAAGCACCGCGCCGGAAGACGCGCCCATCACCTTTCACGGGCAAATGCCCCTGTGGGTCTGCTACCAGCACAATTTCTATCCGGTGCAGACGGGCCTCTATCCTTCGCTGGTGCGCAACCTTATTTACGAACGCCCGGTCGTGCCGCATGAAGAAATTTCCGAATTTCTTGACCGCGTGTGGACGCGCCTGCCAGCCTCGGAACTCTACGAACCGCAGCAGTTCCTCAAGCTCATGGAGCCGGTATTCCAGCCTGCCACCTATAATCCCAAGCTTTTCCTCGACGAAGAAGGCAGCCTGCTGACGCTGGAAATCGATAACGTCTATGAAACGCGCCACGGCGAATTTACGCTCAACGGGCCCAACCCCGACTTCCAGACCGGCAGCTACACCTATGAAGGGCAAACCTATCTGGTGCGCCGCCATCAGGACGAAGAAGCCCAGTTGATGAATGAACTGAGCGGTATGGACTTTCAGGCCCGCTCAAGCAAACTGTGGTTCCTTGAGCCGGAAGAAGCCATTGCCTTCCTGCTCGACTCGTACCCCAAGCTGATTGAAAACTACCGCGTCTACGGCGAAAAGGCCCTCTCGCGCTACAAGGTGCGCACGGCTTCTTCCAACATCACGGCGCAGGTGGTCAGCAACGAAAAGGAAAAATGGTTCTCGCTGGACATCAACGTGGAATACGAAGGCCAGAGCCTGCCCCTGGAAAAAATCTGGAAGGCCTGGACCCGAGGCAAGCGCTATGTGCAGTTGAAAGACGGCTCCTATACCAGCCTGCCCGAAGCGTGGCTTGAAAAGCTCTCCCACAAGCTCACGGCTCTGGGGCTCGACCCTTCAAAGCCCCCGCAGCAGAAATTCAAGCAGTTTGAAGCCCCTGTGCTCGACAGCCTGCTGGAAGACCTGCCCGGTGCAGCCACGGACTCCTTCTGGAACAACCTGCGCGAAAAAATCCGCTCGTTCCGCGAGGTGCGGCCCATCACGCCGCCCAAGGCGCTCAACGCCAACCTGCGCAGCTATCAGGTGCAGGGGCTTTCGTACCTCAACTTCCTTTCGGAATACGGGTTTGGCGGCATTCTTGCCGACGAAATGGGCCTTGGTAAAACCGTGCAGACCCTGGCCTTTATCCAGCACATGATTGACGTGCACCATGACGGGCCAAACCTTATTGTAGTGCCCACCTCGGTGCTGCCCAACTGGGAGCGCGAAGCGGAAAAATTCGTTCCCGGCCTCAAACGGCTGACCATCTATGGCACCCGTCGCGAGGGCATGTTCAAGCATATTTCCAGCTCGGATCTCATCATCACCACCTACGCGCTGCTCCGGCGCGATCTGGAGGAGATGGAAAAATACGAGTTCAACACCGTTATTCTTGACGAAGCCCAGAACATCAAGAACCCCAACACCATCACAGCCCGCGCCGTGCGCCGTATCAACGCCCGCATGCGCCTGTGCCTCTCGGGCACGCCCATCGAAAACAACCTTTTCGAGCTGTGGTCGCTGTTCGAGTTCCTCATGCCGGGCTTTCTGGGTTCGCAGCACGCCTTCCAGCGGGGCATCGTCAAGCCCATCAAGGACGGCGACGCTGAAACGCTGGACTATCTGCGCACCCGAGTACGCCCCTTCATTCTGCGCCGTACCAAGGCCGAAGTGGCCAAGGATCTGCCGCCCAAGGTGGAAAGCGTCACCTGTTGCGCGCTGGAAGAAGCGCAGGCCGAATTGTACGCAGCCTTGGCCCGCAAGCTGCGCGCCCAGGTGCTGGCCGACGTGGACCAAAAAGGCCTTGCAAAGAGCCAGATGTCCATTCTCGATGCATTGCTCAAGCTGCGCCAGATCTGCTGCCACCCGCGCCTGCTCAAGCTCGACATGCCCGGCTTCTCCAACAACCTGCCTTCGGGCAAGTTCGACGCCTTCAAGGACATGGTCATGGAAATTGTGGAAGGCGGCCACAAGGTGCTCGTCTTCTCGCAGTTTGTGCAGATGCTCCAGATCATCAAGCAGTGGCTGGAATTTTCGCAGATTCCCTTCTGCTACCTCGACGGCGCGAGCAAAGACCGTTTCGATCAGGTAGACAAGTTCAACAACACGCCTGAGATTCCGATCTTCCTGATCTCGCTCAAGGCTGGCGGCACGGGCCTCAACCTGACCTCCGCCGACTACGTTATCCACTACGACCCGTGGTGGAACCCCGCAGTGGAAAGTCAGGCCACAGACCGTACCCACCGTATCGGTCAGACCCGTCAGGTCTTCTCCTACAAGCTCATCTGCCAGAACACGGTGGAAGAGAAGATTCTCAAATTGCAGGAAGCCAAGCGCGGCGTGGCGGAAGCCATCATTCCCGGTCAGGACACCTGGAAGTCGCTCACGCGTGAAGATCTGGAAATGCTCTTTGACGTGTAGCTTCAAGCTTTGCCCAAATGACACAACAGCAAGGCCCTCTGGCGACAGGGGGCCTTGCTTGCGCTTGGGGCACTGGGCTTCGGGCATGAAAAAACCGCCCACGGGGGCGGTTCAATAATCTATGAAACAGGCTCTGGCGGACAGGCGCGACCCGCCAGAAGACTGCATGCAACTATCTGAAACAAAAAATATAGAGTGCTGGCTCCCCGCAGCACATCCCGCTGCAACCCGCCTCTGCAAAGCTAGGAAAGCACGGCCTTGGCTTCGGCCACGCGGGCTTCTTCTTCCCGCCCAAGTTTGCGCAGGGCTCGGGCAAGAGTTTCCCATGCTTCGGGCTTGTCGTGCAGGCCGGCGCTTTTGCGGGCCAGCAGTTCCGCCATGGCCGGGTCTTCATTGCTGTCCAGATAGATATTCGCCAGCAGCAGCATGGAGGCCGCATCCTGCGGATTGCGCACCAGCGCCTCGTGCAGCAGTTCGCGGGCCTCGCCGCCCTTGCGCTGGCGCACAGCCACACGCGCAAGGTGCCTGCGGGCAAGGCTGGGCGCGCCGGGGCGCGCATCCTCGAGGGCGGCGGCTATTTCGTAAAAACGCCGGGCCTCTGCCCTTCTGCCGCCCTGTTCGCACAGTTGCCCAAGACGGATGTGAGCAAACTGGTGCTCTGGCGAAACCTTGACGCACTGCCGATAATATCTGGCGGCGGCGCGCTTTTCTCCAAGCCCCTGGCAGACCGTGCCCAGATTGTAGTAAATCTGTTCGGCAAGGGCCTTATCCGGCCCGTGCCGCAGGGCTTCCATAAAATGCCGCAGAGCTTCATGCTGCCGCCCAAGGGCCGCCATGCACACGCCAAGGGAATTCCAGGCCATGGCATTGGCCTCGTCAGCCAGCAACGCAAGCTTGTATTCTTCCACTGCGCCAAAAACATCGCCGAGACTGTAACGCCTGTCTGCGCTGATATTGAGCGCAAGCGAATTGCACACCCCCACCTTGGGGTCTGGCAGCAGCAGGGCGTACTCCAGAGCTTTCAGGGCGCAGTCGGGCATTTCTCCTCTGCGGAACTGAAGGAAGGGATAGCCCGCAAGGCCCACAGAAGCCGAAATGTCACGGCTGTTCAGTTTGCCGCACACGCCCTCGTACAGTGGCACAAGGGCTTGTGCTTCCACATCCGGATGGAAAAATATCAGGCTGTTGCTGCCGTAGCGTCCAGCCATCGGCTGCGGCAGGGTCTGCGCTTTGCCAAGGGCATCGCGCCACAGGCTGAGGGAGGTTTCAATAATACCCTGCCGATTTGCAGCATCGTGCATGCCGTCCAGCGGAACGGCATCCGAGTGTGCGGCATCGCCCACATCAGAATTGCCCGGTTCCAGACGCAGCAGGCAAAGCGTAAAGCGGTTGCGCCGCTCCGCCTCCACGGCAAAACGGTTCAAAAAATCACCGTGACCGCACAAACCGCCAGAACATTCTGCTGGCGGCGGTACGGCAGACGCGGAAGCACCACATGCAGCAGCGGCATGTTTGCCATCTTCGGCGGATTCTGCCCTCTGGTTCAGCTCCTGTGCCGCCACCGCCGCATCCGGAATGGCAGGGCGCGCGCCGGAAAAGTCCTGTTCGTCCAGATCCGGGCTCAGAACGGGCGTTTCACCCAGCAAGGTGAGCCTGTCCCCCACCTCGGGGCGGCAGGTAACGTCAACCAGATGCAGGGCCTCGGCAACGGAATCCGTATCCCGAGTATGCAGCACCACCAGTTCGCCCTTGTAATGGGGCGAACCGCTTTCCGCCTGTCCCCACAGGGCAAAGCGCATGCCCTCGCGGGCCTTGGCCTGACGCCCAAGGCTCAGCCGCACACGGCCCAGCGGCAGTGATTCCAGCACCATACCGCCTTCTTGCAGTATGCGCGCAAAGGGCATGATGCGACTTTCCACAGCCTGCGCGCCGTCGGCCTCCTGCCCGGCCACATCAGCGGCAAGGCGGGCGCGGTCCATGCACAGGCGGGCCTGATCGTGCATTTCAAGGTGCATTTCTGTACCACGCATATCTTGCGGGTACAGAGCATGCCCGGCGCACAGACGCGGGCGCACGGGCTTTTTCAGCAGCGGATAGGGCATGCGTACCGCTTCCATGCGGGTCAGGGCTGCGCGGGCCAGCTTGTGACAGGCTCCTCTCCCGCTGGCGGGAAAGAGCAAGGCAATCTCCCAGCGGCCCACGCGCGCTGCCAGAACATCCGATGGCAGGGCCTCGCGGCAGGCGTCTGCCAGAGCCTTGAGATATTTTTCTGCAAAAGCATGCCCGCCGCGCCGCACTACAGAATCCCCGTTGGCAAGGCGCAGCAGCACAATCCCCATGCACAGCCAGTGCAGAGGTGCTGGGCCGCTTTCTTCCGCGCCCGGCTCTTCCAGGTAGGCCCGCAAACGCTCTGCGGCATTTTCCATATGCGCAAACAGGGCCTCTTCTGTGGCAAGCCCGGTAACGGAATCCGTGCGCATGGCCTTGGCTCTGGCAAGATTTTCCAGGCACAGGGCCGTTATGGCAGGCAGAAATGGCAAAAGTGGCCGGGCCTCGCGCGCCTTGACGCCGTGGAGCATGGCAACGCCAAGCAGATGGTCGTCGCGCCGCAAGGGCAACAACAACCTCCGCTCCCGCGACAGCAGCTGCGGATCTTCGGGCGCTCGGCTGGTGGGAAAATACAGGGCGTGCCCTGAAAAGGACAGGAATGAAGACAATTGTTCACACAACAGGCCTTCCATTTCCATGAGGTCTTCACGCGCGAGTTCGAGCTGCGGGCAGTTTTTTTGCATCTTTAAATTGTAGTGTGGCAAAGGCCGCTTGTCTAGAAAATTTCAAGACTGGGGGTCCCGTCTGCCTGCGCAGCAACGAAAGCCCTTGCCATTCCGGTTCCATATCCGAAGCTGCCCACCGAACCCAAGCCATGCCTGCAACTTGATTTTGCCCCATTGTGCGGCTAATTTTAAAGGAATTGAAAGACGTAGCGGGCAAAATTTTTCCGCTACCGCCTTGTTATCGTGCCAGGCGCTTGCCTGCGAACACCATCCAAGATAGTGTATCCAAAGTCGGTAATTTAGCGCGCAGCAAAACATTGCGCGCCTGATATCGACAAGCCAAAGGAACTTTTATGCCAGTTGCCACGTTTCCCCTCGGCCCTTTGCAGACCAACAGCTACCTTATCCACAGCGGCACTCAGGCAGTTGCGGTGGACGTGGGCGGCGATCCGGAACCCATGCTGGAGTATCTTGCTACGCACGGTCTGAAACTGGCTGCCATCTGCATCACCCATCGGCACTTTGACCACGTTTACGGAGTGGCGGATTTGCAGAAGGCCACAGGAGCACCTGTTTACATCAGCGCCGATGATGACTGTCTGGAGGGGACGGAATCGGCGCAGGGCGGTCTGTGGGGCTTTCCCACTGTGACGCCGTATCAGTCTCAGCCCATAGCTCTAGGCAAGACCTCATTCGGCAGTATGGAATGCGAAGTGTTTGCCACCCCTGGGCACACCCCGGGCGGCGTTTCGCTGTTTTTCCCTACTGAACAGCTTGTTTTTACGGGCGACGCGCTCTTTTACCGCTCCATTGGCCGCACGGACTTTCCAGGCGGCGACCACAACGGCCTGCTCCGCTCGGTGACGGAAGTGCTTTTTAAACTGCCGGAAGACACCGTTGTGTACCCTGGGCACGGGCCCTCCACCACCATTGGCGATGAAAAAAAGAGCAACCCTTTTTGCGGTGAATTTCAGCTATGAACAACGTGCTTGTGCTCCAGTGCAGTCCTCATGTGGGAGGCGTTTCTGATTCGGTGGCGACCCTTTTTACAAAGGGTATGGCCGAAGCCGGAATTGAAAC
This sequence comes from Desulfovibrio sp. UIB00, assembly GCF_022508225.1. Taxonomy (NCBI): domain Bacteria; kingdom Pseudomonadati; phylum Thermodesulfobacteriota; class Desulfovibrionia; order Desulfovibrionales; family Desulfovibrionaceae; genus Desulfovibrio; species Desulfovibrio sp. UIB00. Next base: position 335,336 of record NZ_JAETXJ010000002.1, on the reverse strand, counting down.
GCGCACTGTAGCCTTGCGCGATTACTCATTTTCGCCCTGTACAGGCTGCGGCGGCTGCTCCAGGCCGCCGCACAAATGCGTACTGGCCAACCGCCCCCTGCCCGGCCAGAATGATGCCTGCGCCCAGATGGATCAGGCTGAGGAAGTTTTCCAGATGATCAACGAAGCACATCTGGTCATGATTTCTTCTCCCATTTACTTCTATTTTCTTCCCGCGCACTTCAAGGCGCTTATCGACAGAACCCAGCGGTTCTGGATGCTGCAGGGCGGCGAAGACCGCGTTCCCCTGCCGCTTTCCCGCGCAAAGCCCGTGCTTGTAGCCATGACCGCAGGGCGGCGGCGCGGCAATCTGCTGTTTTCAGGTTCTCTGCTTTCCCTCAAATACTTTCTGTCCCCCCTTGGGGCCGCCGTTCGGGAAACCCGACTGCTTCGCGGACTTGAATCAATCAAGGATCTGCACGAACGCCCCGCAGTAATGGCCGCCCTGCATGCCTGGGGGCACGACTGGGGCCACAGGCTCGCCACAGAAAATGCCAGCTACGAGCTGACCCCGCCCCTGCCCGATGCTGCGGACAAACCATAGACCGCGCCTTTTGTACCCCGTTCCTCACCCCATGACGCATAACCATCAGCCGCACGCACCTGCACGTCGCGGCTGGCTGGGTTCTGTCCTGGACCGCATGCAAAACGCACTGGGGCTGAACCAAGACCGCTGTTTGCACTGTCTGCGTCCCTTTTCCCCTGCGTTTGCGGCCCATCCCAGTGCCGCGCCAGCGCCGGAATCCCTCCTTTGCCCTCAATGCAGCGACCTGCTCGCCCCTTACGCCGGGCCCAGATGCCCGCGTTGCGGAATTCCTCCTTCTGATCCGCAGGCTGGCAACAGCATCTGCGGCGCATGCCTTCAAAATCCTCCGCCGTGGAGCGGCGCGGCTTTCTACGGCATCTATCAGGGGGCCCTGCGGCACACCCTGCTGCGACTCAAATTTGACGGGCATCTGTACCTTGCCCCCCTGCTGGGAAATTTTCTGCTTGAATCCGTGAACTGCCTGCCCCGGCCGGATGTCATTGTGGCAGTACCACAACATCCCGCCCATCTGCGCCGCCGGGGGTACAATCAGGCCCACGAACTGGCGCGGGCACTCCAGGGCCTGTCAGGCCTGCCTGTGTCGTCAAGGCTGCTTTCCCGCCCTGTGCCCGGTCAGGAGCAGGCGCACCTGGGGGCAAAAGACCGGCGCAGCAATGTGTGCCACAGCTTTGCCGCCTCCTCCGAAGTCAAGGGGCTGCATGTGTGGATTGTGGATGACGTTATGACCACTGGCAGCACCATGAACGCAGCGGCCAGCGCCCTGCTCGCAGGTGGAGCTGCGCGGGTGGATGCAGTCTTTGCGGCCAGAACGCCGCTCAACACTGCCTCCGAAATTTCGGAGATGCCAAGCTATTCGGGATAAGTGTGTACACAGCACATGACAAGCCCATGCTCTTGGGCTATACACAGGTCACATACACTAGCGCCCGCCCTCTACGTGCGGAAACAGAGCCGATCCCTCTGCATTTCGCAGGCTTGGGCGCACAGGAGATTTCATGCCCAGCGCACACCGTTCCTGTCATCTGGGGTTATTTGAATATAAAAGTGCAGTTGTCGCCGCGTGTTGGGCTGTTTTGTCCTTCCTTTTTTTTGCGCCATCCGCGCAGGCCCAGGTGACGCTGCTGGTGCCCAGCCAGCCCAGTATTGAAGCACCTGCCCCCCGACCAAAGCAGGACGCCCCCGCCAAGCGCGAGGATAAAAAAGACGAAAAACGCCAGCAGGACGCCAAAACGGCATCCGGCAAGGCAGAACAACCCGCTGATGCCGCCGGCAAGCAGCCGGAACAGGCCCCCGCTACGCCCACTGCCGAAGGCAAGTCGGCTTCCGAAGCCAAACCAGCGCCCAATGGCGAGGCCGCCCCGGCAGACTCCCCGGCCAAGCAGGAGCAGGCCGCTGCCCCTGCACAAGCGCCCGCTGAGCCGCAGATAGATGAAGAAGTAGACGTGCTTATCACCATGATGCGCCCCTTCCAGTACGAAGGGTTGGTCATGGACATGCCGCAAATGTTTGCGGTGCTGCGCTACGACAGCACCACACCGATAAAAGACGGCGTGGCGCAGCCCGAACGGCGCGATCTGCTGGGCGACATGGAAGAAATCCGCTACCTGAACCAGAAAGCATGGGGGGCCAACGTCGCCCTGGCCAAACCAGGACTCTACCAGTTCATCATTGAGGGTCGTCCCTGGTGGGATGCTGCGCACGGACGCTTCTTACAGCATTACGTCAAAACAACACTGCCTGTGTATGGCGTTGAGCGCGGCTGGAACCTGCCCGTGGGCCAGCGTTTTGAAATCGTACCGCTTTCCCGGCCTTTTGGCCTTACTGCGCCTGCCATGTTTTCCGGCGTGGTGCTCATGGACGGCAAACCCCTTGCCGCCGCTTCTGTACGCATGGCGCGCATAAATACCGAAAAACGCCCCGTGCCGACTTCATGGCATGAGGATATCGCTGCCCGCACCAACAACAAGGGGGAATTCTCCTTTGTATTAAACCAGCCCGGTTGGTGGTGCTGTATGGCAAGCATTCCCGGCGATCCCCTCAAGGGGCCTGACGGACAGCCCAAGCCTCTGCAACTGGGGACGCTGTTCTGGTTGTATGTGGACAGTCTTTCCAGCGAGACGCGGAAGCGTTAGCTTGCTGAAAATTGAGAGTCCCCGGTTACGGTGAAGCGTGACCGGGGACTTTTGCGTTTATGCCTGTGCGGCGCGCGGCAAGGCGGGACTGTACGGAGATAATTCTTTTTACTGCCCTTCGGGCACAGGATTCCGCCCTCCGGCTGAGTTTGGGACGCCTGCGCGGCGTGCGATTTCGCCTCCCCGGCGTGGGGCAAAGGGGGCCTGTTAGGGGCTGCGCCCCTCCTTGGCCCCCTCTGCACTCCCCCCGGAACACCCCCTAAAGTTTTCAAATACCTTTGCGTGGCGAGGGCGACGCGTCTTTGCTGCGGGAGCTTCCCTCACTCGCTTCGCTCGCTCAGGTGATCTCCCTCCGCGCCGCGTAAATGCCAGAGTACGCTTCCGCTTCGATCAATAATATGTTTCAGTTAACTACCATTGATATTATTGCTGGCTCAGGGGATGCCTTTATACCCTTTCAGCTTCTTCGAAACATTTGACATCACGGACTTGAAGAAAACCAAATCGCAACACCAATATGGCCAACAGGTTCACTTCACAAACGGCGTTGCCAATTACCATTCAGCCATGACCAGACGGATAAATTACGAGTCAAAAAAATCTGCTCACCATCAAAAGCTGGTCGTGAAGTCGCCTTCCTTATACTCGCCGGAGCAAAGCGCAGGCGATGGCTGGTGTTGAGTGAATTTGCAAAATACGCTTTTTGCGGACTGAAAAGGAAGCGCCGGGATTTTGAGCGCAGCGTACTCAAGTACGTGAGCATCAAAATCCCGGCGCTGACGCATTCAGGGTGCAAAAGTCGGGTTTGCGTAAATGCGCTCGACAGGCTCACCCCGCCGCCCAACTCGTCACCGTTGCGGCGCTACTTTCCGTCCCCAAGCTTTGACAGCAACGTCTTGCGATTAATCCCCAAACGCCGCGCAGCCTCGCTCTTGTTGCCGCCAACCTGCGCCAAGGTATCCATAACCGCCATGCGCTCAATCTCCTCAAGCGTCATATTGGCAAAATCCAGCCGCGACGCCGCCGAAACCTCCGCCTCCTGCCCGCCAATGGTGGGCGGCAGCTCGCGCTCACTGATATACTCGCCCACCAGCAGCACCACAGCCCGCTCCACGGCATTTTCCAGCTCGCGCACATTGCCGGGCCAGTTGTGCTTCAGCAGGCGATCCATGGCCCCAGGCGTAAATCCCTTGACGGTCTTGCCATTGCGCTCGGCAAAAAGTTTCATAAAATGCATGGCAAGCAGAGGAATATCCTCACCGCGCTCGCGCAAAGGCGGCAACTGCAAGGCCACCACGTTAAGCCGGTAATACAGATCCTGACGAAAGCGCCCTTCTTCCACCTCGCGCGCCAGGTCCTTGTTGGTGGCCGCCAGAATGCGCACATCCACCCGCACGGTCTGATCGCCGCCCACGCGCTGCAACTCGCGTTCCTGAATGACGCGCAACAGCTTTACCTGCATGGAAAGCGGAATTTCGCCAATCTCGTCCAGAAAGATCGTGCCTTTGTCCGCTGCCTGAAACCGCCCCTCGCGGCGTTTTTCCGCCCCGGTGAACGCGCCTTTTTCGTGGCCGAAAAGCTCTGATTCAAGCAAGGTTTCCGTCAGGGCCGCGCAGTTCACGGCCACATAAGGGCCAGAGCGGCGATTGCTGTTGGCGTGGATAAGCTTGGCCACAACTTCCTTGCCGGTGCCGGATTCGCCAGTCACAAGCACTGTAGCCTCCGAGGGCGCAATGGCCGAAACAAGGTCCAGCACCTGCCGCATGGCCTGGCTTTGCCCTATGACGTTGCGGGCGTCCAGACCTGCTGCCAGTTCGTGGCGCAGAGTCCGCACCTCATGCCGGAGGCTGGCATGATCCAGCGCACGCTCAAGGGCAAGCTTGAGAGCGTCAAAGGCCAGGGGTTTGGTGAGATAGTCGTAAGCCCCGGCCTTAAGCGCTTCCACGGCGCTGGAGACGTCCGAGTAGGCCGTCATGATCAAAATGGGAATGGCGGGATTGTATGCCTTGACGGCTCGAGTGGCTTCTATGCCGCTCATGCCCCCCATGCGCACGTCCATGAGAATGAGGTCAAAAGGGCGCTCACGGCACAATTCCAGGGCTTCCTCGCCGCTGGAGGCCCCGGTGGGCGCGTAGCCCCACTCTTCAAGCAGGGCGCGCAGCATTTCGCGGTGATTGAGGTCGTCATCCACCACCAGCAGCTGTATGGCGGGATTTGCAGTCATAAAACTATCCTTGAACTGGTCAGTATACGGTTTCGTCTGTACCACGGGCAGAACGCAACGGTGTGGAACGGCCTAACCCTTGCCGTTTACAGGCAGTGTGAGCGTAAATTCCGCCCCATGCCCCGGCGCGTTGCCAACGCTGACGCGCCCGCCGTGCCCCTCGGCAATCTGATAGACAATGGCAAGCCCAAGGCCGGTTCCCGACGATTTTGTGGTAAAATAGGGCGTAAAAATGGAAGCCTGAATCTCTGCCGGAATGCCCGGCCCCGTGTCGGCCACGGTGATGCTGAACATGCCATCGGGCAGCGCGCGCGTACTCACGCGCAGGGTGCCGCCGTGATCCATGGCCTGAACCGCGTTGAGAAAAAGATTCAGCAGAGCCTGAGTGAGCCGCTCCGTGCTGATGCGCACCAGCGGGAAGCCCGGTTCCATTTCAAAAACCACGGTAATGTTCTTGGCCTTGAGGTCTGCCTCGGCAAGCCGCAGCGCCCGCCCGATGACCTCGCCAAGATCAGCCTGCACGGTTTCAAACGAACCGGGACGCGCAAACTCCAGCAACTCGGAAACCACGCGGTCCAGCCGTTCCACTTCGTCAATCATGCGTTGGGCGGCTTCTTCCTCGCGTCCACCCATGGGCATACGCTTGGCGATATACAGGGCCACGCCCTTGATGGTGCTCAGGGGATTGCGGATTTCGTGGGCCACACCCGCCGCCAGATGCCCAAGGGCCGCCAGCCGGTCATTGCGCTGGGCGTCAGCCTGAAGGCGCTTCATTTCCGTAATGTCGCGCAACACAAACACGTTGCCCAAAAAAGCGCCGTCCTCGTTGCGCATGGCCGCGCCGCCAAGGCTGATGGTCAACGGCTTGATTCCCGGCACGGCGAGCGTTGTTTCCTGCTCCAAAATGCGCGATCCCTTAACCAGTTTACCCACCAGGGCTTCCCACTCCAGACCGGGCAGACTGCGCAGCCGCCGTGCCCGCGCAGCCCTGCCGGGCTTGTCTGCACCACCCTGAGAATCCTCCGTGCCAGAAGGAAATATTTCTGCGCGCTGCTTGCCGAACATGGACAGAGCCGTGTCGTTGATCATGGCAATACGCCCGTTGGGATCACTGATCACAAGGCCAAGGGGGAGGTTTGCCACAACTTCTGCGGCCATGACTTGCTGATCGCGCACAATACGCCGCCAGCGACGGTTGTTATGCATCCAGAACAGGGACACAAAACCAGCCAACCCCAATGCGGCCGCAAGCGCGGCAGAGAGCAGGTTGTTGCGCGCGTCCTGCGCCAGAGCATCCTCAAAGGGGCGCGCGTCAAAGCCCACCAGAGCCACGCCCACCACCTGCCGGGGGGCCTCAGGACCGGGACGGCCACCAAACCCTCCTCGTGCGGGAGGGGGTGGCGGCGGATTGTCAAACACATCATTGGGGTCAGGCCCGTCAATATCAGGGGAACGCCCCAGCATGCGGCCCATCATGCCCATGCCGTGGGAGCCGTGCCCGCCGCCCATATGCTGTTGCCCACCCATGTGCTGTTGCCCATGTGAACGACTCAGGGGCGCAAATACCCGAAAAACCTCAAAAACTTCTTTTCCATCCACATTGCGCACCCGCCACATGGGCCGGTCTGAAACATCTGCAAGGGGGGGGATATCCTGAGGCTGCACCATCATGGGAGTGGGAGAAAATTCCGGAGCGGCGTCATCCGGCACGCCGGGAATCGGCGAGCTGTCGCCGCTCTGGGCAAGTATGGCCCCGCTCACATCGGTAACAGCCATATAGAGAATGCCGGGTTGGCGGGCCGTTTCGCTGAGCAGCGGGCGCAGGCCAAGCACTGTGCCGGGGCTGAGGCGCAGGCCCGTACGGGTTCCGGCTTCAAGCGCCCAGATGAGCGCCTCGGCCCTGTCCGTAAGGTTGTGCACCATAAAGGCCCGCTCGCGCTGGTTGCTGCGCACGGAAAGCCCCACCAGTGTCAGGCCGAGAATAAGGGCTGCCCCAAGCAGCATCCAGGGTGAAAGGCCCATGCGCGACAAGCGCTGGGAGAGAGATGGGCGAAAACGGATCATGAGTGTTTCCTCAACGGCGCAGCATCATTAGTATGTATTTTTTACTCACCCCGCAAGCCCCCCGGTAAAAATTGGATAGCTGACCAGAAAACTGAGTAAAAAATGGGCAACATCAATCCAGACAGAGAACGCTGGGGATTTATCAATTCAAGTTAATACAATAAATTTATATAGTTACAGTGCTTTACTCATCTTGGCACGGCCTTTGCCTATACAGCATCAAACGGCGCAGAAATGCGCAGCACCAATCAGAAGACAAATAACAAACTGACGGCGCAACGTCACATTGAGGATACGGATATGTATGGCTGCGATATAGGAAGCGTAATGGGATGGGGAAATGGCATGACGCACCTCATATTCATGATACTGATTATTTCCCTTGCGGTCGCTTTTATCAGCAGAATATTCCCGTCGCAGAGAAGAAACATGGATTATACAGATTCCATGGCGATTCTTAAAAGGCGGTTGGCCTCTGGAGAAATCACTCTTGAGGAATACGAAAAACTGAAAAAATCCATCTAAACGGCTCTGCATTCAGCAGGCCGATATAAAGGAGAATATTCATGAAATCTCTCAAGCTTACCCTGATTTTCGCCTCCCTGGCCCTGGTGCTGGCCTTTGCCGTAAACGCCTCTGCCGCCAATACGGCGGATACCCAGATCAGCTCCCCCTGGTGCGGCAACGGTCAATCCGGCTCGCACGGCCCCCACGGCCACGGGCATGGCTACGGGCGATAAGCTTTCCGTCAGCCTGCGCAAATAACCTCCCAACCAACGCGCAAATACCATCAAACCAAAAGGAAATATTACAATGAAGACCTCCAAGATCGTTACCAGCGGCGCGGCCCTTACCCTTGCCATCTTCCTCGGCCTTTCGGGCATTGCCTCCGCCCGGAACGGCGACGGACACGGCCCCGCAGGCATGGGCCCCGGTACAGGCATGGGCATGGGTATGGGCCCCGGCATGGGTTACGGCATGGGCCCTGGCATGGGATTGTCCAGCGAGCAGATGGAAACCATGCAGCAGATTCACCAGAGCTTTGTTGAAAAAACACAGCCCACCATGCAACAGCATTTTTCCAAGATGGCTGAACTGAACAACCTTGCCGCCGCTGGCGCCAAGCCCGACGACGCCCGCGTCAAGGCCGCCCAGAAGGATCTGCGCGAAATCGACGCTAAGCTTTACAGCGCCAAGGCCGAAATGCTCAAGCAGATGTCTGACAAGGGCATTCCCTTCATGGCTGGCCACGGCATGGGCCGGGGCATGGGACACCGCATGGGCGGGCACGGCATGGGGCATGGCATGATGGGTAACGGCATGATGAACCCCGGCAACTGCCCCGGCATGGCTGGCATGGGCGCGACTGGCGCCACAGACAACGCCGTGCAGTCCGGCGCTACCGGCAACAAGTAACCTCGCAGCAGCACAACGCGCAGCCCGTTTAAGGGCAACGCGCCTCCATAAAGCAAGCCTCCGGAACCGCATGATTCCGGAGGCTTGAGCATTTACACAGCAGCATATGCCACACTGACCGCCATGCGCAAAAAAACCGCCCGCTCCTGGGAGCAGACGGCTGATCACAAGCAAAAACCGCCGTGAAACCCTGATTTCACGGCGGTTTTTCTGTCCGGACAACTATGCGGTATAGTCGCCCCTGTTGAACTTGATTTTTTCTGTCGTTGTCATCACGTCAAGCTCGTTAACCAGAGAATCAAGCCCAGCATTTTGGCCGCGTACAGAGGCCGTGCTGTTCTTGAGGGCGGAAACCTGCCCGTCTATCCCCTGCAACAGGGAATAGGCTTCGCGCAAGGAACCATTCTGGCCCGAAGAGCCCAGGGCGTTAACGTACGAATCCCACATGTCCAGCGTGCCGGAAGCCTGCGAAAAGGCGCTCTGGATAACGTCTTCGTCCACATCTACCGATTCTGACTGGGTGGAGCCAAGCAGCATCTGACTGATCATGGATGCCTGCGAAGCCTGCCCCGCAGCCGCTGTGGGAAACGCAGAAGATGCAACGGCATTTTCAAGGCCCATCTGTTCGCTCAATGCCGCCTCAAAGCCACCCTGCGTTGTCTGCGCTCGGGTTGTGCCCGGGGTCTGGCTCTGCTGGCGTAACAGCGCCTCAAGTTGATCGTTGGTAACTTTCATGTCGCCTCCAGGGTTGGCGTACTGCCGTTGCAGAAAAAATGCAAAAATCCTGCCACAAAGGTTCACTTCCATAACAGGCTGATTTTTCACAGGCTGACAGAAGCTACGGGGAAAAAATTTCCCTGCCCCTTGGCGGCGTTAGGCGAAATGTCTTGTCTATTGTGCCGAAAAAAACTACCATTTATTACAGATGAAGGCAAAGGATAAAGGCTGCGATCCCAAACCAACCCCCTCTTGGTCGGCCATATTCAGCCAGCCCGTTAATCAATCTGCCTACCTGGGGGAACAGGAGTTTGCCATGAAGAATATCAAGAAGATTCTTTGCGCGGTAGACCTTTCCGAACACAGCAAGGAAGTTGCCGAATACGCGGTGCTTCTTGCCAAGGGGCTCAATGCGAGCGTGCTCGTTGTATACACCGCCCCCTCGCTGAGCCAGTATGTGGGCTTTCATGTACCGCCCAACACCATTGAAAATTTTGTCGGCGAAATCGTGACCGGCGCTGAAAAGTCCATGGAATCGTTTGTGGCCGAAAATTTCGTGGGTGTTGAAGCCAAGGGGCAGGTGCTCATCGGCTATGCCGCCGAAGAAATCCTCAACCGCGCCCGTGAAGAAAAGGCCGACCTTATCGTTATGGGCACCCATGGCCGCAAGGGCATTGACCGCATTCTTTTCGGCTCTGTGGCGGAAAAGGTAGTCAAGAACGCCGACATGCCCGTGCTGACCGTGCGCCCCACGGAAGCAGGCGAATAACAGGCATATCTGGCCCTTCCTGCATGCACGCAGTAGCGCCAGCACGAGAGCCATAAAGAAAGACACGCTTTCCATTTTTTTCAGCCAGCAAGCTGTCGCATTGCGATGGTTTGCTGGCTGAAACATACTGACAAACGCCGCAAAACGCCTTGCGCCCCATGCGCAGCCATGAATCTTCGCCCCTGCGGGCGATACCGGTGGAGTAACCATGTCCGAGATCAGTGTGCGCCAGGAAATTATGGCCCTCAAGGCCTATGTTCCCGGCCTTTCCATTGCCGAAATCCAGGATAAGTACAACCTGCCCCAGGTTATCAAGATGGCCAGCAACGAAAACCCGCTGGGCATGCCCCCTCTGGCCCGAGAGGCTGTGGAACGCCACGCGGCCGGGGCCTTTCGGTATCCGCAGGGCGGCAATCCGCGACTGGCAAAGGCGCTGGGCCAGCGCCACGGCGTTGACGAACACCGCGTGGTTGTTGGCAACGGTTCGGACGAAATCATTGACCTGCTTATCCGCATTCTGGCGATCCCCGGCGCACACAACATTGTGTGTTTCAACCCCTGTTTCAGCATTTACCCCATTCAGGGGCGTATTTGCGGCGTAGAGATCCGACGGCAACCCCTTGAGGAAGATTTTTCCTTCAACTTTGCCGCCCTGCTTGAACTGGTGGACGCCAACACGCGCATTGTTTTTGTGACCACGCCCGACAATCCCTCGGGCTTTTGCCCCCCGCGCGCTGCCGTGGAGGCCCTTGCGCGCGATCTGGCGCAGAAGGCCCCCGACTGTCTGCTGGTGGTGGACGAAGCCTACGTGGACTTTGCCGAAGATGAAAAAGCCGCATCCATGCTGGCGAGCGGCATCATGCCAAGCAACACGGCCTTTATGCGCACGTTTTCCAAAAGCTTCGGGCTTGCGGGTATGCGCGTGGGCTACGGCATTTTGCCTGACCATCTGGCGGACTTTGTCTGGCGCGCGCGCCTGCCCTTCTCTGTCAACATTCTGGCAGAAGAAGCGGCTCTGGCGGCTCTGGCTGATGACACCTTTTACAACGCCACCCAGGATGCCGTGCGCAGAGGCCGCAAGGAGCTGTTTACGGGCCTGACCGCTCTGGGTTGCAAGGTGTGGCCGAGCGAAGCGAACTTTTTGATGTTCGGCATGCCCGAGGGCGCGCCCAATGCTGCCGAATGCTTTGAGACCCTGCTCGCGCGCGGCATCATCATCCGCCCGCTCAAGAGCTACGGTTTGCCGGATCTGTTGCGTGTCAGCATTGGCAACCAGCAGGAAAACCTCGCCTTCCTTTCCGCCATGGCAGATATTATTGCCCATAAAGGGGAAAAGGCATGAGTGCGCGGCTTCCTGTGGTGACGCTTGACGGCCCGGCAGGCGTGGGCAAAACCACGCTGGCCCGGCGTGTGGCCGAAGGGCTTGGCCTTTCCTACCTTGATACCGGGGCCATGTTCCGCTGCATGGCGCTCAAGCTGGGTGCCGGGGCGGAAACATTGCCGGAAGAAGAACTGCGCACCCGCTGCGCGGAGTGGACGTTCACCCTTTCGGGTCTTGGGCAGCAGTCCACCCTGTTTTGCAACGGCGTTGCCGTTCGGGGCGAGGTACGCACCGAGGCCGTGGGCATGCTGGCGGCCCGCATAGCAACCGTGCCCGTGGTGCGCGAAATTCTGCGCGCCACCCAGCGCGCCATTGGCGAGCAGTACCCGCTGGTGGCCGAAGGGCGCGACATGGGAACAGTGGTTTTTCCCGATGCGCGCTTCAAGTTCTTTCTGGATGCAGCGCCCGAGGTACGCGCCATGCGCCGTCTGCACGACCTTGAATCCAGCGGGCAAAAGGCGGATCTCGCCACCCTGACCGAACAGATCCGCCAGCGTGACGCCCTAGACCGCAACCGCACCGTGGCACCTCTGCGCCCCGCCCAGGATTCGCTGATTGTGGACACGTCCCATCTTGACATTGAGGGGGTGCTTGGCGTCATCCTGCACCACATCAACGTACATGGCGGTACTCAGAGCCTTCGCTCCGCCTGACGCCCACAGTAATCCGCACACCAATTCGCACCCTTAAAGGCCGAACCGTTTATGGTTCGGCCTTCTTTTGTTTCCCCTTGGCTGCCCGCAAGACACAGCGGCAAGAATTGCCCAACCAGGAAAATCCTGCCTGCGCAGCGCCCCCGAGCGCCAAGGCTTTGGCGCTTTAAGGGCTGCAAAGCCGCCACCCTGGCGCATATTTTGCTCAAAAGGCAAATCACCACACTGTATTTATTGCACTCTTTTACCATTGGCACGTTCAGTGCATATAAAAAAGCAAGTCAGTGGCGCATAAAGCGCCCGACCACAAACCAGCCTCAGTTGGGGAGGATACCATGAGCAATCAACTGGATTACGAAATCAATAAGGAATTGGGCGAGTGCTACCTTTTCATGGGTGACTTTGACAAGGCCGAGGAATACTACCGCAAGGCCGCAGGCAGCAACTCCCAGAGCGCGGCCCCCTTCCTGGGACTGGCCACCGTGGCCGTGCAGCGCTCTGACCTGGACAAGGCTCTGGTTCTGTACCAGAAGGCCGCTTCTGTGGAAGAAACCGACAAGGCCCTGTGCGGCATTGGCCTTGTGTACATGGAAAAGGGCGACCACCAGCAGGCCTTTGACTACTTTGCAGCAGCCCTGAAGAAATCCAGGGAAAACATTGTGGCCCTCAACTGCCTGGTGCGCGAATCTTATCAGCTTGGCTGCGTTGAAAACGCGCTGCCCTACCTGGAAGACACCTTGCGCTCCGGCGTGGAAGCCGAGGCCGTTCGCGTCACTCTGGCTGGCTGCATGATCTACCTTGGCCGCGCCGAAGAAGCCCGGCAACACCTTGAAGCGGTGTTGGGCGCCAACCCCACCAACATCAATGCCAAGGAACTTTTCGACACCATGGCTGCCTAGCCAGCCTGTACATACTCCCCTCCCCACATGATTTTCCGGCCCCTGGCGGGTGTCGGGGGCCGGAAAATCATTCCCTGAGGGAAGCCACGCGCCGCTGCCGCTATTGATCCGTTCTCCGGATCGGGCACGGCGGCACGGAGCGCCGGAAAAACCCCTGATGTACGTCAGGGGTTTTTGTGTTTGGGCGGCTCATTCCGCCCGCGAGTGGCTATATGTGCAGCGGGCGTTGCCGCTGTTCAGAGCTTGGCCCGTATTTCGTCGTAGCTTTCCCGCAGCTTCATAACCTGCGGATCACCGAGAACCTGTGCCCCGTCCCGCGCCACAGCGCACATGAACAGCAGGGCCTCCTCCGCATCAGACATGCTGTTGCAAACAATATCGTAGTATTCCGTCTTGTTGGCGGGATCGATCTTTCTGGCGCTCTCAGCCGCCTGTCGAAAAGTCTTGATGAACACCTCGCAGCGTTCATGCCGAAACACTCTGCGGCCAAAAACCTGCAACAGGGGCGTTTCCGCATGCACGCCCGCAAGCACGCCTTCCACCTCACGCACAAGAGCAGCCCCGGCATCGGCGCTACGGGCGTTTAAGGCGGTTACATCGTTCAAACATTCACGCACCACCATCCGCACGTCCGCTATGCTGAAACGGTGCTCGCGCGATTTTTTAAATTCGTCCATAAGCAGCAGAAACATGCGCTCCCGGTGATAGAGCTGTGCAGCCTTTTTCTGCTTTTGCAGCTCCTTGCGCTGCTCGCGCATTTCATCGTTCTGCATTTTTATGGAAACAATGATGCCCGCAAACGCAAGCCCTGAAAACAGTGTGTTAAGCACCCCAAAGGAATCACCAAAGGTGCCGGACTTACTGAAATCTTCCACTGACAAGTATAGACACAGGGCTGATGCGGCCCAGATAACTATCACAAGCAAGGCCGCTTTCCAGAACAGTGCCCACGTCACCCTGTCGGGAGAAGCCTCCACTGTTGCGTGGGTGTGCGGCCCACCAGAAGCGGATGACATACCCGTATTCAAGAAGCTTGCGTTTTCGACATCCTTAGCGCGCGGAGAGCGTGCCGTCATACAGTGTTCCTCCATTACTTGCGCGGCGCAAAATCTGCCGCTCAAGCACCATAGCCTTTCAGCGTTGCCCCGGCAAACAAGGCGCGCGGCAATGCCCCGGAGGCCCTTTGCAGGCTGTTGACGCGCCATGTTGCAGCAGATATGAGATTTGACGCCCTGTTCAACTTCTTCCGGCCTGCCAGGCTTTTGTTCTTGCGACCGTCCAATGGATTTCCCATGCAGATACCAATTCCCGTCAGCACCGTGGGCCTGCTGTTTTGTTCCAATCTGTTCATGACGTTTGCCTGGTATGGGCACCTGCGCTACAGAAGCACCGCCCTGCCGCTGGTTATCATTACAAGCTGGGCCATCGCCTTTTTTGAATATGTTTTGCAAGTGCCCGCCAACAGGATAGGCTACGGCTATTTTTCGGCGGCTGAACTGAAAACCATTCAGGAAGTCATCTCCCTGACTGTTTTCATGGGCTTTTCCGCTTTCTGGCTGCACGAGCCCTTGCGCTGGAACCACCTTGTGGGTTTTGCGCTCATTGTACTGGCAGCGTGGATTATCTTTAAGGAGTGGTAGGCAACGTGTTGGATTTCAGTCTGGTTACATACGCCGTTGGCATAGCCGCAGCATTCGGCGGTGGATTTATTGACTCCATCGCTGGCGGCGGCGGGCTTATCACCATGCCCGCCTTGCTGCTTTCCGGCGTACCGCCGCATCAGTCCCTGGGCGTCAACAAGGTCAGCGCCTGTCTTGGCACCACGGTTGCGCTTGGCAACTTTGCCCGCAGCAACTTGGTATTGTGGCGTGTAGCCCTGGCGGGCATTATTTTCTCACTGGTTGGTTCGTGGGCCGGGTCACGACTTGCCCTGCTGCTGGACGCCGCAGTTCTTGGCAAGGTGCTGGTGGCCTTGTTGCCCATAGGCATGTGCGCAACCCTGCTGCCCAAGAAAGAACACAAACAGAAGCCCCTGCCGCACTCCGGCCCCCGCTTCTGGATTCCCGTAGCCTTTGTATGCCTTCTTATTGGCGGCTATGACGGATTTTTCGGCCCCGGCACCGGGAGCTTTCTTATCCTCGCTTTTCACTGGATTCTGCGCATGGGTCTGATGGAAGCCTCCGCCACCTCCAAGGTGCTCAACCTTGCCTCAAACTTTGCCGGAGCCGTTGTTTTCATCGTCAACGGCGTGGTGGTGTGGAGCCTGGCCCTGCCAATGGCCGCAGCCTGCTGCCTCGGCAACTGGATGGGAAGCCGCTTGGCCATTCGCGTGGGGCCTGCGGCTGTACGCCGCTTTTTGACCATTTCGCTCAGCCTCCTGCTGCTGACCCTCGTGTGGCAGTATTTTCTGGCTCCGAGCATGCACTGATAAACCAACGACCCTGCAGTTCAACGTAAACAGCCCCGGAATGCGATATTCCGGGGCTGTTTGCCATTGAGAGAAGTGCAGAACTAGCCGCGCTTCATCTCGCTGATAAGTTCACTCATGCGCTCGGCCTGCCGGGCAAGCTCGCTCACGGCCCGGGAAGCTTCGCCCATGGCCTGCGCCGTCTGGCTGGACATTTCGTTGACGCTGACAATGGACTGGTTGATCTCGTCGCTGGTGGCGGACTGCTGCTCGCTGGCCGTGGCAATGGCGCTCACCTGATCTGCCGATTCCTCGACCTTGGTTACAATTCCCTGCAAGGCTTCGCCGGACTGCTTTGCAAGCTCGGCGGCCTTTTCCACCTCTGCCAGAGCCTTGTCCATGGCGGCAACGCTCTGCCCTGCGCTGCCCTGAATGGCAGAAATGGCATTGCCCACGTCATTGGTGGAGGCCATGGTTTTTTCTGCCAGCTTGCGCACTTCATCAGCCACCACGGCAAAACCGCGCCCGGCTTCGCCCGCGCGTGCGGCTTCAATGGCGGCATTGAGCGCCAGCAGGTTGGTCTGGTCGGCGATGTCCGAAATCACGTTCATGATCTGGGTAATTGCCTGGGCATGCTGGTTCAGCGTGGTCATGTCGCCCTTGAGCGCCAGCGAAACCTTGTGCACCTGACCGATGCTCTGCAAGGCGTTTTCCACAATATTCGCCCCGCTTTCAGCATTGGCACGCGTTTCCGCAGACACAGCCGAGGCTGCGGACGCATTGCGAGCCACTTCCTGCACGGTGGCGTTCATTTCATTCATGGCAGTGGCTGCCTCGGCCAGACGCTGGGCAGATTCCACGGCGCTCCTGTCCGACTGCTCGATCTGTGCAGAAAGCTCTGTGGAAGCGGCAGAAATAACGCTCACCACTTCTTCCAGTTGCCCTGCTGCCGTCAGCATGCCCTCGCGCTTGGCGCTCTCGGCCTGACGTGCAGCTTCTTCGGCTCTGGCTGTGGCTTTTTCCGCCTCTTCCGTAGCGTGCTGCGCAGCCTTGGTTTTGTGTTCACTTTCGCCCAAAAGGTGTCTGATACTTTGCACCATGCGCCGCATGCCCGCCGCAAGTGTGCTGAATTCGTCTCCACGCTTTTCAGCGGCATCAAAAAGGGCGCGTTCCTTGTCGTTGGTTTCAAGGCGACCACCGGCAACGGCTTCGGCCACGCCTGAAATACCGCCCACCATACGCACAATGCCCCGGGCCGAGAAAAAGATCATGGTTCCGACTATCAGCGCGCAGGCCAGAGTCAGCAGGCTTGCGTTGGTCAGCAGGTCGCTGATGGGCTTGAAGATTTCTCCACGGTCAAATTCCACGCACAAAATCCAGCCTTCGTGCGGCAGAGTTTTGTAGTACAGCCCCTTGTCTTCACCCTTGTCGTTCACAAAATGGGTGCGGCCATTTTTTTGCTCCAGCAGTTGGACCACATGGGGCAGTTTGCTGTCGTTGCGACCAAGCACAGCCTTATCCGGGTGCAGAACGACATTCCCTTTCATATCATACACATACACTAGCCCCTTTTGCCCCACCTTTATTTTATTGGTGGTGTTCTGGGCCAGAATCTTATTATCAATACCAGCGGCCAACACGGCAATGGTATGGCTGTTCAGCTTCAACGGCATTGCAATGACCGTGGCAAACTCGCCTGTGCTTGCGCTTTTGATACCTACAACGCTGGGCTGACCATTTTTGCTTTTCTGAAAGTATTCGCGGTCGGAAAAATCACCGCCAACAAACTTGCTGGGGCCTTGCTGCTTGTCTATACGGTGGCCCAGAACCGTGCCGTCTACGGCAATTATTCCCGCGTAATACACGATGTCATTGCTGGTCACGAAGGACTCAAGGGCTCGATCTGCCCTGGTAAACAGCGAACCATCAAAAATTCCCGGCCTGCCTTCTGTATAAGCCATCACTTGATCTTGTATGCGCTGGTTCTCGGTCATGGTTTTCAGGCTCTGTTCTATCCCCGTGAACACAGCGTCAAGCCCGATGCTCTGGCACTCAAGTAATGCGCTCATATCTGTGGCAATCTGCTCTCGCAGGATTTCTTCTGACATCTTGTAGCAAACCCCTGCCACAAGCATCAGCCCCACTATTGCCGGAGTGAGGATGGAAATTCCCATTTTCGCAAGTAACCCGAGTTTCATCACTACCCCTTTTGCGTTGCGTCTACGCACTGAATGACCGAAAGGCTAATTACCATGTGAAAAATCAAACTACCCCTGAAATCCCGTATGACAGGTCTACTCTTGTGTGCTTATCGGACAAAACGCGACTTCCAATATATCAATTATACTTATTTTCACAAGAAATTACTACGAACGTAATAGGAATTTTTACGGTGTCGTTTCGCGCTGATAGCTACCAATCTCATTATGAGGAAGAAGTCATAAATATCTGACTTAAGATATTCACAACTATTTGTGATAAGCTCAATATGACGGAGCAACACCAGGCTGCGGTGAGTTCCTACTGCGTGAAAAAAGGGATCGGCGTTCTCAGCGCGTTGAAGCCGCCGGATCAGAGAGATCAGGCAAAGCCCCGCCCGCTATGGCCCACAGATACAGGCTTGCCGCCGAACCAAAAGGGCTGTAGCGGCGACGATATATTTCAAAGCGGTCGCGGCGGACTTCCCGGTGTCGGTGCAGCATGCGCAGGCCCCGCAGGATGGCAAGGTCGCCAAAACTGAGCACATCAGGCCGCTGGAGTGAAAACAGCATAAGCATTTCGGCTGTCCACACGCCAACCCCGTCCAGCGCGCACAGGGTGGCGCAGAGGCTGGCATCGTCCATGAGCCTCAGGGCCTCCACATCCAGTTCTCCCAGCAGCACCTTGCGCGCGGCTGCCTTCATATAGCCAACCTTGCGGAAGGATAGCCCCACTCCCTGCAACGTGGCCGTCTCTGCGCCGTCAATGGTTTCAGGCGTCACCTCGCCAAGGGCAAGCACAAGCCGCGCCCACACGGTCTGCTGCGCCTTGGTGGCAATCTGCTGCCCGACTATGGAATGCATGAGCGCGTCAAACAGGTCGGGCCGCACCTCCCGCTGTATGGGGCCGATGCGTTCCATGGCAGCGGCCAGACGTTTGTCTTTGCGCGAAAGGAAGTCGATTTCTTTTTGGCCGTAGATAAAATATTGAGGCATTATTACGTCCTGGACAAGGTTTCTGCATCTGAACATACAGCAAGTCATCGTATTGGCGCAAATAAAAAAGTTCACTGGATGATTTTATTGCGCCGATCGACCATAAAAAACGGCGCGGAATCTCAAAGATTCCACGCCGTAAAGGAACTATGCCCGCTTTTAAAACAGCTAAAGCTTAACCAGCCTAGTTTTTGAGGCTGTGAATCGGCGCAGGAATTCGACCACCAAGGCCGATAAAGTCTGTGGCGTCACCCTTGGGCACGGGTATAATGGCAGCCTTGCCGAGCAGACCGCCAAAAGACACTTCTTCGCCAACTCCCTTGCCGGGCACGGGAATAAGGCGCACTGCCGTGGTCTTGGTGTTGATAACGCCAATGGCCATTTCATCGGCAATGATGCCGGAAATGGTCGAAGCGGCCGTATCACCGGGGATGGCGATCATGTCCAGCCCCACAGAGCACACGCTGGTCATGGCTTCCAGCTTTTCAAGGCTGAGCAGACCGGAGGTGGCCGCAGCCTCGATGCTGGAATCTTCAGACACAGGGATAAACGCGCCGGACAGACCGCCCACGGACGAAGAAGCGAACGCGCCGCCCTTTTTCACCGCATCATTGAGCATGGCCAGCACGGCAGTGGTGCCGGGCGCGCCGATGCTCGAAAGGCCCATGCTCTGAAAAATTTCGCCTACAGAGTCGCCCACCGCAGGCGTAGGAGCCAAGGAAAGGTCGGCCACGCCAAAGGGCAGGCCCAGACGGGTGGCAACTTCGGTACCGATCATTTCGCCCACGCGTGTCACCTTGTAGGCCGTGCGCTTGATGACTTCGGCCATATCCAGCAGGGTAAGGCGGCCGCCCTTGCCGTTGTGTCCGGCTTCGCGGGCGCGATCCAGGGCTTTTTTGACCACGCCGGGGCCGGAAACGCCCACGTTGATGACTACGTCAGGCTCGCCCACGCCAAGGTAAGCGCCAGCCATGAAAGGAACATCCTGCGGAATATTGGCAAAAACCACCAGCTTGGCGCAGCCGATGCCGCCGCGCTCGGCGGTGGCTTCGGCCACCTTGAGGATCTGCTGACCCATAAGGGCCACAGCATCCATATTAATGCCGCTGCGCGACGAAGCCACGTTGATGGATGAGCAGATGCGGTCGGTTTCGGCCAGGGCCTGGGGCAGCGCTTCAATCAGGGCGCGGTCGCCCTTGGCAAAGCCCTTTTCCACCAGAGCAGAGAAACCGCCCAGAAAATCAACGCCGGCTTCCTTGGCGGCCTCGTCAAGGGCCTTGCACACGCGCACCATGCCATCCGGGCCAAAGGGCGCGCCCACCACAGCAATGGGGCTCACGCTGATGCGTTTGTTCACCACGGGGATGCCGTATTTGTCGCCCACTTCGTTGCACACGCTCACGAGCTGGGAGGCGTAGCGGCGCAACTTGGCCTTAACGTTGGCGGTAAAAAGATCAAGGTCATGGCTGACGCAGTCAAACAGGCTCACGCCAAGGGTGACTGTGCGCACGTCAAGATGCTCGTTGCGGAGCATGTTCAGGGTGCTTATAACTTCGCGTTCTGAAAGCATGGAGGTCTTCCTGTATGTTCGGGCTGTCGGCCTGCCCTATGGCGGCCCCGCCCGGAAGGCGGTTTTGCCCTGACGCGCAAAACCGGGCGTTCAGGGGAATGTGCATCGTCTCTGAAACCGGATCACGCCATGTTTCAGACGCAGACCGGAGGGCGCATGCGCCTCGGCGATGTGAGGTCTAAAAAGAATTTACCCGATGCACAGCCTCAAAAATATCCCTGTGCTGGGCGCTGACGCGCAGATCTCGCTTCTGCCCTTCGCAGTCAAGCTCACGGCGCAGGCGGCCCATGTCAACACTGTCAGGCACCATGACTTCAAAAACAAAAAGCGCATGGTTGTTGCCGCCCTCGCCCAGAATGGCCTTGAGACTTTCAATGTTCACACCATGTTGGGCAAACACGCGGCTCATGGCGGCGATAAGACCGGGCTTGTCCGGCCCGTCGGCAGTGACCACAAAGGGTTCGCAGTGCAGGTCTGTGCCCCACTGCCCCTTGATTGCGGGCCGCACGAGGACGGAGAGATCAACCTTGGCGGATTCCAGCCCGGCGCTCAGCTTGGAGCGCAGGGTTTCCGCGTTTTTTTCCGGCGCAGCAACAACAAAGATAGCCGCAAATTCGCCGGAGAGGATGGTCTGGGTCACTTCTTCGATGTTGCAGCCGCTGTCTTCGAGAATGCGGCTGACAGAGGCCACCACACCGGGGCAGTCGCGCCCCAGAAAGGAGGCTGTAAATTTTTGCATGACGCTTTCCTTGAAAAAGCCGCCAGCTTGATCCTGACGGCGGTTGTATCGTGTAAAAGGTCTTTATATACGTAAACAGGTCAAAACTTCAAGGGGGCGCAAAGCCCCGACTGGCGCGGATATAAGCCGCCGCTTGCATTGATGTTTCCTGTTGCGCCAGAGTAGCATCAACACCAGGAGCATTCAACAAACCATGATTTTACAGCAAGTTGTAGACACATTCCTCACAATCTTGACGCCCAAGCGTGAATGGCATACCGTAACGCTCCTTTCAGGTATGGGCCATTCAGGAGTCGTTACGTGGATACTCGGGAAAAGAAAAACAGCAAGCCGGCTATCAAGCTGGGTACCAAGTCGCAGCATGCGGGCTATTTTATGCCCATGCTGGAAAGTTTCGCCGCGCGCGAAGGCCTCAACGAAGTTGTCAAAAACAGAGTTGTCAAATCGTGCGACCTTTTGGATGCGGGCGTACCGCTTTTCCCCAACGACTTCCGCAAGGAACACGACGTTGCCTGGGTGCTGGACAAATTCGGCGCTCTTGAAGGCGACTCCCTGGACAGCCAGGAAGACGTGTTTGCCATTGCGGGCCGCATAGTTTCCCTGCGCTCGTTCGGCAAGGTGGCCTTCTTTCATATTATGGATCAGAGTGGCCGCATCCAGTGTTACGCCTCGCGCGAACACATGGATGAAGCAAACTACACTGTGGTCAAAAAGCTCGACGTGGGCGACATCGTGGGCGTTTCCGGCCACCTGTTCCGCACCAAGACGGGCGAACTCACCATTGCCTGCCGCAAGATCAAGCTCATCACGCGCTCCATGCGCCCCCTGCCGGAAAAATATCACGGCCTCACAGACATGGAAACGCGCTACCGCCAGCGCTACGTTGACCTTATCGTCACGCCGCGCGCGCGAGAAATTTTCTTCAAACGCAGCCTGATTGTGCGCGAATTCCGCCGCTTTATGGAAGACCACGGCTTTATGGAAGTGGAAACTCCCATGATGCAGCCGCTGGCTGGCGGCGCTGCGGCCAAGCCTTTCAAAACACACCACAATGCCCTTGATCTGCCCCTGTTTTTGCGCATTGCGCCCGAACTCTATCTCAAGCGGCTGCTGGTGGGCGGATTTGAAAAAGTCTTTGAACTGAACCGCAACTTCCGCAACGAAGGCATCGACACACGCCATAATCCGGAATTCACCATGTGCGAATTCTACTGGGCCTATGCCACGTTTGAAGACCTCATGGACTTTACGGAACAGCTTTTTGCCCATCTTGCCATGACTGCCTGCGGCACCACCGTGGTGCCCTATCAGGGCGAAATGATCGACCTCACGCCCGGCAAGTGGACGCGCCTCAGCTTCTACGATTCGCTCACTCAGGTGGGCGGCCATTCGCCGGAATTCTACAATGATTACGGCAAGGTCAAGGCCTACATCCGTTCGCGCGGCGAAAAGGCCGCCGACAGTGAAAGCCTGCAAAAGCTGCATGCCAAACTTTTTGATCTTGATGTGGAAGGCAAGCTTATTCAGCCCCACTTCATCTATCATTACCCCACGGAAATTTCGCCGCTTTCGCGCCGCAATGACGAGCATCCGGAACTGACGGACCGCTTCGAGCTGTTCATCACCGGACGCGAGCTTTCCAACGCCTTTTCGGAACTCAATGACCCTGTGGATCAACGCCTGCGCTTTGAAGATCAAGTGCGCGAACGCGAAGCAGGCGATGACGAAGCCCACAGCATGGATCAGGACTACCTGCGCGCCCTTGAATACGGCATGCCTCCGGCTGCGGGCCAGGGCGTGGGCATTGACCGCCTCGTGATGCTGCTCACCGACTGTGCCTCAATCCGCGAAGTTATTCTCTTCCCCTTGCTGCGCCCGGAAGTATAGAACGATAGGGCACTACCTTGTTTGACTGTCTGTAAAGAGTATTGACGCTCGCTTCACGAAGCGCCGCCTTATTGGCGGCGCTTTTTTGTTGTTCAGCAGTTTTAACAAGATGCAAACTCAGTCCGTTATAAAAAATTACCTGTCAAAAAACATTTTTGAATCAAAGGTATATACTATTGTCGCCACTGGTCGATAGTTATACTCATAAAAGTGTAAACCAAGTCCATTGGGCATGTGTTCGCGCATGGCGCATACATTTATCGCATTGGTTTGGGCGAGGAGGTTCTTATGAAAATGGGGCTGCTGAGCAAGATGCTCCTGTCCATTCTTACTCCGGCAATTGCAGGGCTGTTGCTGGTCGCAGGCGTGAGCTATAAAATTTCTGAAAGCAACTTGCGCGACCAGATTATCAACGATGCCAGATCGCTGCTGCGCTGCCAAAGCATCGGCCTGCACGCCATGTTGAAGGTGATGGAAGAGTCGCTCGCCATGGTTGCCGCCGACAATCGGGTTATTTTATATCTTGACGCCGTCAACGATAAAATGCCTGAGGTCATGACGCGCACACTGTTCAACGATGCGGATGCCGCACTCAATACCTTTGTGACGCTCAATTCCAACTTTGAATTTTGCGGTGTTGCCGGAGGGGACGGCATAGCCATTGCCCATCATCTGGCAGGCGAAAAACATCCCAGCAAATCCGTCGGGGTGAGTTTTACTGACCGCTCATACTACCAGCGCGCCATGCAAGGCAAAAAAACCATTACCGGCGTGATCAGCAAAACCACGGGTAAGGTTGCAACAATCATTGGCCTGCCCATCATGCGCGATGGCAAGCCCGAAGGCCTCGTGTGGGCAGGCGTTGACAACGAAAATCTCGCCCGTACCACCACAAGCCAGATCGATTTCGGCACCAAGGGCGGCATCTATGCCTATGACACCAAGGGCATGATGATGCTGAACCGCGACCTCAAGGCCTTTGGGCGGGATGACAGCAAAAAACCTTATGTTGCGGAGATATTGAAAAACCCTGAGGGGCTGGTGAGATTTACGGGTGAAGACGGCAGCAACAAGTCTGTCTTTTATCGGGCCATGCCGGAAGTCGGCTGGGTTCTTTGCCTGGAAGTGGACAGAGACGAAATCTACACACCCACGCGGATAATGCTGGGCAACTCCATGATGTTGACTTTTGCAAGCGCTCTTGTGGTCGGGCTGATCATCTTCTTTGCGGCGCGCGCCATCGCGCGACTGCTCAGGGGCATTTCCGGCATTGCGGAATCCGTTGCGGAAGGCCGCCTTGAAACAACCCCCGCAGAAAAAGCCATGCTCTTTGCCGCAGAAAAACGCCGTGATGAATTCAGCACGCTGGCATCGGGTATGGAACACATGGTCGGCAACATCAAAAATTTGCTGCAAGAAAGCGAGCAAAAAGCCAGAGACGCCCAACAGGCAACGGAAGAAGCCAGGCTTGCTACCGCACGTGCTGAAGAAGCGGCCCAAAGGGCAGAGAATGCCAAACGCGAAGGCATGCTCACCGCAGCGGGTCAACTGGAAGAAGTGGTCGCCATCATCTCCACGGCCTCAAGCCAGCTTTCCGGGCAGATTGAGCAGTCGGACCAGATAGCCGCGCAGTCGGCCCAGCGCCTCAGCGAGGCCGCAACGGCCATGAACCAGATGAACGTGACCGTGCAGGAAGTGGCCCGCAACGCCTCCTCGGCCTCGGCAGTTTCTGCCGAAACGCGCACCAATGCGGAAAGCGGCGCACATATTGTGGAAAGCGCCTTGCAGAGCATCGGTCAGGTGCAAAAAGTTTCGCTGGCGCTCAAGGACGACATGACCAAGCTGAACCAGCATGCCCAGGCCATTACCCAGATCATGAACGTGATCTCGGATATTGCCGACCAGACCAACCTGTTGGCGCTCAATGCCGCCATTGAGGCCGCACGCGCTGGCGACGCCGGGCGAGGGTTTGCGGTGGTGGCCGATGAAGTGCGCAAACTGGCGGAAAAAACCATGTCCTCCACCAACGACGTGGGCAATGCTATATCTGCCATCCAGCAGAGCGCTTCACAGAGTGTGGCCGCAATGGACAAGGCCCTGGCGGAAGTAAATACGGCCACCGAATTTGCCAACCAGTCGGGCGCCGCCCTGCGGGATATCGTGAGCAATGTGGAAGCCACTGCCGATCAGGTAAGCGCAATTGCCACCGCAAGCGAGGAGCAATCCGCTGCCAGCGAAGAAATCAACCAGTCCATCGTGCAGGTCAACGCCATGTCCGGCCAGACTTCGCAGGCAATGGGCCAGGCCACAAAGGCCGTGGCCGACCTTGCCCAGCAGGCACGCAGACTGAGCGAACTTATTGAGGCTATGAAACGGGGCTAAAAACCGGAACAATAAAACTTGTGGATGATTAGTCTTGCCCTTGAGGACAAGATAAAAAGAGGCCCCCGGTCTGGTTTGCCAGCCGGGGGCTTTTGCCTGGTAGTTGCTCTGCGAATGGGGATATTTTCAAAAACAACACCAGACTGAAAAAAACTGGCAACAGGCAGAATGGTACAACGGGACCGTCTGTGTTCCAGCTGCAACGCCGCATATGCGCCAGTCTGGCACCTTCTCCCCACCGGGGGCTGCACCGGGTACCTGCCCTTGACAAGTGCCCTGCTGCGGGACGTTTGTCCAGGTACAGACAGTTGCGCGCTGCCTGCCAGCGGCAATCCCTGACACTATTGACTTGCCTTGCGGCAACGCAATGTCCCAGGTCTAAAATAACTCTTGAATATCCGGGCAAGGTGGGACAATATGCCGCAAATGTCATTTGAACTATTCGTTGCCCTGCGCTACCTCTTTTCGAGGCGAAAGCAGACATTCATCTACATCATATCGATCATGTCCATTCTGGGCGTGGCTATCGGCGTTGGTGCGCTGGTGGTGGTGCTTGGCGTGTACAACGGCCTCACCACCGACATGCGCGACAAAATCCTCGGGGCCAATGCCCACGCCATTGTCATGTCCTACATCCCCTCGGCCTTTGAGAACCGCACCGACCTTCTGGATCGGGTGCGCTCCGTCAAGGGTGTGACCGGGGCAACCCCCTTTATTTACACGGAAGTCATGCTTTCCGCTGGCGGCGGCGTCAAGGGCGTGGTCTTGCGGGGCATTGATCCGAAGTCGGCCCCTGCGGTGCTTTCCATGCTGCGCCAGATGCGCGTGGGTTCTGCTGCCGATCTTGAACGCGAAGGCGCACCAGGGCTTATTATCGGCGAGGAGCTGGCCAAGCGCCTTGGGCTTGGCATGGGCAGCCGCGTGAATCTGCTTTCGCCCTCCGGGCAAAAAACCACCTCGGGCTACGCGCCGCGTGTGCGCCCCTTTGAAGTGGTGGGCATTTTCAAGACAGGCATGTTTGAATACGATTCCTCGCTGGGTTTTGTTACACTCAACGCCGCTCGCGATGTGCTGGGCCTGCCGGAAAATTATCTTTCGGGCGTGGAACTGACCGTGGCCGATGTTTACAAGGCGGACAAAACAGCCGCCGAAGTTTCAACCGAGCTTGGCTCGCCCTTCTACGTGCGCTCGTGGATGGAAATGAACGCCAACCTTTTTGCAGCGCTCAAGCTGGAAAAAATCGGCATGTTCATTTTGCTGGCCATGGTGGTGCTCATCGGTTCTTTCTCTATTGTAACAACACTGGTCATGCTGGTTATGGAAAAAACGCGGGACATCGCCATCATGATGTCCATGGGCGCCACAAGCAGCATGATACGGCGTATTTTCATGTTTCAGGGCACAATTATCGGGGTTATCGGCACATTGCTTGGCTATGCGTTTGGCCTTTCACTCGGCTGGCTGCTCAAGCGCTACCAGTTCATCAAACTGCCTGAAAACGTCTATACCCTCGATCATCTGCCCATTATCATAACCCTCTCCGATGTGCTCATCATTGGCGCAAGCGCCATGCTGCTGTGTTTTCTGGCCACCCTTTACCCGGCACGGCAGGCATCGCGCCTGCAACCGGCAGAAGCCCTGCGCTACGAATAGCCATGTCAGCACTCTATACTTTTTCAAATGTGGGCAAAAAATTTGCCACACCCGGTGAAGAGACCGAGATTATCAAGGATATTAACCTGGTTGTGGAAGAAGGCGAGATGCTCGCCATCGTTGGACAGTCCGGTTCCGGGAAGAGTACCCTCTTGCATCTTATGGGTGCACTTGATACTCCAAGTACGGGCGAGATATGTTTTGAAGGGCGCAACATGGCGCTCATGAGCGCTGACCAGAAAGCTGCCTTTCGCAACAAGACTCTGGGCTTCGTTTTTCAATTTCATCATCTGCTGCCGGAATTTTCAGCCCTCGAAAATGTGGCAATGCCGGCAATTATTGGCGGTGCTAAACAAAGCGCCGTAATGAGCCGTGCGCGTGAAATGCTTGACCGCGTGGGGCTATCGGCGCGTATGGAAAGCAAGATCGCCACTCTCTCGGGCGGCGAACGCCAGCGGGTGGCCATTGCGCGCGCGGTTTTTATGCGACCGCGCGTTCTGTTGGCTGACGAGCCCACCGGCAATCTGGATGAAGTTACGGGAGCGCAGGTGGGCGCTCTCATGAACGAACTCAACCGTGAATTGGGCATGACCCTCGTTGTTGTAACGCACAACCGAGAGCTGGCCGCAGGCATGGGCAGAACCCTGGAACTGAAAGCGGGGACATTGTATGAAAAGATTTTTGAATAACGTACTGTGCAAAGCCCTGTGCCTTGCCGTGCTGGCCTGCGCCACCCTGGCGCTTCCAGGTGGAGCCGTAGCGGCAGAAGGGGCACTTGTGCTTGTTCTGCCCTTTCAGGTGAACGCAGGGCCGGAAATGCCCAACGCCTCGCAGGATGTGCCTCAGGCGATTGCCGATCAGCTCAAGCAGAACGGCATGCGCACTGTTCCCATGGAAACCGCCCGCGTTTTGCAGCGCAACAGCGGTGAATCCATTGACCTTGCCACCGCGCGCGAACTTGGCCGCAAGGCCGGAGCACGCATGGTTATTTACGGCAAGTTTAACCAGCTTGGTCAGGGTTTTTCCATGGACACGCGCATTGTGCCTGTCTATGAGGGCGAAGCCGTCCCCGCCGGTTTTGAGCGCAATTCGCTAACCTCGCTGAACGAATGCGCCGCTGTGCTGGCCAAACGTGCGGCAGAAATTGCCAATCCCGCCACCACCACCGCCGCCGAGGCCGCGCCCAAAAAGAGCGATGCCCCGGCGACCCTTGTTCCCATGAACGCCCCCACCTCTGCCCACGGCGGTCTTGCCGATGTGCAGGTACGCGGTATGAAGGTGCTTGACCCCGATACCGTGCTCATGCGCCTCACCATCCGCAAGGGCGACAATCCCGATGCCACGGCCATCAACGAAGAAGTGAAGCGCATATGGGATATGGGCTACTTCAGCGATGTGCAGGCCACACTTGAAGGCAACGTGCTTGTGTTCACCGTGGTTGAAAAGCCCCGCATCGACAACATCGTTGTTGACGGTTCGGACAAGGTCAGCAAGGACGACGTGCTGGCAGCCATGGGCACCAAGAGCGGCAGTGTTCTGAACGAACAGGTGCTTTCGGACGACCTCCAGAAAATCAGCGAACTGTACCACAAGGAAGGTTTTTACCTTGCCAAGGTCACCTACCGTCTTGAAGACCGTCAGGGTGGCCGAGGCGCAGTGCTGGTAATCAGCGTTACCGAAGGCAACAAGCTTTATATCAGGGACGTCAAGATTGAAGGCCTTAACAAGCTCAATCGCGGCGATCTTGACAAATACATGGCCCTCAAGACGCGCGGCATGTTCTCGTGGCTGACGGGTACCGGCGTGCTCAAGGACGAATACCTGGAGCGCGACACCAACGCCATCGCCGCCTTTGGCCTTAACGAAGGCTACGTGGACATTCAGGTGGCTGCGCCCACCGTTGAATACCGCGATGACGGCATCTACATCACATTCAACGTGCACGAAGGTCCTCGCTATACCGTGCGCGACGTGGTCTTTGCGGGCGATGTTATCGACAGCGAAGACAAGATGCTTGAAGTCGTGCAGATGGACGACTGGAAAAAGTCCGACAAGTACTTCTCCCTCACGGTCATGCAGGAAGACTCCAAACGCCTGACCGACTACTATTCCGATTACGGCTATGCTTTCGCAGAAGTGGACACCAAGGTCGTCAAGGCCGATGACGGCAGCGACCAGGTGGACGTGGGCTATGTGATCAACAAAAAACAGAAGGTCTTCATCCGCCGTCTGTCTGTTGAGGGCAACACCAAAACCCGCGACAACGTCATTCTGCGCGAAATGCGCCTGGGTGACGGCGACATGTACGAAGGCGCCAAGCTGCGTCGCTCCAACGAGCGCCTGAACCGTCTGCACTTCTTCTCTGCCGTGGATATGGAACTGATCCCCACGGAAAACGAAGACGAAGTTGACCTCAAGGTCAAAGTCAAGGAAAGCAATACCGGCGCCATCATGGGCGGCGTGGGCTACTCCAGTTACTACAGCGTGGGCTTTACCGCCTCCGTCATGGAACGCAACCTCTTTGGTCGCGGTTACTGGTTGCAGTTGCAGGGCTTCTTCTCCTGGCGCCGTACGTCGGGCGTGCTGTCCTTCACCAACCCGCGCCTGTATGATACCGATCTCTCCGTCGGCAACGACCTGTACTATACGCACGATTACTGGGATAACTTTACCAAGGACACCATCGGCGACACGATTCGCCTGTCGTACCCCATTGGTGAATATACCAGCGTAGGCGGCGGTTATCGTCTGGAACGCTATGTTCTTTACGATGTGGACGACAATGCTTCTCCGTACATTCGCGACTACAAGGGCACCAACTGGACAAGCGCCATTTCTGGCCGCATCCTGCGCGACACTACGGACTCCAAGGAACGTCCCACCAAGGGTACCATTGCGCGCCTGTGGGCTGAATACGGCGGCGGCGGCCTCGGCGGCACAGACAACTTTATCAAGACTGTGGCCGACTGGCAGGGCTTCTGGTCCTTCAACCCGCAGAACACCATCCACGTCCGTGGCCGGTTGGGCGGCGTGTACCAGAACACCAATTCCAACGTCCCGGTGTTTGAACGCTTCTGGGTTGGCGGCATGGATACCATTCGCGGTTACTCCTTCTCCGACCTCTCGCCCCGCGACTACAAATACAACGGCGACCAGATCGGCGGCGACCGCATGGGTGTTGCCAACTTTGAATACATCTGGACTTTCCAGAAGGAGCTTGGCCTTGCTCTGGTTCCCTTCTTTGATACTGGTTACAACATCGACAGCAAGACCATGGGCAACGACCTCAACAAATACATCGTCTGCTCCACGGGCCTTGAACTGCGCTGGCGTTCGCCCATGGGCGACCTTCGTATCGCCTACGGTATCCCGCTGGTTCAGGACTACGACAAGGAACGCGAATCCGGTCGCATAGAATTCAGCATGGGCCAGTTCTTCTAGCCCTCACTTCTGCCGCTTGCGGCAAAGATTCGGCGCGCCGGAGGCACAGTTTTCTGTGTATCCGGCGCGCTGCTTTTTTCATGCACATACCAAGGCTTATCAGCCAGCAAAGAGGGAGTTTTGCCATCTTTGCGCCGCTGGCATACAATATGCTAATAATAACGCAGGCAAAACTTTAAGAGTCAAATTACCGACACCATCATGGCAAAAGGAAAAACCGTGGCCGGAAAAAAAGCCCAGCCCAAGGCTTCCGAACCAACTGGCAACAACCAGATGCGCAGACTTGTTCCGCCTCTGGCCTTTCTGGTTGCTTTGTGCCTGATGGTCGTCTGCTTTTACGACTCCGGCTATACTTCCTTGCCGCCAACGGGCAAGCGCTACGATCTTGCCAAGGCTAATATTGAAACCCTGCGGCAGGATGAAAAACGTTCGGGCCAGCGTGAACCGTGGGAAAATCTGGCTGCGGAGTTTCGCGCCATCTATGATGCCGACCCGGGCTGGCCCAACCGCCCTGCGGCTCTGTTTCGCGCTGCGGAAAGCCTGGAAGAGCTGGCACGCCGCTCGTTTGCCAAGGCTGATGCCCGCAAGGCCATTGAGTGTTATGAAGCTGTCGCCCAGCGCCATGCTGACAGTCGGCTTGCCGATGACGCCCTGTTTCGCGCGGCCAAGCTGCGCGCCGCATGGCTTAAGGACGACAAGGGCGCACTGGCCCTGCTTGAGCGCATCAAAGCCCAGTACCCCAAGGGCGATATGATTCAGGAGGCTCAGGCCCTGGAAAAAACGCTTCAGGCTGCTGCCAATGGGCGCACCGCTCCTGAGGCGCGTCGGGTTTCCAGCACCGATGGCAAGGAACCCAAGGACGAGGCATCTCCCGCAAAGGGGTCTTCTGCCCCCACCCCCAGTACAGCCGCATCTTCCACATCTGGCACCACCGATACGACGGCAGGTCAGCTTGCCAAGGCTTCGGCTTTGCTACCCCTGCCGCAAGCGGAACTTTTGCCCCGTTACCGGGAAGCCAAAGCGAAAATGGATGCCCTGCGCGCCGACAAAGTCCGATCATGCTGGCGTCAGCCCTGGGAAGAACTGACCGCCGAATTTTTGCGCATCTATACCAGCCGTAAAGACTGGGCCATTTCTCCCGGTGCGCTGTTCCGCGCTGCTGCAAGTCAGGAAGCCCTTTCCGACTGTTCACACATTGCAGATGAATACCGTCAGGCGCGGGACCTCTACCTCAAGCTTGCCCAGGAATTTCCCAAGAGCGCCCTGGCTGACGACTCGCTGCTCCGCGCCGCGTCCATTGAGGCAGACCGCCTGAACCAGACCTCAGAAGCTCTGGAACTGCTCGACGCTATTATGGCCCTCTATTCCGGCGGTGATATGGTGGCAGAAGCGCAAACCCTGCGCAACCGCCTCACAGGTGCGCCTGGCGCCACAGCCAGCAAGGCTGGCAATGCGCCGCAGGTTGCCCGCCCGGTGGTTCAGTCCCTTTCCTGGAATTCGCTGAGCAAAAACAGCGTGGAGATTGTTCTTGAGCTGAGCGCCCCGGCCCGCTACACGGCAAAGCTGAACACTGGCAGCGCCAAAGGCAAGAACAAGGCTGAGCAGGCATCTTTACATGTCGCTCTGGAAAATGCCTCTGTGGAAAAGGATATTCGCAAGGGCGTGAATATCAGGGGCAGCCTCTTCAAGGGCATGAGCGTGAGCGACAGCAAGGGTGGCGAAACCGTGCTGCAATTCAATTTTCAGGATGCGCGCCGCTTTGATGCCCGTACAGAAACCAATCCTTGCCGCATTATCCTGCGGGTGGCTGGCGGCAGTACGCAGTTACCCCCTGTCAGCAACGCAAAAGCCGGATTTGCCGATGCGCAACCCGCAGCGGAAAATCCGGCAACGCTGGCTGAAGCCAGCGGCACCCCGCCCGCAACACCACCTTCGCCGCGTCTGGTGCGCGATATGGCCCGCCAGCTCGGCCTGACGGTGCGCACGGTATTCATTGATGCCGGACACGGCGGGCGCGACCCAGGCACCAATCACAACGGAGTGCTGGAGCGCATCGTATCCCTTGACGTGGCCCTGACCCTGGGACGGTTGCTAGAGGCCAATGGCCTGGAGGTTGTCTACAGCCGCACTGCCGACAAGCATATCTCGCTGCGAGAACGCACCACCATGGCCAACGCCGCCGGGGCTGATCTCTTTGTTTCCATCCACGTTAATGCCAATGATGATCCTTCCGTGCAGGGCTTTGAAACGTATTACCTCGATATTGCCAGTAATCCTGAGGCAGCGCGCCTTGCCACCCTTGAAAATGCTGACGGCGACCACCGACTCGGAGATATGCAGAAAATGCTCGCCGATGTCATGCTCAATGCAAGGGTGGACGAATCACGCCATCTGGCGCAAGATATTCAGCGGCTTTCACAGTTCCGTTTGAAGCGCCGCCAGTATGATACAAAGGATAATGGCATCAAATCTGCGCCATTTATTGTTCTGCTTGGCGCACAAATGCCCGCAGTACTTGTGGAAATTGGTTACTGCACCAACAGGGAAGAAGCGGCACGGCTTCTTACGCCCAAATACCGCATGACCCTGGCCGAGGGGCTTGCCGAGGGCATTCTTGCGTACAAGGACAAGCTTCTTAAGCGCAGGACTGTCCAGAATTCCTTGACGCAAGAAGGCGCTGGTGCTATGTGAGGCAAGTAATTTCAACTACGTGTCCCCGGCCTGCATCATAGCAAATGACTGTTCCTTTGGGCGCGTCTGATAATTATAGCTGTTTTTCCAAGTGTATTGAACAGTTGCAAACAGCAGTGGCATCTTCTCTTACGGCGCGCGGGTCATCCCAGTTCCGCAAGGACGACATAACAAATCAGCATTGGGGAAGGAGAACTTTCATGCGCAAGGTTTTGATGACGGCTGTTGCGGTTGGCTTGTTGCTTGCCGGGCAAGTCTATGCTGCAGACGGCGGCGCCGTACCCGCAGCCAAGATCGGTGTTGTTGACATGCAGACCGTGGCGACGCAGAGCGTCCCTGCCCAGGCCGCCAAAACAACAATGGAAAGCAAGTTCGGCACTGAACGTAACGAACTTGAAAAACAGGGCGAAGCGCTGAAGAAAAAGGCCGATGCTCTGAAAAACCCCAAGGCCAGCGAAGAAAAGAAGCTGGACTTCATCCGCTCCAAGCAGGATCTGGATCAGAAGACCCGCAACTTCCTGCGCAAGGTTGAACAGGAAGAAGTGAAGCTTCGCCAGGATATGGTTACCCTGGTTTTCAGCGCCACCTATGAAGTAGCCCGCGCCAAGGGCTTTAACTTTGTGGTGGACGTCACCGCCGGTGGCGTGCTGTACGCCGACCAGTCCATGGATTTGACCCAGGACGTGCTGGCCGAAGTGAACAAGATCTACAAAGAAAAAGCCAACGACAAGAGCGGCAAAAAATAAAGCCCTCAGTCGTTAATTCTCAGGCCTCTCAACCCGGATGGGGCGAGAGGCCTTTTTTCATGCCGCCAACAGGCGGGGAAGAACAACTCATCAGGAGGCCCCCATGCAGGAAACCGCCCCCCAGAATACGGGCATGGACATACAGCGCATTTTGCGCCTGCTGCCGCACCGCTACCCCTTTTTGCTGGTGGACAGGGTTGTGGAATGCGTAGCAGGCTCACACATCCGGGCCTATAAAAATGTTACGTTCAACGAGCCTTTCTTTCAGGGACATTTTCCCGGTGCCCCCATCATGCCCGGCGTGCTCATTCTGGAAGCTCTGGCCCAGACTGGCGGCCTGCTGGCCGTTTCCGGCATGGACAGCCTTGACGACAAGCTCTTTCTCTTCACCGGCCTTGACGGCGTGAAGTTCCGTCGGCAGGTGGTTCCCGGCGACAGGCTTGATCTTGAATGCAGCAACCTGCGCATGAAGCTCAAGCTCTGCAAGATGGAAGCCCGCGCCTTTGTGGACGGCAAACTTGCGGCAGAAGCGCAGATTACCGCCGCCATCGGCGACAGGCCCAAGAGCTAGTTCCACAAAAGTTGACCGCAATATTTAAGGGGAAGGGATTATTAATCCCTTCCCCTTAAATATTTCTGCCCTCCGGCGCAAGGCATCTGCCTACAAGCAGACACGCAACGGAGATTTTTTTACTGCTAGTTGCCCTAAAAGAGCGAAAGACTGTGCAAGGCATCCACCACATCTTCCACTGGCAGCGAATCAAGACAGGTGGTGTGGGGCAGTGGATATTCAAAACCCAGATTGAGATAGGCGTATGGCCCCTTGTGCGGCAAAAGTGCGCGCACATGACGCCCCACCGGCCCCCAGCGCAAGGGATTGGTCGGCCCGTGCAGCCCCACTGTGGGCGCGCCTGCAAGTGCTGCCAGATGCATGGTGCCCGTGTTTACGGAGACTACAGCCGTAGCTCGGCTGAACAGCCAGGCTAGGCCTGCGAGTGATGTTCTGCCCGCAATCGAAATAGCAGGGCACTGAGGATGCGCCCGCAAAAAAGCGTCATTACGCGGGGCATCGGCTGGCGCACCGGTCAGGTAGACCTCAAACCCCTTGCTGCTCAGCAGTCTGGCCAGAGCATCCCAACTGTCGGCGGGCCACTCCTTGAGCCATGCATTGGAGCCTGAGGGCCACATGTGCAGATAAACCCTCTGCGGCAAGGCATCGCCAACTTCACCTGTGGGTTCCAGCCTGCCGCAAAGTTCCTCAGGCAGATCATCCGGAGGCGACTGCGGCAAAAGCAGGCGCGGCGCACCTTGAAGATCCGGGTACAGAGCGCGTCCCAGCTCCATAAAATTTTCCACCTCATGCCTGTCATTGCTGTGGGGCACCTTGGCGTCATAGCCAAAGGCGCGGTGCTGCCCTTCCGTATCAAAGCCCACTGTGGTTCGAGCGTTGGAAAGATTGCTCAATATCGCCCCAAGCCGCGCCCACTGGGTGCTGTCAATGAGCACATCCAGGCGCTGCGCTCTCAGCCATGCAGCCATTGCGGAAACATCTGCCACCGCAAAAGACGCGTACTGGTCAATACCAGGGATCAGGCTGACGGTGGCGGCATTGGCGCGGGACACAAGCAGGGCGACATGCACGTTGGGCAATCTCTCGCGCAAAGCTGTGATCAGCGCTGAAAGCAGCAACAGATCGCCAATGGCCCCCAGACAGATAAAACCCACCCGCTGCGGCGCGGCATCGGGCACAAATTTTTTGCCCAGGCGCGCAACGGCGCTGCATGCCGCCAGGGGTATGCCCGCATAACGATCAAGCAAACGGTTAAGCCTGTTGCCGCGTTCTCCCATCAGTATGCTCCGTACCCGGTTATGACCACAGGAAGCGTTTTGGCCAGTATCCACAAATCCATCCAGACAGACCAGTTGTTGATATAGTAGTGGTCAAAGGCCACGCGCTCGGCATAGGTGGTATTATTACGGCCAGATATCTGCCACAGCCCGGTAATACCAGGGCGCACCATGCAGTATTCTTCATACACCGGGCCGTACTTCTGAATTTCGTTCTGCACAATGGGGCGCGGCCCCACAAGGCTCATATCGCCAATGACCACGTTGAGCAGCTGCGGCAGTTCATCCAGGCTGACCTTGCGCAAAATGCGGCCCACGCGGGTTATGCGCGGATCATGCTTGAGCTTGTGGTCTTTCTCCCACTCCGCTCGCAATTCAGGATCGTGCTCAAGCACTTCTCTGAGCACCATATCGGCCTTGTCCACCATGGTGCGAAACTTGAAAATCCTGATCTCGCGCCCCCCGTTGCCAATACGCCGCTGGCGATAAAACACGGGGCCCTTGCTGTCTATGCGGATAGCTAATGCCAACAGCAAGCCAAAGGGCAGCAACACCACGCCGCCAAGGGCGCAGAGCAGCACATCCATAAACCTTTTGACCCGCAGGCGGCGCTTGTCGCGCAGGTTTTGCCGTACCTGCAAGCCCACGGCAGTGCCAAGGTCGCGCGGCGTCAGCCAGTGCGCGCGGAAGCCATCGTTGAACGAAGGCACAACAAGAATGCGCTCAAAATAACGGCTGGCTTCGGTAATATAGTCAAGGCTCTGCCCCTGATCC
Source organism: Desulfovibrio sp. UIB00 (assembly GCF_022508225.1). NCBI lineage: Bacteria > Pseudomonadati > Thermodesulfobacteriota > Desulfovibrionia > Desulfovibrionales > Desulfovibrionaceae > Desulfovibrio > Desulfovibrio sp. UIB00. The sequence continues at coordinate 299,163 of NZ_JAETXJ010000002.1, read as the reverse complement.
GCCTTTTGCAGAATCATGGCCATCGCCTTTGGCTTTGCCTGCGCCGTTTCCGCAAAGAGTTTGCGCACGGCGTCCTCGTTAGTGGGCAAAGAATATATGGCTACCGGGCGCAGCCCGCGCTCGGGGCGGCGCTTGAGGTACCGCCAGAAGTCACGCCCGGCGTTGCCGCTGTCAAAAATTATCAACGGTCTGCCCCACCAGGGGCGGCGCATAAACAGGCGGCGGCAATAGCTGCGCATGAGCGGCAGGGTAAAGACAGTAGCCAGCCAACTGCCCGTAATGACAATCCGGGAATAGGTATCGCCTGCTTTTGAAAGAAAAAGCACGGCCAGAATGATGCCGTACATGAGGCTTGTGAGCTGAAACAAGGCCTTAAGCTCGCGGTGCGGAGGGAGGCTTATGCTTTGATAAAGGCCAAGCCCGGCGGCCATCACTGGCCCCATGAGCAACAAGGGCAATGCCCCGCGATACTGTGAAAAATCCACGTCGCCAAAAGCGGCACGCACAAGAAAAACCACCAGGGCCGTGCCCAGGATGGTGAAAAGATCAGCAAGACAAAGCAGGGTTTTTTGCGGGGAAAGCCCGCAAGCCAGAAGCGCCCTGACCCAGAGGGGATATTGTTTCATGAGGAGCAGCGCTGTGCCAATGGACCGGCACCACGTTTACGCGCGGCAAGCCGCGCTGTTGCTGAGAACACAGATACTCAAACAATGTAATGTTATTCTCTTTCTTCACAAAGCACAATAATCCCCCATGCGATACTGGCAGACCCCGGCGGCCCTGTGACGCGGGCTATCGCCCTTGCGCCTTACACATATTCACGAAATGCTCTCGCTTTCGGGTCGGCAAAGCCGACACCGGCTCGTACATTTCGGGCTGCCCCTGCCCCGGCGGCCCTGTGACGCGGGCTATCGCCCTTGCGTCTTACACATATTCACGAAATGCTCTCGCTTTCGGGTCGGCAAAGCCGACACCGGCTCGTACATTTCGGGCCGCCCTGCCCCGGCGGCCCTGTGACGCGGGCTATCGCCCTTGCGTCACAGTCCTCCTTCTGTTACAGAAAGACCTTGTTTTGCAGTGGCCGCGCGGCGTTGGTAATAAATTCCAACCGCGCAGGTATGCGCGCCAGCCGCCCCGGGCGGCAGTGTCGGCGCATGTCCGTTCTGTCCTTTCCGAGGGGGAAATTGAACATGAAGAAGCTTCTCGTCTGCGCCCTGCTGGCCGCCATACTGGCCGCCGTGCCCGCATTTGCCAAAAAGGCCTATGTGAACGGCATCGACCCCGACTATCCGCCCTTTGCCTACATGGATGAAAAAACTGGCAAGCCCGCTGGTTTTGACGTGGATTCCATGAACTGGATAGCCAAAACCATGGGATTTGAAGTTGTTCACAAGCCCATGGCATGGGACGGCATCATCCCCGCCCTGCTCGCCAAGCAGATCGACATGGTTGACTCCGGCATGAGCATCACCGCAGAGCGCGCCAAGGTTGTGCAGTTCTCCAACCCCTACTGGACGGTTTCGCGCGTGTTTGTTGTGCCCGCCGATTCCAAGCTGACCCCTGCCGATATTCTGAGCAAAAAAATCCAGCTCGGCGTGCAGCGCGGCACCTCTGAAGCCAACGACATCAAAAAAGAGCAGGAAGAAAAGAAATATCCTTTTGAACTGCGCTTTTACGAGTCTTCACCCCTTGCGGTTGAAGACCTCCTCAATGGTCGCATCCAGGCTGCCCTGATGGACGAACTCCCCGCCAACAACGCCATTGAAAATGGCCGCGCCGTCAAAAAGGCCGGCACCCACGGCGAACCCGACAATTTCGGCGTTGCCATGCGCAAAGACGACAAGGAACTGCAGAAGCTGGTGAACGAAGGCTATAAAAAGCTTATGGCCGACCCCTACTGGAAAGAACTGCAGCAGAAATACCTGAGCAAATAACGGACGCGCAAGCGCCCACACGTCAAGCGCGAACCGCCTGCAACCAGACGGTTCGCGCTTGTGCGGAAAAGGCACCCTCCATACATGAATTCATTGCTTGTGGTATACAACGCCCTGCCCTCCATTCTGTCCGGCAGTCTGGTTACGGTGGGCAACGTCACCCTGTCGCTGACAATGGGTCTGCTGCTTGGCGTGCCCATGGCCGTGGCCCAGGTTTATGGCGGCCCATGGCTGCGACGGCTGGTGGCGTTGTATGTTTGGTTTTTCAGAGGTGTGCCCATCTTGGTGCTGCTGTTCCTCTGCTACGGCCTGTTCATCAGCATCGGTATTTCCATTGATCCATTTTTCATCTGCTGCATCGTTCTTGGCAGCACCAGCACGGCCTACCAGTCGCAGATTTTCAGGGGCGCTATCGAAAGCCTGCCCCACGGGCAGCTCAATGCCGCGCGCGCCCTTGGCATGCGCGAAAGCACGGGCATCTGCTCCATTATTTTACCTCAGGCCATGCGGCTCTCCATCCCTGGCTGGGCCAACGAATTTTCTATTCTCCTCAAGGATTCGGCCATCTGCTTTGTGCTCGGTACGCAAGACATCATGGCCCGCACCTCGTTTGTGGCGGCCAGAACGCACGAGCATCTGGCCCTCTACGCCACAGCGGGCGTGCTGTATTTTGTGCTGACGCTGGTGGTGCTGAAACTGTTGCGTCTTCTGGAACAAAAAATCCATGTGCCCGGCTATTCCTCAGGAATCGGCATGGAAGGCATGGGTATGGGATAAGCATGAGCGTGGATCAACAAGCGGTATTGCAGGTCAAAGGCATTTCCAAGATGTTGGGCGGCAAGCCCATTCTGGATAATTGCAGTCTTACGGTTAACCGGGGCGAACTCAAGGTGCTCATCGGGCCTTCCGGCGCGGGCAAGAGCACATTTCTTCAAAGCATCAACTGCCTTATTCCCCCGGATTCCGGCGAGATTTATCTTGAAGGCCAGTTGCTCAACCGCACGGACAAGGCAGCACTCTGCGCCTTTCGCGCCCAGGTTGGCATGATCTTTCAGGATTTCAACCTGTTTGATCACCTCACCGCCGAAGAAAACGTAGCCATAGCCCTCCGCAAGGTGCGCGGCATGTCTGCTGCCGATGCGCGCGCCCGCGCTCAGGAAGAACTTGCCCGTGTGGGCCTTGCCCGCCGCGCAAGCCTGTACCCGGCGCAGCTCTCTGGCGGCCAGAAGCAGCGCGTGGCCATGGCCCGCGCCCTCGCCATGGATCCCAAGGTTATTCTGCTTGATGAGCCGACCTCGGCCCTTGACCCCGAACTTGTGGGCGAAGTGCTTGCCGTTATTCGCGACCTTGCCAGCGGCGGCATGACCATGGTCATGGCAACACATCAGATGGATTTTGCCCGTGCCCTTGCCACCGAGATTATTTTCATGGAACACGGCAAACTCATTGAACAGGGATCGCCCGCAGTGCTGCTGGCCGAAGGGTCAAACACGCGTACCCGCGATTTTTGCCAGCGCCTGCTGGAGATGGGGGCCTAAGTGCTGGACACGGCCTTTTTCAGCAACGAACTGCTGCCAGCCCTGAACCGAGGGCTGCTGGTTTCGATTGCGCTCATTATTCCAGCCGGGAGCCTTGGCTTTGTGGGCGGCGTGCTCCTGGGCTGCGCCCGCGCTTTTGGGCCGCGCTGGCTGCGCCGCCTCGGCAATGGCTACACCTCGCTGATACGCGGTGTGCCACTGGCCGTGCAGCTGATGATGATTTATTACGCTCTGCCCAAGCTTGGCATTTTCTTTTCACCCTTTGGCGCTGCCCTGACCAGTTTCACACTCTGCACAGCCGCCTATCAGTCGGAATACGTGCGGGGAGCGCTGCTTTCCATCAGGCAGGGGCAGGTGCGCGCCGCGCAAGCGCTTGGTTTCAGCCAGTGGCAGACAGTCTCGTGGATCATCATTCCTCAGGCAGCCAGACGCGCTCTGCCCGGCTGCGGCAATGAGATCATCTATCTTATCAAGTACAGTTCGCTGGCCTATCTGGTTACGTGCCTTGAGCTCATGGGCGAAGGCAAGGTTGTTGCCTCTGACACGTTTCGCTTCACTGAGGTCTTTATCGCTGTGGGCGCTTACTATCTGGCAATGGTCACGCTGGCAACGTTTCTGCTGCGCTGGCTTGAAGACAGATACCGTATCCCCGGCTTTGGCGCGCGCTAACGCCGCCGCTTTGACTTTTTTCCATGTCACGAGAAAGGCCCGCTTTACGCGGGCCTTTTAACATTTTCTTGTATCTTTGGGCACATCAGGTGCACCCTGCGCTGGGCATCAATCCTGCCCAAGCTCCTTTTTGAGCCAGGACTTCACTTCGGGCGTGGGTTCGCTTATGCCGCGCCATGAGCCGTGAACCTTGCGATAATCTTCCATCAGCACCTCTGGCAGAGGAACGGTAATCAAATCGTCCGCTCTTTCAGAATTGCGCTTCACAAGCCGGATAACAGGCGGCTCCTGCCAGCTGTCCACCACAAAGTAATGGGATACGTCTTCCTTGGAGCGAACCGGGGGATATTCTGAATGCCAATCGTTATTGCCCCATTCCAGATACATGGTGACGGCGTGTTCAGGGCTGAGGTTCCAGTCTATATTGTAAAGAGAAAAATCCTTCAGGGATGTCATGGCTTCCTCCTTGTGTGCTTGATTTATTAATAACAATTATCGATAAATTACGCAAGAGGCTGGGCCAAGTTTAGCTACTTCTTCCCCGATTGCTCCGCGTCCTTCTTTTTTTGGGCGCGGTCCGCCTCAAGCCTGCGCTGCTGACGAATACGCTCAAGCCGGGTTTGCTGCGCCTGTTCACGCTGCTGGCGCGCCTCTTCAAGCAGACGTTCACGCTTGCGGTCAAATACAATTGTCGTACGCAGGGCCGCAGTTCCCAGAGAAACCATAGTCACAATGAGAATCAGAATTTTCTGGATCGACCACGGCTCGGAGCCGAGAATATCCCGCAGCCAGCCCAAGTGCAGCGTTTCGCCCCAAAAATAGACCACCGGCACCGCAACAAAACAGAGCAGCAATCCCAAGGCCTCCAGCCACATGAACGTTTTGAGCAGGGTAAGCCCAAAAAGAGTACCATCGCGCACCATTCGTAAAAATTGCAGGCGCTTACGCAGACTACGCAGTAGTTCTGCCAGATGGGGCGTTTCGCCCTGAGCGCGCTTGAAGGCCTCGGCCTCCTTGAAGTTGCACGAAAATGCCCGGTTGATGATGCCCGCGCTCTCGTTAAATTCCTGACTGAACTCCCGCAACGCCGCAGGAAAGGGGAACCAGGAGGCTTCATCCCGAATTTCCTGCAAGATATCAAGATAGTACTTGTATCGATTGCGGAGATCTTCAACTTCGCGGGCTATGCAGTCTTCCATTTCCCTTTCGAGGTTGGGCCGCTCAGCCACGACCTTGAGGTAGGCAAGATAGTTGTTGATATTGGCGAGGGTTTCCAGTTCACGCACCTTTTCGCCAAGTTGCAACTGTACAGGATGTTCCGGCGCAAACCAGGCATTGATGCGGGCGCTGATCTCATTGACACGAACCCGGTCTGCATCTGCGCATTTTTTGGCATCTGTCCACAGGTCATACAGGGCGGAGAGGATCAGCAGGCGGCCACGCTCAAGTGCCGGATCGATGAGAACCCTGTTGAAGTACGAGGGTTCCTCACGGATGAGCGTTATAAGCTGATCCAGAATAGGCTCGCAAAAACCCATTTTTACCTGACAGACAATTTCGCGGTACTTGACCTCGCGCCACTGGGGCATGACGCGCCAAATTTGTGAATACTGTTCTATGGCCTGAGAAAACTGCCCTTGTTCTTCTGCCAGACGTGCAAGAAAAAATTCTGTCCAGGCCTGCAAGGCGGGCGACGGCGTTAGCACCGCCGCATTGCGGAACGCCGTTTCCGCCCGGGGGTAGTCGTTACGCTCAATATGCGCAAAAGCCTGCACCATGTGCAGACGCGGATCGCGCTGATGCCGCGAGATTGCCTGGCTTATCTTCTTTTCCATCTCCGACATTTCAGACGGAGTCGTGGTTATGAGCTTGTCCAACAGGTCCCATGCGGGGCTGTCATCCTTGGTGGGGACGGCCTCGTTGGGCTCTGGCTCACGCATGCGGTAAAGCCAGTGCCTCGGCACGTTGCGCAACTGACAGGCAGAATTGATCTCAAGCACGGCGCGCAGCACCACAGCGGCATCGTCTTCGCCGCCAAGCACTGCCCCGTAGCCGCCTGCTCCTTTTTCCGTCAGCGTCATTTCTATGCTGCGGAACCCTTCATTGATGGCTTCAAGATCCAGTTGCCCGATTTTTTCCCACACTTCCTGACTGTTGGAAGCTGGCCCAAAACGCGTGGGACATTCTGACGAATCGTGGCTGTGAATACCACAATAAACGCAGCCCGTTCCAGAAGGGCTGGGCGACGTGAGGCGGCTTGGCATCAGCAGCGCAATAGACCTGCCGCTGAGGCTGTTTTCGTCCAGCATCACGTTGCACCAGCTGTCCATAGCCATCTGCTCGCCGGTAAAGCGCAGATCGCGAACAGTGAAACCCTCGCCCAGCAGATAGGCATTGCGATAGCTCAGGTAGGGGAAATCCGGCATGAGATTATCCCACTGCAAGCCTATTTTTTTGGGCAGATCAGCATTGAAATTCAGATTGTTGCGGTCGGCAACCACGCTTACACAAGGCCAATAGCCCGCTGCTTCGTTTTTTTCCTTGTCAAAGCTGTGCAGATAGTCGCGCATGAAGGTACGCAACATTTGCAGGTTGTCTATGGCAATCATCATGAACGTATTGTCCACGATGGATTTGATCTTGTGCTTTTGCAGCAGGGCTTCTAGCCGCTTGAACATGGACGTCCAGCCGACCTGATAGGCCTTGTCCAGCGGGCTGCCCAAGGGGTGCAGCACGGCAAACCAAGACTGAGTGGAGGCGTATGGCATACGCACGTCAACCGTCATGGAAGCCCAGTCAACACCAGCCATGCCCTGCCGCCCGGAACGGCGCTCAAACGTTATGCCGGGCAGGCCTTTTTTACCCTCGCGGCTCTTGGGATGGATCCAGATTTCAAGGGCATCGGTCACAACGATCTGCTGGGCCTGCAAGGCGCCGTCCAGCAGCAGATTGACCTCGCGCTTGCGCCCGAACTGCAACCGCCCTGGGAACAGTTCAATGGCAACAGGCAATTCATTAAAATTGCCCCACACCATCAGTCGGGCCAAAGCCAGAAAAACGTCGTCAGTAAAGAAGAACCAGATTGACTGCTCTGCTTCTTCACCTACCAGCATGCCGCCATAATTCAGCAGCGTCTGGCCTACGGCGGGGGCGAGTCTGTCGTGCCAGCTCACCCACACCACATGGCCCATGGTGCTCATGCGCACATCAATATTGCCCGGCAGGCGTGAGAGTAACTGCGATAAATGCGCCATGAATAAAATCCTTTATACAAAGGCTGCCATGTTGTAGCCTGAAATGAACGGCGTTGATCTAGCCAATAAAACCAAGGCGGTTTTTATGGACATTAACAAAACTCTTCAGGAACTCAAAGCCCGCCCCGGCTTCGCCGACCACGTGGGTATGATGCTGGTGCACAACGGCGTTGTGCGCGCATGGTCGCGCGGGGATCATGCCCCGGTTACCGCAGTACGCGTTTCACACGACACTGCTAAAATGGACGCCATCTGCCGCGAGATGGAAAAACAGCCGGGAATTTTTGCCATCGTTGCCCAAGCCGAGGAAGGCCTCCTCAAACCGGGCGATGATCTGCTCTTTCTTGTGGTGGCGGGCGACATACGCGAGCACGTTAAAGCCACCTTTGCAGAACTGCTTGACCGTATCAAGGCCGAGGCCGTCATCAAGCAGGAAATTCATGATGCCTGACGCTTTTGCTTCTGTTTGCCTTATCGGCTGACTTGTAAAAAAGGCATGCCCACGGCATGCCTTTTTTCATTGCTGATTCACAGCGTGCACAATCCGTATGACTGACAAACAAAAACCCCGGTTGCCTTGGCAACCGGGGTTTTTCACTAATCTCTCAGGCAAAGCAACAGAGCGCTTTGCAACAAAGGCTACACAACGCCGTGCTCGCCGGGGCGCTCGTACTTTCCTTTTTGCTGCACAAGGGCAACATAAAAATCCGTATCACCGAGTGCCAGCAGCACAGCAGAAGACACGTAGATGGAAGAAAGCGTACCCACAACCACACCAATAAGAACGGTCAACGCGAAATCATGGATAACGCCACCGCCCACAAGGAACAGGGAAAGCGTCGCCAAAAAGGTCGTGCCGCTGGTGAGGATGGTGCGCGAAAGCGTCTGGTTGACGCTGCGGTTAATCAGCTCGGCCATGCTCAACTCGGGCGTAGCGCGCAGGTTTTCACGCAGGCGGTCATAAACAATGATAGTATCGTTGAGCGAGTAACCCACGAGTGTCAGCAGAGCCGCCATAACGTTGAGGTCAACCTCAACCTTCATGAGCGAGAGCAGGCCCAGAGTGATGCCCACGTCATGCAGCAGGCCCACAACTGCGCCGAGCGCGAAGTTGAGCCGCAGCACAAAGCACACCACAAGAGTGATGGCAAGCGAGATGAGCACAAGCCAGCCCATACCAAGCCCGGTGAGGCCCACAAGGTAGGTGCCGCCCCACAATGCCGCAGCCATGGCTGCGCCAGCCATCCAGCGTTGCTCGAACCGGCCAGAGATATACACGGCAATGAGCAAAACTGCGTAAAAAAGCGCGCTCAGCGCCTTGTTGGTCAAGTCCGCGCCAACCTTGGGGCCGACCACTTCCAGACGCTGAATTTCAGCCTTATTGTCCGGAAAGGCGGCGGCCAGAGAATCCACAACAGCGGTACGAACCTGTGTTGCATCGCTGTTTTCCGAATTGGAAAAACGCAGCAGATAGTCCCTGTCGCCATCGCCGAACTTCTGGGTGGTAATGCCCGGCAGTGCTGGAACTTCAAGACTTTTCTTTAATGCTTCGTCTTTCACGGGCTGCTGAAACTGGATCTGAACAATGACGCCGCCCGCAAAGTCGATGCCCATTTTGAGGCCGTTGCCCCACATGGTGGAGATAATGCCCACCAGAATCAGCAATGCCGAGATACCGTATGCCCAATGGCGCAGACCAATGAAATCAAACTTGGTGTCATGTCTGATAAAAGCGAAACCCATAATTGCCTCCCGGCGCGCTAGATGCTGATGCCCTTGGGGCCGCAATGCCGCGCCCACTCCTCAAAGATGGCCCGCGATACAAAGATGGCCGTAAACATGGAGGCCACGATGCCCAGTCCCAGCGTTACGGCAAAGCCACGAATGGGGCCGGTGCCGAACTGGTACAGGATGACGGTCACAATGATGGACGTGAGGTTGGAGTCTGTAATGGAAATGGCCGCGCGGTCAAAGCCTGCGCGCACTGCGGCAAGCGGCGTGAGGCCCAGCCGTATTTCCTCTCGTATGCGTTCATAGATCAGCACGTTGGCGTCAACCGCCATACCGATGGTCAAAACGATACCAGCTATGCCCGGCAGCGTCAGGGTTGCGCCAAAAGCGCCCATGCCCGCCATGACAATAAGCATGGTAAAGCAGAGCATGACGTCGGCAATGAGGCCGCTCAAACCGTAGTAGACGCCGATGAACAGCACCACGCCCACAGCGCCAACCATGGCAGCGCGGATGCCGCTGTCGATGGCTTCCTGACCCAGAGAGGGGCCCACCGTGCGCTCTTCAAGTACAGAAACAGGCGCGGGCAGGGAACCTGCGCGCAGCACAATGGCAAGATCCTGAGATTCGGCAGTGGTGAAGCTGCCAGAAATACTGGCTCTGCCCCCACCGATGCGCTCGCGGATGGAAGGGGCGGAATACACCTTGCCATCAAGCACAATGGCCATGCGACGGCCCACATTTTCACCGGTGACGCGTTCAAAAATACGCGCACCGCGAGCATTAAAATTCAGGGTAACGTAGGACTGGTTCATGTTGTCAAAGGCGGGCCGGGCGTCCGACACGTCTTCGCCCGTGAGCATGGCGTCCTTTTCAACAGCGATGAGGGTTTCTTTCTGCTGCTGGCCGGGGTTTTTCTCCAGCATGGGCAGCGCGATCACGCCGGGGGGCAGCACGGCCTTGCCGGGGTCAACGTCCTCGCGCACCAGATGGAACTCGAGGTGCGCGGTCTGGCCGATAACCTGCACGGCGCGGCGCGGGTCAGAAATACCCGGCAACTGCACCTGAATACGGTTGCCAGCCTGTTTGCGGATATCGGGCTCGGCCACGCCGAACTGGTCAATACGGTTGCGGATGGTGCGCAGGGCCTGATCAAGCGAAAGGTCTTCAATGCGCTTGACTTCCGCTGCGGTGAAGTGGGCCACATAGCGCAACTGCCCGGCTTCGCCCGCCTGCGGTTCGCCTACGTTCAACTGCGGGAACTGTCGGGCCAGCAGCTCGCGAAACTTCGGTTCGTTTTCCGCGCGCGGCAGCACGAATTCAAGAGCGGTGCCGCCCACCACGCGGGGGCGCAACACAACAATCTTTTCATCTTCGGCCACGCGGCGCAAATCCTGCCCGGTCAGGGCCAGCGAATTGCTCACGGCCTTGGCAACGTCAACGCCAAGCGTCAGATGGATGCCGCCCTTGAGGTCAAGGCCGAGATTGATTTTGCTCGACGGCAGAACGCGCTCAAGAGCTGTTCCCAGATAGGGAACGCTGGGGAGCGCGTAAACAAGGGACAACACAAAAACCATGATGGCTATGGACAAGCGCCAGAGCAGACCCATCGTTCACCTTCCACACAACAGATTAAGCTTTGCCGCAACCGCGCGGCTATCCCTTGAGGGACAGCCGCAGGGCTACCGACAAAGCCGGAAACTCCGAAGACCCGAAAATCCGGGCACGTCAAGAGGCAAAAGCCCTTGAGCCGATCCGGCAACCGCCAGTCCAGCTCATGGGCCATGCACTTTGCCCGCCTGGCAGAGGCAGACACAAGCCGCCAAAGCGACCTGCTACTTTTCTTCCTTGGTGTCCTTGCCGCCCTTGACAGGCACAACGCCGCCGATGGCGCCGCGAGAAACGCGCACCTTGGCTTCGCCGCTTTCAAGAAGCACCTGTTCATCGTCGATCTCAAGAATACGACCAAGCAGGCCGCTGGAGGTCATAACGTGGTCGCCGCGCTTCAGTTCGGACAGCATCTGCTTGTGGGCCTTGGCCCGCTTCTGCTGGGGACGGATAAGCAGGAACCAGAAAATGACAAACATGACGATGAGGGGCAGAAACTGCATCAGCATTTCCTGTCCGCTGGCGGGAGCGGCCCCGGCCTGAGGCGTGCCCATGGCATAAGCTAAGGATTCAAACAAAACGCACCTCCATAGGGTGTGGGTATAGCATTAAAAAAGTACCGCCCGGCATCGGCAAGGGCAAAAGGTTGCCCGCGCCCGATTTTCGCGCAATGCCAGCCAATTTCTATATACGCTGCGGCGCAATCTTGCAAGCCTTTCCCGCCGCCACTTCGCTGGCAAAGGCAGCGACAATGGCGGCCACGCGGCCACGGCTTTCCACGTGCGTTGTTGGCAAATGCCCGCCGTGAGGGCTTGTTACCCGCAAAAGATGCAGCCTCGCATCAGTCGCGCCGCACTGCTCAACCAGAAAACTGGAATTGAAGGGCGGGCATACTCCATCACTATATAGCTGCACGGCGCACAACGGCACAGATATCCCGCCAAGAGCCGCCCTCGCCTTTTTTTGCGCCAGCGCCAATTGCTGCAAGTGGCGGTACGAGCACAGGGTTTCGTGTCCCTGCCAGGGGGCAACGGCCCGGCTCGCCGCAGACCGTGGCGGCAACTGCCGCACTGGCTGCAAACGGCACCACAGGGGCAGCAGCGGCATGCGCCAGTCAGCAAGGAAAAAGGGATGCATACGCCACAAGAAAAGCGGCGTTGCCAGCAGGGCCAGGCCCGCCAGGGCCGGAAGTCGCCCCTCGGCGGCCTCTGCGGCAATGTTCAGCGCCAGCAGCCCGCCCAGCGAGTAGCCAGCCAGCAGCACGGGCCCGCCCGCGCACTGCTCAAGGTAGGCTGCGCGGGCGCAGTCAAGCCACTGCGAGTATGAACTTGCCAGATATTCTTCTTCCGAGGCGGCATGTCCCGGCAGCACGGGGCACAGGGCAACATGGCCCGCAGCTTCAAGGGCATCGGCCACAGGCCGTACCTCAAAAGGGCTCCCCGCCAGACCGTGCAAGACCAGACAACGCATGCTGTTCACGCCATTTCACCCGGTACGGCAAGAACTCTTGCCAAGCGCGAGCCAGGGCGCTACACCTGAAATCTCGCGTCGTTAATAGAAATATCACGCCAACCTGTCTGCGGAGAAACGCATGCGCCACTGCGACACATTGCTCCATGCCGCCTGCATCGTCACTCAGGACGAGCAGCGCCGCGTTATAGAAAAGGCCTCTCTGGCCATCGACAAGGGTCTGGTTGCCGCAGTCGGCCCCACCGCCGAAATTATCCAGAACTGGCAGTCCGGCAACACCCTGCACCTCGAAAACATGCTCGTTCTGCCGGGCCTCGTCAACGCCCACACCCATGCAGCCATGACCTTCCTGCGCGGCCTTGCCGACGACATGCCGCTCATGGACTGGCTGAACCAGCGAATTTTCCCAGTTGAGCAAAAGCTGACGCCGGAAATGGTGCGCCTCGGCAGCCTGCTTGGCTATGCGGAAATGCTGCGCACGGGCACCACCGCCTGCGTGGACATGTATCTTTTTGAAGAATCGGTCTTTGAAGCCGCCGACACGGCAGGTCTGCGCTGCCTGGGCGGCGAAGCGGTTTTTGCCTTTCCCTCTGCGGCTTTTCCAGGGCCGGAGGCAGCGCTGCACGCCACCCGCGCCCTGGCGGAAAAATATCGCAATCACGAGCGCCTGCGTGTGGCCGTGAACCCGCACAGCGTCTACACCACCACACCGGAGATTCTGACAGCCTGCCGCGACCTCGCGCAGGAGCTGGCCCTGCCCCTGCACATTCATCTGGCGGAAACCCCGTCAGAAACGCAGATATGTCTGTCTGCCCAGGGCAAAAGGCCTATGGAATACTGCCGTGGTCTCGGCCTGCTCGACGTGCCCTGCACCCTTGCCCATGTGGTGGATGTGACCTCGGCGGAGCTTGACCTGCTGGCCCGGCAAAAGGCCGTGGTGGCCCACAATCCATCGTCCAACATGAAGCTGGCCTCGGGCGCTGCTCCGGTGGCGGCCATGCTGGCGCGCGGCATGCATGTGGGCCTTGGCACGGATGGCGCTGCCAGCAACAACAGGCTGAACATGTTTTCAGAAATGGGCCGCGCCGCCCTGCTGCACAAGCTCACAGGGCTTGATCCCACACTGCTGCCTGCGGCGCAGGTGCTGGATATGGCGACCCTCGGCGGCGCAGCCGCCATGCACGATGAACGCCTTGGCTCGCTGGCCCCCGGCAAGGCAGCCGACTGCGTGGCCCTTGATCTCAACGAACCGAACCTGCAACCCATGTATAATGAAGTGTCGCACCTTGTGTATGCGGCCACGGGCATGGAAACCCGCATGACCATGGTGGGCGGCGAGGTTCTGTATCAGGACGGGCGCTTTACCCGCTTCGACTACCCTGCCCTGTGCGAAGAAATGCGCAACGTGCGCCGCTTTGTGCTTGAGGCGTCTGGCGCGTAACAGTTTTTCATTTGTCTATGTCAAAGGGCCGCCCCGAATCACGGGACGGCCCTTTTTTATTGCACTATCAGTCTAAGGGGTCTGCTACATGCCCAGGGCTTTTTTGCCAGCCTCGAGCACTGTGACAATCTTGTCCACATCATACACGCTGCCGCCCCAGGTGCCGCCGCTCACGGCCTGCAAAGCCGCCCACAGGCGGGTGTCGTCAGGCAGGGCGGGCGCGGGCTTGAGGCCGGGGTGGGTTTCACGCCCGGCAAGTACCTTGGCGCCTTCCTCAGGCGTGAGGGGATGCTGCGGGTCAGTGCCGATAAAGTTGACGCGGCCTTCCAGCTTGTTGCAGTCCACGACCATTTCCACAATATCGCCGTCGCGCAGCTTGGAAACAGGGCCGCCCACCAGTGCTTCCGGCCCGATATGGCCCACGCACGCACCGGTGGAAACGCCGGAGAAGCGCGCGTCCGTCAGCAGGCACACATATTTGCCATACGACAGATGCTTGAGCGCCGAGGTGAGCTGATAGGTTTCTTCCATACCGGTGCCGCAGGGGCCGCCGCCGATAACCACCAGCATATCGCCCTTTTCGATCTTTCCGGCCTTGATGGCCTTGATGGCGTCAGGCTCGGCGGTGAAAACCTTGATGGCCGCCGTGTGGCGGTAAACGCCGTCAGCATCGATGACCGTGGGGTCAATGGCCGTGGACTTGATGACCGAACCCTCGGGCGCAATGTTGCCCACAGGGAAGGTAATGGTGGAGGTCAGGCCGCGTTCTTTGGCGCGGGCGGGCGACATGATCACATCGTCCGGCTCCACGTTGTCCAGCTCCTTGAGCATGCGGCGGAAGTGGGCGCGGCGTTCGCTCTTTTCCCACCATTCAAGGTTTTCGCCCACGGTATGGCCGGTAACGGTGAGTGCGTCCAGATGCAGCAGGCCAAGGTCGCGCAGGTGCAGCATGACTTCCGGCACGCCGCCAGCCATAAAGGCGCGGACAGTGGGATGATACACGGGGCCGTTGGGCAGCACGCTGACCAGACGGGGGGCCATGCTGTTCACACGAGCCCAGTCTTCCACCGTGGGGCGATGGCAACCGCCCGCATGGGCAATGGCGGGCAGATGCAGCAGCAGGTTGGTGGAACCGCCAAAGGCCGCATGCACCATCATGGCGTTTTCAATGGCCTTGTCGGTGATGATATCCTTGATGGTGATGCCTTTTTTCAGCAGGCCCATCACGGCCTTGGCCGACTGACGGCCCACTTCCACCCACACGGGTTCGCCAGAGGGGGCAAGGGCCGTGTGCGGCAGGGCCAGACCAAGACCTTCGGCCACAACCTGCGAAGTGCCGGCAGTGCCGAGGAACTGGCAGCCGCCGCCAGCGGAACCGCAGGCGCGGCAGCCAAGGCGGGCTGCGTCCTCAAGGCTCAGTTCATTGTTGGAGTAACGCGCGCCGATGGTCTGCACCTTGCCGAGGTCTTCGCCGTCGGTGGGGGGCAGGGTCGAACCGCCGGGCACGAGCACGCAGGGCAGGTCGTGCATGGAGGCCAGAGCCATCATGGTTGCGGGCAGACCCTTGTCGCAGCTGGCAACGCCGATAACAGCGCCAACGGTGGGCAGGGAGCGGATCTGCCTGCGGAAGACCATGGCAGCATCGTTACGGAAGGGCAGGGAGTCATACATGCCAGTGGTGCCCTGGGTGCGACCGTCGCAGGGGTCGGTCACGTATGAGGCAAAAGGCACGCCCTTCTGCTGTTTGATCTCCTTGCTGGCGGCGGAAATCTGCAATCCCAGCTCCCAGTGGCCCACGTGCAGGCCCAGGGCATCGGGGGTGCCGTCGTCGTTGCGCTTGCCGCCAAGGGTGCTGATGATCAGCACGTTGGGGCCAAGAATATCTTCGGGCTTCCAGCCCATGCCCGCATCCAGGGTCATGCCGAAAATATCACCGCAGGGCAGTTCGCGCAGCATGTCGCCAGTGAGCGGCAGCGAACCCTTGGGGCCGGAAGCATGGGTCTTTACATCATATACATCGTTCTGCGGATTGGCGTAAATATCTGCAATGGACATAGCATACTCTCTTTGTTGAGAAGTTGCCGGTTTCAGCGGGCGGCCTGGGGGAGGCCGCCCTTTGCATCATTACAAGGCCCTGAAACCGTGACGGCGTCTGCGTAACCAACGCCGATTGCTCCATCTGGGCATTTCACGCTTGAAATGCCTTAAAAACCGCGCATGAATTCCCGCACGGCAAACATCTGGGCAGAAGTTGCCTCCTGATAGGGGGACGCAACCGTGGCAGAGGCAAAAATGCCCGCATCCACAAGCAGGCCCTTCATGGCCGCCATAAAGGGTGAGGAGAATCCGTACACACCCACAATGCGGTTGAACAACTGCTGATACTTCATGGTGCCGTCAAAATCGCGGGCCTTCATGGCATCGCGCCATGCCACGCACAGGTCGGGGCGCACGTTGGAAACAGCCGCAATGCAGCCGTCGCCGCCAGCCAGAACGTTTGACGCAAAGTTATGATCAAAGCCGCTCAATACTTCAAAGGATGGGATGTTGCCCTTGACGGTCTGGATAAGCTCCACCGTGTGGGCCATGTCAGGAATGGTGTCCTTGATGCCCACAATGTTGGGATATCGGCGGGCGAGTTCAAGCACCACGCTGGGCGAAATGCTGTACCCGGTGCGGTCAGGGTAGTTGTAGATGTACACCTTGCCGCGCACCTGCTCCGCCACCGCGCCGAAGTAGCTCATCACATCCGCATCGGTGAGGGCAAAGTACCACGGCCCCACCACCATCACGCCGTCCGCGCCCTGCTCAAAGGCAAAGTTGGACATGGCGACGCATTCTTCAACCCGCATGTCGCCAGTGCCGATCAGCACCTGCATACGGCGGTCGATATGCTTGATGGCCGCAGAAATCAGGCTCTTGCGTTCTTCAACAGAAAGATGCGGAAACTCACCGGAACTGCCAAATATGGCCGCACCGTCAATACCGGCATTAATAAGAAAGTCGTAATGTTTGAGGCACGACTGCACGTCGATTTCTGTTTTGCTTTTCAGCGCGGTAAGTGTGGGCGTTATATATTTCATCATACTCTCCATATAGCTCTGTTAGATAACAAACGATGCCAGGTAGCAGAATATCGCCGTGATGATCGACACGATGCAGCCAGACAGCGTGAAGGACAGGTACATGTCTTTGACCGACATGTTCAGGAATTCGCGGAAAAACCAGAAGCCGGAGTCCGTAACATGCGACCAGCCAATGGCGCCCGCGCCAATGGAAATGCACATGAGCGCAGGGTCAACAGGATGCACGGCCAGCACAGGGCTGATAAAACCCGCAGCCGTCATCATGGCGACGGTGGCGCTGCCAAGGGCAAAGCGCATGATGGAAGCAATCAGCCAGGCCATGATGACCGGGTGCATGTTGAGCGTGACCAGTACGTCCTTAAGAACGTTGCCCATGCCGGAATCCATGATGACCTTGTTAAAGCTGCCCGCAGCGCCAATGACCAGCAGAATGGAAACCATGGGCAGGAGGGATTTGTCGCAAAAGCCGCTCAGCTCAACGGAGCTGAAGCCCCGCTTCACGCCAAGGAAGATCAGGGAAGCCACGGCGGAAATGAACAGGGCGATCACAGGGTGGCCCAAAAATTCCACCAGGGGCATGTAGGGCGCATCCTTGCTGGAGGAAAATTCCACCACGGTCTTGCCGATCATGAGGATCAGCGGCAGCAGTGTCAGCAGCAGGGTTCCGCCAAAGTTGGGCAGGTCGCGGCCATCCTTGCTGATAACCGTGGTAACGGCCCCTTCAGGCAGCGGCACAATGATGTTTTTGCTGATGTACTTGGCAAAGATGGGGCCGCCGATGATGGCGCCGGGCACCACCAGAACGAGGCCGTAAAGGATCACCTTGC
The DNA here is from genome assembly GCF_022508225.1 of Desulfovibrio sp. UIB00. Taxonomy (NCBI): domain Bacteria; kingdom Pseudomonadati; phylum Thermodesulfobacteriota; class Desulfovibrionia; order Desulfovibrionales; family Desulfovibrionaceae; genus Desulfovibrio; species Desulfovibrio sp. UIB00. The sequence continues at coordinate 281,605 of NZ_JAETXJ010000002.1, read as the reverse complement.
CCACATCGGCGTTCAGTTCCTTGGCAATGGCCATGGCTGCGGGATGCGGCGGCACAACGCAGTGCACAACCAGCAGGCCAGTGTAGAGCGAAAGCGCCACCAGCAGGATGGAAAGCTTGGATTCCTTGGAAATGGAGAAGGCCAGAGGCATCAACAGCACCATGCCCACCTGGGCAAACACCGGGATACCGCAAATATAGCCGATAATGAGCATGGCCCAGTAGGCCTTGGTCTGACCAAAAACGCCAATAAGCGATTTGGCGAGCCGCTGCGCGCCGCCCGAGACTTCGAGCATCTTGCCCATGAACGCGCCCAGCGCCAGGATGGGAGCCAGAAAGCCCAAGGTATTGCCCATACCCTTTTCAATGGACGAGCCAATGGCCCCCAGGGGCATGCCGCTGGCAATCCCCAAAAAGGCGCAGGCAGCCATCAACGCCAAAAATGCATGAACCCTGTAACGCACGCACAGCAACACGATGCCGACGATCGTCACACCAAGAATAATCAGAGCACCCGTTGTTCCCATTTGGTCACCCTCTTTTCAGGATTGCAGCCTCATTGTTTGTATATACGAACTTAATACGTAAATACAAACTATACGGACAGGCAATCTGCGTCAAGCATCCCCTTGACCCTTTCTTGAAAAAATTATTTTTCCGTGCAAAACAATGGGCATGCAAGACCAACAAAAAACGACTGTCCACATGCCGACCCAGCGGGTCATTTCACTTCTTGAAGCCCTGGCTGATACAGAACACGGCCTCACGCTTACCCAGCTTGCCCAGTGCATCGGCAGCAGCAAGGGCACGATCTCGCCTATCCTTGAAACCCTGCAACAGCATGATTTTGTTCGCAGAGATAAGCTTTCTGGTAGGTATGAACTAGGACGGGGCCTGTACCTGTTTTCAGAGGGTTTTCGCACGCAAGACCCACTCATGGCACAGGCGCAGTCCTGCATGCGGCAGGTGGTGGACGCCTGCGCCGAAATCTGCCAGCTGGGCATTCTCTCCCATACCGAGGTGCTCTACATAGCCAAGGTGGATTCGCGCGAGCCTATCCAGATCATATCGCGCGTGGGGTCGCGCATGCCAGCCCGAAAAACGGCTCTGGGCAAGGCGCTGCTCAGCCAGTGCAAAAGGGAGGAAGTGGTCGCCCTTTTTGCCGGGGAGCTCTGCACCGAGCCTTTTGACATGGACGCCTTTCTGGAAGAGCTGCAAAGGGTACGTCAGGGGGCCATCGCAAGAGATATTGGCGAAATCAACCCGCAGCTGCATTGCTACGCTGTGCCTGTTACTTTTGCCGGACGCGTGGACTGCGCCATGAGCGTCTCCCTGCCAGCCTTTCGCGACACGCCGGAGAAACACCAGAGGTTGAGAACGAACTGCGCAAGGCGGTGGCAAAGCTTGAGCAGTTCATGGACGAAACGCACGAATGCTTCTGCCCCTAGGGTTGTGACAGACTGGCATTAAAATATTTTGCGGGGGTGAGGGCTTTTTGCATAAGCGCATCCAACCTGCCCCTCTCGTAGTACTTCAAAATTGCAGGGATCACCGGCCAGAAACAGGCCCGCGCACACCTGCTGCCATAAAAAAAGCCCCTCTGCCGGACATTCCAGCGGAGGGGCTCAACTTTTTCAGCAAAGTCAGCCTACTGCGTCATAAAGGCGTGCATGGTCACAAGCGTGTCCATGTGCGCGGCAGAAAAATGGCTCATGGCGCGGTCGGTATCCGCCCCGGCCTTGACGGCCATTTCAAGCTCAAGCGCAGCGGCGGCCAGCGCCTTGGCCCCCAGGTTGGCGGCTGCTCCCTTGGTGCTGTGCACAAGGTTACGGGCTTCTTCCTTGTTGCCGCTCTTCAGGGCCTGAGCCACCTTTGACGGGGTGTCGCGCTCTGTCTCGATAAACTTGGCAAGCAGCTTGACATACATGTCACGCTTGTTGAGCACCCTGGCAATGGCTTCCTTCCAATCCAAAACTTCCTCGGTCATGTTGTCCTTCTTGGCGCAGGTTAAGAAAAAGCGGCAAGCCGCTTGCAGTAATAACGCGGTCGGCATCCCCAAACCCGGATAAGCCGCAAATACCCCCTGGCGGCGCACCCGGCAGGCTGGCGATACATGCCGTAACGGCGTCAGTCTGCTGGGCGAATACTGCCAGCAACAAATTACCCTGACAAGGACTTTATGCGCCAAACACAAACACAGGTAATCGAGAATAATTTCAAGGCATTTGCAGCTGCCTTCAGAGGCATGAAAGCTGTTCGCGACCCTTGCCGGGCGCTGCTGGCTCGTGGATGGCTAGTAGGTCAGGTTTTCTGGCAGTACACAAAAATCTGCAGGCCCGCCCTTTTCCAGCCGCCCTGCCCCACAGCCCAGAAGATTCAGGGCGGCAGCGCCGTTAACCGTCAGCATGCGCACCAGAGCTTCCGGCGGCACGTCCATTGTTTCGCGCAGCCACACCGCCTCTTTGCGCACATCCAGATCGCGGTTGGAGGTCAGCCCGTCCGTGCCAAGGCACAACAGCGCGCCGCTTTCCATAAGTTCGCGCACAGGCGGCACCCCTACGCCAAGATTGCGGTTCGAGCGCGGGCACAGGCACAGGGCCGCGCCGCTGGCTGCCAGCACTTCCACTTCCTGCGCATCAAGCTGTACGCCGTGCACGGCCAGAGTACCGGGGCCGAGCAGACCCAGCTTCACCGCATAGGCCAGCGGGCGCAAACCCGGCGCAGACCAGTCTGGCGGCAGCACTCCCCCGGCGTACAGATCGCGCAAAGGCCCGCTGCCCGATGTGAGCAACTGGGTTTCTTCGGGCGATTCCGCAAGGTGGAAGGAAAACACGCGCCCCATGCGGGAGCAGTCCTGCCGCGCGGCGCTGAGGATTTCCGGCCCGGTGGAATACAGGGCATGCCCGCCGGGAGCGCAACGGGCCATGAGAAATGGATCATCAGCCAGAGCCTGACGGCAACGCGGCGGCCAGGGGCGTTCACCATCGGCAAAGGGCGCGCCAAAGCCAAACCATTCGCAAAAATGGCTTGCGGTCAGCCCCGCCTCATTGCAGGCCGCATCGGCCAGAACCGTGCCGCCGGGCAGGGATCCAGTGATGTTGCCCACATACAGCGTGCCGTACAGGGCCAGCGCGGCGCAGGCGCTTTCCACGGCATCCGCCTGCGGGGCAGCGCCCAGCAGGGGAATAAGGCTTTGCAGCCAGGCGGTGAAGCCACGCCCCCAGCGGGTTTTCTCCGCCAGATGCGAAAGTTCCAGATGCGTGTGCGCGTTGACGCAGGCAGGCGCAAGACAAACAGCGCCCACGTCGCGCACCAGCGTACCTGCGGGCAGTTTTGCCTGCGACCACGGCAAAACATCCTCCACCAGCCCGCTACGCACCAGCAGCACGCCGTTATCGATCTTTTTCAGCGGGGCAAAAAGGCGGGCGGCCCGTGCCGGGCCTTCGCCGCCAAGGGTCAGAATGCTCTTGGCCCTGATGGCCAGCAAGGCCCCCGACGGCTCGTCAGATTCAGGAAATTCCGTGGCTTCAGGGTTCATGGGGCCTCCGCCGTCAACGGCTTCTGCGGGCAAACTGCCCGCCCGACACATAGAACGTGTTTTCCACAATGAACAGAGCGCGCGGATCAATGCTGAACACCAGATTCTCCAGCCGCTTGAGCGCCACATTGTTGGTGACGGTGAGCAGAATTTCGCGGTCGGAGCCGGAATAGGCCCCCTTGCCGCGTACAAGCGTAGCGCCAAAGCGCTCTGTCACCAAAATGGCCTCGCTGATTTCTTCACCGTGGTCAGAAATGATCATCACAAGCTTGCGCCGGTTGAACAGGCCCAGCACATATTCCAGCGTACTGGCCGAAATGAACATCATCAGCATGGAAGCAACAATGAGGTCCAGCGCCATGTGCGAGGCCGCCGTAAGAAACAGCAGGGAATTGAACAGAAAATTGAATTGCCCGATGGGTACGCTCCAACGTTCCTTGAGCAGCACGGCAACCACATCCGTACCGCCGCTGCTGCCAAGCGTGCGCAGCATGATGCCGCAAGCTGCGCCGTGCAGCACCCCGCCCACCACGGTGGCGTACACTTCGTTGGTAATGGGAATTTCAAAGGTGATGAAAAAACTGAACAACGTGGTGCAAAGGGTTCCGTAGGCCGTGTAGAGCAAAAAACGTTTGCCCACGCCAAACCAGCCCAATGCGTACACAGGAACGCACAGCAGGGCATACCAGACCAACGGCGTGAGCGTGCCTGTCCAGTAATTGACCAGCAGGCCCACGCCCATGACTCCCCCGGAAAGGAAGCCATGGGGCGCGGCCACGCTCTGAATGCATATGGCCATAAGAACCGACCCCAGCGTAAGCCAGAGCAGGTTCCAGATCACCGATTCGGCCAGAGCCTTGTTGTACGACTGAAGCTTCATGGGTCTACGTTACACCAGGCCCCAGATCATCTTCAAGGCCACCAGGATCAAAAAACAGGCAAAACCTTTCTTAAGCTTGTCGGCAGGCAAGGCATGCGAAAGCTTTGCTCCAAGCGGAGCGGTCATAAAGCTGGCTGTGGCAATGCCCAGCAGTGCCCACAGGTTCACAAAGCCAAGCGACATGGCGGGCAGATCAGGCCTGCCCCAGCCGCCCACAATAAAGCCCAGCGTACCCGCCACGGCAATGGGAAAGCCAATGGCGGCAGAGGTGCCCACGGCATGGTGCAGCGGCACGTTGCAAAAGGTCATGAACGGCACGGAAAGCGTACCGCCGCCGATACCCACAAAGCTCGACACAAGGCCGATGACTCCGCCCACGCCGGCGGTTCCCATCTTGCCGGGCAGATCGCGACTGGCCGGGGGCCGGTAGTTGGAGAGCATCTGCGCCGACACAAAGAGGATAAAGCAGATAAAAAATATCTTCAGGAACATGGTGGGCATATGGGTGGCAACAAGACCACCGAAGAACGTACCCACAAGAATGCCGGGGGTAATGGCCTTGAAGATATCCCAGTGTACGGCGCCACGGGCATTATGCGCCCGCGCGCTGGAGATGGAGGTGATCATGATGCTGGCAAGCGATGTGCCGAGCGCCATCTGCTGCACATACTGGGCGGGAACACCCACTGTGGGGAAAATGGCAACCATCAGGGGCACCAGAACAATGCCGCCGCCAACACCCAGAAGCCCGGCCAGAACACCGGCCACAGCCCCGCACAAGACGTAGGCCACAAGAGACACAAGCATGTGGTTCTCCTCGCTGAAGATACTTACAGCCGCGCCGCAAAACGTCTGCATCAGTGCGCGGTACGCTTACAACTAGACAATGCCCCTGCAAGCGTCAACCGACTTTTTGCTTTACAAAGCGCCCAAGCGCGCCTACATTTGCTACTTATGAAGACCAACGCCCGTTTGCGCAATTTCCTATGGCAGGGCAAGCACAGCGCCCCCGGCCTCCCTGATTTTTTTCGCATTTGCAGGCGTTTTTCGTATTCCCCCGTTGTATAGCAACGGGGATTTTTTTTGACCTTTTTACAACGCAACGTCATGAATACCGACAATCGCTACCACTGGCCCCACAAAGACCTGCTGGACGTCACCCAACTGAGCGCGGAAGACACCATGCACCTGCTGGACCTGGCCGCCAGCTTTCAGGAAATCAACAGCCGTCCGGTCAAAAAGGTGCCTACCCTCAAGGGCAAGACCGTTGTGCTGTTTTTCGTGGAAAACAGCACCCGCACCAAAACGTCCTTTGATGTTGCGGGCAAACGCCTTTCCGCCGACACCTATTCCCTGGCAAAATCAGGCTCAAGCCTGAACAAGGGCGAAAGCCTCAAGGATACGGGCCTCACCCTTCAGGCCATGGGGCCGGATGTCATTGTCATCCGCCACCCCAGCAGCGGCGCGGCGCGCTTTCTTGCGGAGCTGCTGCCCTGCGGCATCGTCAACGGCGGCGATGGCTGGCATGCCCACCCCACCCAAGCCCTGCTCGACTGCTACAGCCTGCGGCAGGCGTGGCAAAACCGCTTTGCCGGTCGCACCCTGCTGATTCTGGGCGATATCGCCCACAGCCGCGTGGCCCGTTCAAACATGCACCTGCTCACCATGCTGGGCGTCAAGGTACGCCTGTGCGCCCCGCGCACCCTGCTGCCCGCAGGGGTGGAGCACTGGCCCGTGGAAATCTATACGGAGCTGGACAAAGCCGTGCGCGATGTGGACGCCGTCATGTGTCTGCGCCTGCAACTTGAACGCCAGCAGGCGGGCCTGTTGCCCGACCTTGCGGAATATTCCCGCCGTTTCTGCCTTGGCTCCAGCCAGCTGGCCCTTGCCGCGCCCGAGGCCAAGGTTTTGCATCCCGGCCCCATGAACCGTGGGCTTGAAATTTCCAATGACATAGCAGACGCCCCCGCGAGCCTGGTGCTGAATCAGGTGGCCGCAGGCGTCGCCACGCGTATGGCCGTGCTCTATCTGCTGGCCACGCGCAACGATGGAGTACGCGCATGAGCCTCTTGATAAAGAACGCACGCCACCTTGAAGCCCCGGTAGACCTGCTGGTGCGGCACGGCAAGATTGTCACCATGACCCCGGCAGGCCACCACGCCTACGACAGCCGTGAAGTTTTTGACGCCAGGGGCCTTGTGCTCATGCCCAGTTGCATCGATGCCCACGTGCATCTGCGTGAACCGGGCTTTGAATACAAGGAAGACATCGCCTCCGGCCTCGAGGCCGCCGCGCGGGGCGGCTTTGGCGCGGTGATGTGCATGGCCAACACCAAGCCCGTCAACGACACAGCCAGCATTACGCGCGCCATGCTCGACAGCGCCCGCAAAAGCCACCCCAACGGCCCGCGCCTCCACCCCATTGCCGCCGCCACCGTGGGCCTCAAGGGCGAGGAAATGGCCCCCCTCGCGGAACTCAAGGAAGCGGGCTGCGTGGCTGTTTCCAACGATGGCCGCCCGCTGGAAAACGCGGAGCTTGTGCGGCGCATCATGGAATACGGCGCAGACCTTGATCTGGTGCTCATAGACCACTGCGAAGACCCGCATCTGGCTAAGGGCTGGCGCATGCACGAAGGCGTGACCAGCGGCCTGCTGGGCGTCAAGGGGCAGCCCGCCGCTGGCGAGGCCAATCAGGCCATGCGCGACATTATGCTGGCCGAATACCTTGGCGTGCCCGTGCATATCGCCCATGTTTCCGCAGCGCTGACCGTTGACTGCATCGCCTGGGGCAAGGCGCGCGGCGTCAAGGTGACTGCCGAAACCTGCCCCCACTATCTGCTGCTGGATGAAACCGCCCTTGAGGGCTACAATACCCAGGCCAAGGTCAGCCCGCCACTGCGCACCGCCGCAGACCGCGAGGCCTTGCGCCGCGCCGTGAAAAACGGCACCATCGACATACTCGCCACAGACCACGCCCCCCACGCCGCCCACGAAAAAGAAGGCACCCTGGACGATGCCATGTGCGGCTTTACCGGGCTTGATCTGGCTGTCAGCCTCACCTGGGGGCTGGTGGCCGAAGGCGTGCTGACAGAGGCCGATGTGCACCGGCTGTGGAGCCGCCGCCCGGCAGAAATTTTCAACCTGCCCTGCAACGGCTTTACCCCCGGCGATCCAGCAGATTTCTTCCTGCTTGACCCGGACGAAACATGGGTTCCCGGGCCGGAAAACCTCTATTCCAAGAGCTGCAACACGCCATTTCTGGGGCAGACCCTGCGCGGCAGGGTCAAGCACCACTGGTTGGACGGCATGCAGCTGTTCTGATGCCCTGCGGGGATCATTACAGGGGGTTTTATGTACCGTATTCTGCACGATCAGGAGCTGTTCCGCAGCCAGTGCCTCATCAATGGGCACTGGCGCGATGCGGCCGAAAAAAGCGTTATTGAAGTCGTTAATCCCGCCAATGGCAAGCAGTTGGGCACCGTGCCAAACTGCGGCGAGGCCGAAACCCGCGAGGCCATTGAAGCCGCGCAGGCGGCCTTTGCTGTCTGGAGCGCACGGACGCCTCTGGAACGCGGCGCCCTGCTCCACGCCTGGGAACGCGCCATTGCCGAGAACATTGAAGATCTGGCCCGCCTGCTTACCCTTGAAGAAGGCAAGCCCCTGGCCGAGGCCAGAGCAGAGATCCTTCAGGGCGCGTCATACTTTCCATGGTTCGCGGAAGAAGCCCGCCGCTTCAGCGGCGAGGTCACGCCCGTATACCGCCACGGGGTGCAGGCCCTCACTCGTCATGCCCCTGTAGGCGTGGCTGCGGCCATCACGCCGTGGAACTTCCCCATGTCCATGATCCCGCGCAAGGTGGCCCCTGCGCTGGCGGCGGGCTGCACCATGGTGGTCAAACCCGCCAGCGCCACGCCGTATAGCGCGCTGGCAATGGCGGAACTGGCCGTGCGGGTGGGCATCCCCGCCGGGGTTTTCAACGTTGTTACGGGCAGTGCGCGGCGCATCGGCAACGAGATTACCTCCAACCCGCTGGTGCGCAAGCTCAGCTTTACCGGCTCAACTACAGTGGGGCTGCAACTGGCAACCCAGTGCGGGCCTACGCTCAAACGCATTTCCATGGAGCTTGGCGGCAACGCTCCCTTTATTGTGTTTGACGATGCGGACATGGACAAGGCCGTGACCATGGCCATGGCCTGCAAATTCCGCAATGCCGGGCAAACCTGCATATGCGCCAACCGCTTTCTGGTGCAGAGCGGCGTGGTGGAAACCTTCGCCACCAATCTGCTCGATCACATCAGCGACATGCGCGTGGGCGACGGACTCAAACCGGAAACCGACATGGGCCCGCTCATCAATGCCGATGCCGTGGCCCACACTGATGCTCTGGTCAAGGACGCTGTGGAAAAAGGCGCGCAAGTGCTGTTCGGCGGCAAGCCCCACAGCCTTGGCGGCAATTTTTACGAGCCAACCCTGCTGGTGGGTCTGACCTCGGAGATGCGTATTTTCCGCGAAGAGATATTCGGCCCGGTGGCTGCCGTCATGACTTTTGACGATGAGGAAGAAGCCATTTCCCTTGCCAACGATACGGAATTCGGCCTGGCCTCATATGTCTGCACGCGCGACATGCCGCGCATCTGGCGGCTGTTCAACAAATTGCAGTACGGCATGGCTGGCTTCAACGATGCGGGCCTTGCCGCCGCCGAAACGCCCTTTGGCGGCGTGAAATTCAGCGGCATTGGCCGGGAAGGCAGCCGCGAGGGCCTTCAGGAATACATGGAAACCCACTATGCCCTGCTGGGCGGGCTGAACTGACGCGCCAGCGAGGAGTACTCATGCCCGAACGTGAACCTGTCGCAGCCGGGCGTTTCTATCCCGCTTCGCCCGGTGAGCTGCAAAAGGAAATCAAGTCATACCTCACGGCTGGAAAAGCCTTGTCTGCAAATGCGCCCATTGACGCCAAGCGCAAGGCCTCTGCAAGCCTGCGCGGCCTTATGCTTCCCCATGCTGGCTACGTTTACTGCGGCAAGGTGGTTGGGGCCGCGCTCATGAGCCCCTGGAACAAAACCACAGCCGGAGCCAGCCTGCCGGAGCGGCTTGTGATGCTCTGCCCCAACCACACGGGCAGGGGCGCGGCCCTTGGCGTGTGGCCGGATGGCGCGTGGCGTACCCCGCTGGGCAATGTTGACGTGGATGCGGAGCTGGCCGCCAGCCTGTGCGCCAAGGGCGGTTTTGCGCCCGACCTGCACTCGCACCTTGACGAGCATTCCATAGAAGTCCTGCTGCCTTTTCTGCAATGCATGCCGCCGCAGGGTACGCCCGGCGCGACCCGCCGCATCACCCCTGTGTGCGTGGGCACCATGCAACACAAAATCTTGCAGGAAGCGGGGCTGGCGCTGGCGGAGGTCATCCGCCAGTACGAAAGCAAGGCCGAGCGGATCGGCGTCATCGTCAGCTCCGACATGAACCATTACGAAGATCAGGAAACCACCATGCGCAAGGATGCTTTCGCCCTTTCGCAGGCGCTGGCCTGCGACCCGGAAGGCCTGCTCACCATGGTGCAGCGTGAAAAAATCACCATGTGCGGGGCGGCCCCCATGGCCCTTGCCCTGTTTGCCGCCCGCGCCCTGGGCGAACCATGGGCGGAACTGTGCCTGTACGACACTTCAGCCACGGCATCGGGCGATACGCGCAAGGTGGTGGGCTACGCCGCCCTACGCTTTGGCCTTGCATGAGGCCTCAACATGACGCCCCGGCACAAATAATTCCTGCCCACCGGGCTGTCTGCTGCGCGGCAGCGGGGAACAAAACCCTGCGGCCGCGCAGAGTTGCGTGATCTGGCTTGCGCATTTTTTTACCATATCCGACATATGCCGCATATCCGCCAAAGGCGCGCCAGCGCTTAAACAGCGCCGTTGCACCTCGCCACGCTCCAATAAAGACAGGCATCTGAATACGCCGCATCTCTGGACAGGGGGTGGCAAGTTTGCCACTATGCGGCATCACAAAACCAAGGGGATTACCATGGAAGTGTGCATCGCGTATCTGCGTGGCAAACCGATCATGCTGGAGCTGCGGGACGGCATCGCCTATCTCGACAACGAGCCCCAGCCCATCAAATATCTCGATGAAGCAAAACTTCAGGAATTCAGCGATTCCATCCGGGCCATTCCGTATTCCGCTGATCCTGGCTATGAAGCGCTGGTCAATTCCAAGCGCGCGGCCTTTATTGTCACCCTAATTGGCAGCGCCGTGGGCGAGGAATGCGTTTCCAGGCTGACCCATATTCTGGATCACGTGCATTACGATGTGCTGGAGTATCTGGGCGAAACCGGAGAAGAAGATGCTTGAAATCCGTGACCTGCATGTTTCGGTCAAGGGTACGCCCGTGCTCAAGGGCATTGATCTGCACATCCGCCCTGGCGAAACATTCATTCTTTTTGGCCCCAACGGCTCCGGCAAAACCACCCTGCTCATGACTCTCATGGGCTTTGCGGGGTATGAGGTCACGCAGGGGCAAATCATCTACAAAGGCACAGACATCACCCACGCGCCCATGTACGAGCGTGCGCGCCTCGGCATCGGCATGTCGTTTCAGCGGCCCCCCACCATTCATGGCCTGCCCACGGGCAAGCTGGTGGAACTGTGCGGGCGCGGGCGCAAGATGGATATAGAAGACATGGCCCGCAAGGTGCATTTTGACCATTTTCTCAAGCGCGATGTGAACGCGGGCTTTTCCGGCGGCGAAATCAAGCGCTCCGAACTGCTGCAACTCATGGCCCAGAAGCCAGACCTGCTGCTCTTTGACGAGCCGGAATCCGGCGTTGACCTTGAGAATATGGCGCTTGTGGGTAAAACAGTTCGCTACCTGCTTGACGGCACGCCCGACCGATGTTGCGCCACGCTGCGGCAGCGAGAGAAGGTGCGCTCCACCAGCGGTCTTATCATCACCCACACCGGTCATATCCTTGAATACGTCAATGCCCACCGGGGGCAGGTCATGTATCAGGGCAAGCTGTGCTGCGAAGCGCGGCCCCGCGAAATTCTGGATCACATCGCTACCCACGGCTATCAGGAATGTCTGCGCTGCCTCACCGGCGACATGCTTGGCAAAATTGCGGAGGCGCCCCTTAAATGAGTTCTGTCAATCTTTCCCGCTTTCAGTTCAGCGGCGGCGAAAACGCCGCGCCCATTGAAAACCTCGCAGCCCTGCCCCGCGAGGATCAGGAACGTCTGGTGCTGGCTGGCATCGATGTGAACGACAGCACCGCAAGCGGTGCGTTCATGCAGCTCAACCACGCTGGCGTGCACTGCGAAACGCGCCATGAAGGCCTCGACCTCATGGACATCCGCACGGCGCTGAAAAAGTTCGACGGCCTGCCCCAGTATTTCTGGAAGCTGCTGAATCCTGAAAAGGACGAATTCACGCGCATGGCGCAGGAGCACTGCAACGGCGGCTACTTTGTGCGGGCGCGCAAGGGCGTCAAAATCGCCCAGCCCGTGCAGTCCTGCATGTTCATCAAGGGGCACGGCGCGGGCCAGAGCATCCACAACATTGTGATTGTTGAAGAAGGCGCGGAGCTGCACATTCTTGGCGGCTGCGCCACTGCGCACGATGCCAACGATGCCGCCCATCTGGGCGTGACCGAATATTATGTGGAAAAAGGCGGCAAGCTGACCTTTACCATGATTCACAACTGGGGCAGCAGCACGACTGTACGCCCCCGTTCCGCCGGGATTGTGGAAGCCGGGGGCGAGTTTCAGAACAACTACATTCTGCTCAAGCCCGTGGGCGACCTGCAAATGTACCCCACCATGACCCTGGCTGGAGCCGGAGCCGTGGCCCGCTTCAACTCCGTTGTAGTGGCCCCCACCGGCTCCCATGTGGACTGCGGCAACCGCATTGACCTTGCGGCCCCCGATACGCGCGGCGAAATCATCTCGCGCGTTGTCACCACGGGCGGCACGGTCATCAACCGGGGCTTTATCGGCGCTTCCGCCGCACCCGCCAAGGGGCACCTCGAATGCAAGGGGCTGATTCTTGGCGGTGGGCGCATGCACGCCATCCCCGAGCTGGACAGCAACCAGGACGGCGTGGAACTTTCGCACGAGGCAGCGGTGGGCAAGATCGCGCAGGAGGAAATTGAATACCTCATGGCGCGCGGTCTGGACGAAGACGAAGCCGCCGCCACCATTGTGCGGGGCTTTTTGAACGTGGACATCATGGGACTGCCCGCCCCGCTGAAAAAGGCCATGGACGAGCAGATTTCCTTGCTGGAAGCGGGCAACGCCATGTAGCAAGGGGCAGCTTTTGCGGCCCGCCCAACGCTGCCCGATACGCGCACTTGACCGAAGCCAGCCTTGCAGCTATATTTCCCCTCCTTGGGGCCTATAGCTCAGTTGGTAGAGCCTCCGGCTCATAACCGGCCCGTCCCAGGTTCAAGTCCTGGTGGGCCCACCAAGAACTGTTCAGACAAAGACCGCCGAAGTTGCACAACTTCGGCGGTCTTTGCGTTTTACGGGCAAGCCTCATCATTGTTAATCATTGCAACAGTAAATTTCATATCATGCCCCCCAGACTTGTGTCGGGGCCATAAATTTACAACAACGGATACCGCCTTGTTCTCATAGAATTCGCAATGAGATTCTCCACAAAGTAGGGCATGTTTTGTGGCATCGGTAATGCTCATATTCAAGCTTTTTTGAATCAGTACTCCGGCGGTTTCCATAAATTTTTTTCTTGAAAGGATAGCCCTGCTCGAGTCGTTAATATTGAGGCTAAGCTTCAATTTTTTTGCAATACCTTCTACGCCTTCTACATAATAGCCAATATTATCAGGAAGAATCTCATTTCCTAATTTCATCATTGGAGATGATGCTGACCACTCATTCCCGTATGATTTACTATAATATCCCGTAACAAAACCCTCATCTATCAAAAAATCTTTTGCAATATACGGAGACCAACCTTCGCTAATTGGGACTTCGCAAACACTATTCTCAAGTCTATTCATCTTGCTTATATGTTTAAACGATTTTACTAACTCCCGATGTGAATTAACTTTATCTATAGAAAGGCATTTTATCCAACGATCAAATTGAGCAGTCCGAAAATTAAAAAAAAATACTGAATATATTTTTGCAAGTAACCTGACTCTTTTATTTTTTATTAAAAATTTTATCTTTATAAAAGCCGATTCGTATACTATATATATTTTCAATACAAATAAAAAAGGGATGTAAAATATTGTTAGCAGAGCAGGCACAATAAAATCATATACAGTACTTTCATTTGCAAACTCATCCCAATTAAATACAATCATATAAAATGCATTTATAATAACAGCCAAGCTAAATATTATTAACATAGAATTAAAAATATTCTTTACTTGACTATATCTTCCCACCTTGTCTGCAATGACAGACATTCCTCCAATGAGCACAAAAACTGGGACTATTAACAATTCTACCCACAGTGGGAAGGTATAGATGCCAACAATAAACTGAATGATTGCAAATATCTTTAGGCTACCGAAGGCTAATTGACTAAAATAGTTATTATCTTTTTTAATTGTTTCCAGTTTAAATAGTGACATTAAGCCAACGGAACCAGCCCAGTATAATGTATTCTTTATCTGACCAACATTCCATAACCCAGCGGCATACATTACATATATAACAAGCGTCATATAAGCAGACATCAATATCAAGATTGAGATTATCTGCCTTACGAAAAATACAGATACTAAATCTTTAAAAGATTTCCTCGCACCCTTAAACTTACTCGCGAAAAAAACATAACAAGCGAAAACTATGATCCATAGCGCGCTTGCCACTTCTCTATTATTAAAAACATCCACTTAATTTCCTTTATAAATTTAACACCATAACACTCAAACAACCTTCTTCTCCCTACTTTTTTTCGCATATCATGCCTGAAAGCGACGGTCTACATCCAAACCATAAGAAGTATAACGCACCTTATTTTTAAATATCGTGACTAATTCCCCAGTTCACGCAAAAGCCCGCCGAAGTTCTGCAACTTCGGCGGGCTTTTGCTTTATAAACGGGCAGTTTCGGGGAACCCGTCAGATAACCTCTCGGTTATTTGGACGCGCTCTGGCCCGTGTACTTTCCTGCTACTTTTATCAGTTCGGCAAGCAGGCCAAGGGTCTGTTTGCCTTCCGCGCTGCCAAGCGCCCCAATAAGGCCAAAAACGCCCGTGGGCTTCACATTGGCCGTGTCTATCTCGCCCAGCATGCCGATCAGGTTCGTGATCTTGGCTTGCAGGTCGGGGTCGGCAAGGCGCTGCAACTGGCTGATCAAAAAGGCCAGGCCTTCGCCAGTTTTGGCAATGTCTTCCGGGCTCATGGAGCCAAGCAGGCTGCCGCCGGCGTTTTTAAACGCAGACATCTTTTCAAACACGCCATCCTTTTCCCACTCGCCCATCTTTTCGATGATATGCGGAAAGGTCGGCGCAAACGCAGGGTGCATAATCTTCCACAGGTCGGTGGCGTTCTCGAGCTGGTCGAGCAGCCACGTAAGCCGGGGAACAGTCAGCAGGCCCTTGCGGCCCAGATCCAGAATATCGTCAAGCGTAACCCTGCCGTTGAGGGTTTCCATCTCTTCAACAATAAGGCGGAAGGCATGGTTCCCAATGGGCGTCAGCTCGCTCAGCAGCATGTTGCTGCTTTCCTTGCTTGCTTGAAGGTCGCTGAGCCTGCCTTCGATGGCTTCCAGCCGCTCAAGAATTTTATCTTCAGGTGTCATATGATCCCTCCGGTCTACTTGCTTCTCAGCAAGGAGGTATCTTTCCCTGCAAGATACATATTGGGTTCAAACGGGAGTTCATGGCCTTTCAGCATGAGGTTGTAATACACCCACTTGAACATGAGCTTACCCCAATAGTTGATGTGGCTTTCGCCCAGCAGCTCAAAGGGGCCAACACCAGGCAGCGGGAACATGCCCGGCAGGGGTTCCACAGCGTAGCTGAAGTCGATGAGCGAGGCCTTTTCAAAACCAGTGACGATAAAGCAGTTGGTGTGGCCGTCAAACCTGTAATAATTGTCGGTTCCTTCAATGTCGGCCATCAGGTTCTGGGCGATCACGTCCGCTTCAAAGTGGGCCACAGAGCCGGCTTTGGACGCGGGGACGTTTGTTGCGTCGCCGATGATATACATGTTCTCGAACTTCTTGGACTTCAGCAGCTCCTTATCCGTATCGATGAAGCCGGTCACGTCGGAGACTTCAGATTCGATGAGGAATTCCTGCCCAAGGTTCGGGGGAATGCTCACCAGCAGGTCGTAGGGGATTTCATCGCCCGTGACGGAAGCGATCACGGCGCGGTCGGCTTCCACGCTGTCCACAGTCCAGTTGGTGGTAACCTTGATGCCCTTCTGCTCGCACAGCGCACCAAGAATGTTGTTGGCAACCGGCTTGGTAAAAGCCCCCGTAAGCGGCGTGACAAGCTCAATTTCCACATCTTTGCGCACGCCCATCTTTTGCAGGTACCAGTCGGCCATGTACACAAATTCCAGAGGCGCAACAGGGCACTTGATGGGGGTTTCGCAAATGTGGAGAACAAGACGCCCCTTCTTGAAGTGCTTCAGCTTGTCGCCAAGTGCCGCAGCGCCGTCATGGGTGTAGAAGTTGTGGATCTTGCCGCCCCAGTCGTCCAGAAGGCCGGGCACCTCATCGGGAGCGATTCTCGCGCCAGAGGCAACAACAATCCAGTCATAGGTGTGGGTGCTGTTTTTGCATTCGACCTTGCGCTGGATAGGATCCACAGCGGTGATCGTATCAATCACGAAATTAACTCCGCGAGCGATAAAATCCTTTTTGGGACGAACGCAACCCTGCGGCGTATCAACCCCGAACGGAATAAGAAGCCAGCCTGGCTGGTAGTGATGGACGGGATCCCGGTCAATCAGCGTTATTTCCCATTCTCTTTCACTCAAGAGCTTTCTCATTTTCGTGGCTATCATGGTTCCGCCAGCGCCAGCACCAAGAATAAGCAATTTTTTCATGCAATTAACCCCAAATTTAAGTATATAGCAGTGTGCCATAAAAAGGTTTCCCTACTACGTGCAGCCACTGCCATCGCGGGCTGATATCATAGTAAGATGGTATTATTTGCTTAGTACCACAGCTAATTTTTAACTGCACTAATTATGTCAATAAAAATGGACATATATCATTTAATACCTACTAACTAAGTATTTTATTGCGCGCATGTGCGTACTTGCCTACGACCTGTGGCAGTGACTATTTTTCTGGAAAACTAGGAGGATGTATAAAACTCCCAACATGCGTGGGCGCCGTTGAGGGCTATTAAAAAAGAAGAGTAAGGCGTAGGCTGATAAAGAACGATGTGTGTGTTTTATTGTAAATAATATCTTCGTAACCCTGGTTTATGGAAAAATCTCAATGCGTACACACAATGACAACAGACTATTATTCATTACTGCGTTAACTCTACTGCTCATATTGTCCTGTGCAAGGAATTCAACTCCACCCTCATCACAGACGCAAAAAGATATAACTTCTATTATAGCTACCAGAAAGATGTCACCAATGGAAAATTACATGCACAGTTTTATGGAGACTGTGCGTCAGTATTGGGCATTTTCATCACCAAAGGATGAACACATGTCTTGCACAATAGATGTGAATGTCTCGCCAGACGGAGAAATTGTAGCATACAAGCTCATAAAAAGCTCTGGAAACAAGTATTTTGACAACTCCGCCCAGAACGCCATCGTGCGAACCCAGAGAAGCGGCGTGCGGCTCCCGCCCCCTGAACCTCTCCCCAAGGGGCTGACCATTATTTTCAATCTGCCTGAACGCATCATGCGATGACTAGCAATACTTACTGAACACGAAGAAGGCCGCCTTTTGGGCGGCCTTCTTCAATTACGGGCATGTTTACAGCCAGATCAGCAAAAATTCCCGGGCAAGGCAGATCAGGCCGTTTCTCGCCCGACAAAATACTTGCGGCGAATATACAGAGCCACATTCACAAGGGCGATGAGCACCGGAACTTCCACCAAGGGTCCAATAACCGCCACAAAGGCCTCGCCGGAATTGAGGCCGAAAACGGCGATGGCCACGGCAATGGCAAGCTCAAAGTTGTTGGATGCGGCGGTAAACGACAACGTAGCCGACTGCTCGTAGTTGGCCCCTGCCCTCCATGAAAGATAGAATGAAAGCAGGAACATAATGAGAAAGTAAATCAGCAGGGGGACGGCAACCTTCACCACATCCATGGGCAGCTGCACAATGTACTCGCCCTTGAGAGAGAACATCACAACAATGGTGAACATCAGCGCCCGCAACGTCCAGGGGCTGATGCGGGGAATAAAAACATTCTCGTACCAGTCCAGCCCCTTGACCTTGAGTCCGTAGAAGCGGGAAACAACGCCCCCGATAAAGGGGATGCCGAGGTAAATAAACACGCTTTCGGCAATCTGCCCCATGCTCACGTCTACCACCGCGCCCGAAAGACCAAGCCAGCCGGGCAGCACGGTGATGAACACATAGGCGTAGACGGAAAAAAACAGCACCTGAAATATGGCGTTAAAGGCCACAAGCCCCGCGCAATATTCCCTGTCGCCCCCGGCAAGGTCATTCCACACGATGACCATGGCAATGCACCGGGCCAGGCCGATCAGTATGAGTCCCACCATGTAGCTGTTGTTGCCGGAAAGAAAGGCTATCGCCAGCAAGAACATAAGAATCGGGCCGATCACCCAGTTTTGCACCAGCGAAAGCAGCAAAACCTTTTTATCGCGAAACACCCGGCCAAGCTGCTCGTATTTCACTTTCGCCAGCGGCGGATACATCATCAGGATAAGACCGATGGCAATGGGAATGTTGGTGGTGCCTACCTGAAAAAAGTTGATGACGTTCTTTACACCCGGCGCAGCCCAACCAAGCCCCACGCCAGCAAACATGGCGAGAAAAATCCACAGTGTCAGGAACCTGTCGAGAAATGAAAGTCGCTGCAAAGTTGACTGACTCATAATTTCTGTCCCTTAGTGCGCGGCTATGCCGTCAAGAGTGCTCTGCAAGGTGTCTGCATCCATTGCTGGGTTGGCCTCCATCTTCTGCGCCAGGGCTGTTACGCGCCTGCGCAGAACCTCCAGCGTTTCGGCAAAGGCGGCCTTGATTGTGGCTTCATCGCCCTGCACCTTGGCTGGATCGGGCATGCCCCAGTGGCTGCGCACTACAAATCCAAAATACACCGGGCAGGCTTCACCCGCCGCATCGGCGCACAGGGTTATGACCACCGAGGGCTTTTCCGGCAAATCATCCCATGACTTGCTTGCAAGGCCTTGGGCAGAAATTCCGGCCTCGGTCAAAGCCTCAAGAGCGCGGCGGTGCACATAGCCCGCAGGCTTGCTGCCCGCGCTCTGCGCTGTAACCCCAACCGGAGCCATAGACCGGAAAAGAGCCTCGGCAATAATCGAACGGCAGGAATTGCCCGTGCATAAAAAGAGGATGTTCATGGCTACCTCGGGGATGGGATTCAAAGAAGAGGTTCAAAACGTCGCCCGCAGCATTGGGGTTGTATTCATCCCGCCCCCTCATTTAGGGGCACATTTTCCAGGGTCACTCAAAGCTGCCCTCTGGATCAGAGGCATTGTCCCCGCAACAGTCGGGCAGAAACACCGCATCCACACAACTCTCGCGGCGATACGTCCTGCACTGCTCGGGATGACCAGAGCAGCACTCGGCGGTCAGATAGGATATTGTTTCAAGCATCAAGGGGATGTTTGCCCGGTAGCGCGTGTTGCGCCCCTCGCGCTCCACGCTGGCAAGCCCGCAGTGAACAAGGGTTTTCAGATGAAAAGAAAGGTTGGTCTTGGGGATATCCGCCAGGCGGGAAAGCTCCCCCGCCACCAGACCGTCAGGGGCATACTTGACCAGCAGACGAAAAATGCAGAGGCGCGCCTCGGACGTAAGGGCTTCAAACACCTGGGTAGCTTTTTTTGTTTCCATTGGACAACCATTCAACACCAATTGAACAATGTCAAGCATGCTGACAACGAAAACAACCATCGGCCTTAATACAAATTTTATACTCCCGCCCCAAGTTTAACACCCATTTTATGCGCTTTTTCATACCGTGTTCCCGTGGGCAAGGTTCAATCCCCACAGGAGGACGTTATGGAAAACATGGTTGGGCAATGCCTGCTGTACATCATATTGCTCGCATTGCTGGCGTGGCCGCTGGGCATTTACATGGGCAAGGTCATGGACGGCGAACCGTTCTGGCTGCAAAAAGTTCTGGCCCCTTGCGAGCGCGGCCTGTACCGCGTCATGGGCATCAACCCGGCGGAGCAGATGGGCTGGAAGCGCTACCTTGGCTGCGTGCTGGCTTTCAGCAGTGTAAGTATTGCGGTTCTTATGCTGCTGCTCATGGCGCAGGGCAACCTGCCCCTGAATCCGCAGGGCATATCTGATACAAGTTGGGATCTGGCCCTGAACACAGCGGTGAGTTTTGTCACCAATACCAACTGGCAGGCATACTCGGGCGAAAACGCCATGAGCTATCTGGCCCAGATGGCAGGCCTTACAGTGCAGAACTTTGTTTCCGCCGCCGTGGGCTTTGCGGTTTTGTTCGCCTTGATTCGGGGGCTGCGCGCACAAAAAGCAGAAGCATCCGGCGGGCCTGATACTTCCGCCACGCCAGCCGTTTCAGGTCTCGGCAACTTCTGGGCAGACGCCACCCGCGCCACCCTGTATATCCTTGTGCCGCTCTCGCTGGCGCTTTCGCTGCTGCTCATCTGGCAAGGCGTGCCGCAGAATTTTTCACCCTACAAAACCGTGGCACTGCTTGAGCCGCTTACAACCGAAGATGGGGCGACCGTTACGGAACAAATGGTTCCCATGGGGCCGCAGGCCTCGCAGGTTGCGCCCAAGCAGCTTGGCACCAATGGCGGCGGCTACAACGGCGTCAATTCCGCCCACCCGCACGAAAACCCCACACCCCTTGCAAATATGCTGGAAATGCTGGCCCTGCTGCTCATTCCCGCCGGGCTGTGCTTCACCTTTGGCAGACAGATCAGGGACATGCGCCAGGGCGTAGTCATATTTATCGCCATGACCCTGCTGCTGACCGCCGCCATTGGCTTCACCGTCTGGGCCGAGCAGAGCGCCACCCCGCAACTGGCCCAGACCGGGCAGACAGACCTTGCGGCCCGCAGCGGCCTGCTGGCTCAGGCCGGAGGCAACATGGAAGGCAAGGAGGCGCGCTTTGGCATAACAGGCAGCGCCATCTGGGCCGCCGCCACAACTGCCGCTTCCAACGGCTCGGTCAATGCCATGCACGACAGCTTCTCGCCGTTGGGCGGGCTGGTTCCCATGGTGCTCATGCAGTTGGGCGAGGTGGTCTTTGGCGGTGTGGGCAGCGGTCTCTACGGCATGCTGGCCTTTGTGCTGCTGACCGTTTTCATGGCCGGCCTGATGGTGGGCCGCACCCCAGAATATCTGGGCAAAAAGGTGGAACCTTTTGAAATGAAAATGGCCGTTGTGGTCTGCCTGACCACGCCGGTCGTCATCCTGATCGGAGATGGTCTGATGAGCATTGTTCCTCAGGTTGTGGACAGCCTGAACAACGCCCTGCCCCACGGCTTCAGCGAACTGCTCTATGCCGCCACCTCCGCCGGGGCCAACAACGGCTCGGCCTTTGCCGGGCTGAACGCCAACACGCCTTTTCTGAACGTGCTGCTGAGCGCACTTATGCTTGCCGGGCGCTTTGTGCCCGTGGCCGCCATCCTTGCCGCCGCATCCAGCATGGCTGGCAAAAAGACTGTGGCCGCAAGCTCCGGCACGCTCTCGACCAGCAACGGCATGTTTGTTTTTCTGCTCATATTTGTGGTGCTGCTGGTGGGCGCGCTGAGCTTCTTCCCAGCTCTGGCTCTTGGCCCCGTTGCCGAACATTTGCAAATGGCGCGTTAATCAGCGCGCTCAACAATAAAGGATACAGCCATGTCAGCCAAAACTGCACATGCCCCGCGCAACAGCCGGATGCTCCAGCGGGCCCTTGGCGATTCGTTCATCAAGCTGGCTCCGCACATTCAGGCGCGCAATTTTGTCATGTTCACCGTATATCTTTCCGCCATCATGACCACGGCCCTTGCGCTGGCAGGGACGTGGGGATTCATTCCCGCCGCCGCAGGCCAGAGCGCCTTTGCCTGCGCAATCGCCGCCATACTCTGGTTTACGGTGCTCTTTGCCAACTTTGCGGAAGCCCTCGCCGAAGGCCGGGGCAAGGCCCAGGCCGACAGCCTGCGCAAATCGCGCAAGAGTGTTGACGCCCGCAAGCTGCCGGACCCCGCGCAGCACGAAGCCTTTGTGATGACTTCGTCCACCGAGCTGAAACCCGGCGACTACGTGCTTGTGCTGGCAGGTGAGATGATCCCCGCTGACGGCGATGTGACCGAAGGGGCAGCCTCTGTGGACGAAAGCGCCATCACGGGCGAATCCGCCCCGGTCATACGGGAGAGCGGCGGCGACCGTAGCGCCGTTACCGGCGGCACAACCGTACTTTCCGACTGGCTGGTGCTGCGCGTTACCAGCGAGGTTGGCCGCAGCTTTCTGGACAAAATGATCGCCATGGTCGAAGGCGCAGCCCGCCAGAAAACACCCAACGAGATCGCCCTGAACATCCTGCTGGTGGCGCTTACGGTCATCTTTCTGCTGGTCACGGGTACGTTGTGGTGTTTTGCCCGATTTGCGGCAGATCAGAATCATGCGGCAAACCCGGCAGATGTCACCTCGCTGGTGGCGCTCTTTGTCTGTCTGGCCCCCACCACCATTGGCGCGCTGCTTTCATCCATAGGTATTGCGGGCATGAGCCGCCTCAATCAGGCCAACGTGCTTGCCATGAGTGGGCGCGCCATTGAGGCGGCTGGCGATGTGGACGTGCTTCTGCTCGACAAGACAGGCACCATAACTCTTGGCAATCGGCTGGCCGTCAGTTTTATACCTGTGGACGGGCGCACCGAGCTGGAGCTGGCGGAAGCCGCCTGCCTTGCCTCGCTTGCGGACGAAACTCCCGAGGGCCGCAGCATCGTACAACTGGCAAACAGCCTGTTTCCGCAGGAGGGCGCAACGCATCCTGAGGCAGACACAACGTTTGTTCCATTTTCCGCCCACACCCGCATGAGCGGCGTTGATGCGCGGGGTTCCTCCATACGTAAAGGCGCGGCGGATGCCGTGCGCGCTTTTGCGGAGCAGCTTGGCGGGCGTTTGAGCACCCAGTGCGATGAAGCGGTGCAAAGCATTGCCCGTCAGGGCGGCACGCCTCTTGTTGTTGCCCGCGATGCCGCAGTGCTTGGCGTGATCCACCTCAAGGATGTCATCAAGGACGGCGTGCGCGAAAAATTCGGAGAGCTGCGGCGCATGGGCATCAAGACCGTCATGATCACGGGCGACAATCCGCTCACTGCCGCCGCCATTGCCGCCGAGGCCGGGGTGGATGACTTTCTGGCCGAGGCCACGCCGGAGACCAAGCTGAACCTGATCAGGGACTATCAGGCCAAGGGACATCTGGTCGCCATGACGGGCGACGGCACCAACGACGCCCCGGCTCTGGCGCAGGCGGATGTGGCGGTTGCCATGAATACGGGCACGCAGGCCGCCAAGGAAGCGGGCAACATGGTTGATCTGGATTCCTCGCCTACCAAGTTGCTGGATATCGTGCGCATCGGCAAGCAGCTGCTCATGACGCGCGGCAGCCTCACCACCTTTTCCCTTGCCAACGACGCGGCAAAATACTTTGCCATCATTCCGGCCCTGTTCATGGGCCTGTACCCCGGCCTTGCCGCTCTCAACATCATGGGCCTGCACAGCCCGCAAAGCGCCATACTGGCGGCCACCATATACAATGCCCTCATCATTGTGGCCCTCATTCCGCTGGCCCTGCGCGGCGTGCCCTACAGGGAGGAAAGTTCGGAGCTGCTGTTGCGCCGCAACCTCTTTATTTACGGCCTCGGCGGCCTTGCGGCCCCCTTTGCCGCCATCAAACTTATTGACCTCTGCCTGGTCGGCCTTGGGCTGGCCTGAGGAGAAGCATCATGTCCATCACAGCATTGCTGCGCCGCTCTCTGATTTTTCTGTGCATCATGACGGCCCTCACCTGCGCCTATACAGGCGCGCTCACCCTTGCGGGCAAGGCGCTGTTTCCCTTTCAGGCCGAAGGCAGTATCATTACCGTCAAGGGCAGGCAGTACAGCACATTGATGGGGCAGCCATTCACAGCCGCCAACCATTTGTGGGGCCGCCCCGTGAGTGCAGACACCGCCACTTATACCGACAACGGCAAGCCCCTGCTCTACGCCGGTCCAAGCAACAAAAGCCCTGCCACTGCGGCATACGCTACAACGTTGCAGGAGCGCGCGGCACGCATCCGGCTGGCGCATCCGGAAAAATCCGGCCAGCCCATTCCTGTGGATATGCTTACGGAATCAGGCAGCGGGCTTGATCCGCATATTTCGCCAGCCGCCGCAGAATTTCAGGTGGAGCGGCTGGCCCGCGCCACAGGTTTTACGGCTGCGGAAGTGCGCCGCACCATCGCCATGTATACGCAAGGCCGCACTTTAGGTCTGCTGGGCGAGGCGCGGGTCAACGTGCTTGAAGTCAATCTGGCGCTGGAAGGCCTGCTGCCCAACGGGCGCGGTGTTTCAGGGACATCAACCGCCGCTCCCCGCTGAATGCCGCACGGCATACGAACCTGAGAACAACCATGACAGACAGCTATAAACGTCCATCCCCCGATGCCCTGCTTGCCCAGTTGCAACAGACAGCTCCGGGCGGCAAACCCCTCGCTGGCGAGGCGGGCGCGCCGTCACGCCCATCGCCCATAGGCTTGCTCAAGATATTTTTCGGCTATGCGGCGGGCGTGGGCAAAACATATTCCATGCTGCGGGCGGCCCACGCCGCTCAGGAGCAGGGGCACAGCATTGTTGTGGGCTATGTGGAACCGCACCCAAGGCCGGAAACAGCGGCCCTGCTGCCGGGTCTGGAGGCCTTGCCGCCCCTGCGGATAGAACACAGGGGCATCACGCTCAACGAACTGGATGTGGATGCCGTGCTGGCCCGCAAGCCGGAAATCGCCCTTGTGGACGAGCTGGCCCACTCCAATGCGCAGGGCTGCCGTAACCGCAAGCGCTTTCAGGATGTGGAGGAGCTGCTCCAGGCGGGCATATCCGTATGGACCACGGTTAACGTGCAACATCTGGAAAGCCTCAACGATGTGGTAGCCGCCATGACCGGAGTTGTGGTACGCGAACGCATACCCGACAGCGTTTTTGACGGTGCAGATCAGGTGGAACTGGTCGATCTGGAGCCAGACGAACTTGTATCCCGCCTTCACGAAGGCAAAATATACGCCGAGGCGCAGGCGCAACGGGCGCTGGGACACTTTTTTCTGCCCGCCAATCTCATCGCCCTGCGGGAAATTGCCCTGCGCCGCATGGCCGACCGCGTCAACCGGCGGGCATCCTCCGCTGGCGGAGGGCAGGAAACAGGGCGTCAGATCAAGGAGCACATTCTCATCTGCCTTTCAGGCGCGCCAAGCAATGCGCGGGTTATCCGCACCGCCGCCCGTATGGTGGAGGCCTTTCGCGCTGATTTCACCGCCCTTTTTGTGCAAAACACTGTGCCGCGCCGCAGTGACGCCAAAAGCCGCGATACCCTGCACGACAACCTGAAACTGGCGGAAGACCTGGGCGCGGTTATCGTGACCCTGCACGGCGAGGACGTTCCCGCCCAGATAGCGGAATACGCGCGCGTGAGCGGGGTAAGCAAGATTGTGGTGGGGCGCTCCCCGGCGGGCGGATGGCTGTTCCGCAAAAGCAAAACGCTGGTGGAGCGCCTTGCCGAACTTGCGCCGGAGATGGAAACCTACATCATCCCCGATGCCGTGCCCGTGGGCAGAGCACCCGAACATGCCGGGCCTTTGTTTACGGCGCTCAAGGCCTTGCGGGGCACAGCACCCCGCTCGTGGCGGCAGTGGTGCGCCACTGCTGCGATCATGGCCGTGTGCAGCGTCGCAGGCCTGCTCACGTTCTCGCTGGGCATGCCCAATGGCGGGATTGCGGGCTTGTATATGATGGGTGTGCTGGGCGTTTCCATCCTCAGCACCGGGCCGTGGTACGGTGTGGCGGCCTCCGTGGCCGGGGTGGCCCTTTTCGATTTTCTATTTGTTGAGCCGCGTTTCAGCTTTACGGTTTATGATACCGACTATGTGGGCCTTTTTTGCGCAATGCTCCTGGTTTCCGCCGCCACCAGCGCCATCACAGGCCGCGCACGCATGCAGGCGAGGCAAAGCGCGGTGCGAGCGCTGCATACGGAGCTGCTGCTTGGCAACAGCCGCCGCCTGCAAAAGGCCAAGGACGAACCTGCCATCCTGCTGGAAACTGCCCGCCAGCTTGGCACCCTGCTGGACTGCGAAACAACGCTCTATTCAGTGCGGCAAGGGCTGCTTGAAGCCCGGCCCGTTTTTCCATACCGGGCTGACAAAATGCAGGGTTATGGCAGCCCACGCGCTGCATCAGGACACAGCAAGGACACGCCAAAGGACGAACTGGGCGTTGCCCAGTGGGTTGCCAAAAATAACCGCCCTGCCGGCGCGGGAACAGATTCCCTGCCTGGATCACGGCACAGCTTTATTCCCATCAGCAGCCAATCTGCCGTTCTGGCCGTGGCCGAGCTGCATGTTCTGCCGGGCCGCACGACTCCGCTTGCCGATGCCAACAGCAAAAACCTTGTTCTGGCGCTGGCTGGGGAATGCGCGCTGGCGTTGGAAAAGGAACGACTCACGAAGGCCAACGCCAGTATTGCCGTGCTCGCGCAGCAGGAAAAACTGCGCGCCGATGTGCTGCGCTCCATATCGCACGATCTGCGCACGCCGCTCACAGGCATCTGCGGCAATGCCGCCATCCTCGCCGGGCAGGGCGGATCCGGCTCGCCAGAGCGCAATGCGGCGATTGCCTCTTCCATTGAAGAGGAAGCCCGCTACCTTGTGGGCATGGTGGAAAACCTGCTGGCCCTCACCCGGCTTGAGCAACAGGATTTTACCCTTCGCCTTGAGCCGGAGCTGCTTGAAGATGTCATTGCCGAGGCTGTGCAGATCACCAGCCGCCGTGCAGCGCACCACGATCTGCGCGCGGAAATGCCTGAAGGCATGCTCATGGCCCGCATTGACGCCCGGCTCATGGTGCAGGTACTGGTCAATCTGCTGGACAATGCCGTCAAACACACGCCAGAGGGAACAGCCATCCGCATACGGGCAAGGGCTGACGGGCCGTGGGTCAGGCTGGAAGTTGCCGACAATGGCCCGGGAATTTCAGAAGCGGAACAGAACCGCATTTTTGACATGTTCCACTCCGCAGCCATAAAAAATGGTGATGGCCGCCGAGGCATGGGGCTTGGGCTGGCCCTCTGCCGCAGTATTGTTCAGGCCCACGGCGGGAGCATTGAGGTATTTTCCAACACCCCGCATGGCGCGGTTTTTTCCATGGCCTTGCCGCGCGAGATGGAATATTTCACCCTACCGGCCTGACAGAAGGAATATCCATGCCGCAAAATCCGCCCTTAGCGACCACTCCGGCAGACCAGAACGCCAACGGAATTCCCGAGCGTATTCTTGTGGTGGAAGATGACAAGGTCATCCGCGCGCTTGTGACAACCACGCTTGAGAGCCACGGCATATCCTTTTTGACCGCCGCCACCGGGCGCGAGGCCCTTGCAGAGGCCTCGCGGGCCAATCCCGATGTCATACTGCTTGATCTGGGCCTGCCGGACATGGACGGCGTGGATATCATCCGGGCGGTGCGCCAATGGTCCATGCTGCCCATTATTGTGCTGAGCGCCCGCAGCGAAGATGACGACAAGGTAGCCGCGCTGGACGCAGGCGCGGATGACTACCTTACCAAACCTTTCAGCGTTGATGAATTGCTGGCCCGGCTGCGTGCCGCCCTGCGGCGCGTTCGGTATGAACGCGGGCACATGGGCCGCAGCGAAAGCAGCTTTGAGAATGGCGATCTGCGTATTGATTTTGCCGCAGGGTGCGTCAGCGTTGCCGGGCAACAGGTGCATCTTGCGCCCATGGAATACAAACTGCTGTGCCTGCTCGCAAACAATGTGGGCAAGGTGCTTACGCACAAAACAATCTTGCAGGCCGTGTGGGGCAGTGCCCTGCCGCAGTCGCTTCCTTCATTGCGCGTGTTTATGGCAACCTTGCGCAAAAAACTGGAGGCCGCCTCGCCACAATGTGATTGCATCCGCACCCACGTGGGCATCGGCTACCGCATGAGCCGTTCTGATGGCTGACTCAGGCAGGCCGTTGTTCCTTAACCATTGACTCCAAGCCGCCCTTTTGCTGCGCGCACCAGCCCGGCAAACAAACCATCATCCTTCGGCTGCTTTTAAGACAAAAAGAAGGCCGCGATTTCTCGCGGCCTTCCATATCAAACGAATTTGGTCGACTACCAGCGACGGGGGGCGGGCTTTTTGGGCTCAGCCTTGTTGATGCGAAGGGCGCGGCCGTCAAATTCCTTGCCGTCAAGAGCGGCAATGGCGTTGATGGCGTCGGCGTCTTCCATTTCCACAAAGCCAAAGCCACGGGCGCGGCCGGTTTCGCGGTCGGAAACGAGCTTCACGGAAAGAACTTCGCCGTAGGGGCTGAACAGGGATTCAACGCCTTCCTGAGTGGCGGACCAGGGCAGATTGCCGACGTAGATAGAAGTAGCCATTAAGGACTCCAGAGATTACGGGAGGTAGACTTTCCGCTTGGAGCCTTACCCATGTAAAGCCTCTGCAAAAAAATTTACTATACCCAATCAGTGATTGCCCGAACATAGTTTGGGGCATTTTCAATGTCAACAGATATTATTTTTTTCAAGCAAAAAACTGGGCCTGCCCGCTGGCGACACCGCATTTCCCTACCTGTTCGCAGTGTTTTTTGCCAAACTTCAGCTTTCTCAATTTTGTTTGGCACGAAATGCGGGTATACTGTATTTTTTGGATAAGGAATACCCGCTAAAATTCGGTACCGCTATACCCATACAGCAATCCGATTTTTTCAGCGGAGCTTGGCAGGGAGTTTTTGCAGTGCATTGCCTGCCCGTCAGCCGATATGCGTCTGCAACAGCAGGCTGCCGATAATCCTTAACGCAAAGCTAACGCCCCCTCCGATATGTTTCAACATACATAATGGTAGCGGACAGGCCGCAACTACGCCGCAACCATTGCCTCCGCAGCCACAGCTGCGTATACGCCGATGCTGCCACATGGGCGTATACCCTTCCCTCCTCCTGCGCGAAGCGCCCTGATAAACCGGGGCGCTTCCTGCGCATGGCAGTACAAAAGCTTTTTTATGAGCTTTTGTACTGCCAACCTCAGCCCTGCTCCACAAAAAAAGCCGACGCTCCAAAGAGAGTCGGCTTTTGCCATATGTACAATGGTTAAATACACTGCAAGCTGCAAGTGAACGGTTCACGCGCAGGAGGTATGCATTTTTCAGGTCAAACGCGGAGCGTATTGGCAAAAGCTGTAGCTGCCCGCTCCGCCGAGGCTTTGTCTAATTGATCCAGGAGCTCAGGGCGTCAACGATCTTGCGGGCCTGATCCGCGCTGGAAATATTGAATTTGGACTGCTGGCGGTATTCGCCCCCCGCCTTTTTGTAGCGACGGATAACATACATGTCCGGGCCAAAACAGTCTTTTTCCGGCTGCCACTGCTGATAGCGAAAAAGGATGGTGGTCCATGCGCCCTTGCTCAGCACAACTTTGTCCAGTTCGTTAACGATAACCTGACCGTTTTCCTCAAACTGCACTGTGAGATCATCAATTGTTTCGTTCAAAAAAAGCCCCCCAAGTAGGCATTAGTAACGTAGTAACAGCAAGCAAGGGCCAAGCCTTACCTTCCGGGCCTTGCGGCCATCCAGCATCGGCGGGCAGTAGCGCTTTTGGCAAAAAACTTACCCTGCGTGTTCGACCAGAATCCCCTTGACGCTTTCCGGCAGTTCCGGCTTCTTCAACACCATTTCAGCGGGGCCTGGGCCATAATTTTTGGCCATCTCGCCAGCAGAGGCAGAAAGAGCCATCAGTTCTTCCGCCGTGGTCAGAGAACTGCCGCTCACATATTTTCTTCCAACGATATCCAGCACAAGGTCATTGGGATTGACGGGTTTGACAACACTATTGTCCATATGCGCCTCCCTCACGTTAGAGCTTCAGCTTAGCTTTTTCCTCTGCCATCTGCAAGCACTGTCGCCTGTGCGCCTACTGACGCAACAAAACCAGCGTGTAACGTTCCACCGGGGCAAAATCATCCGTAAGCGCGGGGGTGGCAAAGAGGGCTGCACCCGTGTACCTGCTTGCCAGCATGTCGGCAAGGCGCAAGCCCCCTGAATGGGCATTTTCTGTGTCTGCTGCCGCCAGGGATGGCAGCGCGCCCGTCGGGGTGCCTGGCCGCTGCTCGGGAAAAGCGGCAACCATAAGGTTTTGCAGCTTGTCGGGTGCTTCGCCGCCAGCGCAGTACACCTGCACCTCGGCAAAAGACTGGCGCAATGCGTTGAAAATCCCCTGAAACAGGCGGGCATCCGGCCCTTCCACAGCGGAAATCACGTTCATGAGCACAACTCCGCCAGGAGCCACAGCTCGCCGCAAGCCAGCGGCTGCCTCGCGTGTTCCCATCTGGAAAGGCACGGCATAGTGCGAGTTGAAAACATCCACAAACACCAAGTCGTACTGATCACGCTGACGGTTCAGAAAAGCCCTGGCGTCCTCGTGCCGCACACTCAGACGGGGATCATCACGCAGAGAAAACCAGCGCCGGGCTGTTTCCGTCATGGCCGGATCAAGTTCCACCACGGTCACGCGCGCGGCCTCGGGCTTTGCCAGAGGGGAATTATCTGCAAGCAGCCATTTGGGAACAGAATACCCGCCGCCGCCCAGCATGAGCACCCGGTTCGCATGGGGCGTAAAATGCGGCCCCAACGCGTAAAACTGGGTGTACCGAAAATACAGTTCATTAGGGGCGTCCAGATACATGCCCGACTGGCTGTAACCGGGATCAGTAGCCATAAGGCGTACGGGCCTGCCGTTCTGCGCCCAGTCTACCCCTTCAAAAATGCGAATGCTGTTATAGGGGCTTTCCACAAGATGGCTCATGGCCCTGCCATCCTGCCAGCGGCCATAACTTGCCGCCACCACAGCCATAAGCCCGCAAACAGCCAGCAGCACAAGGCGCAAACGCATGTGCCCCCCGCCGTTGCACAGCGAAAGGCCCAGCATGGCCGCAGCCACACCCCATAAAATACTTGTGCTGCCCAAAAAGGAGATGAGGATAAAGCCGCCCAGAAAGGTTCCCACAATACTGCCCGCAGTGGAAAGGGCGTACAGCCTGCCCACGGTGGCCCCTGAGGAATCCACACTCTCGATGCGCAGGCGTATGGCATAGGGCGTCACCATGCCGAAAAAAAATGCGGGCAGAGCAAAAATGCACACCGCAGCCAGAACCGCCGCCGCATACAGGTTGCCCACGGCTGCCGTTACCCATTGGCCTATGACCTCATGGCACAAGGCCGTCAGACCGCTCCCAATGCCAGCCCCTGCCAGGGCCAGGCCCAACCCTCGCCGGGAAAGGGTTTTGTCGGCCAGCCGCCCCCCCGCCCATGCGCCCAGGGCAAGGCAGGCCAGTACCACGCCAATAAGGCTTGTCCACACAACGGCGGAGGTTCCCACATGCGGGGCCAACACCCGCGCGCCGACCATTTCAAGCACCATTACCAGCGCGCCGCTCATAAATACTGTCAGTTCGAGCATACTGCTCCTGTGGCAGGTTGTGCGGCGGATCAAAATTCAGAACCCGCCGCTGCTTTATTTCGACATGCCAGCCTAGTCCC
Organism: Desulfovibrio sp. UIB00; assembly: GCF_022508225.1. Classification (NCBI taxonomy): domain Bacteria; kingdom Pseudomonadati; phylum Thermodesulfobacteriota; class Desulfovibrionia; order Desulfovibrionales; family Desulfovibrionaceae; genus Desulfovibrio; species Desulfovibrio sp. UIB00. The sequence continues at coordinate 250,275 of NZ_JAETXJ010000002.1, read as the reverse complement.
GCCGCTGGTCAAAAAAATCATGCAGCAATACGGCGCATTCCTCAGAAAGCACGCCGCCCATGTGCCATACCCGGTGATTGGCGCATTGGGCGTCAAAATATTCGGCGCGGGAAACAACGGCTCCGGCCAGAGGGTCGGCTGCGCCGTACACAAGCCCTGCAATGCGCGCATGGATTATGGCTGCTGCGCACATGGCGCAGGGTTCAAGCGTCACCACCAGCACGCACTGGTTGAGCCTGTAGTTGCCAAGCGCAGCCCCGGCGGCACGCAGCGCCAGCACCTCGGCATGGGCGGTGGGATCATTGCCGCTGATGGGCGCATTGCCGCAACAGGCAAGGATGCGCCCATCCGGAGCCACCACCAGCGCCCCCACGGGCACCTCGCCTGCAGCGCCGCTGGCGCGGGCCTTTTCCAGAGCCAGCCGCATCAGCCCCTGCCAGGTATGACCCGGCGGGGGCGGCGTTAACGGCCCGGCAGGAGAAAAGGCCCGCACGTCAGAGCTATTCGTATTCATGCGGCGGCTAAATAATTACCCTGCATAGCTGGGCAACCACATCTTCGGGCGTGTCGCAAACCGTAATGAGCTTGTCGATTTCGCCTTCCTTGATGAAACCGCGCGCAGCCATGGTCTTGCGCATCCATTCCAGCAGGCCGCTCCAGTAGCTTGAATCATACAAGATGATGGGGAAAGGCCGCGTGCGCCCGGTCTGGGCCAGCACAAAAGCCTCTGAGAGTTCATCGATGGTGCCCATGCCGCCGGGCATGACCACGTAGGCCATGGCATATTTGACAAACATGAACTTGCGGATGAAAAAGTAACGGAAATTGCAGCGTGTTTTTACATACTGGTTGCAACCCTGTTCGTGCGGCAACTGGATGTGCAGGCCAACAGACACGCCGTTGGCTTTAAAGGCTCCTTTGTTGGCGGCTTCCATAATGCCGGGGCCGCCGCCGCTGATGATGCCAAATCCCGCTTCCACCAGAAGGCGCGAAATTTTTTCAGCATCTTTATATTCCTGCGAATCCGGTTTGCACCGGGCAGTACCAAAAAGGGATATGCATTTGACCTTGAGCGCGTTGAGCGTATCAAGCGCCTCCACCATTTCCGCCATGATGCGGAAGGTGCGCCAGGATTCTGTGGTGACGGAAGAGAGATCATCAATCATGTTCTGTTGCAGTTCAGGCATGAATGCTCCTTGTTCCTCTTGAAGTATGGGGGGAGGCCTGCGTGTAAAAGACGCCGCATGGGCCGACAACTTTCAGTATATGTGGGCCTTCGGCCAAAGGCAATGCGGGAACATTACCGACTGGCCCCTTGCTTGACGCTGGGCCGCGCTTGCGGCTATGGAAAAAAGTCTCCTTGCGTCTTTTCCGCCTTGTATCGCGGTCAGCAAAGAGCTTGCGGCCTCTCAAGCCGCCAACCCTCAGTGGAGGAACAAATGAAAGTACAATTTCTGGGTGCGGCGCAAACCGTGACCGGTTCATGTTATATGGTTGAGGCGGCTGGCAAGCGCTTTTGCATTGATTGCGGCATGCACCAGGGCAACAAGGCCATTGAAGCCCGCAACCGCGAAACTGAACTTTATCAGCCTACCGCCATTGACTTTATTCTTGTCACCCATGCTCACATCGACCACTCCGGCCTGCTGCCCAAGATGGTCAAGGAGGGCTTTGCCGGTCCCATTTTCTGCACCAAGGCCACCAGCGAACTGCTGGACCTCATGTTGCAGGACAGCGCCCACATCCAGGAAATGGAAGCCCTGTGGGAAGCGCGCAAATACCAGCGGCGCGGGCTTAAAAATCCCCCAACGGCCCTGTACAATGTTGAGGATGCCCAAAAAACGGTCACCCTTTTTCAGACTGTTGATTACCACAAGGTGTTTGAGCCTGCACCGGGCATCCGCGTAATCTACTATGACGCTGGTCATATTCTTGGTTCCGGCTCCTTGCGCCTTGAGGCTGATGAAGACGGCAAAACCACCAGCCTCATCTTTTCGGGCGACATTGGCCGCCCGCAGTCGCTCATTGTGCGCAGCCCTGAGACCCCGCCCAAGGCCGACTACGTGTTCATGGAATCCACTTACGGCGACCGTGACCACAAGGACGAAAACCTCAGCGTTGACGAACTGGGCGAAGCCATTGCCTACAGCTACGGCAAGAGCGAAAAGGTAATCATTCCGGCATTTGCCGTGGAGCGTACCCAGGAAGTGCTCTACTGCCTGCACATGCTCGCCAAGCAGAACAAACTGCCGGCGGATATGCCCGTATTTGTGGACAGCCCCCTGGCCATCCGCGCTACAGAAGTTTTTGAACGCAACCGCGAGCTTTTTGACGATGAAGCGCTCAAAATGCTCAACGGCGGGGATGATCCATTCTCGCTGCCCAACCTGCGCTACACGCTTTCCGCTGCGGAATCACAGGCCATCAATGACTACAAGGGCCCTGCCATTGTCATTTCGGCCAGCGGCATGTGCAACGCGGGCCGCGTCCGCCATCACCTGCGCCACAATATCTGGAAGCCCGGTGCAAGCATTGTTTTTGTGGGCTATCAGGGCGTGGGCACACCGGGCCGAAAGCTGGTGGAAAAGGCCAAAAAGATCACGCTCTTTGGCGAAGATATTGATGTTGCCGCCCGCATTTTCACCATCAACGGATTTTCCGGCCACGCCGGGCAAAGCCAGCTGCTTGAATGGCTCAAGCCGCTGACCGGCAACGGCGCGCAGGTGGTGCTGACCCATGGTGAAACAAAGGCCCAGAACGTATTTGCCGGGCTTATTGAACAAAAATTCGCCAAGCGCCCCCTTATTGCCACCTACCTTGAAGAAATGGTGCTTGAAGGGCCGCAGCTCACCGAAACCGTGCAGCACGAAACCCAGGCCCATCCCCGCGTCAACTGGACATTCCTCACGGACGAAGTGGAACGCAAGTGGGGTATGTTCAAAGGCAAGATGGCCGATGTTGAAAACCGCCCATGGGTGGAACAAACCGAGCTGCAGGAGGCCATGGAAAAGATGGATTACGCCCTCACCCGCCTGCTCTCGCGCATGTAGGCCGTCATGCGGATTATTTCGGGGCGTCTTGGCGGACGCAATCTTAAGACTGTTGAAGGCGAGGGCTACCGCCCCGCCATGGGCAAAACACGCGAGGCGCTTTTTTCCATGCTCGCCGCGCGCGGCATGGACTGGTACAGCGCGCGGGTGCTAGACCTCTTTGCGGGCAGCGGCAGCCTGACCTTTGAAGCCATCAGCCGGGGCGCAGAACACGCCCTGATGGTGGAAATGGCCCCCCAGGCCGTGCGCTGCCTCAAGGACAACATCGCCGCCCTGGGGGTGGAAAATGAGGCCCGCATTGTGAGCGATGATGTGCTACGTGTGCTCAAAACTCCCCCTGCGGAACCGTATTCGCTTATTTTTATGGATCCGCCCTACCGCAAAAATCTTGCCAACCCGGCCCTCAAGCTGCTGGCTACTCGCCGCTGGCTTGCACCGGGGGCTTTTGTAACGGCTGAAATTGAAAAAGACGCACGGGTAAACCTGCCCGCAGAATGGACTCTTGAGGCCGAACGCCTCTTCGGTCAGACACGCATATGCATCTGGACACTGCCATGAGAATAGCACTCTACCCCGGCACTTTCGATCCGCTGACCAACGGGCACCTGAGCCTTATCCGGCGCGGCTGCGAAGTCTTTGACCAAATTGTTGTGGCCGTGGCGGACAATACGCCCAAATTCCCCCTGTTCAGCCATGAAGAGCGGGTGGAAATGGCCCGGGAGGCGCTCAAGGATGAACCGCGCGCCGTGGTGGAGCCTTTCTCCGGCCTCACTGTGGAATACGCGGCCCAACGCGGGGCCTGCGCCCTGCTGCGTGGGCTGCGCGCGGCCTCGGACTTTGAGTACGAATTCCAGTTGGCGCTCATGAACCGCCGCCTGCAACGCCACATCCAGACGGTCTTTTTGATGACCGACTACCAGTGGCTGTTCATCAGCTCAACCATAGTCAAGGCTGCGGCCAGCCATGGCGCGGACATCAAGGGCCTCGTGCCTGAAAACGTGCGCACGGCCCTGATGGATAAGTACCACAAGGGTGAAGTGCGTCAGGGTACGCCCTGCCTTGCACCGCCTTTTGGCGGCTTCCGCGTCAAGTGATCATGCCTGAAACGACTTCTGCGCCGCTGCCGGTTATCTGCCTGGCCGGGCCTACCGGCTCGGGCAAAACGGCAGCGGCGCTTGCCCTGGCTGCTGCCCTTGACGGCGAGGTAGTCAACGCTGATTCGCGTCAGGTCTATGCCGATTTTCCCTTGATTACGGCCCAACCCTCGCCAGAAGAACGCGCCTCGTGCCCGCACCACCTGTATGGTTTCTTGCCCACTGAGAACAAGATCAGCGCTGGCCGATGGGCAGAAGCCGCCGTGGACAAGGTGCGCGACATCCTTGCACGTGGCAAAACGCCTCTGCTGGTGGGCGGCACGGGCTTATACTTTCAGGCTTTGCTGCGGGGCATGGCGGAAATTCCGCCCGTTGACCCGCAACTCACCGCTGCGATCACCGCCCGCGTGGACGCCCAGGGCGCGCCCGCCCTGCATGCCGAACTGGCGCAAGCCGACCCCGCCTATGCCGCCAAAATCCACCCCAACGACCGGCAGCGCATCGTCCGCGCGCTGGAGGTCTGCCAAAGCACGGGGCGTCCCTTTACGTGGTGGCACAGTAATTCCATGAGTACGCCGCTCTGCGTCGGCCCCCTGCTGACGCTGGACGCGTCCCTGGTATGGCTTGAGCCACGACTGGCCCGCCGCCTTGACCTCATGCTCGCGGGCGGCGCGCTGGACGAGGCCCGCGCGGCCATGAGCCATTGCGCCGACCCTGCCGCGCCGGGCTGGTCGGGCATTGGCTGCGCCGAAGCGCTGGCGCACTTGCAGGGCCGCCTTTCTCTTGAGGACTGCCGCTCCCTCTGGCTGCGCAACACGAGGGCCTACGCCAAGCGCCAGCTTACGTGGTTTCGCGCACGGCCCGAGGCCCAATGGCTGCCCCCGGACGATCCCGCCGCAGTCGTGGAGGCCGCCTGCCGCTTCTGGCAGAAGGCGCGCAGCAGCTAAGAATTGTAGCTGCTGGAATGTATCGCGGTTTCAGACCATTACAAAGGGAGTACCCGCCGCCATGCTCATGCCCGAAATTTCCATTGCCCCGGAATTACGTTCGATCTGGCCGGATACCGCCCTCGGCTGTGTTTTCTGGTCTGCTCCTGTTCGAACCGAGGAACCGCAGTTGTGGCAATTCTTCAACCGGAATATTTTGCCCGGTTTGCGCCAACGTCTTGAAAACACGGAACTTGCCGACATGCCGCAGATAGGCCCCTCGCGTCAGGCCTTCAAGGCTTTTGGGCGCGATCCGGGCCGGGTACGTATTTCTTCCGAGGCCCTCTACCGCCGCGTGCGGCAGGGCAAGGATCTGTACCGCATAAACTCCGCAGTGGATGCCAACAATCTGGTTTCGCTTGAAACGGGCTTTTCGCTTGGCACCTACGATCTTGCCCGCCTGAGCGGCAATATTGTGTTGCGCGCGGGGCGAGAAGGCGAAGCCTATGCGGGCATTGGCAAGGACGAGCTCGACCTCTACCGCATGCCTCTTCTGGCAGATGATCAGGGCGCGTTCGGCTGCCCTTGCAGCGATTCCCGCCGGGCCATGATTGCCGAGGACGGGCCGGACACATCTTCGCCCCGGCGTCTGCTCACAGTTATTTATGGCTTTTCCGGGGCCGGACACGTCTCTGATGCGCTGAACATCGCGCAGAAACATCTTGAAGTATTCGCGGGCGCACAGATGTTCGCCTCTTCCGTGCTCTGCTGAACGCCCTTGCTCGACCCACATCACACGATACGAATGTTTTTTCGCAAAGAATCTGTGTTTCCCGTAGGTTGCGTGAACAATCAGTAAAGCGCTCTTTTTAGCGAAAAATATCCCAAGCTCCCTGTTCCCAAGGCATAAGAAGCAATTACAACAACGGCCCCTCCTTGACGTGTCTTGCAGGCTGGGATACCGTTGCAATATCTGCGTGTTCACCCCCGTAGGGATCGGGGGTACGGAGGAACCCGCTGCAATGTATGCGGCGGGCGTTGGGGTAATGTCTGATTGCAAAAGGACAAGCACATGAGGAACGGCACATCACTGCTTTTGCTGGCGGCTCTGGCCCTGGCGGGCGCGGCGTGTCTGACGGCGCTCGGAGCTGGATCGGCCACGGCCGCAGCTTTGGAGCCGACAGACAGCGGCGCGCCGTCGGCCATTGTCATGTTTCCGGTAAGCGCCAAGCCCAATCCCAAGGGCGCGGCCATGAAACCTGCGGTTTTCAATCACCTCGCTCACGAGAAAAAGATTGCCAACTGCGAAACATGCCACCACACCGGCGATCCTGTGGCCTGTAGCACCTGCCACACTACGGAAGGCAAGGCGGAAGGCAATTTCGTGACGCTTGACCGCGCCATGCATGCCACCAATATCGCCAAACGCGCCAAGGGCAACACCCCTGTGAGCTGCGTGAGCTGTCATGAACAGCAAACCAAAGAACGGCGCGAATGCGCGGGCTGCCACGCCATCGTGACGCCCAAGCGCGACCAGGCATGGTGCGCCACCTGCCACAATGTTACGTCTTCCATGACGCCGGAGCAGATGCAGCAGGGCATCAAGGGCAAGCTGCCCCCGGACCAGAACGAAGCCCTGGCCGCTGAAACAGTGCTGAATCACAAGACCGTGCAGCCCCTTACCGCCATGCAGGGCCCCTACAAGGTGAGCATTGATGCGCTGGCCGACAAGTACGAGCCCAGCAACTTCACGCACCGCCGCCATGTGGCCTCCCTTATGGAACGCATCAAGGGCGACAAGCTGGCCGAAGCTTTCCACAACAAGCCCGAGACTCTGTGCGCCACGTGCCACCACAGAAGCCCGCTTTCGGCTACGCCTCCCAAGTGCGGCAGTTGTCACACCAAGGAAATCGACCCCGCCAATCCCAACCGTCCCAGCCTCAAGGCTGCCTATCACCTCCAGTGCATGGGTTGCCACCAGGGTATGAACGTGGGTCGTCCTAAGAACACCGACTGCACCACTTGTCATAAGGCCCGCCCGTAGGGCGCCTAACTGCACGGAGAAACGCATATGAATCGCAGAAAATTCCTGGCCATCATGGGAAGCGCGGGCGTGATTTCGGCATTGGGCACTGCCAAGGTGGCCAATGCCGGGGTACACACCTTCCCCTACTATGCAGACAGCTACGGCGTGCTGCATGACACCACGCGCTGCATCGGCTGCCGCCGTTGCGAAGAAGCCTGCAACGCGGTGAACCACCTGCCCAAGCCCAAAAAACCCTTCACCGACCTTTCGGTGACTGCCACCAAGCGCCGCACTTCGGCCTATGAGTGGACAGTGGTTAACAAGTACAACGTCAACGGCAAGGACGTGTTCCGCAAGTTGCAGTGCTTCCACTGCAACGACCCGGCCTGCGCCTCTGCCTGTTTTGCCAAATGCTTCCAGAAGCAGCCCGACGGCAGCGTGACCTACGAAGGTTCGCAGTGCGTGGGCTGCCGGTACTGCATGGTTGCCTGTCCTTTCTATGTGCCGGGCTTCCAGTATGATGAGGCGTTCGATCCCCTGGTGCAGAAGTGCACCTTCTGCGAACCCCGCCTCAAGGAAGGCAAGCTGCCCGGTTGCGTGGAAGCCTGCCCCATGGACGCCCTGACCTTTGGCCGCCGCAGCGACCTGATCAGGATTGCCCGCTCGCGCATCACTGAAAATCCCGGCAAGTACGTGAACTACGTTTACGGCGAACACGATGCCGGCGGTACCGCGTGGATGGTGCTTTCTCCTGCCGTGGCTGCTCCTGCCGCCGCCAAGGACGCCAAGGCCCATGATGCCCACGCCGACACCAGCGAACTCAAGCAACTTGGGCTCGACAAGCACCTGGGCACGCAGCCCATGGGCGAGTTGACCTACGGCGCTCTGGGTACCGTGCCCATGATCGTGGCCTTCTGGCCTGTGCTGTTTGGCGGTGCGTACGCCATGACCAAACGCCGCGAAGCCATCTTCAAGGCGGAGAAGGACGCACACGTCAAGGAGACCAAGGACGATCTGGCCGCAGCCGTTGACGCAGCAGTGCGCAAGATTGAGGAAACCCAGGGTCCGGGCGCTGCCGACACAGCCCGCCGCGCAATGACCGACGCCTTGAAGGCTCGGGAAGCGGAGTGCTGCAAGGAGCACGGGGAGGATAAGTAAATGGCACACCACAGCATAGTTATTCCCACCAGGGACAAGCTGTTCAATATCAGCGAATTCCTGACGCCCACCCCCGGCAACATCATTTCTGCCATCATTCTGGCCGTGGGCTTTGTTATCACCGTTATCCGCTTTACCGTGGGTATCGGCTCCGTCACCAACCTCAGCGATGTGCAGCCATGGGGCATGTGGATCGGCTTTGACCTTCTGTGCGGCGTGTGTCTTGCAGCGGGCGGCTATTTTACCACTGTCGCCTGCTACATCATGGGCATGAAGCACTTCCACTCGGCGGTGCGTCCGGCCATCACCACAGCCTTTTTGGGCTACGCCTTCGTGGTTATCGCCCTGCTGTACGATCTGGGCCATCCGCTGCGTCTGCCCTTCATGTTCTTCTTCCCCGGCACCACGTCCGTTCTGTTTGAAGTGGGCCTGTGCGTGGCGACCTACGTTTCCGTGCTGCTCATCGAATTCTCGGTGGCCCCGCTGGAATGGATGTCCTGCCGCTACCCCTGGCTCATCAAGGTTCGCAAAATCGTGGTCAAGTGCACCATTCCGTTGACCATCTTCGGTGTGACCCTGTCCACCCTGCACCAGTCCTCGCTGGGTTCGCTCTACCTGATCTCCCCCGGCAAGGTCTTCCCCCTGTGGTACTCGCCCTTCATGCCCATGTTCTTCTTTGTGAGCTCCATGGCCGCTGGCGCGTCCATGGTTATCTTTGAAGGCATGCTGGCCCACCGCGGCGTGCACCACTACATGGACAAAACCCACCTGCGTGAAGCTGACGACGTGACCTTCAGCTTTGCCCGCGCGGCTTCGTTCATTCTCTTCGCCTACTTCATGCTCAAGCTTATCGACATGCTTGTGCAGGCCAACTTCCCCTACCTCTTCACGGGTTACGGGGCCTGGTGGCTGGTGGAAATGCTGGGCTTTGTGCTGATGCCCGCCCTGATCTACGCCAAGGGCGCGCGTGACCGCAATCTGACCCTGTGCCGCATTGGCGCGACCAACACGGTGCTGGGCATCGTGCTGAACCGCTTCAACGTTTCCATGATCGCCTTCAACTACAACTTGCCGTCGGCGGAACGCTACTTCCCCAGCATCTGGGAAATCTGCATCTCCATGTTTGTGGTGACCATGATCGTCACGGTCTACCGCTTCATCGTTTACAACATGCCGGTGCTGTACGAACACCCAGACTTCAAGGGCGAGCACTAAGCCGCGCGTAGGAGGAGAATCCCATGGAATTCAATACTTTCTATCAGTATTTTCTCTTCACGAAGAGCTGGGCTTATGTGATGATGTTCGTGGTACTGCCCCTTTACGTGCTGTACTGGAACTTCGTCCTGTTCCCCGAAAAGAAAGAACGTAACAACAACTCCAAGCACTAGCCTGCTCGGGGCACGGAATCACAAGGGCGGAACCGCAAGGCTCCGCCCTTGTTTTTTGCTCTGCTGGTTGCGGCAATTTCTGCCTGAAAAATCCATACACTCTCTATTAATTGATATTTTCACACCTGAAACGAAGTTTTGCTTTTGTGCTTGCGCATACGTAAACCAACTGCTAGACTAAGCTGATACAAATTTGGATATCTTGGCGGTAAGCTTTCCGTATAAAGGAAAACCACCCTTTTTTCTGCATCCATACGTTTTTTAGAACAGGACAATACAATGCGTTTCTGCGTTTTTTTTGCAAAAAATATTTCTAGCGAAGTGGCAAAGCTTCGCGGCTTTTTTGCAACCTGATAACGCCCGCATAACTACAATTCACGAAAAAGAGGGCGTACCGGTTACGCCCTCTTTTTTTATGCAACGTGCGCTGCCTTGCGCAACACACTGGAGGAAAACATGAAAGAATATCCTAATATTACCGTTACGAGCAAGGATGCAGCGAGGCTGGAAACCCTGTTGGAGACCTTGCCCGCTGATGGCTTCCCCGGCCGCAAGGATCTGGAAGAAGAGCTCTACCGCGCAAACGTTGTGGCCCCCGAAGAAGTGCCGCCCTCAGTGGTGACCATGAACTCCACCGTGCGTTTTGCCATGCTGCCTTCCGGTACCGAGCGCCGCCTGAAGCTGGTATACCCCGGCAAATCAGACGCCAGCGAAGACTCCATTTCCATTCTGGCCCCTGTGGGCAGTGCGCTGCTGGGGCTTTCCGAAGGCGATGACATCCGCTGGCCCAACCCCAACGGCGGGACCCTGCACCTTGTGGTACAGGAAGTGGAAGACCAGCCGGAACGCGCCGGGCACTATGACCTGTAAGCTCCTTCCAACAGCCGTTGCCGATTCCAGCGGGAACGGAACAACCTTATTCCCCACCTATGCGAGGAGGTATCATGGTGGATGTGATCGCCAAGGCGACTAACGAACTGAATCCGACAGACATACTGTTTCAGACTCCCTACTGGGCACAGGTCAAATCGCATATGGGCATGGCCCCCCTGGCTTTTGACATTCATTCAACAAAAACCTGGGGCGATGTGCTAGTGCTCATAAAAGACCATTGCGGCCACAAGATGGCTCTTGTGCCACAGGGGCCGGAGTATGCGCCTTCTGAGGATTCATACGGGCAATATCTGGAAGACCTCTCCGTTGCCCTGGCAGACCGGCTTGAACCGGATGTGGCCTTTATCCGCTACGACCTGCCGTGGAAATCCCTGTATGCGGACGAAATGCAGGAGCGGGGATGGTGCGCCTTTCCTGAAGCGCGCATACGCGAAATGCGTATGAACATGGGCACCAGATTCTGGAACTTCAAAAAGGCTTCCGCAGACATGACTGTGGCCAGTTCGCTGGTAGTGGATCTTGACGGCAGCGAAGACGACATCCTTGGCAGAATGAAGCCCAAAACCCGCTACAACATCGGTCTGGCCCGGCGCAAGGGCGTGACTGTTGAGAAAGCAGATAGCAGCAACCTTGCTGATTTTTATGGCCTGTACGAACAGACCGCCAGAAGAAACGGCTTTGCCCCATGCAGCAGCAAACAGTTCTCGGCCATGTTCCGATGCAATTTCGGCGCAAAGGATGAAGCAGATATTGTATTTTTGCTGGCCCGGCATGGGGGTGATATCCTTTCCGGCGCTATCATCGGCATTTCAGGGCAACACGCCAACTTTCTGTACGGGGCCTCGGGCAATATCAAGCGCAACTATATGGCGTCCAGCCTCATGCACTGGGCAGGCATGCGCATTGCGCGGCAGCTTGGCTGCCGCAGTTACGAAATGGGCGCGGTCTCGCCCACGCCTGACGCCACCCACCCTTTCAACGGACTGCACCAGTTCAAGGTCGGCTTTGGCGGCCATATCGAGCTACGGAGCGGCTCGTGGGACTACCCCCTGAATCAGGGGGCATACCGCGCCATACAGAATGCCGAGGCCATGTACAGAGAACTTGGTGCATGAAGGGAACAGTTGCGTGCATCACGGGCATAAGGGCACGCAATACCTACGGCAGAGGCAGGGGCTGCGCAACGGGCAGGCAGCCATAGATGCTGCACTGTGAACAACACTTTCCGTTGCGTACCCTGCCGCCACTTCGCCCAGGCACCTTGCGTGAAGCTTGCCGCGCTGATAAGCTGAAAATCTGCGGAACAGTCGCGGCCTTGCAGCCGGGCATTCAGTGATTATCTGCCTTTCGAGAGGTACCCAATATGTGTCTTGCCATACCAGCCAGAATTGAAGAACTCCAGGGAGAGGGCATGGCCCGCGTGCGCGTGGGCGAAAGCTCCACCTTTCTCACCGCCTCTATCATGCTGCTGCCCGAAGAACCCAAGGTCGGCGATTATGTGATCGTACACGCCGGTTTTGCCCTGCACACCATGACGCCGCAAGAAGCTGAAGACAGCCTGTCGGCCCTTCGCGAACTGGCCCAGGCCATGGATGGCGCTCCGGCAAACTTCTGACGGCCTAGCCCGCGTAACTGTGCGGTCATTGCTGAGGAACAGGAAATCCCGGGCGTTTCACTATTGCGCGCAACGCGTCTGAAACGCCCTTTTTGTTGGTGCTCCACGAGTATGAGCCAGCTTTTTCGCTCATGAAGAGGCGCATTTTGCAAGGCGGGTTGCCATGCAGCTACACAGCATCAGTGCGATCTGCCAAACATTTTCATGCTCAGCCTGCGCACATACAGGCCACGCCAGCAGGCACGCAGTGCCCTGCTCTTCTTGACTTTGCCCCGCTCTTTGCCCACAGTAGAGCGATTTTTTCACCGTACTACATTGCCAAGTCCTTGAGTTGAACTGTGCCGGGAGCCAGCATGAGCGATTATAAGAAAACATTGAACTTGCCTCAGACCGCCTTTCCCATGAAAGCCAACCTGGCCCAGCGTGAGCCGGAAACCCTGAAGAAATGGGATGCCATTAACAGCTACGAAGCAATGGTTGAAGCTTCCGGCAGCAAGGGAACCTACATGCTGCACGATGGCCCTCCCTATGCCAACGGCCACATCCACATGGGCACGGCCCTGAACAAGATTCTCAAGGACATTATTGTTAAATCGCGCAACATGGCGGGTTTTGCCTCGCGTTATGTGCCGGGCTGGGACTGTCACGGCCTACCCATTGAGCACAAGGTTGAGCAGGAACTGAAAGAAAAGAAAAAGACCCTGCCCGCCCATGTGGTGCGCAAGCTCTGCCGCGACTACGCCTCCAAGTGGATTGACGTGCAGCGCAAGGAATTTCGCCGGCTCGGCGTGCTTGGCAACTGGGAAGATCCCTACATGAGCATGCGCCCCGCCTATGAGGCCGCTACCGCTCGCGAGCTTGCCAACTTTGTGGAAACGGGCGGCGTCATGCGCTCCAAAAAGCCCATCTACTGGTGCTGCTCGTGCCATACGGCCCTCGCAGAGGCAGAGGTGGAGTACTACGACCACACGTCCCCTTCCATCTTTGTGCGCTTCCCCTTGCAGGACGATGGCCTGAAAAAGGTTTTCTCCGCTGCGGATCCCGCCCATGCTTATGTGGTCATCTGGACCACCACCCCCTGGACTCTGCCGGACAACATGGCCGTGTGCCTGCACCCCGAGTTCACCTATGTTCTGGTGGAAGTGGACGGCGCGCAATACGTGCTGGCCGAAGAGCTGCTCGCCTCCTGCGCGGAGCAGTTCGGCTGGAGCGAACCCAAAATCCTTGGCCGCGCCAGCGGCGAACAGCTTGAAGGCCTCAAGGCCCGCCACCCCTTCTATGACCGCGTGTCGCCCATCATCCTGGGCCAGCACGTCACCCTTGAAGCTGGCACGGGCTGCGTTCACACCGCCCCCGGCCATGGCCGCGAAGACTACGAAGTGGGTCTCAAATACGGCCTCGAAATCTATTCGCCCATGGACGACGCCGGGCGCTTTTTGCCCACGGTGCAGTTTTTTGCCGGGTTGAATGTTTTTGAAGCCAACCCCAAGGTCATTGAAAAGCTTGAAGAAGTCGGCGCATTGCTGCGTCAGGCCAAGATCAAGCACTCCTATCCGCACTGCTGGCGCTGCAAGCAGCCGGTTATTTTCCGCGCTACCACCCAGTGGTTCATCAGCATGGAAAAGAACGACCTTCGCGGCCGCGCGCTCAAGGCCATTGACGAGCAGGTGCGCTGGATCCCCGCCTGGGGCCGCGAACGCATCCACAACATGATCGAATTCCGGCCTGACTGGTGCATCTCGCGCCAGCGCCAGTGGGGCGTGCCCATCATGGCTCTGCTCTGCGAAGACTGCGGCGAAGCCTGGAACGACCCCAACTGGATGCGCGACATCTGCGACCGCTTTGCCAAGCACCCCACCGGTTGCGACTACTGGTACGAAGCAGAGCTTTCGGAAATCGTGCCGGAAGGCCTTGCCTGCCCGCACTGCGGCGGCAACCACTGGAAGCGCGAAACAGACATCCTTGATGTGTGGTTTGACTCCGGCACCAGCTTTGCCGCTGTGCTGGAACAGCGGCCCGAGCTTGCCTACCCCGCCGACCTGTATCTGGAAGGTTCGGATCAGCACCGGGGCTGGTTCCACAGCTCCCTGCTGGTAAGCGAAGGCACGCGCCAGCGCGCGCCCTACAAGGCTGTGCTCACACATGGCTATGTGGTGGACGGCGAAGGACGCAAGATGTCCAAGTCCATCGGCAACGTCATTGCACCGCAAGAACTCATTGAAAAGTTCGGTGCAGAAATCGTGCGCCTGTGGGTTTCTTCAGTGGAATACCGTGAGGACATCCGCATTTCCGACGAAATTCTTGGCCGCCTTGTGGATGCCTACCGCCGCATCCGCAACACCTGCCGCTTCATCCTTGGCAACCTTGAAGGCCTCGGCAAGGATGACCTGCTGCCGCTGAACGAGTTGATGCCTCTTGACCGCTTTGCCATTGACGCTGCGGCCCGGGTTCACGACCGTGTGCAGCAGGCCTATATGGATTTTGACTTCCACAAGGTCTACCACACCCTTCACAACTACTGCGTGACCGACCTTTCGTCCATGTATCTGGACGTGCTGAAAGACCGCCTCTACGCTTCCGGCCCCGCCAGCGCGGAACGACGCTCGGCCCAGACCGCCCTGTGGCACATTCTTGGTCTGTTGCTGCGCGACATGGCCCCGGTGCTTTCCTTCACTGCGGAAGAAATCTTTGCGCATCTGCCCGAAGGCCTGCGCGGTGCGGAACCCACGGTATTTGCCCTGCAGCCCATTGATTCTGCCCCCCTTCTGCTTGACGAAGGCACGCGCGACGACTGGAACGTGCTCACCGCCGTGCGCGGGGCCGTGACAAAGGCCATTGAACCCATGCGGCGCGACGGTGTTATCGGCCACTCGCTCGACACCCGCGTGACTCTCTTTGTGGCAGACGAACTGCGTCAGCGCCTTGAAGGCCTGAACACAGACCTGCGCGCCTTCTGCATTGTTTCGCAAATCGCCCTGCAACCCCTTGAAAGCGCACCGCAAGGCGCGTACTGCGATGAAGAAATCGCCGGGCTTGCCATTGGCGTGGAAAAGGC
Source organism: Desulfovibrio sp. UIB00 (assembly GCF_022508225.1). NCBI lineage: Bacteria > Pseudomonadati > Thermodesulfobacteriota > Desulfovibrionia > Desulfovibrionales > Desulfovibrionaceae > Desulfovibrio > Desulfovibrio sp. UIB00. The sequence goes on along the minus strand of NZ_JAETXJ010000002.1, from coordinate 235,069 downwards.
TCACGGCGAAAAGTGCGAACGTTGCTGGATTTACAGCACGGAACTTGGCACCGATGCGGAGCATCCCACGCTCTGCCCCCGCTGCACCGCCGTTATCAAGGCCATGGAAGCGTAACAGGAATGCCAAGGCGTTATCGCATACTCGGCATTGCGGCCATTGTCGCCCTTGTTCTCGATCAGGCGAGCAAGTGGGCTGTCATGCAGTTCATACCCGAGCACAGACCCATCACGGTCATTGCCGGGCTGTTTGATCTGGTCAACATCCGCAATCGCGGCGCGGCCTTTGGTTTTTTGAACCGGTCCGACATTGAGTGGCAGTTCTGGCTTTTTCTCGCTGCCACGGTTGTGGCCGTTTGGGCCATTGTCATGCTGGTGCGCAGCTCGGATGAAGATCCCTGGCTGTTCGCGGCCCTTGGGCTTGTGATGGGGGGCGCGCTTGGCAATCTGGTTGACCGTGTGCGCTTTCGCGCCGTGGTGGACTTTCTGGATGTCTATTGGGGCGACTGGCACTGGCCAGCCTTCAATATAGCCGACTCGGCCATATTTGTGGGCGCGGTGCTGGCCTGCCTGATTCTCTGGCGCAAGCCCCAGGCTGTCGCCAGCGACAAAGGCGGCAAACCAACCCCCGGCAAGGGAGGAACCGCATGATTTTTCATTGGTGGCATGTGCTTGTGGTAATGTTCCCCATGATCCCGACATTGTGGAGCATTCTGCACATATGGGGACATGAGTTTGAAACCCCGCAACAGCGCGCCCTGTGGCTTGTGCTGGTAGTTTTTCTGCCATGTGTGGGGGGAATCATCTATATTTTCACCGGACGAAAAAAAGTTCTGGGAAAAGTGCAAAATTGAAAGAGGGTACTATGCGCACACTCCGTACTATGTACATCCTGACTCTGGCTTGCGCGGCGCTGCCTTTGAGCGGCTGCATGGGCGGCAGCACCAGCAGCGGCAATGGCAGCATCTCACTGGAACAGCAGGTGCAGCAGCAAGACGTTCAGTTGCGTCAGTTGCAGCCTGCTCAGGCTGATGCCTGGAGCCAGATTCAAACGCTGCGGCAGGAAGTCAACACACTCAAGGGCCAGCTTGATGATCTGCAGAACGCAGGCGGCGCCAAAGCCCTGGTGGGCCGTGTGAGAGCGCACGATGAAGCTCTGCGTCAGGTGGAGCGCAGCATGGCGCTGAACCTGAACCTCGGTGACCCCATGACCAGCGGCGGTAGTTCTGCCCCCTCTGTGCAGGCGGCTCCTCAGGCAGCTCCTCAGGTTGCCCCCCAGGCGGCGCCTGCTTTCAGCCAGCCTGGCTATGGCCAGCCTTCCTACGGGCAGGCAGCGGCAGGCGGCATGGCTGCTGGTTCCGTAGGCTACGCAGCGGCCTCCGCCGCTGGCGATCAGGGCGCGGCAGCAGCCCAGCCTCAGACCGTCATCAATCCCAGTTCCAGCACTTGGGGCCAGCCCAGCCCCCAGCCCGAGCCGCAGGTTCAGGCTCCCAAAAAGGACATTTCGCTTGCGCTGTTTGATGCTGGCGTTAACGCCTACCAATCCCGCAAGTACGATGAAGCGCAGCGTTCTTTCAATGACTTTTTGAAAAACTACAAAGACCACAGCCAGGCTCCCGAGGCCCAGTATTATCTGGCCGAGTGCTACTTCCAGCGCAACCAGTTTGCCGATGCGGCCCTGGCGTATGATGCTGTTATCAAAAAGTATCCTTCTTCTTCCAGCGCGCCCGGCGCGTACCTCAAGCAGGGTATCAGCTTCAGCAAGCTCAATCAGTCTGCTGCTGCCAAAGCCCGTCTGGAAGAGCTGATCAAGAAATATCCCAACTCGCCAGAAGCTGCGCGGGCCAAGACGTTTCTGAAGACCAACAAGTAAGTATCCCGGCTCCGCCGCGCCCTCGCGCGGCGGAGTTTTTACTGCATTTGACCTTTGACCATTCACCTGCAAAGGTTCTAAACGCATAAATTAAACCGCGCCGCGCGCAAAGGGGACGGGCATGAGCAACGAAAAGCCCGAAGCCGCAGTTTACAAGCAGATCAGTACGGAAATGCGCCAGGGTCTGAGAGAGATTTTTGAGCGCATCTCCACTGCCTCCAAAGGCCAGCCCCTGCCCCCCCCAAATCCAGATGCGCTATTTCTGGAAGCATCAAGCCAGCTTGATGAAGTGCTGAAAGACACAGAAAGCGCCACCATGACCATCATGGAAATCGTGGAGCGGCATCTGGATCTTCAGGAACAGAATGCGGCGCATCTGGCAGGATTGCTTAGCGGCGGTGCGGATGCGGCCCCCATTACCGAGCTGGAAGCAAACAACAAGCTTCTTGGGGATGACCTCACTTCAGTGCTGACCGCCCTGAGCTTTCAGGACATTACAGGTCAGCGCATCAAAAAGGTCGTGTCTGCCCTGAACCAGATTGAGGCAATGGTGGTGGAACTCTATGTTTCCACGGGCCTTATTCTGGACGCGGCGGAAAAAGACCCCAGCAAGAACGTTCAGGAATTGCAGAATGAAGCACGTCAGGCGGTCAAGGAATTCAATCAGGGGCGTAGTGAACTTAAAGGGCCTGACAAGGCTGGCGCTTCACAGGGCGCTATTGACGACATGCTTTCCCAATTGGGCCTCTAGACGGATATCTTGCTAAACACTTTCGGCTATTGAATGAGGGCGTCGCAAAACGCCCTTTTTTTGTGTCCAGCGCCGCGTTGCAGCCTTTTGCAGTTTCTGCAGGCGCATAGGGTTCAGCCGTAAGTGAACATACTTAACGCACATAGGCACATAGCATCGCTGACGAAGATTCATCTGGGAGAGGAGCCTTACTTGGCGGAGCTGCCACTGCACCCAGGCTAACTACCTGGGTTGGTTTGTTTTGCAACGCATAAAGGCCCCTTGCGGGGCCTTTATGCGGTACAGATAAACCTGTGGCGGGAGTGAGCTTACTTCTGCTTGGCGGCTTCGCGGGCGCTGGCAGCCATGTGGCAGGGACGGCAGCCCTTGAACTTGGCACCGTACTTGGCGGGATTTTCCTGAGCCTTCTGCGAGTGGCAGCCGTAGCAGGAACGGTCGCCATTCTTGGAGTGGAAGGCCATGAACATGCTCATGGGGTCACGTTCGCGCGCACCAGGGGTGGCGTGGCATTCGGTACAGGCTACGTAGCGGCTGTCGCTGCCCACTTCGTGGTGGCAGTGCATGCAGTTGATGCCTTTGTGCGCCGTGTGGGGGAACATGACGCTCATACGCGGAGATGTTCCACCAGGAATTTCAATAGGCTTTTTAATGGCCTGCGACATTTCCTTGATATCACGCGCCTGCGCTTCGCCAACCCACGCGAGGCTCAACGCAAGCAGCAACAAGGTCACATATTTCATCAGCTATTCCTCCTACTGGGTTCGTAAAGCGCAGGAGCAAGCCCCGGCGCACCACAGGCGGCTGAAAAACCGCCGTCAACACCACTCTCCGCAGCGGTTGTTCTACCCTAATAATGCCTGCATGTGCAATAATTAAACACTGCTACATCAGGTGCATTTAAACGGTTCAACAAACCGACTCAGCAATCCCTGACAGTCAGACTGCCAGCAATAAATTTTGTGGCAAAGGCAGCTTCAAAAAACGGCTTTTGTACGTGCCGCAAGCTGCCGCTAAAACATGTTCCAGAATGAGGGTCTGACTGGTTTCAGCTTTTTACGTGCCGCCACCATATCCAGATGCATCATGCCAAGCGCCAGCGCATCCAGATTGGGAACAAACTCGCGCTCGCGCAGATCCACTGCCGGGCAGTACGACTTGCACTTGGTGCACCAATCCAGCCGCTCACCGTGAGCAGTGCCGCTTTCTCGCAGCAATTCCATCACCCCGCTGCCTTCCTCGCCGCATGCAGGGCATGCGCCACGGCGGAATTTCCAGTCCGCGCCGCACACGCCGCAGTGCAGGTGTTTTTTACCGCCGCCGCCCGCGAGAAAAGCATTTTTTTCATCAATGCTGGGTTTATCCATCCATCCAATGGTGGGCAGTGCGCCGCACACAGGGCAATAGCCCTGCCGCCACACATCGCCGGCTTCCCAAGGGGTGTCGCCCTCTGCGGCCACGGCCTGGGCGGTCATGCCTCGCAAAATCGGCGCAACGATGAACCCGGTCACAAAGTCCAGCACCAAGGGGTCAAGGCCCATTTTTTCAGCCAAAGCCGCCAGGGCATCCCTGTCGCCCGAGGCAGCTGCGCAAACCAGCTCTTCTGCTCGCTGGGCTTCTGCTCCATCAGATTTCAGAAAAAAATCCGTGAGCTTGGCCTTGTGGGGAACGACGGCGTCCATGCGGCACAGCATGGGCAGCAGCTTTTCTGCGCAAATACGCACCGCTGGGGCCACGCCCGCAAAGGGAGCTCCGGCAAGCATTGAAACACCCTGTTCCATCCGCTGCGGCTCAGCCTGCGGCAGTGACAAGCCCTCTTTTTTAAGGCATTCGGCCACAGCATCACCAAGCGCTTCCTGGGCGGTGAGCAGCGGTTCAAACGACCGCAGCACAGGGGCCAATACCGGACGCCACGAGATAACTTCTTCAAGGGTTTGGGCAACGGTTTGCCTTTTAACAGCCATTGATACTCCGTATGCCGAGGGGTACTCCCGGCTGATTTCCCAAACGATGCAACACTGAGAATGTTTGCTCCCAATGTTTTCAAAAATGCTCATTCCGGCATTTCGCAGTGCAGGTGCAAGCGGTGCTGTCATTTCCGAGTACCGATCTGGTACCGGGCTGACAGACCTTTACCTTGCCTTGGCAAACACGAGTTCAAGGAGCCCCCGCGCAATTCAAGGAGAGCCTGCTCCAACCGGTTGAGGCAAAAACCAGGGGCCGCTCCAGCAACATTCACGCCGCAACAAGGCAAACGTGCTTACTGGTATTGTACCCTGATGGTGAACCAAAGCGAAGGATTTGCCAAGCCCCCGCAGTGCTTTTCTACCCCCGCAGCCATACGACTGCGGGGGTAGAGGGGATAAGGCCTTACATGAAGGCCGCGTGTTCGTAGTAGTGTTCTTTTTCTTCGGCCAGCAGGTAGATGACGCTCACATCTTCTACATCAGCCAGAAAAGCCTTGGGGAAGGTCTTTTTGACTGTTTCAAGCCGCTTTTTGGCCATGGGCAGGATTTCCTCCCTTTCGCCAAAAGCCATTGTGCCCGTGGGGCACGTCTTGACGCAAATGGGCAGCATGCCCGCAGTGACGCGGTCAATGCACATGTCACACTTGGTCAGGCACTTGGTCTTGGGATCCAGCCGGGGGATGTTGTAGGGGCAGGCGTCAATAACGGCCTGCGCATCCTCGGGGCTCAGCTTGGCGCTTTTGTCCGTGGCTATCACCATACCCGTTTTGGGATCCTTGATGATGGCGCCGGGCACGGCCATGTCGGCCACTTCCTTGCAAATGGGCGTAAGGCAGTGGCGGCACTGGTCGGGAAAGAAGTTCCACACAACGGTACCGTCAGGCTTCATACGCTCGCGAAAACGAACAATCTTGAGGTTGTTGGGGTTCAGATCCGGCGGATTCTGATGAGTGCCGCGCTGCTTGGTCTCATTGGCAGGCAGGTCATGCCATTCCTTACAGGCCAACTGGCAGCCCCGGCATGCCGTGCACCGAGTGGTGTCGATCAAAAAAGTCTTCGGCATAGCAATGCTCCTTGGCGGGCGCACTCCACTAAGGAGCGCGCCCGGCTCGTTAGCCTATTTCGGTCAGCTTGTCGGCCTTACGCAGATTGACGCAGCAGGCCTTGGATTCAGGAATGGTGGTGTTGGGGTCAAACGCACCAACGGTCAGCCGGTTGGTGGAGTCGCCGCACTTGGGCGTTGTCCAGCCAAAGGCAAAGGGCATACCCACAAGGTGGATCGTTCTGCCCATAACCGTAAAGGGACGAATGCGCACCGTCACCATGGCGATGGCCTCGCAGGTACCGCGAATGCTTTCAAGAAGGACGCCATCGCCGTTCTTGATGCCCTTTTCCTTGGCCAGCTCTGGGCTCATTTCCACATAGAGCTGAGGCTCGGTTTCAAGCAGGTTGGGCACATTGCGCGTTTCGCCGCCGCCGCACCAGTGTTCGGTGAGGCTGTAGGTGGTCAGCACATAGGGGTAGTTGGGGTCAGCGGGCGCGGCGATCTTGTCCATATCGGAGGTATGGAACTTGTACACCGGGCTGCTCAACTGCCTTGAGAACGGATGGCTGGCCAGAGGCGTTTCCGCAGGTTCGTAGTGTTCGGGGAAGGGGCCGTCAGCTGGGCCAGCGGCGAAGAACTGGGAGTGACCGTCCTTCACCATGATGAAGGGCAGCTTGCCGCCCTCATTGGCCATGGGCGGCCAGGGGCCGTCGGGGACGTCGCCCACCCACTTGGTGCCGTCCCATTCAATAACCGCACGCTTGGGATTGAACGGCTTGCCGTTCACATCCACAGAAGCGCGGTTATACAGAATGCGGCGGTTCACCGGCCAGCACCACGACCAGTTGGGGAACAGGCCGATATTGGCCTGCATGGGCGTCTGACTGGTATTACGGCGTTTGGACTTGTTGCCATCTTCTTCTGTCCAGCTGCCTGTGTAAATCCAGTTGAGCGACGAGGTCGTACCGTCGTCCTTCAGCGCCGCGAAGGCAGGCACAAGCTGACCGCGCTTGTACTGCTTGTCGCCCACCTTGGTATCGGCCCAGAAGAAACCGTTGATGCGGCGCGCCCAGTCAGAAGCGTCGTACTTGTCCGGCCAATTCATCTTGAGGATGGGCTCGGGCAAGACGCCGCCTTCGGCCTTGTAGAGATCGCGTATCTGGTTGAACAGGGGCACAACAATGTCTGCAAAGTTGCGTGCTTCGCCGCCGGGCTTAACGCCCTGATCGAACCACTGCAACCAGCGGCCGCTGTTGCTGATAGTGCCTTCCTTTTCAATGCGGTGAGCCGAGGGCAAAAGGAACACTTCGGTCTTGCAGGCCTTGGGGTCCACACCGGGACGCTTCCAGTTGTCCGTGGTTTCCGAATTGTGCAGCTCAGAACACACGAGCCAGTCCAGCTTGTCCAGAGCGGCCCGCATCTTGTTGGTGTTGGGGAAGCTGTTCATGGGGTTCACGCCAAAGATGAAACCGCCGCGCATTTTGCCCTGATAGACTTTATCCATGGCAAACATGTATGAGCAGTCTTCGTTCGGCTCCAGCTTGGCCAGCAGGTCATAGCAGAAGTCGTTTTCAGGCGTGGCTTCATCACCAAACCAGCCCTTGAGCAGGCTGGCGATATACTTGGGCCTGTTGCTCCACCAGTTGGCGCTGTTGGGCAGCTTGGTGACAGGGGTGTTGGCCTTGTTGTAGTCGGTCAGGGTCTGCCACGGGGCGCGAGGGGTGCCGTGGTAGCCGGGCAGGTTGTTGTACAGCAGGGCATGGTCGGTGGAACCCTGCACATTGGGCTCGCCGCGCAGGGCGTTGATGCCGCCGCCAGCCACGCCGATATTGCCCAGCAGGAGCTGGATCAGCGAGGAAAGACGAATGTTCTGCACGCCCACGGTGTGCTGTGTCCAGCCCAGAGCGTACATGATGGTGCCAGCCTTGTCGGGGCCGCCAGTGGCGCAGAAGGCCTTGTAGACCTTGAGCAGATTTTCCTGCGAAACGCCCGTAACGTCAGAAACGTTTTTAAGCGTGTAGCGGGAATAGTGCTGGCGCATCATGTTGATGACGCAGCGCTCGTTCTGGAAGGTGGGATCGACAACAGGCTTGCCGTCGGGACCCATTTCCAGCGCCCATGTCTTTTTGTCGTATGTGCGCGTGACCGGATCATAGCCGCTGAAAAGGCCGTCGTTGAAAGCATAATCCTTGCCCACCACAAAGGCGGCATGGGTGTACTTTTCAACATATTCCTTGAAGTACAGCTTGTTTTCCAGAATGTAGTTGACCATGCCGCCCAGGAAGGGAATATCCGTTCCCGAGCGCAGAGGCACGTGGAAGTCGCAACGGGCGGACGTGCGCGAGAACTTGGGGTCAACGTGCATAAGCACGGCCCCGTTGTCCTTGGCCCGCATGACCCACTTAAAGGCGACAGGATGATGTTCAGCGGCATTGCTGCCGATAATAAGCACTGCATCGCTATTCTTGATATCGATCCAGTGGTTCGTCATAGCACCGCGTCCGAACGACTCTGCCAGAGCCGCAACAGTGGGGCTGTGTCAGACCCGTGCCTGGTGGTCCATATGGACAACACCCAGGCCGCGTATTGCTTGGTGAATGACTGCGCATTCTTCGTTGGAGGCGTGCGAGGTACCCATCCAGAAGATGGAATCAAGACGGTTGACCGTCTGCCCCTTGGCATTCTTGAGAATAAAATCTTTGTCGCGGGTGTCTTTAACCCGGCGGGCGATCTGGGCCAAAGTCCAGTCCCAGTCTTTTTCCACCCAGTGATCACTGTTGGGCGCGCGGTAAAGCGGCTTCTTCAGGCGGTGGTCATTGGTGTACATGCTGAAGAGCGCCGCGCCCTTGGCGCAGAGCGCACCTTCGTTAACGGGAAAGTCCGGGTCGCCCTCTGTGGAAACGAGCTTGCCGTCACGCACATAGGCTATGACCTGACAGCAGACCGAACAGAAGGGGCAGACGCTGATGACTTCCTTGGCGCCTTCTATCTTGAGTTTTACGGCGTAAGCCTGGGCCTCGCCCAGGTCGAAGCCCAGCTGCCCCAATGTGAGGCAGAGAACTCCTGCACCGACGCCCTTGAGGAAGCTCCTCCGGGTGCTTTTCATGATGACACTCCTTTTTTAGGCCAATCACGCAACGCAAGGTCAGAACTCCTGCGTTGAACAAGACGCCTCTGAACTGCGTCAATTAACAAGATGGAGATTTGTTTTCACCATAGTTGAAAAAACGTGATATCGCAAGATACTTACATTTTTTTAAAGAGAACCGACCCTATTTGTGACCATTTTCCCAATGATATAATTTTGCATGCCATTTCATGGAGATGGAACACTATAATTGATAGAATTGCACACACAAACAGCATAAACTGGGCGATATTTTTTCTCTTGCTACCCCTGAAATAATTATACTTTTTTCTTAAAAAATTACGTCCACTCCTCGCTTATTGGTGATTCTATCGCACTAAAAAAGGCCCCGAAAAAAATTTCGGAGCCTCCGCAAAAAGGCGTGTCCGCCTTTGCACAAGATTCAGAATTATTTACCGAACCAGCACTTGGGATAGGTGCAGGTGTGGCATGCCAGGCAGTAACCGCCCTCACCCATACGGGCAGCCTCGGCGCGGGTCAGGCCACGGCCTGCCAGCATGCGCGGCAACACCAGATCAAGGAAGGTTGTTTTAAAATACAGAGCGCAGGCGGGCACGCCCAGCACCTGCATATCTCCCTGCGGGCCAGGGATGCGGCCCATGAGGCTCATGGTGCCGGGCAGGATGGGCACGCCGTGCAGCACGTCTGTCAGGCCTGCTTCCACAAGGGCCTGACGGGTCACATCGTCCGGGTCAACGGAAAGCCCGCCCGTGGTGATCAGCAGATCGGCCCCGGCCTCGCGCATGGCAGCCACGGAGGCCTGCATCATGGCTTTGTCGTCCGGTACGATGTCGGTGCGCACCACGGTGCAGTCCAGCATGCTGACCTTGGCGGTGATGACGGGGATGAACTTGTCTTCAATAATCCCCTGAAAAACTTCGGTTCCGGTCACAAGGATGCCCACGCGGGCCTTGCGCAGAGGCAACACGCGGAACAAAGGCCCGCCTTCCAGCGCTTCCAGCGCCTGACCAAGCCGCTCGCGCGTAATGTGGAGCGGGATGGCGCGGGTGCCGCAAAGCGGGCCGCCCTGCTTGACCAGGGTTCCATCCTGACGTGATGCCACCATGACCTCAGGTACCAGATTGAACCGCGTCATGCGCTCCACATCCACGCAGAAAAGTCCGTTACAGGCAGCCTTGAAGTCAATTTTGCCTTCATGGGGCGGCAGTTCGTAGGTAACGCCTTCGCCAGCCATGCGGCGCGCAAAAATTTCCGCCACTTCATTTTCATGCACCAAGGCACGAGGATCATCAGGGGATACCTGCGCGCTGGCTGGGGCATCATCTGTAATGGCCACATGGAAGCGGCCCATCTGCTGCAAGCGGCAGATATCGCCCACAGAAATGCGCTGCCCGGCCTTGAATTCCGGCCCTTTGAACTGGCCGGGATCAATACGGGTCATGTCGTGGGCCACGGTTTTGCCCACGGCTTCTTCCACAGGCACAACACGAACGCCCGTTGCGGCATTGTGGCGCTCTGCGGCAAGGGCCTGACAGTCTTCCTTAAGCTCGCGCCGCGCCAGCACATAAGGGGCCTCGCCCTGACAGCCACGACACACGGGACCGTCTTCCACCGGGTAGGCCTCGCCGCACACGGGGCAGCACAAAATGCGCGTCATGTGCTTGTGGCCCATAAACCGCCGCTTGACGGTGATGGGCTCCACCTTGCAGATGCTGTCGCCCGCAGCTTCAATTTCTGATTCCAGCAGGGCGATATCCTGATCTTTTTTGGCCTTTTCCTTAAAGAACCAGGCCTTGAGTTCGGGATAGGCAGCCATCTTCACCGGATCCAGGCTCACGCGCACGCCCTCGCCAGTATGCTTGTCAAACAGCGATACAGCGTAGCGGCCCAGATTGTGAATCTTCATCCAGTTGTTGCCTATGCTGCACAGGGTGAGCAACTGAACCGCGTCAGGCAGGCACTTGCCCGATTCCACCACGGCCTCAAACAGCGTGCCCTCGGGCAGATGACGCTTGGCAAGCTCCACCATATAGCCGCCCACAAGCAGACCCGGTGCGGCATAGCCGTGAAAATTCTCTGCAAGGCGATGAAATTCCTTAAACGTATAAGCCCCAATATCCATGTTTGCTCCAAATCACCGCAGCGGGCTGACCAAAGCCATATGCTGCGGCAGTGTTTTCACGCGCGTTTTCTCCGCTCGCCCGGGCAGACGCGCAGCCGCGCCGGGTAGCAAATATTGGTTGGCGGCAGATCAGCTTCCGCCGGATAATCACGATTACTTAGATGACCGTGAACTGGTAGAGAGAGACTAATGGGAAGCGCTCAGAATATCCAGCGCCCTTTGCAGGTCATCGGGGCGGTTCAGATTGAAAAACGGACGGGCTTCTTCCGGGCCATAGGGCAAACGGCACTGCCGCTCAAGTGGCACGACCCTGTTGAGCCTGCCGCCGTGAAAGGCCAGCGAATCTTCAAACCAGGGCAGCGCCGCTGTTTCGTATACCGCAGAAAGAGCCTCGGGTCTGCCGCTGACCGCATCCATATAGAGCGTGGCAAGGGTATCTGCCGGGGCAGCGTTGCGGGCGGCAAGCAAGTTGCGCAAGGTGGGCGCATCCATAAAGGGCATGTCGCAAGAAAGCACCAGCACGGCAGAAAATCCCTGCGCCTGCGCCGTGCGCAGGGCCGCGACCACCCCCGCTACGGGGCCGCAGTCATTTTTTTCATCAAAAATACACTGATACCCGGCTCGGGGAAGCCCCGGCCTGCACGACACCCAGCACTGCGGCAGCAAGGCGGTCAGCAGCGTGTGCGTACGGGCCAGCAGATCGGGATTGTCCGAACCGTAGACCCGCAGCAGCGCCTTGTCGCGGCCCATACGAAAGGAAAGCCCCCCCGCCAGCACCACGCCCGCCACGCGCCCCCGCAATGTATCCATCATGCCTCCTGCCCGACCTGTTGTTCCGCCCTATGATGCTGCGTGGTTGTGTTCTGCGCACAAAGGGCAATTCTTTGGGGGGCTGAAACCTTGGCCTTTTTGCACCCCGCGCTCCCCTATGATAGGGTTTGGCGATGATGCACCAACAGCCCCCTGTACCGCAAGCCTGCATGAGCGAGTCGGAAATCGTTGATTTCCGCTCTGCACCAGTGCAGCGCAGGGCCGCCAGCCTTGCCGCGCACTGTGCATCTGAAATGGAACTCATTGAAAAAACTTTTATCTTTGTACGCGACAGCATTGCTCACTCGGTGGACTGCGGCGGCACTGCCGTTACGTGCAGCGCATCGGAAGTACTGCAAGTGGGCCAGGGCCTGTGTTATGCCAAGGCGCATCTTCTGGCGGCATTGCTGCGCGCCAACGGCATCGCCGCAGGATTTTGCTACCAATTGCTGGGCTTTGAAGATGAGCACGATCCCCACCGGGTACTGCACGGCCTCAACGCCGTATGGATCAGCGAGCGGCATATCTGGCGGCGGTTGGACGCGCGGGGCAACAAGCCCGGCGTTGACGCGCAGTTCTTGCCAAACGGCCCGGAGCAACTGGCTTTTACCGTGCATCCGCAGTGCGGCGAGGAGGACTATCCCCATATTTTTGCAGAGCCGGACCCCGGCGTGATTCTGGCCCTGCGCGGTTACAGCACTATGGCCCAACTGCTGGCCCGCCTGCCGCAGCAGCTTGCCCGCCCTGTTTGATCCCGCCCCAGTGCATGCTGCCTCCCTGTGTGCAGCGTCCCGGCATCCCTGTTCCATACTGCAACTACGTCAGCGGCTTGCGGCCAATCAGCCCCCGAGGCACGTTGTGCCGCAGGCCAGCATCTGCTATGCTCTGCCCCGCCGCAGGTCAAAGGCCTCGGCGCGAAAGCCTTCCCGGCAACGGCCCGCCACGCGGGCAACACAGCCGCAACGGAGAACGCATGGGTCAGGACATTTTCGACCTTATTATAGTGCTTATACTGGTATTTTTTGGCACACGGGGCTTTATCCACGGTTTTGTGGGCGAAGTAGCCGGGCTTATTTCGCTGCTGGGCGGCTTCTGGGCTGCGCACCATTACCACCCGCTGCTTGCGCCGCGCCTCACGCTTATCACCGATCCCTCATGGCGCATCATTGCGGCATACGTGCTCATTTTTCTGGGTGTCATCATTTCAGTGGCCATCCTTGCGCGCATCCTGCAAAAAATACTTTCTTTCTCTTTTGTTTCGTGGGCAGACAAACTGGCTGGCGGCATGCTTGGTCTTGCCAAGGGCGTCCTGCTCTGCTCTCTGGCCCTGCTGTTTCTGCAAAAATTTTTCGCGGGCGCGCCCTTTATGCAGCATTCGCGCGCACTGCCCTACTTCAACGCGCTCATGACCCAGGTACACGGCTGGCTGCCGCCTGACCTCACCGCCCGCCTGGGCATTTAACTGCCAGAATTACCAAGGAAACACGCCATCATGGAAAAGACCGCCCTCGAAGAATTGCAGCTCATCATCGACAAGCTCACCGCTCCCGACGGCTGCCCCTGGGACAAGGAGCAGACCCCTGAAAGCCTTGCCGAATACGTCATTGAAGAAAGCCATGAGCTTGTGAGCGCCATCCGCTCCGGCAATGTGGCCGACATCCGCGAAGAACTGGGCGATGTGGCCTTTTTGCTGCTTTTTGTGGCGCGCCTGTATGAAAAACAGGGGCAGTTCAACCTTGATGATGCCCTCAACAACAACAGGGCCAAGATGATCCGCCGCCACCCCCACGTGTTCAGCAACACGGTTTTTGACAGCCTTGAAGAACAGCTCAAAGCCTGGGAAAAAATCAAGCGCGCCGAGCATACCGATGACGAAGGCAAGCCCAAAGGCCTGTTTGACAGCCTGCCCGAGAGCCTGCCCCCGCTTGCCAAGGCCTACCGCATCAATTCCAAGGCGGCCCGCGTGGGCTTTACCTGGCAGGAAGATGAAGAGGTGGAACAGCAGGTGGAAGCCGAATGGCTGGAATGGCTGGACGCCTCCGCTGGCGGCGATCAGGATGCCCAGAAGCACGAACTGGGCGATTTGCTGTTCAGCATTGCAGAGCTTGGCCGCCGCAAGGGCATCAAGGCCAGCGAAGCTCTGGACTACGCCAACCGACGCTTCCTCAAACGCTTTGCCCGCATGGAAGAAATCGCCCGCGAGAAGAATCTTGATTTTTCGGCCCTGACCCTTGATGAAAAGGACGAGCTGTGGAACACAGCCAAGGCCGAGGAAACTGCGGCAAAGGCCTGACGGTCGCAACCATGCGTGCCCAGCCATTGCGAAAAACCCTGAGGCGGCCTGCTCCGCTGACCGCCGGAATTGCGGCCCGATTGCCCCTGCTGGCCCTGCTTGTGGCGGCTCTGGTGGTCGGCCTATGCCTCGCGGCCTGCACAAAGCACAGCGGCACGGCAACCTCCCTGCGCCGCGAGCAACCAACTGGGAACACATCCCTGCTGCCACGCGCCGATCCGGGGTATCTGCAATGGCTTGAGCGCCAGTCCATGCTCGGCTCCACCCAGGAACTGACAGGGCAGGTTTCCGGCACGGATCTTATCTGGCGCAACAGCGCCTCGGCACGGCGTGTGCCCCTGCTGCTCACCGCTGCGCCCAACTGGTTTGACGTGAACCCGCACAGCCTTGGCGCGGGGCAGCCAGCCCTACGGGCGCTGGCCCAACCCGGCGTGGACGCCTTTTGGGCGCAAGCGGGCTTTGGCGGACTTTTCCTGGCTCCTTTGGGCGAAAAAGGCGACATCTGGAGCGCCCATGCTGCTTCCGCGCTGCCTGACGCCGCATCTGAGGCGGGCGACAACGTCACCGCCCTGCGGCCAGACCCATCACTGGGCACCGGCGAGGATTTTTCGAGGCTGACTACAAAGCTTGATCAGGCGCAGATGCAGATGGGCGGAGAACTCCCCCCAGCCGCTACGGGGCTGGGGCCGGATTTTATCCTTCAGGCACGCCGGGCCTCGCGCTTTGACGGCCTGTATGCCATGATGTCTGTGCCGCAGAAAGACTGGGATATTTTGCCCGCCACCGCTGGCGAATGGGACTGCCTGCCCCTGCGCCAGACCGCTGTGGCGGAATTGCGCAAACGTGGAGTCGTTCCTGATCAGTTGCGGCGCGACACCCTTGACTGGGCAACCCATGGAGGGTGGGCCGTCACCGGCGAAGTGCGTGGCGCGGATGGCCAGGTGCGGCGCTGGGTTTACCGCTACAGCGGCAACGCCCTGCGCCCCGTACTGCTGTGGCAGGATCCTTCCGGTCAAGCTCGGCGGGTATTTTCCGCAGCGGTTATCCAGCACACGGGCTTGCAGCAGCAAACGCTTGCGGGCATCAGGCTGGAGGCCCTCATGGGGCTGGACGCGCAAGTTGAAGGCCAGAGCGGGGGCAGAACAGACCCTTCGACGCTGGTTCCGGGCCTTGAAGCTTTGGAATCCCTGGCGGGCGAGGTGCACCGCTATGGCGGATGGGCCGTGCAGGATGATGTGCTGCCCCCATCACTGACCAAAGCGGTGCTTGCCACAGCCGTGGATTTCAGCCGCGACAGCATCACCCCGGCTGCCGCCGCATATGCCCTGCTGAGCGGCGATGCCGCGCCCCTGAGCGCATTGCTCAAGGCATCGCTTACGGTAGGCGTTGACCACAGCCGCCTTGCTCGTGGACTGCGGGACAGGCAATATGTTGACTGGCGTCCCCTGCTGGATCTGCCGGACGGTCAGGCCTTTGTGCGCCGCGCGCAGTCCCTTGCCAAGGGCGCACCAGAAGCCTCGGGCTTGCCCGTCACCCAGGCGGAACTGGCCGCTCGCGCCCTTGGGCTTGACGCTGCCAGCGCAGTGCGCCCTGAGCATGCGCAAACCATGGAATCCGCCTGCCTGCTCCTGCTGGGCTGGCGCATTGGCTTACCGGGCCTGACATTTTTAAACCCGCAGGATCTTACGGGCGCGATGGGATTGCCGCAGGGTTCTGGCAAGGGTGCGTCCAGCGCGGGCAGCGTGCCCCTGTGGGGAGCCACAAACCTGCCCGGCGGGCAAAGCCCCGCCACATTGGCCTTTGGCCCGCTGGACATGCAGTGGAGCCGGGAAACAAGTTTTGCCAGACAGATTGCCCGCCTGTTGCAAGCCAGACGCGCCACGGGACTTGCCTCTGGCCGCCTTGTGCAGGTGGTGAACGGCCCTACAGGCTGCGTTGCGACCCTGAGCGCCCTGCCGGGCGGCGGCTACTGGCTGCTGGCTGCCAATTTTTCAGACCGAAAACAACACCTTGCCTGCCCTCTGCCCGCTGGCGCGCAAGGCCCCGCGCGTGATGTGCTGAGCGGCCAGAGCCTGCCCACGGGGCGCGCCGTAGAAATTGACCTCGAAGCCCGTCAGGCGCGACATATCCTGCTTGGCGAGCCGAAAACGCATGAAGGAGCGATGCCATGACCCAGACCAGCGCCCAGAATCCCGAAGACCAGGCTGTCTGTCAGTCCGGGGGCCAGCAGACAAATGCGGAAGGGGCACACGCCCAATCCGAAGCGCAAGCTGCCAAGGCAGTTTCCCAGCCAGCTGCACCGGCTCCCGAACCTGCTGGCGCGGCGCAGGCCGCTGCGAGCGCAGCAGCAACAGCGCCTCAGTCCGAGGGCGCAGCCCCCAGGGCTTCCCGCCCAGTGACGATCTCGGCCAAGGGATTCAGGGGAATGTTCGGCAACTCCGGCAAGGAAGGCAAACCAGCTGCCTCCGCAAAACCGACAGAACCCGCTCCTCAGTCAGCCGCTCCCGGTTTTGCCGACAATATTTTTGACGCAGCCAGCGTTGTTGGGCCGCTTGCCCTCTTGCTCATCATGCTGGCCCAGGCCTGGCCCGCCCTTATGGGGCACAGCCTGTACTGTCCGCGCGAGGCCGCAGGCATTCTGGCCTTTACCCAAACCGCACAGAGCGGCATGTGGCTTGCCCCGGCGGGCGATGGTCTTTCGCAATGGCCCGTGTTTTTCTGGTTTTTGCGGGGCATTGAAGCTCTGCTCACCAAGACCGCGCCGCAGTTTGCCCATCTGCTCTTTCCTCTGGCCGCGATGACCGGAACCCTGATCTGCCTTGTGGCTGTATGGGTTCTTGGCCGCGTTGCAGGGCTGGATCGCCGGGCCGCTCTGGCTGGCGGCATGCTGCTGCTCTGCGCGCCCATCTTTGCGCCGCTCTCCACCTTTACCGGGCCGGAAGCTTTGGCCGCAGCTGTGACCTTGCTTTCCCTTGCCTGCCTTTGCCACGGCTGGCAGCAGCCGGGCACGACTATCACCCTGCCTCTGGGCTTTACATTGGCCGCATTGGCTGGCCTGACGGGCGGCCTTTTCTATCTGTTGCTGCCAGTGCTTGCCAGCCTGGCCTTTCTGCTCTGGCGTTGCGGATTCCGCCGCGCGCAAAAGGCGGACGGCCTCGTGGGTTTTGTGCTCATGCTGGGCATGGTCGGTTGCTGGCTCGCTGTTGTCATGCTCTGGCATCAGCCGGAGGGATACCTCAAGAACCTTGGCACCCAGCTTGTGACCTGGCCCATCACCAAGGCCACATGGTGGAAGCCTCTGGCCTTTGCGGCTCTGGGCCTGCTGCCATGGCTGGCTGTTATCTGCGGCGTTTCCTGGGCGCGCGTGCTGCGCACCGCCCCTGCTGATCTGGCAGCCTCCCGCAAGGAAAAAGCCGGGATGGCCTTTTTGTGGATAGCCCTTGTGTTCGCCTGCCTGCTGAGTATTTTTGCTGCCGACATGGTGGGCGCTGCCGTGTGCACAGCCTGCCTTGCGGCCCTCCTGCTGGGCAAGGCCCTGCTGCGCCTGCCTGTCGCCGGGGCCAAGCTGTTCTACATCATCGCGGCCCTGTGCCTGCTGCACGCCAGCATGGCCCTGGTAGCCGCAGGTTTTGGCTACACGCTTGACTGGCTTGGCAAGTTTTTCCACTTTACGCTTACAGAAAGCCAGCGTTCCGCCGTGCTGGGCCTCAAGGCCCTGCCCGTGCTGGGCGGCATCGGCATTGTGGCGGCAATACTGCTTGCCCGTCTGGTGCGCCGTGGCGCACACGGCGGCACCAGTGGTTCGCTCGTGATGTGCGCGGTCATAGCGGTTATTCTGGCCCAGCCCGCATCCCTCATGCTCATGCCGCAACTGGAAAAAACGCCTGAAGCGCAGATAAAGAGCCTGAGCGCCATCCTGACGCCCGCTCCTGCTGCCCCGGCGGTTCTGGCTCCTGCGGCGACTCCGGCCCCCGCGCCTGAAGCTCCCGTAGCAGCGCCGGCCGAGACCCCCAAACTTGAACCAGCCGCCCCGGCGACCGCGCCTGAATCCGTGCCCGCTGTTCCCGCTGAAAAGCCCGCCCCTGTGCAGGAACCTGCGGCTGCCCCTGCCGCCGCTCAGCCTGCGGGAGCGCCAGCTCCCCAAACAACGGCACCTGCGGCCCCGGCAGCTCCGGCTGAAGTTCCCGCAGCAGCGCCTGCGACCACTCCTGCCGATGCAGCCAAGGAACTTGCCAAGGAAGTGGTCAAGGAAGCCGCCCCCGCTGCACCTGCGGAACCGACCCCTGCGGCGCAACCAGAACAGCCCAAGGGCGCAGCAACTCAGACTCCTGCAAACTAGCTCAACTGCATCAGGTCGGCGCAGATCGCGCTCACAATACCAAGGCCCCTCCCACGAGGGGCCTTTTTTTTTGCATGATGGTTCAAACGCTCCCAATACGGGGGCATACACCAGCGAATGTCCCATCGTGCGGAACGTTTCAGCTTCGCCGCTTTGCCTTCGGTTACAGACAGTGAGGCTGCTGATCTCAGCCGCAAATAAAAAAGGCCCCGGAATCAACCGGAGCCTTTCATCTATCATTTGTTTGCGCCCGCACAGCGGGCATGGCGCGGAACGCGCCCTATTTGTTTATGGGCGGCACATCGCCACCAGCTTTGAGCATGGTGCCAAGGTGACGCCGGGCAAGGGCAAGCTCGCCTTCTGAAACTTCGGGCATATCCTTGGAACGCGCACCGCTCATGTCGTTGCCTTCTTCCACGATGGAAAGAGCGGCTGCCATGCGGCCCATGACGCAGAAAAAGCGCACCGGGTTCCAGTTATGCGCCTGCACCCAGGCAGCGGCATTGGGCGAATAGAGAAAATCCGCCTTGTTGTTGCGCATGATGGGGTGGGCCTCTTCATTGTTGCCCTTGGCCCAGGCCCGGAACTGCGGCAGAAGTTCAAGAAAGTCCAGCAGTTCCTTGTCCGTTACCGGAGGCTGTTTTTCATACACATTAACGCTTGCGCTGGAACTTGGGGCAGGCTGCTCCGCCTTTTTCTTGGCAGCAGGAGCCTGTGCGGCCTCGGCCATGCCGGGGGCAACAACCGTCAGCGGCAGGGCCAGCACCAGTGCCGCAAAAACACCGCAAAGAGATGAAATTTTATTCATTCAATACCGAACCGCGCTAAATTTCGAGAGTCTGTCCATATTATGGTAAGACTCCACATATCGCAGGGTGCCGGTTTTGCCGCGCAAAACCAGCGAATGGGTAACAGCGTACTTGGCACTGTAACGCACGCCTCTCAAAAAATCACCGCCGGAGATACCCGTGGCAGCAAAGAAGCAATCATCGCTGCGCACCAGGTCATGCACCGTGAGCACCTCGCGCGCGTCAATGCCCGCTTCGGTGATGGCTTCTTTTTCCACATACGACTGGGGATCCAGACGGGCCAGAATCTGCCCGCCCATGCCCTTGATGGCGCAGGCAGACAACACGCCCTCGGGGGTGCCGCCCGTACCCATCATGATATCAACCTCGGAACGAGGATCAACAGCCATAAGCGCGCCTGCCACGTCGCCGTCGGTTTGCAGCTGAATGCGCGCGCCTGCCTGGCGGATTTCCGTAATAAGCTTTTCGTGCCGGGGCTTGTCGAGCACAAAGACCACAAGATCCTGAACGCTCTTGCCCATGGCCTTGGCCACGTTGGCCAGATTGACCTTTACCGGCGCATCAAGGTCAACCACATCGCGAGCCTCGCGGGGCACCACCAGCTTCTGCATGTAGTAGCTGGGGCCGGGGTTGAACATGCTGCCTTTCTGCGCAACACCCACCACCGAAATGGCGTTGGGGCGGCCATAGGCCAGCAGATTGGTGCCTTCCACAGGATCAACGGCCACGTCAAGGCTGGGGCCGCAGCCCTTGCCGACTTTTTCGCCGTTAAAGAGCATGGGGGCATTGTCTTTTTCGCCCTCGCCGATAATGACCTTGCCATCAATACTGAGGGTGGCGAAGCTGACGCGCATGGCGTCAACGGCGGCGCCGTCACCGGCTTCCTTGTCTCCCCGACCGAGCCAGCGGGCCGATGCAAGGGCCGCAGCCTCGGTAATGCGAACAATATCCAGAGCCAGATTTTTCTCCGGTGCTTCCGCCATGATATCCTCCACTCAGATCAGCGTTGTGCAACACACTGCTCTTACCCCAGTGCGTTGCGGGCTTCAAGAAAAAACCCCCGCCCTTCGGGGCGGGCCATACGGCAACTCTTTTGCCGCACAGCCCTTTCCCATACATTTTTTTTATACAGCCTATTTATTGGGCAGGCTGAAACGCCCGGCAACGGGCGTCTGCCAGCCGCCGCCAAAGGGCATGCGGCTCATGTAGAGCGACAAAGGCTCCTGACGGCGCTTGAATTCAGCCCTGAACAGCTTGTCGCGCACTTCCATACGCGCAGCCGAAAGCGGGCCGGATTCCGCCTCCGCAGGCTGCAACAGATCTTCAAGAATCGGATCCAGATCCTCATAGGGCAACAGGCTGTCCGAATCTTTCTGACCGGGACGCAGCTCCGCAGAAGGAGCCTTGGTGAAAATTTCATCGGGGATGATCTCTGCCCCGCGATGGGCGTTGTACCAGCGACCAACAGCGTACACCTGGGTCTTGGTTAGATCGCCGATCACGGCCAGCGCGCCCACGGAATCGCCG
The DNA here is from genome assembly GCF_022508225.1 of Desulfovibrio sp. UIB00. NCBI lineage: Bacteria > Pseudomonadati > Thermodesulfobacteriota > Desulfovibrionia > Desulfovibrionales > Desulfovibrionaceae > Desulfovibrio > Desulfovibrio sp. UIB00. The sequence continues at coordinate 214,430 of NZ_JAETXJ010000002.1, read as the reverse complement.
TACAGAGTGCAGTAGCCCATTGCCCCCTCGCTCTTGTTACCCGTATTGAGCACAAGGGCGTTGGCCCTGTTGGCCAGCGAGGTAATGAGCGTGCCGCGTATGCGGGCCTGCACGTTTTCAAAGGTCACGTCGCCGGGCTTTTCTTCAAAAAGGTCAAGGCCGGGCTTGAGCGCGGTGGCAAAAGCATCCATGAGCGGGCCGATGGGCAGGGTCACGGTGGTGATGCCCAGATTTTCCGCCAGCTTTGCGGCGTCCGTCAACGAACCCTCGCTGCTGTGGGGCGAGGGCAGGAGCACGCCGGTGACGTTTTGCGCGCCAAGGGCCTCCACCGCCACGCTGCACACCAGGGCGGAATCCATACCGCCGGAAATGGCTACGATGCCCTTCTCCACCCCGCACTTGCGCACAAAATCCCGTGTGCCGAGCACAAGGGCGCGCCAGTAATCTTGTTCAACGCAGGCGGCCAGCGGTTCCGGGGCTTTAACAGCACCCTGCCCGCGCGCGGTATCCACCACAAGCACGTCTTCCTCAAAGGCCTTGCCCCGGGCAAGCAGCTGCCCGGTGGGATCAAAAACAAGACTCTGCCCGTTGTACACGCGGCTGTCGTTGCCGCCCACCATGTTCACCGAAAACATATGCACATGATGCCGCGCCGCCACGTGCGAAAGCAGGTGTTCGTCCGTTTCCTGCGCGCCCACGCTGAAGGGCGCCGCCGCCATGTGCACAAGCGCGTCCACGCCGCGCTGCACCAGTTCCATCAGCGGATTATGACCGCTGGCGTAACGGGTTTTCCAGAACGAAGCGTCTTCGCTCTGGGCATCTTCGCACAAAACAACGCCGATGCGCCAGCCGCCCATGGTGACAATGCCGCACGAAATGCCACGGTCAAAATAGCGGGCGTCCTCATCTGTGGATTCGGCCACGCTGTTCTGCCCCTGATTCTGATACACCTTGCGCGAAACAACCTGCCAGCCGCCTTTTTCAACCAACACTGCCGCGTTGGAAAGCAGGCCCGAGGCATACACGCTGGGCACAGGCGCACCCACCAGCACGGCAGGGCCATCCTTGAGTTCAGCGGCCATGATATCCAGAGCCTTGAGGCAACCCGCCGCAAAACCCTGAGCGCAGAGGTAGTGGCCGGGGGCCACGCCGCAAAGCGCCAGCTCCGGCGTAACGCACAGGTTCGCCCCTGCTGCGCCTGCCTGACGGGCGGTGCTGATGATACGTTCCAGATTTCCGGCCACGTCGCCGGTAACGGTATTGCACTGCAATAGGGCGATTTTCATGCCGATGCCTCCCCCAGGTTACAAGTAGTTATGTAAGGGGCCGCCCGGCGCTGCCAGGGCTTCCACCTTGCGTATGACCGCCGGTTCCTCTTCCAGTGGGGGGGCATGGAAGGGCTTTAGGCGTGCGTCGATGACCAGCGGCGCTCCGCACGACCAGTGCCTGGCCCGTGTGGCGGCTTGAGCGCCATACACGTCTGTGGCCGGGTCTGACCGGGTGAAGGCCACCCACAAAAAATTATCCAGATTCACTGCGCAAAAGTCCGCATCATCCACCACTATCACAAGCGGGAATGCCTCGCGCCCCGGCCACTGGGCCAGAGCCTGCGCAAGCGCTTCCATCTGCGGGTCGGGCTGACTGCGGTCAAGGGCATGCCTCAGCCCGCCAATGGCAACAAGGCCGGGGCCGCACACGCGCACCGGGCCAAACCCATCCGGCAGGGTCGGCAGGTCTGCGGCGGGGCCGGAAAGTTCGCTGCCAAGCTCGCGCCTCTTTTTACCGGCAGAGGCCCACACAAGTTTGGAGCCTTCGTTAAGCGCGCTTCCCGTGTAGTCCAGTGTATCATTGGTGCTGCGAGTGATGAAGTGCAGATCGCGTGAAAAATCAGCCCGCTCCAGCAAATGCCGCAAAAATGCGGGCACATCGCGGGCGGTGAGGCCCGGCGCGTCTTCATGCGCCACAAGAAAAACATACTTTGCCAGAGCCGTCTGGGTGGTTCCAAGCAGGTGCAGGCCCGCAGTGATCAGCTCGCGCGGGCGACGCTCGTCCTCATAGGGCGTATAGCGTTCGCTGCCCACGGCCAGCAGCAGCGGATGCACCCCGGCTGCGTCCACGGCATGCACATCGCACACTCCCTGAAAAACCTGCGGCACCAGCGGCCCGGTGAGTTCGTGGATAAAGTCGCCAAAGACCGTATCTTCCTGCGGAGGGCGGCCCACGGCGGTAAAGGGCCAGATGGCCCCTTTGCGGTGGTGGACGGCATCGACCTTGAGCACCGGGAAATCATGCGCAAGGCTATAGTAACCCACATGATCGCCAAAGGGGCCTTCGGGCTTGCACTGGGGCATCACGTGCCCGCTGATGCAAAAATCCGCCTGCGCGAGCACTGGCAGGGGCAGACCGGGCACTGCGGCCATCTCTGTGCTCCTGCCGCCGAGCAATCCGGCAAAGCGCAGTTCAGAAAGCCCTTCGGGCAAGGGCATGACCGCAGCCACGGTGAGGCTGGGCGGCCCGCCCACATAAATATGCACAGGCAGAGGTTTGCCCATTTCCAGCGCACGGGCGTGGTGCGCCCCTATGCCCCGATGTATCTGGTAGTGCAGGCCTACTTCATCCGCCGCGTACTCGTTGCCGCCAAGCTGCACCCGGTACATGCCGAGGTTGGAGGCGTCCGCGCCGGGCTTGGCGGGGTCTTCGCTGTACACCAGAGGCAGGGTAATGAAGGGGCCGCCGTCCATGGGCCAGCAGACAAGCTGGGGCAGGTCGGCCAGCTTGCACTGGCATTCCAGCACCGGGGCCGCTGCCGCCGCCTGTTCCGCGCGCACCCGGCTCACGCTCGGCAGCATGTTCAGCAGGCCGGGCACAGCCTTGAGCGACTGCAAGGGGTGCTTCATGGCTGCTGCGGGGTCGGCCTTGGCGGTCAGCACAGCCTCCACCGCAGGCAGGCTGCGACGAAAAATAAAATGCAGGCGCTCACGCGTGCCAAAAAGATTGGAGAGCATGGGAAAGGGCGTGCCCTTGACCCGCGTAAACAGCAGGGCCGGAGCCTTGGCACGAAAGGCGCGCCGCTGGATGGCGGCCAGTTCCAGATGCGGATCTACCTCGGCCTCAATGCGCACCAGATGCCCATTGGCCTCAAGGTCGGCCACGCATTCCTGAAGATTGCGATAACTCATGAATGCGTCCCTTCCCCGCAGGTTCCGGCGGCTCCGTCAGCCGCGTCAAATGATGGTTGTATGCCGGCAAGCGAACGCTTGCCAGCCAGCATGGCCTTGAAATCTGCCAGAATCTGCGCATGGTCAAAGACCAGCGGCTGCGGCAGGGCATCCAGAGGATAATACGCCGCATGGGCCGCATCGTCCCCGGCGCACAAGGCTTCGGGATTGCGCGGCCTGCCTGTGAAAGCCACGGTCAGCGTGTGCTGGCGGGGGTCGCGGTCAGGCCTGGAATACACGCCCAAAAGCCCGGTCAGCTCCACATCCAGCCCGGTTTCTTCACGCATTTCGCGCACTGCGGCGGTTTCCGCGCATTCGCCCTCTTCAATAAAACCGCCCGGCAGGGCAAAGCCCACGGGTTCATTGGCGCGTCTGATGATGACCACCCCGCGATCTGGCGAATGGATAACCACATCCGCCGTGGGCGTGGGGTTTTTATAGCTGGAATACGACTTGCCGCAATGCGGGCAGACAACCTGGCGTTTCATGCGTTCTCCGTATGGTTCGCGCCATTGCGCGCAACTGCCGCATACTAAGCCAGCATGCCCCGCGCCGCAAGCGCGGGAAACAAATGCCGCTGTGCAGCGATTTGCCGCCTTCGAACGGCGATTGACAAAAAAGTATGGATGCCATACTAAAACCCCATGAAAAATGACTGCCATAAAAAAACCGCCGTTGAACTGCGTATCCAGAAATCCATGCTCAAAACACTGGGGCATGCTGCCGCCCATTCTACGCGCAGCGCATCAGTCAGCATCTCGCTGCTGGGCATAGTGACCAGGTTTTATGAGCTTGAGAGGCAGTGCAGCAAATTCGGCACCGATGTGGATATCCACCTGGCGGAAATCCACACGATCATGGCCATCCATAACAATGAAGGCATCCATGTGGGTGGATTGGCCGAGCAGCTGGGCGTCACCAAGGGCAGCGTTTCTGAGCTGTTGCGCAGGCTGGAGCGCAAGGGACTGGCCTACAAGGCCAAGGATCCGCTGAAACTGACCCGCCTCAATGTGTTTTTGACGGAAAAGGGCAAGGCAGCACATAAACAGCACATGGATTTTCATTCTCAGCTTGATTGCATGGTGGACGATGCCATGGGGACACGCAAACAGGATGAAGTCGCCGATATTGCTGATTTTCTCGAAAAACTCCTTGCGAAGCTGAACTCGGTGGAGGTCAAATAGGCTTTTTCAGGTCGCCAATGTTTGGCATCCATACATTATACAGGTCGACCTAATTGGGGTCACATGCGAGGTATTATGAACACTGACAAGGGTACTGCTTTTAACGGTCTTGTTTCTGGACAGAGCTACGATATTTTTGCCCGATTGTTCGGGCTGAATGCGTCTTTTTATGAGGCGGCGGTCAAGGGTTTGGCGCTTGGCCCGGGAATGTCGGCTCTGGATCTTGGCTGCGGCACAGGTTCCCTGACTTTTGCGCTTGCCGCGCAATCCTCGCCCCAATGCCGCATCCATGGCCTTGACCTTGCCGAAAACCAGATCGCCCGCGCACAATATCGCCAGAAAGATTATCCCAACAACATTCATTTCAGCGTAGCGTCCATGGACGAAGCGTGCTTTCCTGACGGCACGTTCAGCATCATCATGACCGCCATGGCGCTGCATGAGGCAAATCCCCAAGCGCGGCGCACTGCCATTGCCAATGCCGCGCGAATGCTTGCCCCTGATGGCATTTTTCTGCTGGTGGATATCGCCCGCCCACGGCTGCGGGGCCTGGGCCTCTTGCTCTATCCCTTTGTCATGACTTCGCCAAAACATAAGGACGCCCTGACTGAAGCTTATGCTGAAATCTGCGCCGCGCACGGCCTGTCCCGGCGTGAAGACGGGTATTTGAATTCTCTTGTGCGCAGACAGGTTTTTGTAAAAAACGCGGCCTCCGCCGCGTAGTCCGGCAGGAGGTCACTCCAGAGCAAAACCCGCAGCTTCAAGGGCTGCGGCGCTCACAGCACCGGCCCGCACTATCCGCAGCCGCCCTGCCCCTCCATCCCCGCCGCTCAGAGGCTCCACCACGGTGGACGGCAAGCCGCCAGCAGGCAGCGGCCCGCCAAGCGCCAAAGGCAGGGAAACGTCTGCTTTTATAGCCTGCGCCGCGCACCCCGCAGGGCAGGGCTTGCCATGCGCCATGCGGCGCAAGGCTTCCAGCAGGGCCGGATCAAGTTCGTCTGGGGAGCATACGGACGCACCGCCGCTGAGGTTGGCGCTGCTTGCCGTAAGCGCGCCGCCGGCCTGCTCCGCCAGTTGCGCAGCCAGTGGATGGGGTGTCACGCGCACCGCCGCAAGGCCTTGCCCGTTGACCAGCGCCGGGGGCAGACAGGAACGCGCGGGCAGCAAAACCGTGAGCGGGCCGGGCCAGAAGGCCAAAAGCCCCTTGGGCATGGCGGCAAGTTCCGCCACTGCGTCCACCTGCGCCGCATGCGCCGCCAGCAGGGGCAAGGGCTTGTGGACGGGCCGATGCTTCAACTGATACACCCTTGCCACGGCTTCCGCATTGGCGGCAAGGCAGCCCAGCCCGTAGAACGTCTCTGTTGGAAACACGAGCACGCCGCCGTTACGCAAAAAAAGCGCCGCAGCCGCAAGCTCCATTCCGGCATCCGGGCCGCTACCGCATTCAGACGCGCCATCCGCCATATTTAACGAAACATGAGAAGACATGACTGGCAAACCCTTGAAATACATAAGTGTGGGCAAACTGAAAACGCCGTTCTGGAAGGATGCCGCAGCCCACTACACCACGCGCATCACTCGCTGGCGCAAGCTGGACATAACCGAAGTGCGCGACGGCGATTCCGCCCTGCCGCAGGATCAGCGCAACGCCCTTGAAGGACGCCGCATCATTGAGGCCCTCGACCCGCAGGACATCGCGCTCGTTCTTGACGAACGCGGCCAGCACCTCACCTCGCCCCAACTGGCAGATATGCTGCGCCAGATGGATCACGAGGCACGAGGCAGAGCCTGCTTTATCGTGGGTGGCGCATGGGGGCTGGATGAAGCTGTGCGTCAGCGCGCCAGCCGCTGCATCAGCCTTTCGCACATGACCCTGCCGCACGAGCTGGCCCGCGTGGTGCTGCTTGAGCAGCTTTACCGGGCTGAATGCATATTGCGCAAGGTTCCGTACCACCACTAGAGGTCTGTCTCTAACTGCTTCTTTTGTCCAACTGGCTGCGTCAAAAGGTTATTTTTACTCCAGTCATGTACCGTAAGAGTACACTTCTTTCGCAAAAACAACCTTTTTCCTTGCCCTTGGCGCAAAATCATCCAGTTAGACTGCCCTTGATTGCACATGCGGCGGTCCGCAAGCGCAACCGCCTACAGAACTTCGTAAATCCTGGCAAACACGTTGTCGTACACCAGCTTGAAATAGGGCGAAACGCGCGGATCTTGCGGGTCGCCCACCAAAAGCTGCACCATTAGCGAATTGTACAAGCCCGCATCCATGGCAAGCTTTTCGTCCGTTACGCGGTTGAAAAGAAAGTTGATGTTGCGGCGCTTGGAAAGAAATTCGTGCTGCTCCTCGGGCGTTGCCGAGGGGTGCGCGTCAAACCAGTCCTGTATATAGTTGCGGCGCGTCACGCCGGTCTCTTCAAACACGCTGATGGACGAGGCATAAATGGCGCTGCTGTTGCCCTCAAGCCGCACCTCGCCCGAATCGAGCTTGTAGGCAAGGGCCTGCGGCACGATGGAAAGCGCCCCGCCTTCGCCAGTACGGGTAACAAAATTCCAGTTGCCGAAGTTGCTTATCCAGAAGCCAAGCCGCAGCATTTCAAAGCTCACCACCACATAGAGCCGCCCCTTGTTTTCAATGAGCGGGGTTTCGGGCGAGCGCAGCCTGTCCATGAGAGCCTGCGCGGCTTCACCATCCAGACCTTCAAACACGTTGCCCGGCTCGTTGCCGCACTGGGCCGTGTAGCGGATGATCTGGCGCGCAAAACGCGGATTGTCTGTGGCAAAAACAGCTGCGGGCAGATAGAGGGACGGCCCTGCATGCTGCGCGCCATCAGCGATGGTCTGCCGCTGGGCAAAGTGGTTGGCGGCATAGCCCCAATCCCACCACAGCCAGAGCATGGCGTCGGGCGGGGTCATGGCCTTGGCGCGAGAGAGGGCTTCTGCATGACGGCGGTTGATGATTGGCCCCTGCGACATGGCGGGGATCATATCTGCAAAGGGCGCTACCAGCAGAGCCAACAGCACGCCGCTGGTCAGGATGCCCGCCACAGCGCCGCGCAGATCCACGCGCAGCAGCCTTTGCAGCAGCCAGTACAAGGGCAAGGTCAGGCCAATGGCCATGATGGGCGCGCCAAACATGACCATGCGCCCCCCCATCTTGACGCTCAGGATGCCCAGCCCTGCCAGCGGCAGCAAAAAGAGCGCGCCCGGCCTGCGTATGACCACCAGGGCAAAACCCAGCAGGCCAAGCACCGCAGCTTCCATCCAGGGATGGAAGTAGGGAAAAATCTCGATGATGCCCAAATCCTGCACTTCAATAATGGACTGCGCCACCGAGGGATATTCCAGCGAAAGCCCGCCGCCGGTGCTTTTCACATCGCCCGTATGTTTCACATAGGCATTGATGTGGTTCACAATGGACGTAAGAATTTCGCCCTGAAGCATCAAAAAGCCCACGCCCGCCAGCAGAAGAGCCAGCAGCCAGGGGCGGCACAGCAGACGGCGCAGGCGGTAGCCTGTCCTTGTGCCCGCAGCCAGCAGCAATAAACTGAAACTGAGGCCCCACGGCCCCGCCAGCGTAGGCAGGGCGTAGGCCATGCTGCCCAGAAGCAGCAGGGCGCGCCGCCCGCGCGGGGCCATCACCATGCTCATAAAGGCCAACAAGGCCACATTGTAGCGGATCAGGTACGGAAAAACAGAATGCCATTCCTGCGTCCACCACGAAACGACGCCGGAACAGCCAAGCAGCACAACCCATTGCCAGCGCAGGGGATTGCCCATGTGCTCCGCCTGTTTGAGGCGCGGCGTCCAGTGGCCCTCGGGCTGATTGCGGGAAAAAAGGCGGCGCAGATTCATCACGCCGGAAGTCATGGAAAGGCGGCGCAGCACCATGCCCGGCAGCAGCATATAGCGCATGGCCCAACTGGCCGGGGCAAGGGTCATGAGCAGGGGGAAGAACAGGGTTACGAGGTCGGTATCGTAAAATCCCAGCAGGGTGCGGGCCAGAAAGCCCGGCGCAATGGACGTGAGTATGCCTGCGGCAACGCCAGCTTCAATGCTGCCCAGCGCCCACACCCAGGCAAAGGCGATAACAGCCACAAAGCTTGCCAGCAATGCAGGGAACCAGAAGGCCACGGCAGCGGGGGAAGTGCCTACGAGGTCGGACATGGCCTTGAGCATCACAGCCATGGGATGCCCTACGGCAAGGCCGAAATCTTCCGCCCCGGCCACCCATGTATAGGCATCGTGCGTGGCCAGAAGCCACTCGTTGCCAAGGCGGTATTCCGGATTTTGCCAGCAGGGCCATTCCAGCATGCGCAGGGCAAAGGCAAGGGCAAGCGTCACCAGCCCCCAGAACAGCCCCCGCGCCCAATAACGCGCAGAAGGCAGCGAACGTTTGCCGTTGTGCAGCCCTGCGCCGCCAGTGGGCAACAGGGCTCCCCCATGTGTAGGATGGGAGGGGGCGTGCTGCTCCGTACAAGCTGGTTCCGCAGCAGGCAGCGTTTCCGATTCGGGGTGCGGCTGCCCGGTGCGCCGGGTTTCGTCTGCATCGTTTCCGGCAGGCGCGGTGCTGGCAGAGGCATGTGCTGCGGGGTGCATGGCGTTCTCCGTAAGGATCATGGTCCTGTTCATACTGGCATGCAGATGGCGGCAAAAGTCCTGTACGGCGGCTCTTTGGGCCAGTCACGCGCATAACAAGGTCTGCGCGGTTCGCCACAGAGCTTTCGGCAAGATTGGCGGGCCAATCCTCGCCAGAACATTCAGGTAAAAGTGCTCTAGCCAGCCCGATGCGTTGCGGCATCATAGGTCAGCCGCTCAGCCTCTGCGCTGGGGGCAAGCGCCCAGAACCAGCGCCCGTGCCCGCCAACAACGTAGGAGAGCTGCTCCACCAGACGCCAGGGCGCTGGCAATTCGCTGGGGGCTGGCTCAAGCGCCAGCACGACCATAACTCCGTTATCGTGCAGCCTGGGGCTGGCGAGGTCAAGCAGTTGCCGCCAGGGCATGAAGGCGCGGCTCAGGATGCAGTCCGCCTTATAATACTGACCCTGAAAAAAATGTTCCACCGGCCCTCTGAAAATATGGGTGGAGGGCAACTGAAGGCGAGAAAGTACACTGGAGATGAACAGGGCGCGTTTTTCGCGCACTTCTATCATATAGTATGCGCCGCGCGTCCAGGCCATGCGTAAGGGAATGCCCGGCAGGCCAGCGCCCGCGCCAAGATCCCAGCACAGGGGAGCTTCGGGCAGATTGAGCTTGTCCAGAAAGCCGGCCAGATGAAAACTGTCCACCGCCAGCCGGGTAAGCATATCCTGCCATGTGTGCGGGCCGACCAGGTTCATGGCCTTGTTCCACTGGCAGAGCATTTCAAGATATTCCGCCAGCGGCTCCAGAGCCGATTGCGGCACTTCCGCGCCCGAGGCCGCAGCCAGACGCGCCAATTCTTTTCTGTCAACCGATTGTCGCTGCATGATCCTTTCCTGCGCTTGTTCGCCCGTTGCGGGCCTTTCCAGCGTTTCTGCCGGGTTCACTGTCATATCCCCGCAGACCGGGACTTGCAAGCCCTGCGCCGATAACGTAAAAAAGAGGGCTTGCGCGCAATGCGCACCCTAAACGAACCCAAGGCCGCAAGGCCACGCCAATGCGCGCACGTGCGCGCCACTGGAGGATAAACCCCGCATGACACAAGCCGTTTTGCTCTTTCCCGGCCAGGGCTCGCAAGAGTCGGGCATGGGCCGCGATCTGGCCGAGGCTTCTTCTGACGCCATGAACCTCTGGAAGCAGGCCGAGCGCATCAGTGGCCTGCCCCTGCGCGAAATTTACTGGGAAGGCGATGATGCCGCCATGAGCGACACCCGCGCCCTTCAGCCCGCCCTCACCGTGGTGAACCTGAACCTCTGGAGCGCGGTTGCCGCGCGCGCCAACGTGTGCGGCGCAGCCGGGCACAGTCTTGGCGAGTTCAGCGCCATGGCCGCCGCTGGCGTGCTTTCTGCCGAGAGCGCCCTTGAGCTTACAGCCCTGCGCGGTCGCCTCATGGCCGAGGCCGATCCCGATGGCAAGGGCGGCATGGCCGCTCTGCTCAAGCTGGATCAGCCCGCCATTGAAGAAATTGTGGCCGAAACCATTGCCCAGTGCGGCGAACTTTTACTGGTGGCCAACTACAATACGCCCGGCCAGCTTGTTATCAGCGGCACCAAGGCCGCCGTGGCTCTGGCTTGCCAGAAGGCCAAGGAGCGCAAGGGCCGTGGCCTCGAACTCAAGGTCAGCGGCGCGTTCCACAGCCCCATGATGGCTGAGGCCAACAAGGAACTCACCCCTCTGCTGCGCAAGGCCGTGTGGAGCAAACCCAAGTTCCCCGTATATTGCAATGCCCACGGCAAAGCCGTGACAGATGGCGAAAGCGCCCGTGAAAGCCTGCTTGTGCAGATGACGTCCTCCGTGCAGTGGATAGACACAGTGCGCAACCAGTATGCCGACGGCGCGCGCCGCTGGCTGGAGCTTGGCCCCAAGACCGTGCTCGGCAAGATGGTAGCCCCCTGCCTCGCAGGAACCGCCACAGCAGAAGATCTTGCCATTGAGCTCGTTAACAACGCCGAAACAGCGGCGGCCTTTGCAGGATAGTTTTTTGCGGAGGAAGGCCTTTCATGCGGAAGGCCTTCCCCGCCTTGCCTGAAACTTTTTCTTCATGCGCCCCCGTGCGGTATTGCCGCAACCGACCTGCGCATGAACCTGAAACGGGGTTCCCGGCGGCAGTGCCCCGGGCCGCCCGAGGCGTAAAGCCGCAACCGTTGCACAATAAAGGACACCAGCACTATGCGCGCCATTGACACCCTGCGCACGGCCCTCAAGGCCATTATTGAAGAAGAAGGCCTTGCCTGGCCCGTCAAAACCGTTATTGAACCGCCCCGCGACCCCAAGCACGGCGATCTTTCCGTCAACTCCGCCATGCTGCTCGCCAAGGAAGCCAAGGCCAATCCCCGCGAGCTGGCGCAGAAATTCGCCCAGAAGCTTGTGGAGCGTTGCCCCGAGGTGTCCCATGCCGAAGCCGCCGGCCCCGGATTCTGCAATGTGACCTTCACGCAGGATTTCTGGCGCGCCACCGTGGCCGACATTGAAGCTGCGGGCAAGGAATACGGCAAGAGCACGGGCGGCGCAGGTAAAAAGGTGCTGCTGGAATATGTTTCCGCCAACCCCACTGGTCCCCTGCATGTGGGGCATGGGCGCGGCGCTGCCGTGGGCGACAGCCTTGCCCGCCTGCTGCGCGTGGCTGGTTATGACGTTAACACCGAGTATTACATCAACGATGCCGGTCGCCAGATGCGCCTGCTGGGCCTTTCTGTGTGGCTGCGCGCCAAGGAACTGGCCGGAAAACCCGTCACCTGGCCCGAAGATTACTACAAGGGCGACTATATCATCGACATCGCCCGCGAAATGCTGGATGCCAACCCCGCCCTCGTGGAGCTGCCCGATGCCGAAGGCCAGGACGTGTGCTACGACAAGGCCATGAACGACATTCTGAACGGCATCAAGGACGACCTCAACGAATTCCGCGTGGAGCACCAGCGCTGGTTCTCTGAAAAAACCCTTGTGGAAGGCGGAGCCGTTGCTGCGGCTTTTGACGCGCTGGATTCCGCCGGGTATACATATGAGAAAGACAATGCCTACTGGTTCGCCACCGAGAATCTGGGCGACGACAAAAACCGCGTGCTGCGCAAGTCGGACGGCAGCCTGACCTACTTTGCCTCCGACATCGCCTACCATCACGACAAATTCCAGCGCGGCTACGACTGGCTCATTGATATCTGGGGTGCGGATCACCACGGCTACATCCCCCGCATGCGCGCGGCCATCACGGCCATGGGCAAAACGCAGGACAGCTTTGACGTGGTGCTTATCCAGCTGGTGAACCTGCTGCGCGAGGGCCAGCCCGTGAGCATGTCCACCCGCGCGGGCACCTTTGAAACCCTGGCTGATGTCATCAAGGAAGTGGGCGTTGACGCAGCGCGCTTCATGTTTCTTTCACGCAAGAGCGACAGCCCGCTGGACTTTGACCTTGAGCTTGCCAAGCAGCGCAGCCTCGACAACCCGGTGTACTATGTACAGTACGCCCACGCGCGCATCTGCGCCGTGCTGCGCCGGGCTGAGGAACGCGGCTTCGTGCTGCCCCCCAAGGCCACTGCAGAGCTGCTGCACGGGCTTGATACGCCCGAAGACATGGCCCTGCTGCGCAAGGCCGCCACGTTTGAAGACATGCTGGCCTCCGCCGCCAAATCGCTTGGCGTGCACCACGTGAGCACCTACCTCACGGAACTTGCCGGGCAGCTGCACAGCTACTATGCCAAGCATCAGGTGCTGCTGGCCGATGACGCGCCCCGCACCCTGGCCCGCCTTGCCCTGCTGCGTTCCATCGGTCAGGTGCTGCGCAATGGTCTGGACGTGCTTGGCGTGAGCGCCCCGGAAAGCATGTAACATTTGTATAAACTGGATTTTGAGTGGGATTACTCCTGCGGGGTCACTCCCACAGAAGCATCCCCGCTGCTCGCATAAACGTTGAATATTCGGCGTGCGACAAATCTGCTCTGTGCCTGTTACCGTTAAGGCGCGTTTTGGACGAGGCCTTGCGTGTGCTCTGCCTGCCCCGGACACGACGCGCCTTAACAGTTAAACCAGGCCCGCAGCTTTGCGCACGACGGAGGATACTGAATGGCCGCCCCCTTACGTAAACCCCGCAAATCCGTTGTTTCCCAGCCGTCGGGCGAGAAGCGCCGCTTTGTTATCCGCCTTTCGGGGCCAATGCTTACGCTGCTGGGCGTAATCCTCGCGGTTGCCGTGGGCTGGTCATTTTTTATGGGATTCATGGTCGGACGCGGGCAAAATCCTGAAACGCGCGTGGAACAGATGACCAGCATGATCTCCAAGGACGCGCCCAAGGCCAAGCCCGCCCCGGAGGCTCCCGCGCCTGACGCGGCAGCTCCGGCGGCACAGGCCGAAACCGCTGATGCCCAGAATCCGGCCACCGGCGCTGAGGTAAATCAGGCTACGCCCGCAGGCGCGCCCCAGCCCGGCAAACCGGGGCAGGATCAAAAGGGGCAGAAAGCAGCCGCTCAGGCCCCGCAGGGCAAACAGGGCCAGCAATCCCCGCAGGGAGCCTATCCCTTTGCGCAACCTTCAGGCAACAGTCTGGCGGCCTGGGGCATCAAGCCCGGCGCCAACCAGAATGCACAGGGCCAGAGCGCTCAAGCCAACGGACAGGCCAGCGCACAAACCGGCGCGCAGGCAGCAAAGCCCGCCCCAGCCAAGACAGGCCCGCAGTTTGATTATGTATATCAGGTAGCTGCATTCAAATCTGACGAAGATGCAGACAAGCTGCGCACACGTCTGGAAGGCAAGGGCCTGCGCACTCGCACCCAGAAAAACGGCAAGCTCGTGCTGGTTATGGTCAGCATTCGCGGCACGGAAGACGATGCCTTCAACCTGCGTGAAGACCTGCGCCACATGAGGCTGGGCGTCCCCATTCAGGTTTCGCAAAAACCTGTTTCAAGCAAGCCGCAAAAATCAGGGCGGTGAGGCAAAACATGACCGCAACCGAAACTTTCGGCGATTTTCTGCGCAAGATAGGCCGCCCCTGCCTGAACGGCATAGACGCTCTTGGCAACACGGCCCTGTTTATGCTTGAAGGGCTGGCCCAGATATTTACCAGCGCCAAGATTTTTCCGCGCACCATGCAGCAGCTCTTTGTCATCGGCTCCAAGTCGCTCTTTCTTATCATGCTGATCGGCGTGTTCTGCGGCATGGTGCTGGGGCTTCAGGGCTACTATACCCTGGTGAAATTCGGCTCGGTGGGCATGCTTGGCTCTGCCGTGTCGCTGACGCTCATTCGCGAGCTTGGGCCGGTGCTCACGGCCATCATGCTCACAGGCCGCGCAGGGTCTTCCATGACGGCGGAAATCGGCGTCATGCGCATTACCGACCAGATCGACGCTCTGGACGTCATGGATATCAATTCCATGGGCTATCTGGTCAGCCCGCGCCTGCTGGCATCGCTCATCGCCTTTCCGCTGCTGACGGCGGTATTTGACGTTATCGGCATCATCGGCGGCTATCTTACGGGCGTGCTCATGCTGGGCATCAACGAGGGCGCGTATTTTTACCGCATCACAAGCTCAGTAACGGCAACGGATGTGAACGGCGGCTTTATCAAGGCCGTGCTCTTTGGCCTGCTTGTGACCACCATCTGCTGCCGCCAGGGCTATTACACCAACAAGAGGCGCGACAGCGTTGGCCCGGAGGCCGTGGGCAACGCCACCACCTCCGCCGTGGTTATTTCCTGCGTGCTGATTCTTGCGGCTGACTACATTGTTACCTCATTCTTGCTTTAACGGGCCATGCAGTCTGTAACAGTCATCGGCATCGACCCCGGCTCCCAGCGCACGGGCTGGGGCGTAGTGCGCGAGGTTTCGGGCGTGCTGCAACTGGTGGACTGCGGCGTTGTTCGCACGGCCTCGGCAGGAAAGGAATTTTCTGACCGCCTCGCCCGCATCTACCATGAGCTTTCGGGAATTTTGGCCCGCCTCAAGCCGGAAGAAGCCGCCATCGAGCAGGTCTTTACCGCCAAGAACGCGGCTTCGGCCCTCAAGCTTGGGCAGGCGCGGGGCGTTGCCGTGGCCGCCTGCGCGGCGCACGGCCTCACCATCAGCGATTACGAACCGACCCTTGTCAAAAAATCCCTTGTGGGAACGGGCCGGGCAGAGAAGGAGCAGGTGGCCTTTATGGTGCAGCGCCTGCTCAACGTCAAAAACGCCAACTGGGCGCTGGATACCTCCGACGCGCTGGCTGTGGCCGTATGCCACCTCACCGTGCGCCGCTTTGCCGCCCTGGCGGGCAAATAGAGACTGCCAAAATCGTATTTCAACATTTTTCTCTGCCCGCCTGATTTCCTCTCGCCCATGCGCTGGGCCTGCCGTCTACGCAGCGGGGTATTCCGCCATATGCGGGATTACTGCCTTGCCCAGCCAGTCAATGGCCCGGCCCAGATGCCGCATATTTTCAATGGCAAAGGCATCCTTTGCCGCATCCCCCTCCGCATGGCCGAAGCCCATGTTCCAGTAGGTTGAACCGGGAACCAGCATCTTGGACATCAAAAACATATGGTTGATGCTGTCATAGGCGTGGGTTGCTCCGGCACGACCGGCAGCTACAACAGCCGCGCCAATCTTGCCCTGAAAGAGCCCGCCGTTCACATAGGCCACGTAGCCTGCCCGGTCTACCAGCGCTTTCAGCTCCGCCGACATGTCCGTGAAATAACAGGGCGTACCCAGGATCATGGCGTCCGCTGCCTGCATTTTTTGCAGCAGATCGTTGAGCATATCATTGTCAAAAACACAGCGTCCGTTTCTCAGCTCCGCGCATTTGCCGCAGCCACGACAGCCCTGAATCTTCTTGCCGCCCAACTGCACACTTTCCACGTCCCAGCCAGCCTCGCGCAGAGGCGCAAGCGCTTCATGCAGCAAAAGAGCCGTATTGCCGTTTTTTCTGGGGCTTCCGTTTATGGCCAGTACCTTCATGATGCTTCTCCTGAATGCCAGATTTTCACCTATACTATGCCTAATCTGCAAAAGTTGAAGTACTGACAAAAAATTCATATAATGACGTCAATAATAGGTACTGACAAATAGTATAGCTTTGAACAGGAAAGCGTATGGACACTCCCGACTCTTGCCCACCCGTACAGGGCAATTACCGTTGCCATTTTGAACTGACCTTGCAGCTCATTGGCGGCAAGTGGAAATTACTGGTTATTTATTTTCTTTCATTGCAGGAAGTTATCCGTTTCAGCCAGTTGCGGCGATCCCTGCCGGAAATCAGCGAGCGAATGCTGGTACGCCAGTTGCGCGAACTGGAAGAAGACGGCCTTGTGCACCGCAAGGTCTACGGCACGGTGCCGCCGCGTGTGGATTATTCGCTTACGCCGTTGGGCGTGTCGCTTGTGCCCATTATGGAATCGCTCAAGACCTGGGGCAACATGTATGAAAAAAGCCGCAGCCCGGCTGAACCAGACCACGGCGATGCCAAGAGTGCTGACGCTGATATATAAAAAACGGAGGGCTCACCGAACCCTCCGTCTGCACACGGGCAGCAGCGCCGCCGCATGATCATTCTTTCGTGCTTTATTCCACGATCACGGCCTTCTTGATAATCACGCTTTCCATGGGCACGTCGTCGTAGTAGCCCTTTTTGCCGGTCTGCACGGCGGCGATCTTGTCCACCACTTCCTGGCCCTTGATGACCTTGCCAAACACGGCATAGCCCCAGCCCTGCGGCGTCTGGCTCTTGAAGTCGAGGAAGTCGTTATCCTTGGTATTGATAAAGAATTGCGAAGACGCCGAATGCGGCTCGCTGGTGCGGGCCATGGCGATGGTGTACTTTTTGTTCTTGAGGCCGTTGTCCGCTTCATTGCGGATGGAGGCGCGGGCAGATTTCTGCTTCAGGTCGGGGGTAAAGCCGCCACCCTGGATCATGAAGTTTTTGATAACGCGATGAAACACCGTGCCGTCATAAAAACCGGATTTGACGTACTGCACAAAGTTGGCCGTGCTGATGGGCGCTTTGCGGGCATCAAGGCGTACAACAATGTCGCCGAGGCTGGTTTCAAGCTTCACAGCCGGATCAGGATCGGCAGCCTGGGCCTGCCCTGCCAAAGCGAGCATGCCACCGAGGCAAAGAGTCAGCATAACTACACGAAAAAAAACACGAATTGATTTCATGGATTACTCCTCGCAATATGATGTGCCGGGTCAGCCCCGGCAGGCCGCAAGGTAGCACGCTGCTGTACACGCAGCAAGGGCGACTGACCAGGCGACAGCAGACCGGACTACATCAGACCGGAATGCGCGGGGCCAGACTACACCGGGCGCACGGCAACCGCCCCCTTGTCAGCACCACATGGCACAGGCCCAACGCCGAACTTTCCCCTTCCGGCCCTTGCTAAATGCCGCTGGCGTTATTATACTTGTAGGCAGAAGACAAACTTCAAGCCCGCCCGACGGCACTGCGGCACGGAGCCGTAGCCGCCGAACGGACTGAGCGCCTTCAACTGCTTTTCGGAGGATATAATGTCATACAGCCGCAGTGTTGCTCAAAGCTCCGCTACCAGCGTTGCTTCCCTTTACATGCGTCAGGTTTATCAGTGGATGACAGCCGGTCTGGCTGTGACCACTGTCGTGGCCTACGCCGTTGCCAGTTCGCCTGCCGTGCAGGCGGCCATCTTTGGCAACACCATAGTGCTTATTCTCATGCTGGTGGCCCAGTTCGGTCTTGTCATCGCCCTTTCGGCGGCGGTTCACAAAATGTCCGGCGGCACGGCCACGGGTCTGTTTCTGCTGTATTCCGCCGTTACGGGCGCGACGCTTTCGTCCATCTTTGTGGTGTACCCCATTGCGTCCATCGCCAACGCGTTTCTGGTAACCACCGGCACCTTCCTTGCCATGTCGGTCTACGGCACTGTCACCAAGCGCGACCTTACGTCCATGGGCAGCTTTTTGTTCATGGGCCTCATAGGCATTATCATTGCCTCGCTGGTGAACATCTTCCTCAAGAGCAGCATGATGGACTTCATCATCAGCTGCGTTGGCGTACTTATCTTCACGGGCCTGACCGCCTATGACACGCAGAAGCTGCGCCAGTTCGGCGAAAACGCCCCCATGGAAGACGGTACCGCCGTGCGCCGTGGCGCCATCCTTGGCGCGCTGACGCTCTACCTCGACTTCATCAACCTTTTCCTCATGATGCTGCGCCTGTTCGGCGGCAACCGCGAGTGATGCGGCACTGCGCCAACGCAGCCTGAAATTTGAGCGATCGGGGGCGAAAGGCCAGGCCTTTTGCCCCCTTCTTTCGCACTACGGAACCCTATGAAAAAGAAAAAATCCCAACGCGGAGCGCCCGGCGCTTCCGCCCATACCCCCGGCTTTCCCTCCCGCGAGGAACTGCTGGAGGCCTTTTCCGCCCAGCCGCGCCCCCTGCGCGTGGACGGCCTTTTGCGTGTGCTGGGCCTCGCCCGCCGCGCCAAGGGCGACCTTGAAGCCGCACTGACAACGCTGGCCGAGCAGGGCCGCCTGTTGCGCTTGCGCGGCGGCCTGTGGGCGCGCCCCGAAGCCCTCAAGCATATTACAGGCCGTTTCAGTTCGCTGCGCGACGGTGGGGGCTTTGTTACGCCCATGCGTCCGGTTGCCGAGGGAGAAAACAACCGAGACAGCCATCTGGAATTTACCGGCGCGCGTGATGTATATATCCCCGCTGCCCTGACCGGCGAAGCCTGGCATCAGGATATCGTGCGCGTGGCGCTCTCCCCCGGTGCATCGCGCGGTCCATCCCCCGAAGGGCGCATCACTGAGGTTGTGGAACGCGGCCTCAAAGAAATCCCCGCCCATGCCGCCCACCGCACAGGGCATACACTTTTCTGCCGCCCGGCGGACGCGCGCCTCTCCGTCAATTTCAGCGTGGAGCTGGCTGCTGGCGAAACGCCTCCCGAGCCTGGCACGCTGGTATTGCTGGCCCCGGTGCAGCGCCTGGCCTCCGACCTGTGGACAGCCCGCATTGTGGGCGACTACGGACGCGAGGACGATGTGGCCGTACAGGAGGAACTGGTCAAGCTCAACCACGAAGTTCCACGCGACTTTCCTGCCGGGGTGCTGGCTGAAGTCCAGCACCTGCCCAGCGGCCCCACGCCTGAAGACATGCACGACCGCGAAGACCTGCGCGGCCTGCCGCTTGTGACAATTGACGGCGCGGATGCCCGCGATTTTGACGATGCCGTGGAGGTCGAAGACCGCCCCGGCGGCGGCTGGCTGCTGCGCGTGGCCATTGCCGATGTGAGCCACTATGTGCGTCCGCGCGGCAACGGCAGCACAGGGGCTCTGGATGCCGAGGCGCTCGCGCGCGGCAACTCCTGGTATTTCCCTAAATCCGTTGAGCCCATGCTGCCAGAGGCCCTTTCCAACGGCCTGTGCAGCCTGCGCCCGGACGAAGACCGCCTCGCCATGCTGGCGGAAATTCCCTTTTCTCCGCAGGGCAAACCTGGCAAGCCGCGCTTTGCGCAGGTTGTCATGCGCTCTGCGGCGCGGCTGACCTATGACCAGGTCAAGGCCTGCATGCTTGACAACGATGCTGCAGCCCTTGCCGCCCTGCGCGAAAACCCGCGCGGCGAAGAAGTCATCGGCATGCTGCAAAGGGCCTTTGCCCTGTATGCGGCCCTGCGTGATGCCCGCCGCCAACGCGGCAGCCTTGATTTTGATCTGCCCGAGGCAGACAGCCGCCTGGACGAAGCCGGGCGCGTGGTCTGGATGGGGCACCGCCAGCGGCACGATGCCCACCGCCTCATTGAGGAATTCATGATCGCTGCCAATGAGGCCGTAGCGCGCCACCTGCGCGATGTGGGCATGCCCTTTCTCTACCGCGTGCACCCCCTGCCCGACCCGGAACGGCTGGAAAGCCTTTTTGACACCCTCGCGGGCGTGGGCATGGAAGACCTGCCGCCCCGACCGGACGCAGCGGCAATGCAGGGCATCCTTGCCCGCGTGCAGGGTACGGATCAGGAATTTCTGGTCAACCGCCTCTGCCTGCGGGCCATGCCCCAGGCGCGCTATCAGCCTTTCAACGAGGGGCATTTTGGCCTTGCCTCTCAGGCATACTGCCACTTTACCTCGCCCATCCGCCGCTATGCGGATCTGCTGACCCACCGGGCGCTCAAAACTGCGCTGGGCATCGGCGTGGGCGCGCTGCCCGCTGGGCAGAAGCTGCTGCGCATCAGCGACCAGATCAACAGGCGTGAACGCGCGGCCATGGCTTGCGAACGTGAAATGGATCGCCGCCTGGGTTGCCTTGCCCTGCTGCCCCGCGTGGGCGAACACTTCAAGGGCATGGTGGCAGGGGTCACGGACTTTGGCATTTTTGTGGAACTGGCCGACATGCCTGTGGAAGGTATGATCCGCATTGATGACCTCGGCGATGACTGGTACGACTTTGATCCCCGCACCATGAGCCTTGTGGGCCAGCGCTCCGGCGTCATGTGGCGCATGGGCCAGAGCCTTGAGGTCGCGCTGGCGGAAGTGAATCTGGGACGGCTTGAAATCCGGCTCATGCCACTGGAACTGCCCAAGGCCGCTCAGGGCAACTGGCGCGGCAGAGGCAAAACATCCCGCAAGCCAGCTCACAAAGGCGGCGCAAAACCGGGACGCACAAGCCGCCCCGGAGGTTCGCGTTCTGGCTGGAAGATCACCTCGCCCGGTGACGAATCCAGCAAGGGCGGGGGCAAGGGACACCGCAACTCGGGCGGGCCAAAGCGTGGGCGCAAGGCTGGAGGCCAGGGCAAAGGCGGCAGCGGCACGAGCACGCGCGGGCGCACCACAGGCAACAACAGCAAAAAGCGGGGCCGCTGATGGCCTTGCTTTCCGCACAGCAGCGTATGGGCGCAGCCGCGCTCATACTGGCGGCCAGCACTGTTCTTTCGCGCCTTATGGGTCTTGCGCGCGACAAGATCATTTCGTGGCAGTTCGGCGCAGGCGGCGAATCCGATATGTATTTTGCCGCCTTTGTGGTGCCGGACATCATCAATTATCTGCTGGCTGGCGGCTTTATGTCCATCACAATCATCCCCCTGCTGACCCGCAGGTTTCAGGAGGATGAGGCGGATGCATGGCGCTTTTTTTCCTGCGTTTTCTGTTGGATGGCGACTGCCTCCACCCTTCTGACCCTTGGCGGCATGGCCCTTGCGCCCTGGCTGGCGCAGGCGGTGGCCCCCGGCTTTACGCCGGAGCAGTGGGCGCGGTTGGCCTTTTTTATGCGCATCATTCTGCCCGCCCAGATATTCTTTCTATGTGGGGCATGCGTCACGGCCCTGCTGTTCATGCGGCGTCAGTTCCGCGTGCCAGCGCTGGCCCCGCTGATCTATAACGGGGCCATCATTGCCGTGGGCCTGCTGTTGCCCTGGCTGGCAACCACGCAGACTGTGCAGGCCGCTCTGCCAGCAGGCCTGCTGACCCACATGGACGGCATGACCGGCTATTGCGTGGGCGTGACCCTTGGCGCGGCCCTTGGCACCTTTGTACTGCCTCTGCGGGTGGCGTCCCAGCAGGGCCTGCGCCTGCACATGGAATGGCGGCACCCACTCATGGGCAAATTTCTGCTCACGGCCCTGCCCCTCATGCTGGGGCAGACCATCATGATGCTGGACGAACAGTTTTTGCGGGTCTTTGGCAGTCTGGCGGGCGATGGCGCTGTGAGCCTGCTCAACTACGCACGGCGTATCACTCAGGTTCCTGTGGGGTTGGTAGGTCAGGCCGCAGCGGTGGCATCCTATCCCTTTTTGGTGGCGCTGCTGGCGCAGGGCGACACCGAGCGCTTCAACACCACCCTGCGCACGGCCCTTCGGGCCAGCGTTGCCCTTATCATTCCCTGCGCGTTCTGCATGGCGGCCACAAGCTGGCCAATCCTTGGCGTTATTTTTCAGGGCGGACGCTTCAGCCTCGCAGACACGCTGGCTACCCTGCCGCTCACGCGCATCATGCTGGCCGCCACGCCCTTCTGGATTATCTACATGGTGCTGGTGCGAGCCTACTACGCCCACGGCGACACCATCACCCCGGCTGTGACCGGCAGCATCATGACGGCGCTGTGCATACCCATGTATTACTGGTGGGCTGTTCCCAACGGGGCGTGGGCTATCGCGGCCCTTTCGGGCCTGAGCGTGAGCCTCTACGTGCTCTGGCTGGTAGGCATATGGATTCGCCGCCACGGCAGCGGGGCCTTTACTGGTCTGACAGGGCTGGCAGCGCGGGTAATTTTTTGCAGTCTGCCCGCCACGGCTGCGGGCTGGTGGGTCTCTGAGGTCTGCATGCGCTCGTTTACGCTGCCCCCCATACTCAAGGCCTGCGTGGTGCTGATGCTGGGCAGTTGCGCCTTTGCGGCCCTGTTTCTGCCCCTTGCATGGCAGACCGCGCCCGAAGCTCTGGAGCCAGTACTGCAAAGGCTGCGGCGCAGACGCGGCACAGCCTGATTCTGCGGGATAAACCAAGCTTGAAATGTTCGGGGGAGAGCCATCACCCCCTAAACGTTTACTGGCTGCGCAAGCATTCTCGCGCAACTGACCTAGGCCAGAGTACGGTATCCTCAGCCACAGTAAAAGTTTCTTCCATTATCAGACTGCCCTCAGGCCTATGACCCTGCCGCTGTACCAGCGGCATGCCTTTGCTGCAACCTTTGCTCCAGCAGGGAAACCGACGCGCTCGCCAGCAGTGCCGCAACGGGCGCAAGGACGTAGCACAGCCACAGGGGCAGATGCTCAACCCCTGTCATCACCACCACCGCAAAGGCAATACAGCCAAACCACCCAGCCATGATGCCACGAAAAATACTTACCACGGCCCCAACCCCCAGCATAGCATGGGCAAAGGGCACGATGGAACAGATCATGACGGGGAAAAACATAAGTACGCCGCTCCAGCCAGGGCCAAGCCAATAGGCGGCTTCCGTTACGGCAAAAACCAGCCCCGCCCCGCAGGCCATCTGCACGGGAATCCGCACATAGGCCGTCATGGCGTGGCCGGGCCTGCACGCCACCGCGACCTTCGGCAGACAGGCAAGTACCAGCAAGGGAGAGAGCAGAGAGAGCGCCACTGCCCAGAAATGCGTAAACGGCAGGTGCAGCACAACCCATCCCCCGCCGAAGAATCCGCACAGGGCTGCGGGCAGGCATACAAACCAGGGCATGCCCCAGACAGCCAGACGGGGATAGATGAGCGCGGTTGTCGTGCAGGCCAGCACTCCAAGCAGGGTATTGAATGATGCTGCTGCGGAAAAGGCCGCGCCCTGCTCCAGCGTGAGGAAAAAGGAAAGCGGGCCGGAGATGAGCGGCAAGCCAGCAATGACGCCGCCCACAAATGAACCCCAGCGGCGGGCCACCAGCAGGCACATGAGGATAAGCAGTGGCGTGAGAAAAATTTTGACCAGCATCTATGCCGCCCTGTGAGTGCAAAGAGTCAGCGCCGGGGGAAGCGCCGGATCAGAACCAGCTTCCGTGGCCCAGCTTGCGGGTCAGGCGCAGCAGATCTTCGTGAAAAAACAGCCACGTTGCCCCTGCCACGCAGGCCAGAAAACAGTATTCACCAAGGCTGCCTGTGGAGCACAGCTTGAGCGACAGCTTGTTCTGGCGCGAAAAGGGCGTCAGCGGCACCCCTGAGGGGGTCAGCATATCCAGCAGCACATGGCTCAGCCCGCCAAAACCAAGGCCGAGCAGGGCATCTCTGCCCAAAGAACCAAGGCTGGCAGGCGACAGGGCAAAAGCCGCCACGCAAACCGCCATCCACCAGCCGAACCAGTGCGTTGTGCCCCGGTGGATGGCGTTGAACACTTTTTGTCGGCCCCTGCGGGTGGGGGCGAGGCCAGCAATGCGCTGATCCAGCACATCGGGCAGCACCGCGCCCGCGCAAGCCGCCGCCACGCCCTCCCAGGGAAGATGCAGCGCCAGCGCCGCCGCCACAGCCGTGGCCTGATGCGTAATCCATTTCATGGTGTAAACCGCTTATGAAATAACAGTGCGGGGAAGCGCCTCTTGTACAAAAGAGCGCCCTCCCCCGCAAGGATATTACTGATCTGTTTGCTGACCGCCCCGAGCCGCCGGGCGCAGTGGACGCGGATTTTTATGAAACCGCTCCGCCCCGCCTTGACCAGGAGACCCTGCAAAACCTCTTGCCGTCAGTCAGTTCCAATCATTACCCGCAACGCGAAAAACCGCAGCCGGGGCAGATGAGGCAGCCTTCCTGAAATACCAGCGCTTCGCCGCATTCAGGGCAGTTCTGGGCTTGCAGGTCGTTGACGTCGCCGATGTGTTCGTCCTTGAGATAGCGCTTTTCCAGCACCCAGGCGATGGCATCGGGGATGGAAAGCAGCAGCCCCTTGCCCCGAAATACGGGGTGCTCGCCGCCGATACCCTTGATCTGGGCCACAACGTCGCGCACGTGCACTCCGGAGCGCAAGGCCAGCGACACAAGGCGACCAATGGCCTCGGCCTTGGCCGTGATGGAGCGGCCAGATTTGCCGATTGTGGCAAAAACCTCAAAGGGCTGGCCGTCAACCTCATTGACGGTGAGGTACATCACGCCAAGCCCGGTGGGCACCTTCTGCGTGAAGCCCCACACAATGTCGGGCCGCTTGCGCACGCCAGCCCCGACCTGAACAGCTGACGGGCCAGACTGGGCAGCCTCGGCACTGCTTTCGCCGTCCATTTTCTTTTGCCCTTCGCCCGTGGCCAGCACCTGAATACTTTTGCAGCCGTCACGGTAGACAGTCACGCCCTTGCAGCCTTCCTGATAGGCCAGCCAGTAAATATCAAAAATATCCTGTTCCGTTGCGCTGTTGGTCAGGTTCACGGTTTTGGACACGGCATTATCGGTATGGCGCTGAAAGGCCGCCTGCATGCGCAAATGCCACACAGGGGCTATATCCATAGCCGTAACAAAGACCTTGCGCAGCTTGGCGGGCAGGTAGTCCATTTCCTGAATGGAACCCTTGGCAACCACCGCATCCATAAGCTCGTGGCTGAACAGCCCGGCATCGGCAAGGGCCGCCTCAAAGTGAGGGTTCACTTCCACAAGGCGCTCGCCGTCAAGGATGTTGCGGGTAAAGCACAGGGCAAACAGAGGCTCCACGCCGGAGGAGCAGCCCGCGATGATGGAAAGCGTCCCCGTGGGCGCAATGGTGGTTACCGTGGCGTTGCGGTAGGGGCCAAGCTTCTTTTTTGCATACACGGACGTAGCGTAGGCAGGGAAGGCCCCGCGTTCCACAGCCAGCTGGGCCGAGGCCTTGTGCCCCTCCTCCTGAATAAAGGCCATGATGCGCTCGCCAAGTTCAAGGCCCTGCTGCGAATCATAGGCCATTTCAAGCTGATAGAGCAGGTCGGCAAAGCCCATGACGCCAAGGCCGATCTTGCGGTTCCTGCGCACGGTTTCGGTGATGCTGTCCAGCGGGAAGCGTGAGGCATCAATGACATTGTCGAGAAAGCGCACAGACAGATGCACCACGCGCTTAAGCTCGGCCCAGTCAATGCAATCGCGGGCAGGGTCAGCCGCATCGTTGTGACCGGGAATGTAAAAGCACGAAAGGTTGATGGAACCCAGATTGCAAGCTTCGTAGGGCAGCAGAGGCTGCTCGCCGCAGGGGTTGGTAGATTCTATCTCGCCCTGGTCGGGTGTGGGATTGTCCCGGTTGATGCGGTCAAGGAACACAATACCCGGATCGCCCGACTGCCAGGCCTTTTTGACCAGCAGCTCAAAAATCTCCCGCGCGCGCAGGCGGTTGATAACTTCGCCGGAATTGGGGGCCACAAGGTCGTAATGCTCGTCGTTTTCCACGGCGCGCATGAATACTTCTGTCAGGCCCACGGAAAGGTTGAAGTTATTGAATTCGCCCTCTTTTTCCTTGGCGCGGATAAATTCAAGAATGTCAGGGTGATCAACACGCAGAATGCCCATATTGGCCCCGCGCCGCGTGCCGCCCTGCTTCACCTGTTCTGTGGCGGTGTTGAAGATGCGCAGAAAGGACACCGGACCGGAGGCAACGCCCCCGGTGGAGCCTACGCGGCTATCCTTGGGGCGCAGGCGCGAAAAAGAAAATCCCGTGCCGCCGCCAGACTTGTGGATCATGGCCGCGTATTTGACCGCATCAAAAATTTCTTCAATGGAGTCGCCCACCGGCAGCACAAAACAGGCCGAAAGCTGCCCCAGGTCAGTACCCGCATTCATGAGCGTGGGAGAATTGGGCAAAAATTTCCAGCTGGTCATGAGGTCATAAAAATCGCGCGCCAGCACGTCGTCCTTGCAGGTGGACTGGCTGTACTTGGCTTCTTCGGCGGCAATGGAGGATGCCACACGCCAGAAAAGGTCACGCGGGGTTTCTACCTGCTTGCCAGTCAGATCCTTGCGCAGATAGCGCTTTTGCAGAACAACTTCCGTGTTGGGCTTCAACTGTGGCTGCGGCAAATTCTTGGGCATTGTGAGCATGAAAAAACAGCCTCTTCTTTAAGGTATGCAGCCGTCAGGGCGGCTCCGAAGTTTCCAGATAACTAACCGCAAAACAGAAGCCGCAGCATGGCGGCTCAGGTACGGCGTTTTTATGATTAAGAGTTGAGTATACACGGAACGGATGTAAATAAAAGCCCCCGGAAAGCCGCTTACCCCCATTAACACATTAAATTATTTGTATAAATTAATAATAAAAATAACCAATAGCAACAAAAAACTTTAGACGCATACCCCCCCCGCACCCGTTTTCTAGCCAGTGGCGCGGATATGCGGGGCAAGTTTTTTTGAGCAAAATATTGTGCGGGTAACCCAGCTGGAGGAGGTGAAAAAAGCCCAGAGCCTCAAGGGGAACCTACGAACAGTTCGGGCCAAAAATTTCGCGAAGGGTGCAGAGATAGTGGGTCATGCACAGGGGGGTAAAAGCCCCCCCTGAATTTTATAACTAAAAAAAGTGGTGCGGCACAGACAAAAACATCTGTGCCGAAGCCATATACCCTAGGGTTTGTTGCGACGCGGGCCTGAAGGCTTGCCTGCACGATTGTTGCCAGGTCGCTTGCCGCCCGAACGGTTGTCCGAAGAGCCTCCACGGTCCTTTCTGTTCTGCCCGCCCGGTCTTTCCTGACGGTTATTGCGATCTTGGCGCCCCTGCTGATTGGGCCGATCAGGCCTGTCCGAACGCTCAGAGCGATCTGAACGATTTGAACGGTCTGGCTGACCCTGCCGATCCTGACGGCCTTTCCAGTCCGGACGGTCGTCCCGACCACGGCGGTCATCCCTGCCCGAACGATCATCGCGGCGAGGCCTGTCGTCACGACCGGAACGATCGTCACGCTGAGGACGGTCATTGCCATGAGGCCGAGGCGGACGCCCGCCCTGTCCCCTGCGGTTATCCCCCTGACTGCGGTCTCCCTGCGGAGCACGGGACGGACGGTCTGGATACCCCTTTCCTGCGGGCCTGTTGCCCTCGCGGGTGCCATCATTGCCGTCTTCTCTAGTGTCCCTGCGGAATGGCGCGGGCCTGCGACCGTGTTCATCATCACCGGGGCGGCGCTCAGACCGGGGGGCTCCGCCCTGCTGCGCCGGGGGGCTCACCTGCAAGGCGCCACTTTTACGGTCGCGTGGTGCGCCAGCAGCAATGGAAACAGTCAGTTCATCACCAGAGGCCAGAGATTCGGCATTTTCCAGCAGCAGTATCCCCTTGCCAGAGCAGGCGTAGCGTGCCCTGCCCGCCAGACCCGGCACCATAAAGGGGGCAGAAAGCACCCTGGCGGCCAGAGAACCGGACATTTGCGCTTCTGCCTCGGGCATGGCGGCAAGCAACAGGGGGGAGAGACTCAGGCCGCTTTTGCCAAGGCCCGAAGCCTGCGACAGGTCTTCAAGCCACAGCGGCGCGCCTTCGCTGCCAAAGGTAAAGTGGCACCATGTGCGCCCGCCCTGACCGCGCAGCAGCGGGCAATCAGCCTGATGCGTACAGGGCGCAAGGGCAGTCAGCCCGCCGTCAACAGCAAGCTGGCGCAAGCGCATGATGGTGGAGCCGCCAAGGCGT
This sequence comes from Desulfovibrio sp. UIB00, assembly GCF_022508225.1. NCBI lineage: Bacteria > Pseudomonadati > Thermodesulfobacteriota > Desulfovibrionia > Desulfovibrionales > Desulfovibrionaceae > Desulfovibrio > Desulfovibrio sp. UIB00. Next base: position 186,415 of record NZ_JAETXJ010000002.1, on the reverse strand, counting down.
GTGCCGGGTTCCACAAACAGCAGGGAAGGCCCAACAGGGGCAGGGCCGCGCGAATCCGCATGGTCAAAGAGCGGCGACAGGGATTCAAGGAAGCTGTCGAGCCTATCCTCGCGGCAGCCTTCGGGCTTTTCGCCATCGGCCTCGCCCGCAGCGGGATTGCCGTCAATATCCATGCCCTCGGCATCCAGCGAATCAAATTCGTCCTCGTCTTCTATGGCGCTTGCGCCGCGTGAACGCTTTTTGCCAAAACGCAGTTCGTTGAGCACGTTGGCGGCGCTGACCAGCCACGGGCGGGCGCGCCCGCCAGAAAGCAACGGGGCGGCCTGCCGCACAACCTGATCAAGAGGTGCGCGGGCCACGCGCACAGGCCATACGGGCTGGCCCGTCAGCTCGCCCAGAACTTCCATAAGGGTTTTGCCCAGTTCAAGCGGCTGCGACGAGGTATCCAGAGCCAGCACCCGCACAGGGGCGCTGCGCCATTCAGGCCTTGCCAGCCAGAGGGCCAGGGGCAGAGTCAGAGGGCCTGAGCCCACATCCACCAGCAGAGCCTCGCCACCCTCCGGAGCCACTGTGCGGGGGTCGGCCAGGGGCAGACTTGCCAGCAGACGCGTAAGGCGCACGAGATTCCAGGGCAGAAAATAATACAGATAGGCGCTGATGGAGGCCGGGGAACTCCAGTACGGACGCGCCAACCCGGCACGTTCTGTGGTTAGAAGGCGCGAGAGTTGGGCCACGTCGTCGGGCAACGAGCGCTTGTGCCCCGCATTGAGCGGCCACACCTTGGTCAGGGCTTCGGGCAGCATATCCAGAATACGCTGGGTTTCAGCCGAAAGCGGCGGAAACAGCGCCCTGGCGGCAGGCCAAGCCCCCAATTCAAAAGAACGCGCTACGGGGCGCTGATTCTGGCGCTCGAAGTTGCGCTGCCCGGAAGGAGCAACGTCCCTGTCGCCCTCGCGCTTTTCAGGCCGGAATGCAGGTCTGCCGTAGCGGTCCCTGGGTGCATTGGGCGAACGTCCGTCCTGACGGCGATCGTCACGGCGATCTGCGGGGCGGTCAGTTGGACGCCGGTCGTCACGGCGATTGTCGCGGGGGTCTTCTCTCCGCCCATCACGCCGTGCATCCTGCCCTCTGGAGGGGCGGCTGCCAGGCCGACCGTTGGGACGACTGCCCGGCCTGTCGTCACGGCGGTCAGAAGCACGCCCGTCCCGGCGGTTATCACGGCGGTCGTCCTGACGGCCAGAGTTACGGTCATCGCGTCCGGCAAATCTGCCGTCCGCGCCATCGCGCCGCACGGGCCTGTCGTCAGCTCTGCGCGGTGTCTGGCGGCGAGGCTGACTGTTGCCCTCGCCGGAACGGCGGCTACGCCGATCGGAATCGTTAAAAGAATCGTCTTTCGCGGACATTTATACTCCAAAGCGCATACGGCGCAGATAATCGGTGTGAAAATTCGGTTCGTCTACAAGGGGAAGCACCACGGCCTCGCTGCACAAGCGGGCCAAAGGCGGAATTTTATTGTTGTGCAGCGCAAGCAGCGCGGCTCCGTCCAGCGCAGTATTGCCCACAGCGCGGATGCGCGGGGCAAGAGCAGCGGGAACAAAGCCCAGTGTTTCAAGGTCGTCCGGCCTGACATATTCGCCCAGCGTACCAGCCAGACACAATGCCGCGACCTTGCCGGCAGGAATATCCGCCGCGCGCAGCAACGCATCCAGCGCCAGCGCAAAGGCGGCCTTGACCTGCAGCAGGGCCTCCACATCAGCGGCGGCAAGCCACAGGCCATGCGGCAGGCGCAGGCGCGCGCCTGACTTGGCTAGGCCGGATTCCGTAGGAACTTCTGCCGCATTGGGCTGCTCCAGCCCGGCAGACAGCTTGCGCGCCAGCGGCATGACCGGATTTACCACAAACTGTCCGTCATTGCGCAGGACACCCGCGCGCAGCAGCAAGGCCAGCAGGGACAAGTATCCAGTGGCGCTTATGCCGCACGCAACAGCTCCCGCAGAAGCAACTCCAGCGCCAGCCGCAGAACCTGCTGCAAGCCCCGCAGGGTTCTGCCCCGCGTTAACGCTCTGGCAGGCAGGGCACGGGCAAGCAGCGCCCGGAGCAACATGATGACGCGCCGCATCTGCGGTATCTTCTGCATCCGTGGACGCGCCTTCATAAAACTGCGCGGCAAGCCCCATGGGAATGAGCGTAAAGCCCGTTACCACACCGGGGCCAGCAAGTTGGCCGCATTCAGGCCCAATACCTTCCAGAGCCGGGCCAAGGGGTACGCTGGTCAGCCACAACTGTCCAGTCTCGGTTACCAGGGCAAGTTCGCCGTTGGTGCCAAGATCTGCCAGCACAAAGGGCCGGGGAACGTCCGCCTCCAGCAGGGCGGCCAGCCCCGCGCTCACGTCGCCGCCCACAAAGGGCGCGGGCAGGGGCGGGACATAGAGAGGTGGAAAATCCGGCAGCGCAAGTGTTTCATCGCCGCTGTGCGTCAGCCTGTACGGCGCTGCGCACAGGCCCTCCACATCGCGATCAAGAAAAATATCGGTCATGGCAGTGTTGGCAGCCAGACACAACCGCACTACCCGCCCCGCGCCCGACTGCGCCAGCGAATCCATGATGTCCAGCAGTTGCCGCCGGGCAAGCCCGGCCAGCACAGCGCGCCCTTCTGGCGCGCGCGCCACGGCAAGGCGCGACATGACATCCGCCCCGGCTCCAGCCTGAGGATTGAGCGCGCGGCCCTCAGCCACAGCCCGGCCCTTCATATCAAGCGCCCGCCAGCAGAGGGATGTGGTGCCAAGATCAACAGCCAGCGCCAAATCCGGCGGCGTTATGCCGTGGCCGGGCAAATGCCCTGTCGCTTGCGCTCCCTTAGGCAGAACAAGATTCTCCGGCGGCAACTCAAGATCAAGCGCGGCAGCGCCCCCCGCCGCAGCCATTTCTGGGTCGGGCACCTGACGGCGGCAGGCCAGACGCCAGCCAGCCTCCAGTTGCGGGGCGGAAAAAACGTCCTGCTCCGCAGGCAGGCATGGCGGCGCATGGCGCACAAAACGCACGCGGCAGCGCCCGCAACGCCCAAGCCCGCCGCACAGGGGCAAGGGGCGCACCTGCCCAGAAAGCCAGATGGCCTGCGAAAGGCTTTGCCCCGGCCTTGCGGCAATAGTTACAACTGGCGCGGCTGGAGCAACGCCGTCCCTGTCTGCAAAGGCATGGTCACTGGCCGAAAAAAGACGTACAAACATCCTTTGAGATTGCCTGACAGGCCCTGGAAAGGCAAGCATGGCGCACTCCCTGCCGTGCGCCGGCTGATATGGCAAAAGGTGCTGTACTGCTTGTCAAACTGGCCTTTATCTTGCATATTCCAACTGCGTGGTCGTGTGCGGAAAAACACGCCGCAACACACATTTTCACGACTGTTCCGAGGCTGGTATGAATAAAGTTCTGGCGCAAGACGAAGTTGATGCCCTGCTGCGCGGGCTTTCCGGCGGGGAAATCGAAAACGAAACGGAAACGCAGGAAGACGATTCCGGTATTGTGTCCTTTGACCTTGCCAATCAGGATCGTATCATCCGTGGGCGCATGCCCGTACTTGAAATCGTTAATGACCGCTTTTCACGGCTTTGCACCAACGCCCTTTCCAACTCTGTGCGCAAGCGCGTGGAGCTGAACCCCATATCCATTGATATGACCAAGTTCGGCGAGTTTATGCGCTCGCTGCCGGTACCCACCTCCATCAATATTTTCAAAATGGATCCCCTGCGCGGCAATGCCATCATGGTTGTTGATTCGCGTCTGGTATTTGCCCTGGTGGAAAACGTGTTTGGCGGCGCCGGCTCCCAGCCCAAGGTTGAGGGCCGCGAATTCACGCGCATTGAACAGGCCGTGGTGGACAAGATTGTCAAAATCGCGCTGGAAAACATGGAAGAATCCTGGCGGCCAGTGCATGACGTAAAGCTTGAGCTTGTGCGCAGCGAAATCAATCCGCAGTTCGCCGCCATTGTGCCCCCCAGCGATGTTGTGGTGGTCATCACCTTTGAAGTCGAGCTGGATACGGCGCTCGGCTCCATGATCATCTGCCTGCCCTACGCCACCATTGAACCCATTCGTTCCAAACTGCATGCAAGCTTTCAGACCGAACGACTCGAAGTTGACCACGCATGGGTGGCGCGCCTTAAAGAGCGCCTGCTGGAAACTCCGGTGGAGATGAAGGTGCATTTTGGCCGCACCACCATCACGGGCAACCAGTTGCTGCGCATGCAGGTGGGCGACATAATCGTGCTGGATACCGATCACGAAGACATGCTCAACTGCACGGTCGCCGGAGTGACCAAGTATCAGGGCCTGCCCGGCACCATCAAGGCCATGAAGGCCTTTCAGATTATCAAGGAAAACGAGCCGCAATACACCTGATGCGACCAGCCGCACGGCAAAGGCGGGCGCACGGCTGCCTGTCACACTGACGCCGCTCCCCCACGCATTAAAATTTCACGCAAAGCCCCCTGCCTGAAGGACCTGCACCTAACGCAGATTCTGTCAGACGGGGGGCTTGTGCATCTACAGGCACGGCAGGGCAAAATTTCAAACCTGCCTGCACATAAAAATTATCCTTTGCCAGACCCGCCCTCACAGCCAGAACCGCAACTGCTGCCGAGGAGACCTGAGCCATCGGAACCCAGATTTCCTCCACAATGCGCGCCACAGCCGCCAGGCAGACGGGAGAGCCTGTGCGCCCGCATTTCAGGTGCCAAAATATGCACCCCGGCGGCGGGCAGATGCGGCACAACCTTTACGCCTTCCGGCACGGGAACGTTATCTTCGTACGCGCCCACCGGGGGGCGCAATAGCACGCAACTGCACCCGGCGGCCAGCCCGGCCTGCATATCGCGCACACGGTCGCCAATCATCCAGGAGCGCGCAAGATCAATATTCAGATCGGCAGCGGCTTGCAGGATGAGGCCCGGCTCTGGCTTGCGGCAGTTGCAAGGGCCAGTAACCTCCGGCAGATGGGGGCAATAGTACCAAGCGTCGATAACGGCGTTGTGCGCCGCCAGATCTTCACTAACCCATGCTTCCAGAGCGTGCAGATCGTCCTCGCTGAACATGCCGCGCGCCAGCCCTGACTGGTTGCTCACTACCACAAGCAGATACCCTACGGCATGAAAGCGCCTGAGGGTTTCAACCACGCCCGGCAGCCACTGCCAGTCTTCTTTGCGGTGAATATAGCCAGTATCGTGGTTCAGGGTGCCGTCGCGATCCAGAAAAATGGCACGACTCGGCGCTTCTGCAGTGCTCATGAAAGCCCTTGTCCTTTCCGGGGTACCCGGCAGTTTGGTATGATGCAATCCTTCGTAGTTTTACGCCAAACCCAAAAAAATTGCAAAAAATGCCTGCAAAAACCAAGCGACGCCCCAAACAGAAGCGACCCACAAGTGGGCCGCTTCTTTCCCCTGCCCTGCAAGGCGGGGAATGCAAAAACAAGACTGCTGACAGACAGACCGCAGAATTACTTCTTGGCGGTCATCCTCCGTTCCCACAGCTTCATGTCGTTCATTTTCTTGCGGCGCTCGCGTTGCAAGGCCTTGCAGGCAAGAGGAGTACCCTTTTTAAAGCCCCACTTTTCAAGATATTCCTCTGTGGAGAGGCCGTGTGTAGCCAGGTGACGTTTAGTCAAAATCTTGAAGCTCTTACCACACTCAAGGCATGTGACGCTCTTTTCCTTGATCGACTTTCTGGCTTCAAGAACAGCCCCATCAAAGTCGGGCTCGCAAGTGGCTTCGCCCATGGCAACAGCCCTGATACTGCCAGCAACCTTTTGGACAAAGGCCGTAATTTCTTCCGCGCTCATAACCCTGACGCCAGCCTGAGCCTTGGAAATTTCCAAAGCACCCTTCAAAAAATCGTCCATCTTCACTCCGCGATATATTAAGTTAAAAAACTTTTGAACTATAAAGATTCAGCACCAACACTATTTCGATAAAGCAATTTGTGTCAACCCAATAAACGAAAAATGGCACCACAATCAAACCGGGGCGCTTGAAGCGTAAGGAGGGCAATATAAATAGCGTCTAGAGAATATGCCCATCCATATTTAGGGGTGCGCCCGAGCTTCAACCACCATTTATCGCACATTACTACTGTAAAAATAAAAAATAGCCTCAAATGGCTGCCATAACACAAATAAACTCCCATTTTTTTACAATCCATGACAAGCAAAGAAATGAATAAATTAAACAAAACTACATTAATGTACATAGATATAATATATAAACTAAAAATCACACCAAAAATCAGCCAGTTAAAAGCATGGTGCTCCCAACTGATATAATTCAATTTAATTTTTTTTAATAAAATAATTATCGTAAATAAATATAAAACAATTCAAAACAAAAATGTAACATGCAAAAATCGTATTTAATTATCCATTTTATTCACAAACTGGCAAACATCAAAGCCTTTAGATATTAAATCAAACTACTTCGCTATCTAATTCTACAGAGAACCGATTTGTCAAAAAAAATCACCCTCGAAAAAGTTTCAACATTTTTCTGGTTAACAGCCAAAAATATCAGCATATTAAATCTATTAGCGAAAAATCATCATTCTTTTTTTGCGTTATTAATCACAACAAAAGAGCTCACTATAAAAAAATTTCTATCCGCAGACCAAGCACTCCAAACAATTTTTCAGAAATACGCTATACTGGGCTTTTCCTGGACATTTCATGAAAGGATAAAAATATTTCAAATCTGCTCCATATTTTGTTGAATTCTGGAGGATTCGCTCGTAAATCACTTAGCACAACCAGCAAATCAAACATACTTGCCGCGATGGCGTGATTGCATTTGCGACAGCAAGCTGCTCAGCAAGATGCGCTTGGCTGCTCACCAATGGAGCAAGGATTGAAAAAGAAGCTCTACATAAGATTATTGCGCGTCAGGCAGCGCATGGGCATATTCTGGCCGTTAATGATTAACGGCACAGTACTCTTTATTATATTTATACTTGGCAGCCTTGGGTATAAATATGTTGAAGGTTGGTCGCTATTTGACGGTTTTTACATGGTGCTTATTACCCTTTCAACAATTGGATTCGGCGAAATACACCCCTTGAGCGAGCAGGGAAAACTGCTTACAAGTGCTGTCATTATTTCTGGCGTAGTCTATTTTGCGCTTCTCATTGGTTATTTTGTGCAATTGGCTTCAGAAGGGCGCGTTTTTCAAATGATGCGGAGGCGCAGAGTGGACAAGGCAATTGCGGCACTTTCGGGCCATTGCGTTTTGTGCGGTTTCGGTTTGGTGGGCCGGGTAGTGGCCGCTGAACTGGCAGCGGACGGCGTTGACGTGGTTGTGGTTGAAACCGATGACAAAAAGGCAGAAGAAATCGAGAGCGCGGGCTATTTTCTTGTGCTTGGCGATGCAACATCAGACAGCGTGATGATGCGTGTTGGGCTCGACAGGGCAAAGGCTCTTGTGGCTTCCATGTCCAACGACCCCGCCAACGTGTACGTGGTGCTCTCTGCCCGGGCCATGAACCCCGATCTCTACATTGTTTCACGCGCCAGCGACAACCGCCACATCAGCAAGCTCAAAACCGCAGGGGCCAACCGCGTCATACTGCCGCACATGATCGGCGGACAGTCCATCGCCCAGGCCATCCAGCGGCCCCTGGTGGAATCCTTCATGCACCGCAGCAACACCAACGATGAAGTGCTGCTCGATGAATTTCTGGTTTCGGACACATCGCCCCTTGTGGGCAAAAGCTTGGCGGAAGCCGCCCTGACCAGATCGCATGATGTTATCATCCTCGCCATAAAAGGCCAGGGCAGCCCCATTTTGCAAAAAACCAGGGCTGACACGGTAGTTCAGGCGGGCGATGTGCTGCTTGTGGCTGGATCAAAAATCCATCTGCAAGGCCTCAATGAAATGATGTAGCACCCCATATCCCGTGCCGGGGCAGAAGACCGCGCAAGCTGAGCGGCCTTCTGCCAGAATATCTCACTACCCCTGACTTTTCATGTCGCGGATAAGCCCCTGAAGTACCTGCGACTGCTCCGCCAAATCCGCCACGGCCTTTGCCGCCTGCTCCATGGCCTGCGCAGTTTCTGACGAGATTGTGGCAACCTGTTCTACCGAATGATTGATTTCCTCGCTGGCTGCCGACTGCTGTTCGCTGGCCGTGGCTATGGACTGCACCTGATCGTTGACCATATGCACGTGCTCCAGAATCTGCTTCAGCGAGTCACCGGAACGGATTGAAAGTTGTGTGGCTTCTTCGATGGATTCTGCAGACTTATCCACATTATCAATATTCTTTTTTGTGCCTTCCTGAATACCGCTGATGGCCTGCCCCACTTCCTGGGTCGCGGACATGGTTTTTTCTGCAAGCTTGCGCACTTCGTCGGCAACCACGGCAAATCCGCGCCCGGCATCACCGGCACGAGCCGCTTCAATGGCGGCGTTGAGCGCCAGAAGGTTTGTCTGGTCGGCAATATCGGCTATAACGCTCATGATCTGGCCGATACCTTCTGCCTGCTGGCCCAGAGCGTTCATATCGTCCATGATGGAAAGCGATTGGTTATGCACCGATTCAATGCTCTTGACGGCATCACTGACGATTTTTGCGCCTTCAAGAGCCTGCTTCTGTGCCTGACTGGAAACGTCCGCCGCCTGCTGCGCATTTTTTGCCACTTCAAGCACGGTGGCGTTCATTTCTTCCATAGCCGTAGCTGTTTCGCGAACACGGCTCGACTGTTCGTCCGCGCCACGGCTGGACTGTTCAATCTGGGCGGACAACTCCTCTGATGCGGAGGTAACTATTTCAACAACGCCCTCAAGCTGCCGGGCCGCCTGCAACATGCCCTCAGCCTTGGCTCGTTCCGCCTGCTTTCGCGCGGCTTCCGCTTCCAGGGTGGCCTGCTGGGCGCGTTCAGATTCTTCCCTGGCTTCCTGACTTTTTTGATCGGCCTCGGCTATTTTCCCCTTGAGGGTCGCAACCATTTGCTTCATAGCGCCAAAAACGCCTATTTCACCCCGGTGGGGATTAAACTGGGCGTTCAGGTCGCCGCCAGCAATGCGAAGGGCAAGATCGGCAAGTGATGCGGGCTCATCGCCCAGCTGGCGCAGCATATTGCGGGCAAGCATGTATCCCAGCCCAAGCCCCAACAGCAAGGACAGCACAACTCCCCCCACCGTAATATTTCTGGCGAGTATGTAATCCGCCTTGCTTTGCAGGCTGACCTTCTGGGCATAATCAATCTTTGTATCAACAACATCTTGAATTATTGCTGCAAGATTCTGCGTTTTTTCTCTGCCAGTGGTTGATGATATTTCTTGCGCCCTGGCCTTCATGGCCGGGTCTGTGGATTTTCCTAATTCAACTGTTTTATTGTGAATATTCTGCCACTCTTTTATCACGCCAGACATTTTTGAAAGGAGCTTTTGCCCCTCTGCTGAAATAAAATATTTTTGTATTTCTTTAAGGTAACTATCTAGAACTGCGTATTCATCTGCAAGGGATTTAATCTGTTTTTGGCTTTCCTCTGCAGTTTTGCTTATGATAAGATTTTTTTCATCACGGACAATGCGCAGCACGCTGATGTTTATTGATCGCGCGATATCAAGCCCTCGCATATGAACAGAATACAGCTCATCTACATCATCAGATATATTGCTTAACTCCATTACACCAAAGGCCCCTACGAGAACGGTAAATATTGAAAGCAACAAACTTAACCCAAACAATTTTTGCATAGTTGAAATTTTAGACATGTTCGTTCCTTCCTTGTTATGCGTGGATCATAAAAACTAAGCCATTCGCCTGCCTCCACAAAAATCGACATCACTATATATTCGGCAACCATTAATATACGTTTAGGGAGATTTTTTAAAAAATATATCTTATATAAAAATGCATTTTAAAATGATTATCTTTTTTAATAAAAAATGATAAATTAATAAAAAAGTTTTATTGATTATAAACCCAATTCTTTTTGCAATATAACTAATCTGAAAGTATCGGCTATCCAAAAAAAAATTTCCAAGCATTCACTGCAGCCATGTTTGCAAACACAACACTTGCACACCATCCTTATTCAATTACCCTGTATTATATGAACTCATACAATTCTCCCATAGTTACTATAAAAATTTTGCCTTGAATAAACTACCTCAAGAAAAAATTGACAAATATTTTTCAGCAACAACATGCAGTAAAGAATAAGTTATTTTTTCAATTAGAACAAAATTGTTACGATAGCTTACTTACGGCATCACCGAAAGCGTGCGTATAGCTATTTACAAAGCAGTAGAACGTGGTGGCATCTAAACAAACATCTAGACCCGCCAATTAAAACTGAGTTAAAAAACCAATAGATATTTACAGCATCCAATGCTGGTTATTATATGATCTGCCTATTTGCCCTCTTCCTTGTTAAAGGCAGCCACACACAACGGCACCTTGCCCAGTAATGAGACCCTATGAAGAACACGCAGAAAGCCATAAAAAAGGCTTCAGGCATGGCCGCATACTCCAGGCTGATTATTCTGCTGACCTTGTGCCTTATTTTTCCGCAAACCGCCCTTGCCGCTATAATTGCGGATGGCGACTACCTTGTTCAGATGGCAGACAGCAATCTGGCAGTAGTTTCCAGCGGTATGACAGTGAGGGAGCGGGTTACACTTGGACAGAACGAACAGGCGGGCATATGGCGCTTTGAGCACCTTGGCAACGACTTCTACAAAATTATTGCACCCAGGCTGGCAATGGTGTTGGATTCATCTGAAAGCAAAAAATACAATGGCGTTCCTATCATCATATTCCCTTGGCACGGCGGCAGAAATCAGCGTTGGAAGGTCATTGCAAAGGAAGAATTTTACACTCTCACCAATCAAGAAACCAGCCTCGCCCTTGACTTAAAAGGCAATGCGCAACGCGCGGGCACGGTTTTTCAGGGGTATGCCGAGACCACCTCGCGAGGACAACTTTTTCGTCTGACTCCAGTGGACAGACAGAACCCACCAGCAACGGTACGCGACAGCAATGAAAAACCGCTTGTCAAATCCTTCAGCAACGGGCCTGCGGGCCAGTAGATGAGCCCAAAAGACGAACTCTGCGGCACTCGCCCGCCACACCAGCGAAGAAAAAACCGACAGATGGGATAGCTGGCGCATATGGTAAGAACTGCGCGACGCGTCAAGACAATAACAGCTGCGTTGCACAGCAGTCAGACGGGAACAAACAGATGCATTTTGTGAAAGCAAAGGAAATTTTATCCGCTAAAAACGGCATGAATATCTATCGCGGATGTTCGCATGGATGTATTTACTGCGATTCGCGCAGCGCTTGCTATGGCATGGAGCATGAGTTTGAAGATATAGAAGTAAAGGAAAACGCCATAGAGCTGCTTGATAACGCACTTCAGCGCAAACGCAAAAAGTGCATGATTGGCACAGGCTCCATGACAGATCCATACATTCCGGCAGAAATGGAAATCGGAAATGTCAGAAAGGCCTTGTCGCTGATACATGAGCATGGCTTTGGCTTTACCGTGATCACAAAGTCAGATCGGATACTGCGCGATCTCGACCTGTTGCAAAAAATTCATGAAAAGACCAAATGCGTTGTTCAGATAACCCTGACCACACACAATGAAGATTTGTGCAAAAAGCTGGAACCGAACGTAAGCACCACAAAGGAGCGCTTTAACGTGCTGCTTCGCTTGCGCGATGCAGGGATACCGACTGTGGTATGGCTTTGCCCCATACTCCCCTTCATCAATGATACAAAAGAAAATATCGCGGGGATTCTGGAGTACTGCGCCGAGGCAAATGTGCGCGGCATCATTAATTTTGGCATGGGAATGACGCTTCGCCAGGGGAACCGGCAATACTTCTATAGCCAGCTTGATCGGCACTTTCCCGGAATGAAGGAAAAATACATCCGGGCCTATGGCACGCAATACATACTGAGCAGTCCAAACAACAAATACCTGATGGACTTTTCCCGCCATTACTGTTTGCAGCATGGCATCATGCATGAGCCTGAGCCGATTTTTCAATATATGAAAACTCTTGAAGAAAAGCAGGCCCACAGGCAACTGAGCCTCTTCGGGTGACGTAAAGTCCACATAGAGCCAGATCATCAAACAAAAAGACCGCCCATATTCCTGAGCGGCCTTTTGAATACACGGGCTGAGGGGGGTTATCCCTTCTTCATTTCAACTATGAGGCGCTGTAATGCTTGGGACTGCTGCGCAAGGTCAGCCACAGCCCTTGATGCCTGATCCATTGCCTGAGCAGTTTCAGACGAAATGGTTGCTACCTGTTCCACAGAATGATTGATCTCTTCGCTTGCTGCGGATTGCTGCTCACTAGCCGTTGCAATGGACTGAACCTGGTCGTTGACCATGTTGACAAATTTCAGAATCTGCTTGAGCGATTCACCAGACGTGACTGAAAGCCTTGCGGCTTCTTCAATGGACACACCAGTCACCTCCACGTTGTGGATATTCTTGCGCGTACCTTCCTGAATACCTGTGATGGCCTGCCCCACCTCTTGGGTAGCGGTCATGGTCTTTTCAGCAAGCTTGCGCACTTCATCGGCAACCACAGCAAATCCACGCCCGGCATCACCTGCACGAGCGGCTTCGATGGCGGCGTTCAGAGCCAGCAGGTTTGTTTGATCAGCAATATCGGCAATCACACCCATAATCTGCCCGATACCTTCGGCCTGCTTACCCAAAGCATCCATGTCTTCCTTAATGGCAATGGATTGGGAGTGAACAGATTCAATACTTTTAACGGCATCAGTGACAATTTTAGAGCCTTCCTGGGCCTGCTGCCGCGCCTGATGAGAAATGTCAGCAGCCTGTTGGGCATTGCGTGCAACTTCCAGAACTGTGGCGTTCATTTCTTCCATGGCGGTTGCGGTTTCGCGCACACGGCTAGACTGTTCATCTGCCCCACGACTGGATTGTTCAATTTGCGTGGAAAGTTCTTCTGAAGCAGAGGATACGACCTGGACAACCCCCTCAAGCTGCTGCGCAGCCTGAAGCATGCCCTCGGCCTTGGCGCGTTCAGCTTGCTTTCTGGCTTCTTCAGCTTCTACCGTCGCTTTTTGGGCTCGCTCTGACTCTTCCTTGGCCTCGAGGCTCTTTTGATCGGCTTCGGCAATCTTTGACTTCAGTGTGGCAACCATCTGCTTCATGGCCCCAAACACGCCAATCTCTGACCGGCGGGGATTAAACTCCGCGTTCAAGTTTCCACCGGCAATATCAAGTGCAAGATCAGAAAGGGAAGCAGGCTCGTCGCCAAGCTGACGCAGCATATTTCGTGCGAGAAAATACCCTGCGCACAGCCCTACAAGCACCGACATGGCAATGCCTGCCACTGTAATCCAAAACGCCTGCTGGTACATGGCCGCACTGGAATCATTAAGCCGTTTGGCAGTATTGATTTTGGAGTCAACAATTGTCTGGATTGTTTGGGCAAGAGCGCGTTGTTTGTCATTGCCGAGGGTAGACGAAAGCTTTTGCGCTTCTTTATTGGCGGCCGGGTCAACATTCCTTCCCAGCTCAACCACCCGATCATGGGCAGCGCGCCACTCTTTCGCAGCAGCATTAATGCTTGCAAGCAGTTCATAGCCACGTGTTGTAACGAAATAGTTTGGCAAATCCTGTAGAATACTGTTGTACTCTTTGTATTCGTTATTCAAAATTTGCAAATACTTTTCTATCTCTTGTTCATCGTCGCTTATGATTAGATTCTTCTCATCTCGCACAATACGCAAAACAGTTATATTTAACGCACGTGTTTGATCTAACCCTTTCATATGCACATTATATAGCGTGTTTAAATCAAACGTAAGTTTTTGCAAACTTCTTACCGCGTATCCACCTATTGCAACTGGGAATAGCGAGAGCAGCAAACACAAACCAAAAAGTTTCTGCATTGTAGAAATTTTTCCCATAACATTCCCTCCGTCATGCTCATTAAAACATATATTCAGAAGCTTTGAACCATGCATATTCCATCAATAATAGATCGGAGGATTTTAATAAATATTTATGCTGGTCATAAAAATTTTTCTCATAAAATATCATGATGAGATTCATATAAATAAACAGTTAAGCATTACGATTCGTGAACTTCATAGACACCTTTTATATAAAAAAGGCAATTTTACATTATTTATCACAAAAGCATCAGTTAACACACAAAAGGCTGTACAAATTATCGAATACTAGCACACCATTGAGTTACTGCATTTTTTTCGACCCTGGTGATAATTCGCGATAAATTTAAATTGATATCTAACAGTTTGGAATTTAAAAAATCTGCAAATCTCCACTTTGGGCAGCCCTACCTCAAAGATGGGGCATACACGTTCAGGCCGCCACCTTTGCCCGAGATGGCATTAAGCGACCTTCCAGAATATCTACTCCTTTGTACTTACAAAGACTCTGCAAAATTTTCTTTTATACTATCGCGCAACTGAACAAATATTATTTTCCGACGATACAGGCGTGAGCACGATATGATACGTGCACAGCCACTTTGTGTGAGCTAAGCTTTGGGCCTTGGTTCCCATAATAAAAACACCCTCCTTTAAATGTTACGATGGGCTTGAACAACTTCATCGTACAGGAAGGGTGTTTTTTTGTGTATAACACTTTATTTCCACCCACATAGCGGGCGATTCTCTGCTTCGCGCACAAGTGCGCTCAACTGGCTAAACCACAATAAAAAGACCGCCCATTTCTGCGCGGTCTTAGGTTACGAACACCAAAAGAAACCTTGTTTAGCTCAAAAGGGACCACAGCCCCTGCCCGCGCAGACCATAGCAATACACACCAGCAGAGCACACAAAAAATCACATAGTTAGTCTGTGAGCAAATCAAAAAGCTTTTTCGCACAGTAGCCAACTCCAGCGGCTACAGCAATTGGGGCCACAACGACACTTGCCACGCTTGCTGCACCTACTGCAGTAACGCCCGCTACGACGGATGTCCCCGCTACAACAGATGTTCCAACAGCAGCAGCACTTCCGACTGCAAGTCCTGCACTTAACCCCACAGCGGTGGATGTTGCCGATGATGTTGCGGCAACGCTTGCAGCTGTACCAATGGCGCCTCCAACCACTCCCGAGGTCAGCACTCCTCCGGTTGTAGCTTCAGCCGTAAACCCAAGAGAAGTGAGCGCCGACAACAGCGCCCCAGATACTGCGTTTGTCGTGCTGTTCAGCGTAATAAGCCGCTGTACCGCACCTGGATTTTGAACAAAAAACTTTAATACTGACTCTGGAATTTTCCCTGCCTGATACTCTCTCCAAGCAGCACTCATCGCATGAAAAGCCATTGCACTGGCCGCTCTAACCTGCTTGCTTTCTTCAACACCAAACTTGCACCACATTACAAAATGCTCACAATTATCAAAAAAAACATTATATGAATCTTCACCAATACGAGATTCAGCGCGACTAATAGCTTCTTCATTAGTAAAAACACTTTGTCTCATATGCTGGACAACGCTTATGCTTGCACCTTCAGAAAATTCTTCTTCCGTGGAAAATTCGACTCCGTTTCTATTTTTGTGAATTACCATTCCATTTCCAACATACAAGCCATGGTGAGTATATCCAACACATTGAATCCTGAGATGATCACCCGCAGAAAAGCTCATAGTGCCCCCCCTCAATAGAACTTGAAATGCGAAAGACAGCCTATACCTAACATATAGACTGCACGTATTAAATTCAACAATTAACGCTCAAAAATTTTCAACCAAGTCAGGCATCCTGGGGCTCCCCCAAAACACCTATAGTAACTCAACAAGCAATGATTACTACCGATATCCCTGCTATTAGGCCGCACTCACTGCTACAGCACCTGCCCCCGCACCAAATCACGCACCAATCGCCCCCATGTCCGCAAGCGTTTGTATCGTTGATGCAACTTTTTAAGTTATGGCCATGTGGCGCTATATTTTTAAATATATATCATATAGTTACATGAATTTTTCCAGAAATTCTACCACACGCCACTTTTGGCGATCCCATTCAACGCAAGAAAGGGATAGTCGGGTTTTCACCTAACTATCCCTTTTTCTTGGGTATATGGTCGGAGCGAAAGGATTCGAACCTTCGACTTCCTGCTCCCAAAAAATCAACCTTATTTATAATCATTACAAATACTTATACATTATTTATACGCTCATACAAGTTCATGTGGCTCGCACCAATCACGCCACATACACTTTGGCGTTTTTGGCGTATCTTTTGGTGTTTTTGGTGAATTGTTTGGCGTATTTGGTGTACACTTTGGCGTTTTTGGCGTTCTTTTCATGGAACATCAGCTGCATCATTTTTGGCGTTAAAAACTGCTCACCTGCGTTCATACAAAAAAAATGACCCTGAACTTAATCGCCCAAGGCCACCTTTCGATCTATGCCGATGGATCCGATTAGAATGAGAACACCTGAGCTTCTTCTGCAAGCTCTATCAACGTCACACCCGTGCTGATGAAGAACCCAGAGGGCAAATCATCTTCACCGATCATGCGAGTGGCTGCGCAAGGTTTACAGACGAGGATCTTCCCTTTTTCTTGGACGACCTTCATATACGGCAGCAATTCATCACCAGTGGGGCATTTGACTCGCTCAGACATGCCGAGATTAGCAAGGTAAACAGCATCGTCCACCAAGAAAACCGTTACATCATGACCCTTCTCTGCCGCAATTTTCGCAAATTGGAAACAACGCACTGCGCGTGTTGAATCTTCAGGGCCACGAGAAAGAACAAAAAGGAATTTCTTCATGCTAATCTCCTGTAGTAATTTTATGAATTTGAGATACCTCTGAGATTAGAACAATGCAATATAATATCATTTTACTATATTTTATTCATCTAATGTGCATCAAAAACTATTTGTAAAAAACTATATCAAGGCATATTTTACTGCAAATTTAAGGAGGTCATATGAATTTAACGTCCTTGGCATTGTTACTTCTGGCATTAATCTGTTGTCCTGCTGCTTCACATGCGGGGACTCAGTGCAGCCCAAGCGGCATGACTGAGTCGATGTGGAAGGAAGGCCCTGATCAATTTGAGGTTTATGTAAACAAAGGAAACGATTCTGAAGTCATAGCAAACTGGAGTCAGGCTCAAGCAAAAGACATTTCATGTACCTTCAAGCTCGGAAAAAATAATACGATAGTTGCTGTTCATGGAAAACACGACTCCAAGAATGACAAGCAACGCTGTGAACTGCTGGCAAAAAAAATAAGCTCTTCATCGCATCCCTGTGCTCAAGAGGCGATAAAAATTCTAGCTCGCTAATATGTTGAAATTATTTAATCCAGAAGATGGCCCTGAACTTAATCGTCCAGGGCCATATATCGACCAGCTTTCGCTAAAGTGAAGGCTGCGGAACTATCGACTGCCCAAGAGGCGGAAGTTCTGGTAACAGTGCCACTGCCCGTTCCTTCTCGCCCTCAAGGTATTGGTAATACACGTTGGCGGTCATTGTTACGCTGGAGTGGCCCAGGAGCTTTGATACAGCGGCAAGGTCTGCTCCGTTTGACAACATGAATGTTGCAAACATATGCCTCAGGTCGTACATTCGAACGGAATGTTCAATCCCTGCTCTGCGACAAGCCATTCTGAACGCTTTCTGAATCCGATTAACCCGCTTGCCACGGTATTCAATGATGAATTCTGTCAGGCTGATAGCCCGCATTTTCCTCAACCGCTCAAGGAAAGCATCTTTTACCGGGATGACCCGGTAGGTTTTAGTTTTCCTGCCATACACCCGCACCTGCTTCCGCTCCCAATCCACATCGATCCAGCGCAGCGAGAGCAGCTCTGAGTCGCCCGAACGCACACCAAGGTTAAAGCACACTTCGATTGCCCATCTCACATGAACATCGGCATGCTTCATGATCCTAGCAACATCCTCAAGCGTGATCTGAAACTGCCTCGGCGGTTCCTTCGTTTTGTGCCACTGAGTCATCGGATTTTGAGCCATCAGACCATTTGCCACAGCATAGTTGAAGATAGTCCTCAGAAAACAACAATACCGATTAACGCTTGCTTGTGAACGTACTGCACCTGTTCTGCTGCTTGGAATTGACCGCATATGGTTAATAAATGGAACTATCCCGTCAGAATAGTTGATCATATCAAGTGGCATCAACGGCCCAAAGTGCTTGTAAAGCAGGCTTGTCGCCATGTACTGCACATTGCTGATGTGCGACTGGCTTTTACCTTGAGCACGCAGGTGGTCTAGATAGCTATCAACAGCTTGCCTCAGCACAGGGCCAATGGGCTGTTGGACAAATGGAACCAAGGCGCGGGACTTCATCGCCGCGTCAAAAGCATAAGCAGCGGCTTCAGCACTGGGGCCGTACCCGAAGGATTTATCGTGCCGTTTGTTATCTGGCCCTTTGTAAGCGCAGCCCCACCGGCCATCACGCTCGTAAACACTCATAGTGCCTCCTAGGAAGTCGCCCCTGATGTTTTCAGTTCAGCGCGTAAAGGAGCGACGGGAACTATATCACGAGAGCGCATAGCCTCGTCAAAAACTTTTGCGGAGGCTTCAGCATCCGGGCCACACTCAAAAGAACGTTCCTTGCGCTTGCCATCGACACTTTTGAAAACAACAATCCAGTGACCATCGTTGCGTTGATGAACCGACATAATTTTCACTCCAAATTTACTAGACAAGTTTACCTCCAACACGAAGGGTTGAAGAGAACATAGCACCCCCATGAAAATATGGCAAACTTTGTCTCTTTGTTTTCAGCTAGTTACAGATATTCATACACAGCTTCATCACCTCATACACTTTCTGGATCAAGCCTCATTACACGGAGGCACTGAGGCCCTGAAAATATTTTTGATCAAATAGCATTGAGCAACACTTCCTCTACTTCCTCGGCTTGGATGCCCAAGTACCTCCGAGTAACTGCGGGGTTCGAATGGTTCATCCTTTTCGCGAGTAACTCCCACGATACACCATAGAGCTTTCGTTGCTGGTAGCACCACGTCTTACGAAGGGTATGAGCACCGTAATTGCCGGCCAGATTGATTTCATCGCACCAGCCCTGAACCATGTGCGTCACAGCATATGTGCTCAGCGGGTAGTTCCAACCTTTCCGGCTCTTAAACAGGAACTCACTCGGAACACGCTTCTTATGAAAGGTCAGGTATCGTTGCACGGCATCATAAATTTCCTGGTTAATGATGAGCACATTTTCTTTCTTCGTCTTCTTTTCCAACACAGTTACACGATCTCCAACTACAGCATTTTCAACATCACTCACACGCAATGCCAAAATATCTTGAACTCGTAATCCTGCGTTGATACCCATTATAAATAGCAACATATTTCTCGGATTTGATGACAACAATCGCTTGATGCGCTTAATATCCTTCAGATCAGTAATTGGCTGCACCTTCATGATCATGTACTCCAATTTACGTTTCGTTATGAAAAGTCCAAGAATTTGGACATTCATTTTGGGGACAGGAATAGGGTTTCCCTTGGAACTCCATATAACAGGCTGAATTTATTTGATTTCAACCCGTCAAACATTTGAATGTCCGATTCTGGTACAAATCGGTCGTTCCATTTTTAAGCAATTCCGCTTGCTTAAAATGAAAAAGCCACCCCATTTTCAGAGGTGGCTCATTGCCTTACTCGCTAAGCTCAGTAGAAGCATCTTGCGAAACTGGTTTCGTTTCCAATCCGAGATGAATCAGGATGATCTTATTATCTTCCACCACCACATCAAACTCGGTTTCAGGCTTCAGGGGCATGCCTTTGAAATCAATATTGGGCATCCTCAATCGGATTTCACCACGGCTATTCACGAAG
Organism: Desulfovibrio sp. UIB00; assembly: GCF_022508225.1. NCBI lineage: Bacteria > Pseudomonadati > Thermodesulfobacteriota > Desulfovibrionia > Desulfovibrionales > Desulfovibrionaceae > Desulfovibrio > Desulfovibrio sp. UIB00. The sequence goes on along the minus strand of NZ_JAETXJ010000002.1, from coordinate 166,560 downwards.
GCCTTGCGGCGATTCTTGTCATACAGCCCAGGTACTTCGTAGAACTCCTTATCCGTAGCGATCAGTTTCAAAACGTGATGCTTCAGAATCTGCTTATGACCAATATCCATTGCCAGCATGATTTCCGAAGCGGTTTTGCCGTTCCGAATCAAATCCCGCAACACATTTGCATCATACTTTGATTCCTGCTTCTTAACCTTATCAACACTTGAATCAGATGATTTCTTACTCATACTATCCTCCATTAAGATTATTTTAATGAAGAATATCTGTATATTTAAGCAATAAAAAAGAGTGCGTGAACACTCTTTGATTAAATCCTACTCTTCAAGATGGTGACTATAATTTCAACTACAATCTTTCTGAACAACTTTGAATTCCTTGCTATGAATTGTAGCTTCCACAATTGCATTGCTAAATTCAACTTGAACCTCCATAAACAAGAGCAGCAGCCAATTTTACTTGACCACTGCCCTTGCCGTTAATTAATATTTAACTAAAATATCTATATTATTTGAATCAAAATGAAATCAACTTTAATTGTATCTTGATGTATTTTGTATTTCGCTCCTCCTTATAAATGAAAATTTCTTTATGTAAATTTAATAATATCATTACAAATTGGAATTTAATTGGAATTTCTTGAACATGCTTGATAACCTGTATCTTACGCTTGAACGGCACGAATACCACCAATAATTTTAAAAATACTTTATATATTATAGTTTATAAAAAATTATAAATTATAATTAATAAGTTTTTTTAAAAATTACTGGTGTTCAAGCTCCAGTTACATGGATCAAGCTCTACCAATCACCTCACCTAAAATATAATAATTATTGTAGTAATCAAAAAGAATATTTTATTGGAGAAAAGGAGAAATCAAATCCATTAAAACAGATCAGTTGGGATTCCCAAGCTAAGCGTTTGAGCCGCTTTAATCAGTGGGAATACTTCAGAAACATACGATGGATCAATTTTCAAGCGTTCAAGATCATAATTTAAAATCAGTGAGGTACGATCTACAACAGTTGCGAGATTAACGGCAATATACTGATGACCATTCGCCTTCTTAGTTCCACAAAGAATTAATAAACCTGCACTATAAAGTAATGCTAAATTATTCTTAATCAATTTGGCAAAATTTGCTGAATTAATAGGGTAATTACTAGTATCATCTGATGTAGCCAATAAGTAATTAAACAGTTCACTCATTGTGAATGCGCAAATATGGTGAGTATTCAGCAGGGTAAGCAAATCATTGAGAGGATCTGACCGCTTTATCATATCAGATGATTCGGAAGTTGTTAAAGCTTCTAAAAACTGCCGATAAATATCACTAGAAAAACCAATTGCTTCAAAATATGCTTGTCCGAGCAAGTCAAAATCAGCATGACGTTTGATACCTAATGGTTGAAACTTATGATAATTCTTCAAAATAATACTCGCCAGATTACACAATTCACCGCGCACACATGGCAAAAGAAGTTCCAGATCAGATCTAATTTCGAGTTCAGACTTCAAAACCTGCTTAGGTTCGATTTTAATGAACGCGCAACGAGCTTTAAAATCACCATTGAGCCTTGGAATTGAAACTGAAGTCAAAATTAATGGACACTTCATCGATATTTCAATAGTTTCAGTATCAGAATAATTTTTCTTTTTTGTGTAATATCCGTTAGAATATGAAAGACAAAATTGATCAGAAATTGAGTTACTCAATGACGAGAAGTTATCAAATAATACTATTCCAGAACGATCAAGAGTCAGTGCTAAATCAAGTGCGTTATTATGAAGAAATTCTCCAACACCAGGATCAAATATCGACTTTAATGCATTGGCAAGAGTAGTCTTTCCACTTCCAGCAGGGCCATGCAAATACAGAATAGGTGTAGGAATTTCTGCAAATAAGTAGCTAACCAACGTCATCAAGATCCAGTGGCGTTCAATACTTGAAGTAATTCCGAACAAATCAAGGAACATTTCACAGGAACTAATTCCAGATGATGAATATTCTATCTTTTCAATCGGCCTTGTCTTTTCATTGCATACCAACAACACATCACCTGGAGAACCAATTTTTACTGAATGCCCATTAATAATAACACAACTCCTATTTTGAAAACCTAAATTCCAAACAAGTTCACCATTAATAACTCCAAACCTTGTAATACTTTGAATTGGTAAAGAATTATTCTTTGCATAACTTCTTATAACAATCATAATTGATTTCAAGTTCATCATGCTTATTGGCCCAGATGGATCAGCCATATAACTTTCTAAAATAAACGCTTCAAAATCACCGCTTGCAACATCCAGATACTTTTCAACTCCAGATTCAATAACTTTTACATAATACACTGAGTTCTTATAGTTAAAATATTTCAGTGTTTTTAAATATGTAATTGCTTTAACCTGAATACTCTCTTTCTTTTTAGACTTTTTATTCGATTTTACATCATCTTTAACGGCAGGGGTGTTAATATTCAAGAAAGGATTTACACTTTGTGAGCGCGCTTTATTTTGCAAGTTATTTTCTATTGCAGGCTCATTTTCAAAACACTCAGGAAATAAATCTTCGAATCCATACGGCACTTTTTTCGAATAATCCTCTTCATCATCACGCATAATACTTCTCCATTTGTTTAAGTTAATAATACATCTTGCATGAACAAATTATGTCGAGATATCAATTATTCATAATCTTTCACGCAAGATTACCTGTAACGCTCACTAATTTTATATTTATACAAAACTTCTGTACAATACAGATGCAGGGCTACATAGTTTAGGCGGCATATAACCGCAGAAACGGGCGTGATTAGCTACCACGCCCGTTTCTACCTGCAATCAACAGCTTCTAATCACCATATATCGAATTGAATTGACTTATCTTTTTGCCGTTGAATTATTAAAACAACATTCCCATCAGCATATCATATTGGGGAACCCTATTTCATTAATGACTTTCAGCATCAGCTCCTCCGCAACTTGAGGATTGCGTCCGTTAACAAACCAATTATGCCAGCGCCAAGAACGCTCAAAAGTTTGCTGGATCGATTGTTGTACCGAACGGGTAAAAACCTGTGGATAATCTCGACTCAAATCGTCAAGGACTTTCCCAATGCAACTAATGAGACCTGTCGGACTTGTTGAACGTTTCATCACTGATACCAAATCATATTTCTTAATGAGCATTTCAAAAAATTTATCCAGCTCAAGATTACTATAAACATTAAATGGCCCAAATGATCCTGCATTCTGCAACCTAAATCCATTATTTCTTCTATCAATTTCTTCCAGTATTACCTGTACATGCTCTGGGCTTGTTGCAACACTATGAACTATAGAAATTGGAATTTCACTTACAGAATTATATACTTCAAGGTTGCCATCTTTTAAATTAAAAAATGGAATTTTCTTATTCATTCTTGCGACTTGCATCGGATTAATTGAATCATAACTCATTGCAACAGTTGAGATACCTGCGAGATATTCCTGGAATAATGCTTCCAGAAAGGCAATGTGGAAACGATCCTGCGGCGAATAAATGCCCAAAAAGTGCAGCCGAAATTCTTTACCGACAAAGCTACTATTTAAGTATGAATTAAGAGCATGATAACTCATTGCTGTGAAGGGTGAAAACCGAATTCCTGTTGCTCTTTTTAATCCCACCATCCCCCCAATAGCATGGTTGCGTACATACCTCCCGAGATCCAAATTTTTGTAAAGATTGTTCCACATTGTAAACTGGCTAGTCATCTTAAAATGCCAGACAAAGTAGTACTTTGCTTGCAACGCTTGATTCGATTCAATAATTCTAATTGCTGAATTTAAATATCTTTCATTTGCAGAATATATATCTTTTTTATTATTGAAGCCATGATACTTTGCACTATACGGCATATCAAGAGAAAAAATATATTCATATGTTTCATATTCACTTTCAAAATATACGGCATAACAGTCAATGAGCATTTGAATTAAGCTTGGTTCTATGTCTTCCCGCAGAAAAGAATAACCACCGCTATCTGTTAAAATCTTTCCTCCAACTGGCACGGTGTTCAACGTTGAAAACTGGCGAATATCCGCTGTCACCTGCTCTATGGTGTGCAATCCAAAATCTGCCTGCTTTAATCCTCCAACTAAAGAGTGCAGAGCGTTTTTAGTTTGCCGCGTTATGGCGAGGTCCAATGCCCCCTGATTTTGCTGTCCTCCAGCCACATAGACGTAGTTCATCACATTCTCCTTAGTTTATAGTGCCTTCATGCAATAATTCGTAGGTGGTCAGTGCATTAACCATATTTGAGCGTGAAGAAGTTTTGAGCCACACCCCCTCCTCGTTGCGCCAAAGACTCAGAGTCAGCTCTAACTTTCCTGCCAGAGACAGGAAATGGCTTGATACGAAAACGGCATCAGACTGCTGACCGGACAAAGTTTCCAATGATGCTGGGCACAAAGTGTATGGCTGTTTCCCGCGTGGGATTATCTGCTCAAGCTGCCCACGAAAGCTCAGCAAGTTTACAAGTTGTGCCTTGCCCACAAATCTCAAAAGCCCGCCAGGATCTACAACCCGCACATCTTCCCCCAGTTTCTGAGCACCTTGCAAAAATGGTGTTTCTACGAGAGGGGCAGCGTGGGATGATTTTAAAAGTGTCCCTGCTGTATGGCTCCCGCAAAAAAACAGCTCGTCCTCCTTGTCATAGATCTTGGCATCAGAGCTTGTGATGAACGAGAGCTGCTGAAGATGGTGCTCTGTGGCTATGATGCTTACTGTAAAGCCCTTTGGGTTGCTGAAAAAATTCTTCGCATCCAGCTCTACAACAAAGTTGTTACCCCCGATTGTTTGCGTAAGGCAGCCATCTTGAAAATGGAGTGGCTGTGGGCCGTGAATTTTAACAATCATTTTCAATAATCTTACGAATGCTTTGAGCCGTGCCGGTGCAATTGTGCATAACAATTTGCTATTGCCTGTTTCCATGCTAACCTCCTCGTTCGGTTCTATTGGTTTTCGAAATTATCCAGCTCGCAGAGCGAGACCGCTCCAATATCGGGTTGTCTTGTCGCGCACTTGTATGAAGCCTCTTGAACGCATCAGTTCGCCAAACTGGTGGAGGCCCAGTGGCTTTGTGCAAGAGCTGTTTGCCCATTCGGTATAGCTTTCGAACAACATGCGAATCGGCACCTTTTTTTCAGACGCACTAGCGGTCTTTTCTTGCAGGAAATCAGCAAGCTGATCGCTGTCTGCGAAATACTTTTCGGTTGCGTCCCTGACGCATTGGGGTGGTCTAAGCCCTATTTCAAGCCAAGATTGGAAGCCCTGAACTGCCCAATTCAAAATTCCTTCTGCCTCGGCAGCGAATTCGGCTTCGATTTCTTCCTTCCGGCGCTCGCCAGTAAACTTGGCTAAAAATGGCACAATTTGGAGCCGCCGATGGATACCATTGTCATTGCCAACAAAGCCCGGAAGTTGGTTGACTGCCATCAAAATCTTTGCATTGGGCTTGAATTGCACAGGATTTTCCCGCATTGCTCGCGCAGAGATTTCATCGCCGCCAGTCAGCGATTTGATGACCGCCTCGTCAAGCGCCTGTCCCTTATTAACTTCGATGGCGAAAGCAGCACGAACACCTTCCAGTTGGCGCAAATCACAACGGATGCCGTGAAACCTGCTGTTTAAAATCGATCCGGTTCCAAGCGTCAAAGAATATTCTGGCCCCAATATGGCACGCAACCGACTCAGGAAAATGGACTTTCCGTTTGCCCCGCAGCCATGAAGAATTGGCAGCACTTCTTCCTGGGTGCTTCCTGACAGGCAATAGCCAAATAGACGCTGGAGATATTTGGCAAGATCAGCATCACCGCAAGTTATTTCTTCGATAAATTGCGTCCACTTAGGGCAATCTTTTTCAGGATTCCAGCTGATTGGAGCTATTTTCGTAACGAGTTGATCTGGGGCGTGCGGAGTAAGAATTCCGCTTCTCATGTCCAGCAGACCATTTGCGCAGTTGAGATGATACGGATCTGCATCTAAGCCACCAAATTTACACTGAATTTCAGGATTCAGACGAAGATGCCAAATTGCCTTTTCGATCATGCCCTTGGAGCGAGCCTTTACCAAAAATTTGTCAAAATCCTTGCCGGTTACAACCTCACCATCAGCTGTGGTCGTGATTGCGTTGCGGTCAAACTCTTCGCCGAGATGCTCCACGACATCCTTGACTAAAGCCTCTGCAACATGACGCTGACGGCAGTACCGCGTACCGTCCCAAGCCAGCAGGGTTGAGGCATCCACCAGATAACGCAGACGATCACCGAATTTTTGAAAACACCGCGTTGCGATGCCGAACTCATCGAGACTTTCAATAGTTTTTATCATACAGTGTCCTCCGTAATTTTTTTAGCATGCCGAACACGAGCAGATCACGCGCGACCAAAACCAGTGAATCACCACTACCCGTACACCCTGCTCATAGGCTCTGAGCAAACTCTAAGCGAGGCGTTGTCATCTTTGTCACATCCAAAAAAATTGTTAAAATCTAGAATGTTACACAGAAAATACAAGCTAGGCTTGTGACAATTGGTTTAGCCATGTGTACAGTGCGCGTGGCATTAGACCAGTGCAAAGAAAACACAGCTGGCGTGCCATACCAAAAAAGGCCAGACCAAATTCCGAGGCTTCCCTACGGAATTTGGCTGACCAAATTAGGTGCTATTTTTTTTGGTGAATAGAGGCTGTCTAACAGCCGAGACTGGGACAACAGACAATGCGCGTTAAACATACTTTCGCCTTTGTTGCTGTTTAAGTTTAAATTTGGCAACTAATAATAGAATCTGTGGAACTATCAGTTTTGCATCAAATTTTAACTATAAACAGCGCGTGGGGAGACACGCTGGCGAATATAATGTTTTTTTAGTTGCGCTTCTTGTCGGTTGCCTCCTTGCGTGAGCATCAAGAATGAACTTGGAGTCACAGTGAGATATATTTGAGGTCATGGCAGTTTCCCCACTGCCATAAAAATCTACTTGCCCCAGTTTTAAATGGCCGTCAATATTTTTCTCAGAATTTTCAAAAGAAAAGCCGTATCCCATCGATACGGCTCATTTTTTTTAATCGTCTTCGGGAAGCATTATAGTCAATACAGGCTCACCAGAATCACCAGGGCAATTGCAGCGATAACTTGCACGAGTCGAGGTTCAATGCCCTCCCCCACTTCCATGTCGAAGCTCACATTAAATGTGATCCGATCTGTGTGGGGCCGTGCCATGATCTTCAGCAGCAGAATCAATAGCAGATCGATCATACGCGATTCGGATGTTTGTCCAGATTCAACCAATTTTGCACTTGGCAGAATGTAGCCGTTAAAAAGCGTTGCTGTAACTGCTACTGGAACAATGAATCCAAAATCACTTACAAAGTCTGATACATCTACCAGAACACCATCATCAAGAGCTTTTTGTCTGGTGTAACAACAAATAAGCTGCCAATCTTTACAATCCATTAATGCACCTCCAAATAGATTTTTGATAAAATATCTATTTGAAAGTGTTCAATATAAAGTACATTTGCGCATAAACATGACCTTGCCCGTTAGTATATAAAAACGGACATTGGGCCATATTTTGATTTTAAAGCGATTTTTTTCAGATCCTAGCCCAACCTGTATCCCAGAGAAAAAATCTCAGGAGGGCTTAAATATGGCCCAGGAAAAGTGCTTAGGGAAGATTGTGGGGCTGGAAATTTTTGATGGGCCGGGGAATTTCCAAAAGAAAAATCCCACCTGCATGGGATTTTGTTAATAGCTCAATATTCGCTACTTCTTTGATGGATCAGTGGTCGCTCTGACCAGGTAATATGCGGTAAGAATTTTGCTATCATCAGCACTGCTCGCGAATGCTTTCAAATACTTACGCGCTTGCTCTGGGGTGATGCCCCTTACCTCTTTAGTCAAAAATTCATTCAAGGTCATTCTCATTGCCGCAGCCACTTCTTGAATAGCTGCCAAGTGAGTTTCTGTAATTTCCATTCTGCAACTCCTCCAATGCAGAATATAGTAAATAGCTATATTTTTATATAGATGCAGAATGTGACTTTAACAGATAACTTACAAACCATTTATGGAGATTTACGATGGACCAGAATAATAATCTTATGCCGTTAAATGATAAAATTACCGATGATTGTATTCCAGCATCATTAATATTTCAAGATGAAGCTGCCTATTGCTTACAAGATACATTTAAGCTTACCAAAGCAATACTAAAATGCCAGTTGGACATTTTTGATCAGATTGGTTCGCTTTTGGCTGAGCTTCAGGAACAGGCCAGGCAGGAGGCAGAGGAAGGTGGGAATGAGGGTGATGAAGTTTGAGTATTGTGGATAGATGGGACTCCTTGAGGTTTATTTGAGGCAGCAATTAATTTTCATGAGGGGCCCAAAACAATCCTTGACGATTTAGTGGTGAACAAGTTAATTTTTTATTTATTATCAAATACACACGAAGATTACGTTGAAATCGCCATATTACCCCTTGAACACATATGGCCCCTAGAAAGTGTGACTTTCGTGATAGATGATCATGACCTTAAAACAACTGTTTCGAAACGTATTCTGGCAGGCCCAAGGGTGTACTGTGCGTAAAATAATAAAAAAAAATGATGATTGTTCTCGCAATAGAATTGCACATTATTATAAAACTGATTTTGGAGAAATGTTACATAGCTCTATTGAAGATGCTCTTGCAAATGCTCCCTTGAAAAATTTAAAGGGTAAAATAAATTTAATTTTGACTTCCCCCCCGTTTCCCCTCGTAAGAAAAAAGCGATACGGGAATGAGACTGGAAAAGCTTATGTAGATTGGCTATGTTCCCTTTCAAATGGATTGACAGAACTCTTAACAGAAGATGGTTCAGTCATCATTGAGATTGGAAACGCTTGGGAAGCAGGTATTCCAACAATGTCGACATTGCCACTTGAAGCCCTTCTTGCTTTCAAAGAGGCATCAGGACTTCATCTATGCCAACATATAATATGTCATAACCCTGCTCGCCTTCCCGGCCCAGCGGCTTGGGTAACCCTGAGAAGGATTCGACTAAAAGACTCATATACTCACGTCTGGTGGCTATCAAAAACACCCTATCCCAAGTCAGATAATCGTAAGGTCCTCAACCCGTACAGTAAAGACATGCAACGACTGCTTAAGACGCAAAAATATAATGCTGGGATGCGTCCATCTGGGCATGTGATTTCTGAGACTGGATTTTTAAAGAATCATGGTGGGGCAATTGGCCCAAATGTTCTTGACACAACAGGAATACATTATCCCGAATCACTCTTAAAGTTTACTGGAACAAAATGGGATGCTGAATATAGAGAATTTTGCAAAGATAATGGACTACCATCTCATCCAGCCAGAATGCAGTCTGCGTTAGCTGCTTTCTTTATACAATTTTTGACAGATGAGGGTGACTTAGTTTTTGATCCATTTGGTGGATCAAATACTACTGGCTCTGTGGCGGAAGAAATGCACAGAAGATGGGTTTGCGTTGAGGCTAATGCTGACTACATAGAAGGGTCACGCGGTAGATTTAAATTTTTTAAAGATAGTTAAAAATTTCGCGCGTTAAATGCATGCTGAGGTGACATAGCAATGTCAATCTTTGACCACGACACAGAAAACAAGTTCACAGCCAACTATGGGGATTTAAGCAGTTGTGTATTTGAGACAGAATATCGTACTGCTAAGGAACATCCTATTGAACAGTTCTACATTAAATGCCTTAGGAAGTCCCAAAGCTATCGCCGTGCCGTGGGTTATTTTAGGTCTACCGTATTTACAGTTATAGGAATACCTGTTGCTGAATTTGCAAAACAAGGTGGGCAAATTCAGCTTATATGTTCCCCCAACCTTGAGCATGATGATGTCGAGCAGATTGCGCTTGGCTATCGGCTTCGATCAACCACTGTGGAACGTTCTTTGATATCGCAGTTTGACGCGTTATTGAGTGATACGCGTACATTCATGGGGGCTAGGGCCCTTGCGACATTTATATCTTTGGGATGCCTGGAAATCAAATTAGCAGAGCGTATTGGACAAAGAGGTCTCTATCACGAAAAGTTAGGACTTTTTTCCGATAGCTCTGGAAATACCGTAAGTTTTAAAGGTTCAAGCAACGAAACGTGGAATGGATGGCACGACAATGGAAACTTTGAATCCATTGAGGTATTTTGCAATTGGCGAGATGGCCTAGAAAAAATACGAGTTCAAAAACATATAAAACATTTTGAGTCACTTTGGTCTGAAAAAGACCCACATATATCTGTCACAAAGTTCCCTAAGACCGTCGAAGAATATATGAAAAAATTTTCTGCATCTGATATAAATGAGCTTTTGACATCTACTGACACTACACATTCTTTCTCTACAAGAGAGGGGTTACCTCATCAAATATCCGCGATATCCGAATGGGAAAATCATGGCCGTCGCGGAATCCTTGAGCATGCAACCGGAAGTGGAAAAACTTTCACCGCACTTCTTGCTCTGCGCAAACATCTCCAGCTTGGATTGCCCGCGTTAATACTTGTACCAAGCGTCCTACTCCATGAACAGTGGGCAAGAGAAATAGCCATGGAATTACCTGATACGACAGTACTTCTTGCTGGGGGAAGATTTGACCGATGGAAACAAGGGGATCGCCTCAAAAGTATGACAGATCCTGACCCCGCCCTTGGGCCCCGCGTCGTTTTAGCCATGATGCCCACTGCGTCTCAACCACTATTCCGCAGTAAAATCTGTGCCGGTGAGCACCTATTGCTAATAGCTGATGAAGTTCACCAACTTGGCAGTCCAAGGAATTCAAAAATATTTGATTTAAACGCTGGGGCGCGACTTGGATTAAGTGCCACTCCAAAGCGTTATGGGGATCCTGAAGGCACTAACCGCTTATTTGCATTCTTTGAAGGCGTAATACCACCGCCCGTAACATTACAAGATGCAGTAAAAGCTGGCAGACTTGTTCCTTATGAGTACCATCCACATTCTGTTCACCTTACCAATCTTGAAGCCGAAGAATGGCGCAAAGAGAGTCGAATGATACAATTGGAGGTGGCAAAACAACAGCTTGATACTAATGGAAATAGAGTCTTAAGCGAACGAGCAAGAATGCTGCTAATTAAACGCTCAAGAATTGCAAAAAAAGCTTTTTCTAAAGTTCAGTTAGCGTGTGATGTTATTAGGAAGTACTTTGAAGAAGGCCAAAGTTGGCTCGTCTACTGCGAGGATAGTGGTCAGCTAAATGACATTAAAATCTCGCTACATGAAGCAGGTTACACGCCGCTTGAATATCATTCTAATATGAGTGGCGATCGTGATGCGACGATGGGGTGGTTCAAAAGATATGGAGGAATTCTGATCTCCATAAAATGTTTAGATGAGGGCGTCGATATTCCTGATGTTTCGCATGCGCTAATTTTGGCCTCGTCACAAAATCCACGACAGTTTATCCAACGAAGAGGGCGTGTTCTAAGAAAATCACCAGAGAAGTACATCGCTGTTATCCATGATGCTATTGTTATTCCAGTTGACGTAGAAAAAGAACCAGAGCAAGTGAGCTTGCTTAAAGCAGAGTTATTACGGGCGATTGAGTTTGCCAATAATGCCGTCAACAAAGCTGCAGGGGCAGAATTGCGTTCTATTGCAATTAATCTAGGCATTAACCCTGACGAAATAATGGGTGATGTAGGGAGTGAGGAAGATGAACTATAAAAACGATCATAATATTGCACTTGAAGTTCTCCTCGCCGTTCGTACAGAGCTAGCTCAAGAGATTGATGAAAAACTTATACATCAGTGTTTTGAGATACAATACAAACATCAATTCAACCAATCCAGAGAACAATCATCCTCTGCGATGGAGCGCTTAATTGATGCAGCAATTCCTGACAATATTGAAGCAGAAGGCAGAAATTCATGAAGCTCATTAAATTGACAATGAAAAATTTTATGCCATATAAAGGCTTAAATTCTATTGAATTTCCCATGGATGACTCGCGCAATATAATGCTCGTCCTGGGCGACAACATGCGCGGAAAGACATCGCTAATAAATGCCCTTCGATGGGGTTTTTACAATACCGCAATGGGGCGACATTCTCGCCCAATTCCTCTTCAGAATATTATTAATAAAGATGCTGCCGCAGAAGATGATTGGGAAATTGAGGTGCACATTGTATTTGAAGAAGAAGAGCATATATATGAACTCCGACGCACCGCAGAGAAACGGCCTCAGATAACGTGTCCAACCAAACCGGATGACTTTATAGTAACCCCATTCCTATCTCGTGACGGGGTTATATTACGTGGTGATCAGTTTGAGTCAGAAATAGACAAAATAGCACCCGAACAACTTTCCCGTTTTTTTCTTTTCGATGGCGAACTGCTTGATCAATATGAAGAGTTGCTTGTGGAAGGTAGTGAACAAGGGAGGCAAATAAAAGAAGCGATTGAGCAAGTTTTGGGGGTTCCTGCGCTCATTAATGGTAGAGATGAGCTTGGCGCTATTTTAAAAGCAGCACAAAAACGACAAAATCACGATCTTTCACAATTCGATTGCCTTAAGGCACAAGCCGAAAAAAATGCTAGCCTTACCGCCCTGCTTGACACACACGAAGGAGACCTCAAGGATCTACAAAAGAGATTGGAAAGTATAAAAATTGAACGAGAAAAGCTAGAGGACGATCTCGACGCTGCAGCATCAGTTTTAGCCTTAAAAGCCAAGTTGGATGCTGCAAAAGATACTGCTAAAACACAGCAAGAGCTTGCTTCAAGAAAAAAGATAGAGCGAAAGGCTTTGCTTGCAGAATCATGGAAAGATCTTCTTTCAGCAAAGCTGAATACAAAACGGGATATTCTTACATCTCGCCAAAAAAATTTATATGATACATTAGTCAAGCAGTCGCACCTCGACGCAGAGATAGCTAACATAAAAAATATACTCAGCACAAAAGAATGCCCCACATGCCAGCAACCTTTTCCTGAGAATTTACGCGAACAACTCGGAACAAAATTCGGAAAGCTTGAAGCAAAAAAGTTTCAGCAACGGGATGTGCAGCTAGAACTAAATGCAATATCCGCTCAACTCGAGATCCTCAATAAAATTAAGGGAGTTAATGCAAAGGAAAGGTTAATTTCAATTGACCGTGATATCCGTAGCGCAGAAGTTGAGATGCAAAAATCTGAGAACGAAATAGCACGGATTGAAGATCAGATAGCCGGGCATGACACTGCAGAGCTTGCAAGAAAAAGAGTATTAAAAGATGATAAATTTAAAGAAGAAGGACGATTAACTGAATCTATTAAAAATAAAAGCTGTGACATCCAGCAAGTGAAAGAGAAGCTTCTAGTTTCTCAGAAAGCAATTGAAGGATTAGCTGGAGCCAGAAAACAAAAAAGCACTTTAAAAGTATCAATGGTAACCGCTCTGGAAAAAATCTTTCAAGTAAGCATCGAACGCCTGCGTGATCGCCTTCGCAAAATTGTAGAGCATTTTGCAAATGAAGCTTTCATAAATATGATATCACAAAAGGCCTATCGTGGGCTTGTAATTAATGACAGCTACGGCTTGAGCATCCTTGACAGTCAAGGTCGTAAAGTCTCAATCCGCAGTGCTGGGGCAGAACATATTGTTGCACTTTCATTGATTGATGGCCTTAATAGGACAGGCCGTGCTATCGGACCTATTATTATGGATACTCCTTTTGGTCGTTTAGATCCGAAGCATAGAGATAATATTATGAATTATTTGCCAAAAGTTTCTAGCCAATTTGTACTTCTTGTTCACGGTGGGGAGATTCGCCCTGAAACAGATCTTGCTTCGATCAAACATAAAATCGGTGCTGCTTATGAAATTATGGAAGTCACAGATACCCAATCTAGGATTGAAAGGAAAAAATGATGACAGAGCTTACGACCATTGGCTTATCTGAAGCTGGCGATACTAAGCTTGATGAACTTAAAGAACTTGGAATTTTTGCGGAAAAAATGGACGGATATCGCTTTGCAGTAGCTCTTGGCATCGCACAAGGTGTTGTTCCCCAGGAAATAGCCAAACGAAAGCCCTTTCTCAACATAGGCTCCCTAGATCCAGATCAACTATTAAAACAGAGCGTTGAGTCTTTGTTCGAAGATGACCTCAGAGAAACCACCCCATACAGGCTAATTGAGCGTTTAGCAGAATGGGGGGTTAATGAACTTTATGCTCAAGCCCAGACGAAAGATATCGATTTTGTTGCGCTCTTGGAGCAAGTTGAAAACAAGGCAAGTTAATATGGCAACTCCTCTTCGGGCTTTTTTGATGCTGCGCCATGCAACTGGAATATGGGATGTAGAAGTACACCGAGACCTTGAACCTCTTCTAAACTCGTGGGAGCAGCAGAGTGACGGAGAGACAACTGCTATAGTCCATGTAGGATTTTTCCGCTCACCATCAAATACATTTGACTGCTGTGCACAAAGATTTCCTGGTCATGTTTTGCTCACCGGATCTGCAAAATATGCACTTCCGCATGGCTTTGAAGCAAGTTCAAACCCGGTCGATAATATTGGAGATACCCCTATCTTTTTGGCGACTAAAGGGTGGGGATACAGGATTGATGAAGTTACTGGCTTAGGATCTGCTCAACCGAGTCAGTACTTTAAGGAAAAATGGCTACAGGCGTTTGTAGACTCCAATGTTTGTTATGTAGGCCCATTGCTCGAAGCTGGGATAACTGACGACCCATCATATATGGAGCATGAGCATATTCTTGAACATAGCCTGCGAAAATTACTAGGTGAATTTCGGTTAACATACTTGATTGGTGACACGAAAAATGATCCATGCCTTTTCTCCAACAGCGCTCCTCCTTGGTTGATAGAACAGACAATCCACTCATTGAACCTAACTGTTAGAATTTTAAATGTATTTCAAAAAAATAATATTACCTCTATCTCTGATTTACAAAAGTTAACGCTTAATCACTTGCTAAATTTTTCCAATTTTGGCTGGACTTCTGTAAGGAAGCTCATGGACGCTTTGCTTTTGGCGCTAAAGCGTGGCCCACTTGTTGAGATCAGCAACGGTATTCAAACTTTTCTTGAAGATACTTCCTTACTTTCTGCACTTCCGCATGGCTTTGAAGCAAGTTCAAACCCGGTCGATAATATTGGAGATACCCCTATCTTTTTGGCGACTAAAGGGCGGGGATACAGGATTGATGAAGTTACTGGCTTAGGATCTGCTCAACCGAGTCAGTACTTTAAGGAAAAATGGCTACAGGCGTTTGTAGACTCCAATGTTTGTTATGTAGGCCCATTGCTCGAAGCTGGGATAACTGACGACCCATCATATATGGAGCATGAGCATATTCTTGAACATAGCCTGCGAAAATTACTAGGTGAATTTCGGTTAACATACTTGATTGGTGACACGAAAAATGATCCATGCCTTTTCTCCAACAGCGCTCCTCCTTGGTTGATAGAACAGACAATCCAATCATTAGACGTATCAGACAAAATTTTAAATGTATTTCAAAAAAATAATATTACCTCTATCTCTGATTTACAAAAGTTAACGCTTAATCACTTGCTAAATTTTTCCAATTTTGGCTGGACTTCTGTAAGGAAGCTCATGGACGCTTTGCTTTTGGCGCTAAAGCGTGGCCCACTTGTTGAGATCAGCAACGGTATTCAAACTTTTCTTGAAGATACTTCCTTACTTTCTGCACTTCAGAGGACACTGTCTTCCCTCCCTACTCAGCAGGCGGACGTACTTAAACGGAGGATGGGATTAAATTGTTCACCTCAAACACTCGCTGAGATCGGCAACTCATATGGAGTTACACGAGAACGCATCCGTCAGATCGAAGCAAAAGCGCTAAGACGCCTGCTAGCAGTTGAGACATGGGACGACTTGTTGAGTAGCAAACTCCACAAACTGCTAAATGGTCGTGATTACCCTCTCCCTCTACTGGGTGTGGAGGCTGTTGACCCATGGTTTGAAGGAATCGGCGACTACCCTGAAGTCATCAGATATCTTTTAAATAGCATAACAGATGGATGTATTTCCCTTATTTCAATAGATGGCATTGAATATTTTTCCTTTATGTCGTCTGGCAAGTGGGGTGCCCTACAAAAAGAAGCCGTTCAACTGTTAATATCCGGAGTAGATCAACAATGGTCTGAAGAATTTTGCAAAACTATAATAACTGCGCTCGTTCCTGCAACTGCTTTAGAGTTCTCTAATATTTTATGGAAAAAGACTTCAGCACACTGTGCCTTTTCTGAAAAAGATGGAATAAGAGTTCTTCAAATGCAAGGGCGTGGTACTGAGACCGCGGTGTTTTCTGTTCTTGATGAAAGCCCAACCCCGTTGCACTATAGCCAAATTGCAGATCTTGCCTCCAATCTTTCAAACAAGCCAATTGACCAACGCCGAGCCCTTCAAGCAGCCAGTAATATTGGCATCCTTTTTGGTCGAGGTACATATGGATT
The DNA here is from genome assembly GCF_022508225.1 of Desulfovibrio sp. UIB00. Taxonomy (NCBI): domain Bacteria; kingdom Pseudomonadati; phylum Thermodesulfobacteriota; class Desulfovibrionia; order Desulfovibrionales; family Desulfovibrionaceae; genus Desulfovibrio; species Desulfovibrio sp. UIB00. The sequence goes on along the minus strand of NZ_JAETXJ010000002.1, from coordinate 150,032 downwards.
ACCCAAGCATTTAAAAATAGAGGAGGAAGAACTAGATTCTCTTGCTAGCGATGCAGAAAGTTTGGTTTTTGACAATGATATGGAAAGACAATGGCACTGCGATGAGCTTATAGAACTTCTTCACGATACCCCAACTCCTGTTGACAAATTTCACCTCGATTTTGCTCTAAAGAGGCGTGGCAATTTGCGCAATCTTGGCCGCATGGTATGGGCGATTCCTGGAGCCTTATCTGAAGCTAACCGCCTAGAAGTACGAGAAACAGCCCTCACCGTTATTCGTGCTGCAGGTCGACCGCTGTCAACTGTAGAACTCAGACAGCGAGTTTGTGCAATTCGTGGCGTTTCTCAATATTTTCAGTTGATAGGAGCAGACCCATTGCTAAGGGTTGGAACCTCCCTTTGGGGGTTAAACGACCGAGATTTTACGACAAAAAGGGAATATCAGCCAAGATTACTTAGCGAGCTTGTAGATTTATTACAAAAACGCACTACCGGTATTCATATTTCAGAACTAAGAGACATGCTAGTTGTTGAGGTGCAATATTCGCCTGATGAAATTTTTGGATTATATGTCCTAGATCCACGCCTTGCAGTAACACAAGGACAGGACAAGTATATTTTTCTACGTGAGTGGAATGAACCTCGTCGTGAATCGGCTACTGAAGCAGCAAAAAATATTATGAAAATGAATGTACTAAAACCTGTACATGTTGATGTTCTTGCGTCTTTAGTGAGCAAGCGGATCGGGCGTACTGTACACTCGTCATTTTTATATGGAGCACTAAAAGCGATAGATGCTCGCTTATTAAGCCCCTGCATATGGCAGTACGACGGCGAAAAATCAACAGATGAAGAAATGTAAACTCAATATTACAACTAATTTCTGATACTATCATATACATTACATTTTTATAAATGGATGCATAACAATTATATGCAGCATTTTAGACTCAAACTAAAAGATTTATAAATCATGATAGAGCCTTCTTATTAGAACTACTGCAGCGCTTCACATATCACTCCACACATCAAATCGCGCACCAAACGCCCCCATGTCCGCAAGCGTTTGTATCGTTGATGCAATTTTTTAAGTTGTGGCCATGTGGCGCGATATTTTTAAATATATATCATATAGTTACAGTAATTTTCTGAAAAATTCTACCACACGCCACTTTTGGCGATTCCATTCAACGCAAGAAAGGGATAGTCGGGCTTTCACCTAACTATCCATTTTTCTTGGATATATGGTCGGAGCGAAAGGATTCGAACCTTCGACTTCCTGCTCCCAAAGCGGACCAGCTTACACGTAACACACTAAAATATTTATAATTCATTCTTTTTTGGTTTTAGGCGGAGCAACGGGATTACGGCGTTTCACGGTCGACTGAGGTGGCCTGTGTATCCTTTTGTGTATCCTCGCGTTATCAGCCACTCTGGAGCCCAAAGGCGCAGGCTTGAAGGCCATGGCGTCACGCATGGCGCCGGGCAAAAGATGATAATACCATTCCTGAGTTGTCGCGATCCGGCTATGGCCAATCATGCGGGAAACCGCCGCCAAGCCTGCGCCGCCGTCCAGCAGCAGAGTAACGAAGAGGTGGCGGATATCATACATGCGCACATGGTACGGCAGCTTTGCGCGTTCTTGCGCACGCTTGAAGGCCGTCCGCGTAGTTTTGACCCCACGCCCGCGAAATTCGATCACATACTCGGATTGAGCCTCTTCGCGCTTTTTTTGCAGCTCCAGGCAAAAGGCTGGCGTGATCGGGATAAGCCTGTTTGCCAGCACCGTCTTTGTGCCTGGTATCCGAATCAGGCAACGCTTGAAGTCCACGTGGAGCCACTTGATGGCGTATAGCTCTGAGGGGCCTGGGCGCGCGCCCACTTCCCACTCAACGGCAATGGCCCACTGTAGATGCGGCGCGGCGCATTGATACAGTTTTTCCAGATCCTCAACCGTCAGCAAAAGTTCTGTGCGCGGCTCGGGCTGCTTCTTCCACGTTGAGAGCGGATTACCCGCCGTAAGCTCGTGCCGGGTTCCGTAGTTGAAGCAGGCATACAGATACCCAAGGTAGCGCTGCCGCGTGGCCAGCTTGACCTCGGCCAGATGTTTCTCGGCCATGTTCATGACGTCCGAATACGTCAGCCCGTCAACGGGCGCATGGCATAGCTCTGGCAGAAACCTCTTGTTGAACAGGGTTTCCATCTCCTCAAGCCAATCCGGCGACTTGCCCGCGAGCTTGCGATCGCACAAGTAGGCCTGCGCAAGCTGATCCAGATACAGCTTGTCACTGGGGCGCTTGCCCGATGCCTTCTGCTCCTTGATCTCCCTGTCCCGCACCCTGGCGAGCTTCTCGGCGTCAGGCCCAACCCCGATATACTCGCTCCTTGCGTTTTTCTCTCCCGGCACACGATAGCGAACAAACCACGTTCCATTGGATTTTTTATGAACGCTCATACTTTCACGGGCGTAAAGCGTACTGATCTCGACCGGAATCCTCCCCGGCCTTTCAGAAAGCAGTGAGGGTTTTCCATAAAAGCCCGCAAGTCCTCTTCGGCATACTGATTACGGGCTGGCCCGTACTTGGGAATGCTGTATTTCTTCACATATTCGCGGAACGTTCTTTCCGAGCGATTGACGAACTGCGCGGCCTGTTCCTGCGACAAATACGGCGATTGAACAATGCGTCCAGACATAGGCACCTCCTAAAGGCACCCATACTAGGTTCATTCCGCCTACATTTCAATAATTAAAACGGTCAATCCAGCCTATCCTTAACTTCCTGCATGACCTCCCACACCAAGGCGGGGAATTCCATCCCCAGCGCTTCAGCCATCATATAGGCCTCGCCTATGCCCAGCCCACGCTTGCGGTCTTTTTCCCGCGTAGCCCGCCAAGCCCTAGAGCCAGAGCCTTCCCCAAAGACCCGCCGGCCAAACTCGGAATGCGATATCCCCGCAGCCTCAACGCGCCTCACCATTGCCTCGACAAACAATTTTTCAAACCGTTCTGATTTTTTCATACACCCACTATAGAGGGCATTTCGCCCTATACAAAGAGGCGAAATTCGTCTTGACATATTAGGTCAAGTCCACCTATTTAGAAAACATGAAAACACGACTCCACACCCACATTGAACGGCTAAGGCTCTTCCACGGTTCCTACTCGCAGGCAGCGCGGGCCATCGGCATGGATGTTCGCAGCTTTCGCAGGGGCCGCAATTGCAGCATGTCCAAATCCGCCGGGCTGCACATTATCGCAGAGGGCAAACTGCTCACCCTGCGCATGGTGCTGCGCACGCTGATAAACGATGGCACGGTAAGCCCTCTGGCGATCCGTCAGGCGCTGCGCAAGGCGCTGGGCTCACGGTCACAGTAGCCTACGTGGAATTTCCCGCAATCAAACGGACTTTTCCACAAAGGAGCTACCATGGAAGAACTGGCCCACCTTGCCCCGGAGGATGTTTTTCGGCTTGCCATTGCACGCAGCCAGTACCCTCTTTCCGTCCTGGCCAAACGCCTGAATGTCAGCCCGGCATTTCTGCGCCGCGTTACCTCCACAGAAAAATACTTCCCCAGCTTTGTGGATATCCCGGGCTTTTGCGTTGCCGCGGGTAACACTCTGGTCATTGAATGGCTACTGGCCCGCGTCACCGCAGGCAACACCGTGCTGCCTGCAATCACGCCCACGTTCCTGCATAATCAGGTTCTTTGCCTCACAAGCGACCTTGGGCACGTAGCTGACCGCATCATCCGCGCCACGGCAGACAACCGCATCACCAAGGCCGAGAACCGCGGCATCCTCAAAGAAGTGCTGGATCTGGTGGAGGTCGCCACCGCCCTTGCCGCCGCCCTGCGCGACCACGACAAAAAAGTGGGCCGCCATGCCTAGGCAGAACTACTACCCCGAGATTGTGGCGGCCCTGCTGGCCTCGCCCTATTTTCAGTTCAAAGATTCCGGCGAATACCTCACCAAGGGCCTTTGCCCCCAGTGCGGCGAAAAATCGCTCTACATCAAAAAAGACCGCCCCCTGGTGATCGACTGCAACCGCAAAAACAAGTGCGGATTCAGCGAGACAGTGCGCGAGGCCCTGCCGGAGCTGTTTGACGACTTCGCCCAAAAGCACCCGGCCACGCCGGAGCACCGTGACGCCACGGCAGATGCCTACCTTGGGCTGAACCGTGGCTTCGACCTGGCCAAGATCCGTGGCTGGTACGAGCAAAGCAGCTATCCGCTCGGCAACGGGCAGGATGTGCCCACCGTGCGCTTTTATCTGGACGCGGCAAAAACCCGCTTTTGGGAGCGCATCATCGGCAAAGGGAGGGATGGGCAAAAGGCCCATTTTGGCGGCAAACGCAAAGAAGACCACACCCTCTACAAGGGCGACGTGTGGGCGCCCCCCGGCTTCACGCTGGAGCGCCTGGAGGAATGCTTTATTGTTGAGGGCATCTTCCACGCCATTGCCCTTTTCCATGTGGGCGTCAAAGCCGTGGCCGCTTTCTCGTGCAACAATTTTCCGCAGAATTTCTTTGAGCAGCACGCGCAAAAAGGCGTCCGGTGGATATGGGCGCTGGATCCTGACGCCGCCGGAAAAAGCGGCATGCGCAAGCACCACAAGCAGCTCAAAAACATGGGCGAGCTTTCCACCGTTTGCCTTGCGCCCTCGGGCAACGACTGGGATGACCTGTACCGCGCCGGGCGCATCACCCCGACCCTTCTGCGCGCGGGCAAGCACAACGGGCGGCTGTTTCTGGCTGAATCCGTAGAAGAAAAGGCCTACTACACCTACCTGAAAAAGCAGCGGGATTCCTTCATTCTGGATTACCGCAACGGCCTCTACGACATAAAGCTGGAAGGCGCGTTTGCAGAGCTGCTGGAACCTCTGGTGGAAGAAGCCCGCCAGCAGATATGCGAGGCCCAGCAGGCCCAAAAGAAGCGTGAGGAAGAGGCCGCAGCCACAGAGCCAGCGTCACCCGCCACGCCACCCACTTCATCAGCCGCCACGCCGCCAGAGATCAACCAATCCCAGGACGCCCGCGAAACCGCCCTGCTCTCAACCGAGGGCCGCGCGCTGTTTATGCAGCACGTGCGCGTGGCGCAGATCTCAAACGTGTGGCCGCAGTTCCTTTACATGAGCCGCAACGAGATTCTGGACGAGCAGCGCTACGTGTTTTCCATCGACTACGCCAATGGCCAGGCGCAAGACGTCATTGAGCTGGAAGGCACGGCCATCACCTCGCCAGACAGCTTTCACAAGGCCCTACTCAACCGATCACGCGGCGGCACCTTTGACGGCGATGTGCGCCACCTCAAGACCCTGCGCTCGTGGTGGCTCGATAACCGCATGCTCACCGTCACCGCCGTGCCCTACATCGGCTACGACAAAACCCTTGAGACCTACATCTTTCAGGATCACGCCTGGCACAAGGGGCGGCGCATCGATGTGAACCCGCAGGGCTACTTCACCATCCGCAGCCGCGGCGTAAAATCCAGCCTTTCCGGTTTGCAGATCAACACCAGCGGCAAGTTCAACCCCGGCTGGATAGAAAACTACTCCAGAGCCTTTGGCATGCAGGGCATGTGTCTGCTGGCCTTTTGGCTTGGCTCGCTCTTTGTGCAGCAAATACGGGCCATGCACAAAAGTTTTCCCTTTCTGGAATACACGGGCGAGCCGGGCGCGGGCAAATCCACCGCGCTGGAGTTCTGCTGGAAGCTGGTAGGCCGGGATGATTACGAGGGCTTTGACCTGCTCAAGTCTTCCGTAGCAGGGCGCAGGCGCGCCTTTTCGCAGGTATCCAACCTGCCTGTGGTCATTATTGAATCTGACCGCGACTCTGGCGAAAAAGACGCCCGGCAAAAGCAGTTTGGCTTTGACGAGGTCAAACCATTCTGGAACGGGCGCGGCACAGGCACCCTGGGCGTGGCCAAGCGCGGCAACGATACGGACGAAAGCCTGTTTCAGGCCAGCCTGATTATTTCGCAGAATGCGGAAGTGGACGGCAGCGAGGCCCTGCTGCAACGCATTGTGCACTGCCACGCCGACAAAAAGCACCATAGGCCCGGCACGCGGGAGATTGCCCGCTGGTTTGAGCGCCAGACAAGCGAAAGCGTTGGCGGCTTCTTGGGTGCCGCCCTGTGCCAGGAGCGCCGTATTCTGGAGGCCTACGAACAGGCCTTTGACAGCATGGAGCGCGACTTTACCGCCTGCGGCATCAAGAACGAGCGCATTGTAAAAAACCACGCGCAAATCGCCGCCTGCGGATCCGCCCTGCGCCTGCTCTTTCCCGGCGTGACGGCGCGCACGGTGGAGGGCATGGCCCAATACCTGAAAGACCGCGCCCACGTGCGCGAGCGCCGCGTGGGTGCGGATCACCCCATGCTCGAGGCCTTTTGGGAGGCCTACGACTACGTCAACTCGCGCGGGCCGGTCAGCGAGCAGCTCAACCACGCCAAGGATACAGAGGGCATCATCGCCCTCAACCTCAATCACTTTCGTGAAAAATGTCAGGATTACGGGCAGGCCTACCCGGATGTGGGCATGCTCAAAAAGCTGCTGCCGCACACCCGGCGGCATAAATTTGTGGAGAGCAGCAAGTCTGTTCGCTCGCGCCATGAGCAGACCCGCATCATCAAATGCTGGATTTTTGAAAAGGGAGACCGCGCATGAACATGTTTTCGGGCAGCACGGCCCGCAGGCTCTACATCTGCACATCCACGCGCAACCTGGAGGCCTACCGCCGGCTGCAACAGGCCCTGGAACTTTCCCGCTATGAGGTGCTGGACTGGACGCGCTTTTTACCCGCGCCAGGGCCGGGCTTTGACCAGCGCAAAAACGAGGATCCGCACGGCGCTGCCTTTGCCTTTTGCAGCAGCGCCCTGGGCAGTGCGGATTTGATCGCCTACATCGGCCCCGGCGGCTGCGATGCCTCGGCGGAACTGGGCATGGCCTTTGCCTCTGGCGTGCCCGTGTGGGGCGTGCCGGGGCCCAATGAACAGCCCGGCGTGATGATTAAGGGCTGCGTGACAAGATGGTTCCCCACACTGGACGCGCTGGTGGAAGAACTCACCCGCTGGCGCGGCTGGTGAACAAAAAAGAACAGCCCCGATGGGCGAGGCTGCTCAATAGTATGGTAACCAAACTAACTAACTGAGAGGAGCATACGCTATGAACACGCTCATGTCATTCATTTTTGATGAAGCTCAAGTCCGCGTCCACCAGGACGAAAAAGGCATGCTCTGGTTTGTGGCCAAGGATGTGTGCGACATTTTGGGCATTGCCAATGTTCCCGATTCGGTCGGCACACTGGATGAAGACGAACGGATTACTATCGGTAATACCGATAGTAATCCCCGTGAAGGGATTCCTCATCAGCTCAATGCCGTGTCCGAATCTGGCCTCTATGCACTCATCTTCCGCTCACGCAAGGCAGAGGCAAAAAGCTTCCGTAAATGGGTCACGTCTGAGGTTCTGCCCTCCATCCGCAAGACCGGCGGCTATGATCTGCGCCTGAATATGGACGAAGTTAAGCAGATCATGCGCTTGCCGGAACCCTACAAGCGCGAGGCCTTCCGCCGCTTGCTGGCCCAGGCTGGCAAACATACGGACAAAGGCGAAGGTGCGCGCCTTATGCTCAATATTTGCGGCGTGTTTGCCGCTGCCGAAACAGGCTCCCCCCTTAAGCAAACACAAATGACGCTCTAGCCTTCCCGCCTCTGCATACCACGGGGTTCCATAGCTATTGCCGATGGAACCTCCCTTGGAAGACGACCCGAACATGAGCCTTAGCCAGATGGACAACCTCATGATGACCATACCTTAAGACTGAAAGGGTCATAAACCGATTATAACCCTTGAAAAACTACCCTAACCAATTGGTATGGTAATCCGCACTAAGACCTCCCACACCCATTCAGCTTCATAAATGAGAATGGCCTGCAAAGCCTCCTCTATCATTCGCCCCCCTGCCCCGCGCTGGCTCACCTTCCGGCGCGGGCTTACGTTGCTGGCATTCACTCTCTTGATAAAAGCAATTTAGGTTTTTATAATCAGTTAAGCCAAACTGATCCCATAAAGAGGTACAACAATGAGCGTTAACGAAGAACTTCTAACTTCCATGCTTGATACATATAAGAAAAAGGTTGATGAAGCTGTTGACAGCATAGCACAGACAATTTTCAAACAGTGTTACCAAGGATCGGAGGCGCTTGCTAAACTAATTGAAAAAAGCGTTCAAGAAAAAAATATTCCTCAGATAAGCCTTGACGTGATAAATCTTAAATTATTTTTGTCCCATAACATCGGCGGCATTCAAATACACGTACCCATTTATTCTTCAGGGTTACCAAACAAAGATTTAAATTCTACATACAAAGAAATGCTATCACCACTTGAGTTCTCTTATTTACCCAATAAAGTTATTTGCATTACAGAGTCTGGAGGCTCATACGAAGAGGCCGTTGAAAAAGCAAAGCCACTAATTGACACTTTGAAACTATACACAAAAGTAACTAAAAATATTTTTAATGATAGCCGTAATAACCTTGCGGGTACTTTAACAAAAAAAGTTAAGGTCAGCATTGACGAAGTCGATGCAAAAAATAATCTGTGCAAGAAACTAAAAACGCGCCTGCTTCAAGACAGCTAACACCCATAGCCCCGCAAGGGGCTTTTTTATTACCCCCTGCCCCCCCTCACGCACGTGCATACACGCGCGAGAAAGGGCGGCATTTACCCGCCAAGGGGGGTCTCGGAAAGAGGTTACAACTGGCACAAATTTTCAGAATCATCATTATTATTTGTTATTGCAGATAGATATATGATTTCATAAACTTCTACATTCTGGTTACAAAAGGTAACATTGTAACCATTTTTTGTGCCCCTCGCTGGTTACACCAACATGCTTAATTTATTGAATGTTACCTTTCATGTAACCTTTTGTTACCGTTTTGGGTTACAAGGATACGTCATATATTTCAGCATGTTGAATATTAAAAAATATACTTGTGCCAGTTGTTACCCCTTTCCGAGACCCCACCCCCCGCGGTAGGCCGCTACCCCCATTCCTCCCACGCCGCCTTACACCAAAAACATTTAAAATTCTTTTGGTGCATAAAATATTTTTTACAATAACTATGTAAAAAATGTTTTATGCACTTTATTTTTTCTTCTTGACAAAAATATATATTCCAAGCCTAAGCTAAAACCATATTTTCAACCCGCATTGACACAGAAACAACTAGCTTAACGGGCACATAAAACCATAATCATGGCTTTGTGGTTTTATATAAACATATAAAATTCATAATTTTGAATTGCACTTTTATTGAGGCATGCTATGATGAAGACGTGTATTATTGCATGTATTCGCTGGTACCAGCGGCAGCCCTGCGCGCTGCACGCCCGGTGCCGCTTTGAGCCGACCTGCTCGGAATACATGGCTCTGGCAGTGCAAAAATACGGCGCACTGCGGGGGCTTTGGCTTGGGGCAAAGCGCATTGCGCGCTGCCGCCCGCCCAATGGCGGCGTGGATCATCCGTAACCGCAACCAGAAGAAAGGAAAGCGTCATGGACTTTGAGTACAAAACCGTTCCCGCACCTATGGTACTGAGCATCAAGACGGAAAAGGAAGCCGAACAGGCCATCTACAGCTTCGGCAACATGATCAACCGCGAAGCCCAGGGCGGGTGGGAATTCCACAGCATGGAAACCATCACCACGGAGGCGGCCCCGGGCTGCTTCAGCGGCGGCAAGCCCAACACCAAGCCCTACAACATGCTGATCTTCAAACGCGAAAAAATGCCGCGGGATTAGACCGAGCGCTTACCACGCCAAACGCAAAAAGCCGGATTGCTCCGGCTTTTCTGCGTTTTAGTTCAGCCGTGGACATTTCACCAGGTGAAAAAGGGTGGAGTGAAGGAGTCGATCGTATAGGGCAAAACGTGAAATCCTAAATTGAATGGGAAGAGTTATCTGCCCTATGGCCTTTTCACCTTTACTTTTTTGTTGCGCGGCTCACCTGGCCCCATGCTTTGAAAAAGAATTCCAAGGCGAGTTACCAGCACTGCCAGCATGAAGTAGCCTACAATGAGGTTGCAGCTAACCACGAGCATGCCTGCCAAAACTGGCCTTCCGTTTTCTATGGCAACGTTGATGTTACTAAAGCCCAACGTCACCATAGTAGACGTGGCAAAAGCCAACATTTGCAAAAAACGTTCAGGAAGCGGGGCGTCTATAGGAGTATTATTTACCATCAGCATCCACGGAAAGAACGTGTACAACAGCGTAAACAGCAAGATAAAAAAGATAAAATATCTGATCACTCGCCCAGTGCTGTAGCCGTAGTCAGAGACATGCCAGAAAAACCGGACCGGACAGAGGTAAAGCCATGCCAGCAGGCTAGACAGTATCGTACTCACCTTCTGCCAGCCATTAATCAGGAAGACCTGCTGTAAGGACTCTGCCTGTTCCACATATTGTTGTTTCCACGCAAGCCGCCTGATGTTATATTCCATCCGTGCCCGTTTGTCTGGCTCAACCATAATGCTTCCAAGAGCGGTGTAAGAAAAATCACTGGCGTCATCTATGGTACAATAAAAAAAATTCGTGGAAGTGCTGAACTGGGCATAGCGAAAATTTGCCCCCTCGCACTGCGCCTTCACAAAATACGCACCCTCGCAATGCGCCTCACGAAAATTCGCCCCCTCGCAATATGCCCTCCAAAATATCGCCTCCTCGCAATGCGCCGCCCCAAAATCCGCACCCTCGCAATGCGCCTCACGAAATTCCGCCCCCTCGCAATGCACCCCCAAAAAATTCGCCCCCTCGCAATGCGCCCACCAAAAATTCGTCCCCTCGCAATGCACCAGCAAAAAATTCGCCCCCTCGCAATGCGCCTCACGAAAATTCGCCCCCTCGCAATGCGCACCCCAAAAATTCGCCCTCTCGCAATGAGCACCAGAAAAACTCGCATGCTCGCAATGCGCACCTCGAAAATCCGCTTCCTCAAGATGCGCATCTCGAAATTTAGCCCCTTGCAGCCAAATTTCCACGTCTAGATTCGCCTCCCGCCAATTATTCCACTCCGCCATATTCTTTTTTTTACTGCAGCGGAGGAGCCTGGCATATTGGTCTGGGTCGCAAAAGAGCTCCTGCTTTGGCTCTTGAATATCGCTCATAATACGCATCCAATATTTTGCAGTGAGGAGTAAAAATACATCAACAGCTGAAATTCCATGCGGCACAGCACCAATTTGTCGGCGCAACCAGAATTCTTTGTGGGTGCAACAGCACTGTATGCGTATACCTAAGACCTGCAGATGGCGGCAAGGCCTATCGTGGCTCCGGGTGTCCGGATTGAATACTGTAAAAACAGAAGATGTACTTTTCGCGGCAAGTCTACGGCTGCGTTAGCATTTGAGCATGGGCCTGATAAGGCCGACTCGATTGGAGAAGCCCACGAATAATGGGCATATTGACTGCTTTACCGTGGAATTACGGGCTATCTGTTTAAACCAGAACGGAATTCTGCGCCGATGCGAGGCCGAATAACAGTTGGCGCATGGCGACAGGATTACAACTAGCGGCGGCAACACAGCTCACCGTGTCACCTAAACCGGAAGAATTCCGAGCAATGAATATAACCTGCAACCCATTGGGAACCACGAACTTACGAGTCGTCTACGCAGTGCGATTAGGTTAATACGACCCATACAATTTAGCCTAATCCACTGATGATCTATTGTAAAACTGTTAATCCGTAGGAGTTACCTTCCTATCCTTCCTTTCTGGAAAATGAAGCCCATTTTGCGCTATGCTGTTCCAACTCAAAAGGAAGGACAGCCATGACAAAAAAACGGACTGATCCATTTTGCCCGCCAGACAAAGAGGCGCTCTATGGCTGGAGCTTGAACGTATCGGGCTTTGCCATCTCAAAAACGCTGTTTAGTAATCCACAAGTTTTTTCCACGCGGCGGGAGAACTGTCTGGCGCTTCTTGCCAAGCATGATGTGGTTGCCCTGCGCGATGTGAGTGAAAGATTTAGAGCTTTGCTGACCAACTACGACTATGCAACGGGAACCCCGCAAGAACAGAAGGCCATCCTTGCCTCTTGGCAAGAACTGCGCAGCGAGTTTGAAGAGTATGCAGACGCCATTGAGCGTAAATACCCATTGTTGACGCGCACTTTTAGCATTACCTACATCATGCAGACGGACTATGATTGTTGAATCCAGGGGCTAGCCTTGAGTGCCATGCTTTTGTGAAGGCGATGATTATCTGAGCAGTGAAAGAATAGGGGGAGGTCATGACGCAACCCGTGCCGTCAGTTTTGTACAAGTATATGCCTGAAGGGCGTAAAGATTTTTTTGACAATTACAAGTGTGAGTTAACTCTACTTGGTGACATGGACATATTGTTTGACTATGCCGTTGGGCTAGCTGGCGCGATCAACCCAGCAATCAAGATTTCTTCTATTATTAAAGAGCACGAAGCTTCAGATGAAAAGTTTTTTAGAATCCCGGAAGACCATGAAAAGGGATTCCTTAACGGGGCCATAAAATTCTTTTGCCCCTTTATAAACGATATAATATCAGAACAAAAAAAAAGGGAGGCAGTACAACAAGCAGTAGATGATACTGTAAAAATTAATGAAAAAGAACTGCCCAAGTTAATCGCAAATTTCCGAAAAAAATTTTACCAGACTCGAATACTAAACTTAATTGAACATAACAACTCAGTTGCCATATGGACTACCTATGCATATCGCGAGGCCAACACGGCGCATTCAGGTTTTATGCTCGGCCTTGATACAGAACACACTTTTTTTCATCGCGAAAAAGGCATTACATCTGAACTACAAAAAGTGATGTATCCTTCACCTTCTCGCAAATGGTATGTATCAGACCTGTTAGCCCCAAACAGGAATGAGGCAAAGACCGCAAACGATCTCCAAGCCTTGCTCCACACAAAGAATGAAAGTTTTTCATTTGAGCATGAGTGGCGCACTGCGATGGTTACACCGTCAAGCACACATGCGAGCAACACAGAAACTATTCCCTGTGATATGATAAAGAATGTTTACTTAGGCGCACGCGCAAGTTCAGATCTTAAAAAAACAGCTTTCTCTTTCTGCAACAAGCACGCAATACCCTTATTTCAAATGATTCCTTCTAGGCCAGGCACCCTCGAACCAGAGTTGGTTCTGCTCCTCTAGACCGCCCGTTATCTGTATTTAAATTAGATGTATTGGTGGGATGCATGAAAAAAAATAAAAGGCAAAGAAAGCGTGAAAACCTATCACGTAAACCCAGAGAAGAATGGATTTACGCCACAACGGTTGGTGAAACCACAAGCCTTGAAATTTCTGTTAATCCGAAGACTGGCGCAACTTCGTTTGGCCAGCCAATGGAAAACGCTTATGCTGAAATTTCCCATACAAGGGACGGTAAGACAGATAAAGTGATTCAACGAGTATATCAAAATCCTGATATGATAAATTTTGAAACGGACAATATTCTGTTCAACCGCGATAAGCTGCTCTTCATTGACACAAATCAAAAAGATTTTTTTGGAATATATTTTTCAGTTACAGCAGTTACTATATTCAGAGAAAATAATATTTTTCTACTTGCATTTATTGTTAGAGCCGCAAAGGAAAAATTTGAGGAACGTAAATTTTGGTATTATGCGCTACGATGTCTCGTTTCTCATGGGCTTATTACACTACATGAAAAAATAAATATTTATGTCGATTCTCATCTTGGAATTATTGCAAAAATAAATTCCAGATCTGAACCAATGTGCGAAAATATATTTCTTCCTCAAAATATGATGCTACATTATGCAACAGCAGATAAAGGAACAGAATACAATGCAAACAGGGCCTTTAAATTAACGGATAAAATGGCAACCGAAGCTTTGAACAATCTTGCCCCCAAATTGCCACAGATGATTAGCAACGCACCTTTGCAAGAACATGTGTATTTCTTTGAAAATTGGGGCAGCGAACCACAATCAATCCCACTCTGCATGCTCTATAGCCCACCACCGTGGGAATAGCCGCCCCCTTGACGCCCACCTCCCATTTCCCCTAATCTCTCCACACGGTGCCTAAGAACACCATTCGCTGGCGGCTGGCCATTCCGTTATAAGTGGCTTTTTTTGCGCCCGTCGTGCATCCTGCGCACGGCAAAGGGCTATCATCGGAGTATTGCTCCGGGTGTGGGCTAATAGAATACCCTTCGGGGGAATATGCCCGCCGTCCAGCGACGGTTCTTAGCACCCGGAGTTTTTGCGTCTTGCGAACTCCCATAAGAAACTCTCGCTGGAGGCCATATGTCTACCCATTCCTTCCTCACCCAACGCCTTGCCCTGGCTCAGGAGCAACAACTGGAACTCGCCATGCTGGCCGAGCACGCCAAGCGCGGCACAGGCCAGCAGCGCCGCCTTGCCCTACAATGCATCTCACACCGCCAGGCCGAGCTTGCGGCAGATATGGCCGCAGTCGCCCGCATGGCCGCCCCTGCGACAAACACGCGGAGGGCAGCAGCATGAACAGCAAGCTGAATATCCTCCTCACCTGCGAAGACACCCTCATGGCCTCGCAAGGCAAGTTGCGAAAGGAACTGAATTCGCTGATTTTTGTCACGCAAGACATGCTGCCGTGCTTTCCCCGGCAGCAGAAAACAAAAAAGCACCTCATGCAGTGCAATGCCCTCGCCAAGCAGGCTAGGCAAACGCTCCTGACCATTTGCTGCATCGATGATTTTTCAGAGTTGCAGCGCGTGTCGCAGGATGTTTCCTTATGGACAACCGACCTGTTGGATCCATGCCGAAATCTGACCCTGGCCCGGTGGCAACACAAGCGGCATTCCAGGCCCAAGCATTACGCCTTGCGCTTTCTTGAATGCGCCCTCTGGACTCTGCATCTGCGCGCAATGGCAGTTTGTTCCGCCATTGGGGATGTTACGGATGCGCAAAACGCCTATGAGGCTGCCAAGCAGCAAAGCGAGGCAGCCGCATGAACAGCACCAACATTGCCCACACCGCCCGTCAGGGCATCAGCTATGCAGATGCGCCCGCCGTTCTGGCAGGGCTTGCCCGCATGCGGGAAGATCTGGCCGACCTTGCCGCCGAGCTGGATCCGGCCATGCAGGCCGTAACCCACGCCACCCAATCGCCGGAAGACAAGGCCCGGGCGCTCCGGGCGCTTCAGACTCAACAGGCGCAACTTGTCTGGCTGGCTGCGGATACCGGGGCCATGCTCGCCGCCCTCGCCCCAACGGAGGAAAAAGCCATGCCCATACCCCACTCGCAGCACCGCAAGCCATCCCCTATCCTGCAACTGTACAGGCTGGCAGCCTCACTCAATCACCTTGGCGCCACCCTGCCAGAAGAACAGGGAGGCCTGGCCCTGCTGCTGAGTATGATCGGCGCGGAGATATCCCACTGCGCAGAGAGCCTTGACGAGGCGGACGCCTAGCCGCCAGGCGCCCTGCATGCGGGGTGCTTCTTGCAGACTAAAAACCATACGCATCATGCGCATTGCCGATTGACTTCAATGCGCATGATGCGTATAAATTTTTCATGACAACGCGCGAACTGCTAAAACGATTGGCAGGGGCAGGCTTTGTAAACAAAGGGGGCAAAGGCCATGATAAATTGGTGCACCCGGATGGCAGGGTCACAGTGTTGCCACGGCACAAGGGCGACATCGCCCCCGGCACGCTGAGGGCCATAGAGCGCCAAACCAAGGTAAAGTTAAGCTAACGGGAGGGGGATTCCCCTCCCCTACGGAGTATATATGCTGTATCCAATTATTTTGCATAAGGACGAAGGCAGCGCCTACGGTGTAACCGTGCCGGACTTTCCCGGCGTGTTTTCCGGCGGCGATACCCTTGAGGAAGCCCTGGCAAACGTGCAGGACGCTATCGAATGCTTTTATGACGGGGAGGAAAACGTCAATCCTCCCTCGCCTTCCGCGCTGGAGGCCGTGCTGGCCTCCGAAGACGCCCAGGGCGGCGCGGTGGTGCTGGTGGAGGTGAACTTTGACTTTCTGGAAAAGAAAACCGTGCCCGTCAATATCACCCTGCCCCTGTATATGCGCAACCGCATCGACCACGCCGCCAAAACTCGCGGCCTGAACAGATCGCAGTTTTTGCAGAAAGCCGCCCAGCAGTATATGGACGCCGCCTGCTAGATACGCGAAGCCCCGGTTCTTCCGAACCGGGGCTTTCTATTAAAAAAGAACATCGTATTCATCCTGCGGGAATCTTTCCTCTTTGATGTCCTTCTTACTATAAACTTTTTGAAACTTCTTAGTGCATCCCGTTAGCTCATCTGACGCGACAGCTATAACAAAAATTTTTGAATCAGGACGATGGTCGAATAGCTCCTCTAAAACATTTCCGCCAAAACTACACGGATATTCCATTATTTTTCTTATAGGGCCGTACTCTCTCAGCAGCTTCGTATCACAGAATCGTAAACTTTTTGTAATTGACCTTCGTTCAAAGAGCAATCTACCTTCATCTATATTTATAATAAATTCTTGTACACGTGATGGATCATCAGGAACGATTCCAGGAATTCTCAAAATAGCCTGAACATTAAAATTAATTAAATTTCTTTTCCGAGTATTTGTTATCTTTATTAGATAAACATTTTTGTTTGTATGACTTTTTACTTTAGCAATATAGTCTCCAAAAGTAATTTTTGGAGGCACAATCTTAGTTTTCCATAGCCATATTAAAATAGCTGTAACTGCGCCTCCAAGGACACCATAGCCTAGCTGCTCAAAAAAAATTGACATTAATCCCCCCCTCACAACTTAGATAATCATTCCCCAAAAGTCGCTCATGCCCCTACCTCAGCACCGCGAACAGACTCAAAATCTGGCCGGGGCTTTGCTGTTGCAGCCCGGCGCGCACCTTCTCCGGCAAATCCAGCGCGCTGGGCGAGATGGTGTGGGAAAAGCTCAAATCCATCACAAAACTGTGCCCGCACTCCGGGTCGCCGCACAGGCAATACAGTTTGCGCGTGCTGCCAAGCTGTTTGCTTGTGCGTATGATGGCCCGGTGCCCGCAACGTGTGCAATAAATGCGCATGAATCCCCCACAATGCGGCCATTGTTGCCGCAATAACAGGCAACGTCAATGCATGGGCGGCAAGGCCGCAGGCGCAAAATGCACCCGCAGGTGCTCCGGCAGTTCATGGTTCACCACGCCCAGGTCTTCCCGCAGCGGTTCAATCTCATTTTGCACATACACTGCATCGGCCTTTTCAATATCGCCCAGGCCTCCGGCCACGCTGGGTATAATGTTCGCCAGCGCGGGCGGTATGCGGTGCGCGGCGATAATGTCGTCGCGGCTGATGTTCTTGATCTTTTCCAGCTCGTCCCGGGTAGAAAAATCCCCCACGGGCAAGATCTGTATGTCCTTCTCCTTGCCGTTGGGTATGTGCAAAAACAGGTTGCGAAAATTGCCCACCCCCTTGCTTTGCTTCATGGCCTCGCGCAGGGCGTTTTCATCGTCCACATCCAGATAGGCGGACGAACTGCAAAAAATATAGCCCATGTGCGCGCCGTTGCGGTAATAGCGCCGCCGAAACAGCGTGGCGTCCTCCTGCAACAGCATGCTTTGTATGGCCCCCAGATACGAGGGCAGGCCGTATACCTCCTGCGCCACATCATAGGTCTTTACGTGCAGCACCTCGCCGGGGGCAAACTTTGTCAGGCTGCCATCCACACCCAGCATCACGTACTGGTCGTCCTCCTTGGCGCGCCGCATGTTTATGGCCGCAAGGTGCGCATAGCCCACCACCTGCCCAAACAAATTGTACAGCCGCTGCAAATAGGCGTTGGCAAACACCATGTAATCCGTGGCAACCTTGCGCATGGTTATACGGTCAAGGGCCGGGCTGCCCGTAAAGCCCCGCAGCAGCTTGTTTACCTTGAATTCCAGCATGGGCCAGTGGTAGGCGTTGGCCCGCAGCAGGCGGGCAAGGCCCGTCAGGGGAATGGGCGTCTGGTAATACTGGCCGTTATCCAGCAAATACACGCCAAGATATTGCGATAGCTCGCCCTGCATCACGCTTTCCGGCTCGCCAAAGCTAAAGGCCACGGCCCGGCCCCCGCCGCCTGCGCCCTGGGCGTCATTTTGCCCTGCGGGGCGCTTTTTGTGCTTCTTCATATGCTTCCTTTCCACTATTGGCTAAAGGCCAGCGAGCTTGATTTGCCGCCCGCCCGTAGCTGCCGGGCCAGCGGTTCCGCAGCCAGGGCATGCATGATGGCCCAGGCCACGTCCGCATGGCCTGTGCTGTCTGTTCTGTGGGCGGCATAGGTCACCTGCCCGCTGGGCGTGGCCACCTGCCGGATGGTCATAAAGGCGTGGGCAATGTCTGTTTGCGCGGCATCCCAGGCAAGCCGCCGCTGCTCCATCACTTCCAGCGCCTTGAGCACCAGCGCCGCCTTGCTCATCAGGCTGTAGGTGATGGGCATGGCCACGGGGCAAAACTGGCGCACGTTTTCCAGCACGGCCTGGCCCGGGCCGGTCACGTCCACGCCCATGTGCATAAAGCGGTATTTCTGGCACAGGTCGCGTATGCGCCCCACCTGCCACAAATAGCTTTTGCCCTTCCAGGTGTGGCGCTCCAAAAGGCGTATCTTCTCCCCTTCTTTCTGCGGCGGCAGCAGCACCACAAAGCTGGCATCGTCCCGCGTGCGCGAGGGGTCGTAGCCGCCCCACACCCCGGCATCGTCCACCGGGCGGGCGCGCTTGAGGTCAAGGCCCCAGCCGTCCGGGTCTTCCATGCAGCCTTCAAGCAGGGTCAAAACAAACACGGCCAGCGTGTCGTCAATAAACTCGCAGCCAAATAGCTGGCGAAACTCCTCCGGGCTGTATTCCTGCTCCAGATCCTGCCTGTTAAACAGGTTGCAGCCCCCGGCCTCGGCATCGTCCAGGGTCACAATGCGGCGATAGGTGTTGTCCGGGCACACAAGGCCCTGACGCAGGGCGGCCTTGTCCGGCCAGGGCGCGGGATTCTTGAAACGCGAGAGGTATTCCTTGCCGCTCCAGCGCGGATAGGCCTCATGCGTGATGATGGAAGGCGTGGAAAACATGGTGCGCCGCCACTTGGCATGCGCGGCCATGCCGCTGGCCACTTTCCAGAACTCCTTGAACTTGGGCATCCAGAAAAATTCATCGCCGTACACATGCCCGTGGTAGCCCTGGGCCGATCGGGAAGACGTGGCCAAAAAATACAGGGTGGCAGGCCCCTTTGCCGTGTGCAGCACAAGGGGATTGCCCTTCAGCTCAATGTCAAAGGCCTCGCCGCAAATATCGCGGATATACTGCAAAAATATTTCGCTCTGCGCCCGCGTGGCAGAAAGGAATATCTGGTTGTCGCCCGTGAGGGTGGCGTTCTCAAAACCTTCCTGCGCAAAAAACCAGGTAAAGCCCAACTGGCGGGCCTTCAAAAACA
This sequence comes from Desulfovibrio sp. UIB00, assembly GCF_022508225.1. Taxonomy (NCBI): domain Bacteria; kingdom Pseudomonadati; phylum Thermodesulfobacteriota; class Desulfovibrionia; order Desulfovibrionales; family Desulfovibrionaceae; genus Desulfovibrio; species Desulfovibrio sp. UIB00. Next base: position 130,557 of record NZ_JAETXJ010000002.1, on the reverse strand, counting down.
TGCGGTTGCGCTGCCCCAGGGTGGAGCGCACTTCATGCTGATAGGCAAAAAAACGGCTGTGCAGCCGTTCCTTGAAGTCCTCGGCGGTCAGGTGCGAAACGTCATTCTTTTTCTTGCCCTTTTTGCCGCCCTTTTTGGGCGTTGTCGTTCCGGCAAAAGGGTTTTGCCGCTCCTGCCCGCCTGCCGCTTCCACTGCCTGCCCCGTGGCGGCAGCCTGGGCCAACTCGCGCTCGCGCATGCGCAGGCGGCGCTCCTGGCTCTGAATCAGCAGGTCAATCTCGCGCAATTCGGCCTGCGTTTTGTTGTCGCGGCCCACCAGCAGCTCAAGGCGGCGGTTGATGGCTTCGTCCGGGCCTTCATGGCTCAGCATGTCCAGCCATGCGCCCTTTATTGACCAGTCATAGACGGTGCGCTCCGGCACGGAGAGGGTTTCTGCAATCTCCGCCACCTTCCAGTGGCGCAAAAACAGACTCCGGGCGGCGTTTTTGACTTCCTCCGGGTAGCGGCGGCGACCTGCTGGCGCTTTCTGGTCAATATGACCTATATTATTGTTCTTGTCCGCTTCTGGCATACTGGCTGAATATCATTATAAACAGCCATTTTCCCCATTTTTTCGTTGTATATGCGCCTTTTACAACTGACATCTTTTGACCTATCGCGGCAAAGTGTGTCTATCTGTCTGCATGGCAAAGCTAACCACAGACTTTATCAAAGTGGCCCAGGTCGGCCCCGCCGCGGACGGTAGAACCATTCATGAGGAATGGCTGCGTGAAATGGCGGAAACATACAATCCCGCCACCTATACCGCCATGCTCTGGCCCGAGCACTGCCGATGGTTCGGCAATATGGGCGAGGTGCTGGAGCTGCGCGCCGGGCCGGATGATGCGGGCGTGTTCTCGCTCTTTGCCCGCTTTGCGCCCAATGCCGCCATGCTGGATTACAACGCGGCTGGTCAGGGCCTGTTCTATTCCATTGAAGTATCAGAAAACTTTGCCGATTCCGGCAAAACCTACCTTTCCGGGCTTGGCGTGACCGACAGCCCGGCATCCCTGGGCATGCCCAGCACCCGCTTTACAGCCTTAAAGGGCGCCAACTGCTTCAGCAACGTGCCCTTTGCCCCCATGAAGCCCGAGGACAAGGAAGAAGCCCCCGGGTGGTTCAAACGTATTTTCCCCCATTTTTTCACCAAAACAGAAGAGGCCGCACCCGAAAATACGGACGGCCCCGAAAAGGAAGACAACATGGAAGAACTGGAAGCCCGCCTCTCTGCCCTTGAAGAAACCATTGGCTCGCTCAGTGAGCAGGTTGCCGGATTTGAAGGCCGCCTTGCCGCGCTTGAAGTGGACGTGGCCGCTGGCGGCTCTGGCGATGCTTCTGGCGGCGATTTTGCCGTCAAGGCTCTTGCCCGCCAGATCGGCGCTCTGCGCAACGAATTCCGTCAGGTTGCGTCCTCTGCCCGCCCCGGCACCCAGGCCCCCAAAAACCTTGGCGCGGCCCGCAAGCCCCTTTTGTAAGACCCGCCCAGCGCCCCAACACCAAGGAACACCATGAAACAGAAAACTTCTGAACGCTTTGCCCGAGAGGTGCTGTCGGCGCTGGCCCAGGGCTACAACGTGCCCAGCGTGGGCGCGCACTTTGCCATTGAGCCCAGCGTGGCACAGCGCCTCAACGACAAGATCGTGGAACAGTCCATCTTTCTGCCCAAGGTCAACGTTGTGCCTGTGGACGAGCTGGTGGGCGAAAACCTGCTTGGCTACGCCAAGGAACCCGTCACCAGCCGCACAGACACCAGCGGCGATGGAGAGCGCAGGCCCAAGGACGTTCTGGGCCTCGGCAAGTACGCCTACCAGCTCCACAAGACAGATTCCGATGTGGCCATCCGCTACAACACCATCGACACCTGGGCCAAGTTTCCTGATCTGGCCGACCGCTACGCCCGCTACGTGCAGGAGCGCATTGCCGCCGACCGCGAAATCATTGGCTGGTACGGCATCAGCGCCGCCGCAAACACCAGCATCGCGGCAAATCCCCTGTTGCAGGATGTGAACAAGGGCTGGCTGCAATACATGCGCGACAACCTGCCCGGCAACATTTTGGCCGAGGGCGAACACGCGGGCGAAATCCGCATCGGCAAGGGCGGCGACTACTCCTGCCTGGACGTGGCCATCAACGACCTGATGGAGGGCATCCCCTACTATCTTCAGAAAGACCTTGTGGCCCTTATCGGGCGCGACCTGATCGTGCGCGAGCGCGCCATGCTTTTTGAAGCCGTGCAGGGAACCCCCACGGAAAAGCAGGCCATGGACAGCTTTTCGCAGCGCTACGGCGGCCTGCCGTGGGAAACGCCGAGCTTCTTCCCCGCGCGCGGCCTTGTCATCACCCCTCTGGCAAACCTCTCCCTCTACCATCAGGACACCTCCTGGCGGCGCAAGATCGAGGACAACGCCAAGAAGGATCAATACGAGGACTACATGAGCCGCAACGAGGGTTATGTGGTTGAAACCCCTGAGCAGCTCGTGGCCTGGGAATTCGCCAACGTCAAACTGCCTTTTGAAGAAGGCGGCGCAACGGTGTGGCGATGAAGTTCGGCATCATGAAGGCGCATCAGGAGCGCGTGCGCAACGAGGGGCAGGTCATCGCCAGCATGCCCCAGCGCAAGGCGGCTCCTGCCGAATCCCACGGCAAGGGCCTGCTGGCGGGCAAAAAGCTTGAGGACTTCCTCAGCGCCTCGCTGGCCGAAGACCTGGCAACGCTGAAAAGCCTTGCCTCTGTCATGGCCAAGGTCGCCCACAAGCGCGATGTGCTGCTGCCCAAATACGCCTCCTACGTGGCCCGCCTGCGCGAACAGGGCGCAAAGCACGAACTGCTGGGCTACTGGCTTGTGTGGCAGTTTGACGCGGGCCGCATGGACGAAGCCATGGAATACGCGGAGTGGTGCATGAATGCGGGCATAACCCTGCCGCAGCGCTTTCAGTCCACCATCCCCTTCTTTGTGGCTTCGCAAGTGGCGGACTGGGCAGAAGCGGAATTCAACGGCAACCGCTCTGTCGAGCCGTACTTTACCAACTGCGCCCAGGGCATTGCCGAAAATCCGGCGGTCTGGAACCTGCCGGACGACCTGACCGCCCGCTATCACCGTTTGCTGGGTCTTGCCGCGGAGCGCGCAGGCAATCTGGCAGAAGCGGAAACCCAGTTGCAAAAGGCCCTGACGCTGGGGGCCAAGGTCAACACGGCCCTTGGCAGGGTGCGCAAAAAGATTGAACGCGGGGGCGCTGCCCCCGAGGGGGAAACCGCCAAAGCGGAAGCCGTTAGCGGCTCAGCCGCTTACGGATAGCGACAGCGATTTCGTTGGCTGTCCGTTAAGGTAACCAATTGCTGTCTTCATCCGTAGCTTCCTTCGTCACAACGGTTGAAGCGATGACAGCCTGGCGGCCCCCCAGGAAAGTTAGGCCCCTGGCCAAACATACTCATCCCCAAACCGGACGGCGCAGGCGGCGCACCTTGGCGGACAGGCCGCTGCAACAGGAGCGCAAGCCGCGCGCCGTCCAACTTTTCCATGCGGCTGAAGGAGCGGCACTATGGCAATCCCCAAAGGGTTCGGCGTCACCACCGGAAAAACCGCCACCATCGTACTGAGCGGCGATGGCTGGTACCCGGATTTGCCCGTGGCCGACTTTATGGATCTGTATCGGCTGCCCGCCGAATATGCGGAACAGCTTGTGGCTGACCATCTGGATCTTGCGCGCATATGGGCCGCAGGCGCGCTTACGCGCTGGCGCGCAGAGCAGGAGAACAAGGGGCATACCTCCATTGAAGGCATTCCGGTTCACGGCATCGAGGGCGGGGCCTTGCGTCTGTACAGGCGGGCGGTGTTTTGCAGGGCAAAGGGCTTGCTGCTGCAACAGTTCGCCACCATTGAGCGGCGCGAGGCCGCGCGCAACGATGCCAAGGAAACCCCGGAAACCGCGCAGACCTTCCTTGCTCAGGCCGATGCGGCCCTTGCCGCCCTTACGGGGCGCACCTTCATTACGGTGGAGGCAGTCTGATGCGCAAGCTCTCCGCCCTGGTGCAGCACATCCTTGAAGTCACTGGCCTGCCGCCGGAGCAGCTCACAGCCTTTGCCGACAACGGAGCATTGCACCCCATCGGGCGCGACCGCGGCCCCCTGCGGCCAGAACCGGGGACAAATGCCCCGATTCTGCAACAGGTGGAGCTGGGCCTGTTCAAGTATGACGGCGTCATCCAGATCGAGCGCTACCCCGGCGATGGGCTGGCCTTTGCCGCGCTGGTGGCCTCATGGCTCATGGCCAACGACCTTGACCGCGACGGGCTGGCGGATCCGACCATGAACATCGACCTGAACTTCAAGGACGGCGATGCGGATCTGGATATTTCTGTGGAATTTGAGGAAAGGCTGGCAGCCATTGAAGACCCGCAGGGCGACATACCCTTCAACGGCAAACGCTGGCGCGTGGAAGCGCCAGTAATCACCCCGGTGGAAAAGCTGGCTGGCATGAAGGGCGCCGTAAGCGCAGGGGGCAGCCGTGGCTGACATTACCGTGCACGTGCAGGTGAACGAACAGGCCCGGAAAAAACTTTTCCGCCAGCTTGAGGCTCTCAGGCCGCAGCCCGAAAAGCGCTTTCGCCTTGCCCGCGAGGCCGCGCGCGAGGTCAAAAAATACAGCGCCAGGCGTGTGAGCAAGCAGCAAAGCCTTGAAGGCGGCGGCTTTGCCCCGCGCAGCAAGCGCACACGCTGGCAGCAGAACGACAGGGGCCAGTGGCGCAAAAAACGCCGCATGCTGGCCGTGATCGGCATGGCCAAGAACATGGGCGAGTACCGGGAAGGCGATTCCGTGCAGGTGACCTGGAAGCAAAAGGGCAAGACCCACTGGTTCAGCGAGGTTGCCTGGAAGCACCAGCACGGCATGAGCCAGCAGCTTGGCGTCACGCCAGAAATGAAAAAGGGCCTTGCCAAGTGGCACGTCATGCTGCGCGGGCGCAGGGCTACCCGCAAAATGGCTCAGGCGCTGCTGCGCAACGGTTACAAGTTCCCGGCAAGGGGCAGGCACGGCAAGGTGCGCCTGCGGCGCGTATCCGCCAAGTGGATCATGGAAAACATGTCGCAAATGCAGGCCGCGTGGATTTTGCGTTTGCTGGTGCGCGAGGATGTTTCCGGCAGCCAGCCCAAAAAACAGAAAGCCCAAACGTGGGAAGTGCGCCTCCCTGCCCGTCCTTTCCTGGGCGTTACAGAGGATGAAAGCGCCAGCCTGCTCTCTGTGGTTAGCCAAAAAATTGTCCGTCAAATGAAGGATAAAAAATAGGAGTTTCCATGCTCGGATCCGTGCAAGTCAACAACCTCAATCTGTTGCAGGGCGCGCTGGACGCCGTGGAAAACTTTGTGCTTTTCACGGGCCGGGGCGCTGGCGTCAACGAAGGCAAGCTTGTTTCCATCAACGCGCAGAGTGATCTGGACGCAGTGCTTGGCCTTGAACCCTCTACCCTGAAAACACAGGTGACGGCTGCGCAGCTCAATGCCGGGCAAAACTGGAATGCCGCCGTGCTGCCCCTGCGCGAGGGCGACACATGGCAGGATGCCGTGGATATGGCCGTGGAGGAAATGCGCTTTGAGGGCATTTGCCTTACCGATCCCATTTCCAGCCAGGTTGAGGTGGAGCGCATGCAGGCCAAGGCGGAAAGCGTCATGGCAAAATTCATGGCCCCCATGTTCATGGCCGCAGCACCGCGCGCGCCCCTGCCCACTGAAACGTGGGCTGACTACCGCTCTGCCATAGCCCCCATAACCAGCGGCGTGGCCGCAGATCAGGTAACCCTTGCGCCCTATCTTTGGGGGCATGACCTGGGAACATACATGGGCCGGCTGTGCAACAAGTCCGTCACCGTGGCCGACAGCCCCATGCGGGTTAAAACCGGCCCCCTGCTTGGTGAATGGAGCGTTAAACCCAAGGACAAGGACGGCCGCAACATTGATTCGGCCACCCTGTACGCCCTGGACGCAGCGCGTTTTTCCGTGCCGCAGACCTACCCCGGCTACGAGGGCATGTACTGGGGCGACGGCAACGTGCTTGATGTCAACGGCGGGGATTACCGCGTCATTGAGAACCTGCGCGTCATTCAAAAGTGCATGCGCCGCGTTTATCCCCTGGCCGTTTACCGCATAGCAGACCGCAGCCTCAACGAAACGCCCGAAAGCATCGCCGCCGCGCAAACCTACTTTGCGCGCCCCCTGCGCGAAATGTCCAAGAGCCGCAAGGTGCTGGGGGTTCCCTTTCCTGGCGAAATCCATCCCCCGGCAAGGGACGCCATAACCCTGGTGTGGCAAAGCAAGTACGAGCTGGAAGTCTGGATAACCGCCCGGCCCTACAATTGCCCCAAGGTCATCACCTGCAACCTGCTGCTTGACCTGACCAACTACGCCTGACGCGCAAAGGAGCTGACCAATGAGCCGCCAAAGAATAGGGGCAAAGGATTTTTCCATAACCGTGGGGGATCTCTCCCTCACCGTAAGCCAGGCCACGTTGGGCATTACCGACAACGTGGAAGTAGCCAAAGACAGGGGCGTTCCCAACGGCTGGGTGGCGGGCGATGTGAGCGGCGAGGGCGACATGGATCTGGACGCGCAGGCCTTGTCCATTCTCTCCGAGGCTGCGGCCTCCGCAGGTTCTTGGCGCGAACTGCCGGAATTCGACATGCTGTTTTACGCCAAGGCCGCCAGTGGCGAGGAAATGAAGGTCGAGGCCTTCGGCTGCAAGCTCAAGGTGGAAAGTCTGTTGAACATCAACCAGAACGAAGGCGCTTCCAAGCACACCAGCAAGGTGAAGTTTATCGTCACCAGCCCGGACTTTGTGCACATCAACGGCGTGCCATACCTGGGCGCATCGGAAACCGAGGGCATTGTTACCCCTGGCTAAACCCATTTGAGGAAGTTCATGCGCAAAATTGACGACATCATCATTCACTGCGCGGCAACCTATCCAGCCATGGATATTGGCGCGGCTGAAATACGGCAGTGGCACGTGCGCGACAACGGCTGGAGCGACATTGGCTACCATTTTGTAATCCGCCGCAACGGCGCGGTCGAACAGGGCCGCCCGCTGGATACTCCGGGGGCGCACTGCAAAGACCACAACGCCCGTTCCATCGGCATTTGCCTTGTGGGTGGACTGGAAAAAACACCCAGTGGGAAAAGCGTTTCCGCCGCCAATTACACGCCGGAACAATGGGCGGCCCTGCGCGAGCTGGTCACGGATCTGCGCGGCCGCTTTCCTTCAGCCGGGCTGCACGGACACCAGGACTACGCCAACAAGGCCTGCCCCTGCTTTGACGTTGCCGCATGGTGGCGGGATGGGGCGCAGCCCCATGTTTAAAACCGCAGGCGCTATCCTTTGCGCTGTGGCGCTGGTGGCGGCCCTGTTCTGGCTGGTGCGGCAGGGGCAGCAGCAGGCGGCAAAAATAGCGGAGCTTGAAACAATCGCAGCCGCCAACGCCAGGGCAGTGCAGGAACAGAAAAACTGGGCGGACACGGTGGATACAGCACTGGCCGACTGGCGTTCCCAAAAGGATCAGCGGGCCAAAAACCAGACGGCACTACGCCAGCAAAAGGAAAAGGCGCGCCATGATAAAACTTATTCTGTCTGGGCTGACAGCCCTTTGCCTGATGCTGCTGTGCGGTTGCTCCAGGCCAACGCCCCCGCGCATTGACTTTGTGTGGTCAAAGCCCCCACCCGTGCTGCTGGCCCCGGTGCCGGAGCCTGTGCCCCCAAGCCTGGGTGCGACCAATGGCGAGCTGCTGGATTACGCCCTGGAACTGCAAGCGGCCCTGAGTGACGCCAACGATGACAAAACGGCCCTGCGCGGCCTCTACAGCAAGGATGAATAATGCAGGATCCCGAATCCCTGAACTACCTTGAGCGCCTCCTGCAATTTTTCCTGCTTCCGGCCAGCCTGTACGGTGCTGGCGGCGCGCTCATGCATTCCACCCGCAAAGGCCGGACCCTGGGGCAAGCCCTTATTGAGGTAGTGGGCGGCGTGGCCACGGCCAACATGGTTTGCCCGCTCATCCAGGCCGAGACGCCGGAAAAATGGCACTACACCCTTTTTTTTCTGGTGGGCTGGGGTGGGCTGGAGCTTGTGGGCAGGCTTTATGAGGCGGGCGTCTGCGCCCTTGAACGATACATCCAACGCAAAATCAATCCCGGAGAGGAAACTCCACATGAATAAAACCGTTACCCTGAGCATCAATGGCAAGATCCTGCGCTTCAACGTTACGCCCGAAGTTTACAACAAGTACATTGACGAAATCCAGAGCACCAAAAAGGTCGGGCCCACGCGCAATGCCCTCATGCGCACCGTGCATGCCGAGGACAAGGAAACCCTCAAGGGCCTTATCGATCTGCCCGGCGCGGCCATGCAGATATGGTCGCAGGTGGTGGAGGAATACGCGCCTGACCTCACCATTACGGTGGGGGAGTAGAACGCCTCGCCGCTCACCTTGCGCAGCCAGGGCTTTCCCAGCTTTTTGTACTCTGCCGCAAGTGGTTTCCGGGGCGCAAAATAGACGTTCCCTGCATGGCCGAAGCCATGTTTCTGGAAAACGACCACTGGGAAAAAATGAGCATCGCCATAGCCAACGGCATCGCCAAGGCACTGAACCCCTAACCCCGATACAGCATGGCAACAAAACTGGAAAAGCTCTTCTTTGCCATCGGCGTGCAGGATGCAGGCGCCATCAGCAAAATATCCCGGCTTCAGGCCAACATTACCGGGCTGACCGACAAAGCCAAGGGAGCCTTTGTGGGCGTGGGTGCCGGGGCCATGGGCATCGCTGGTGCGGCCCTATCAATCCGGGCGCTGGTATCGCCAGCCACAGAGCTGAACAATGCCCTGGGGCAGGTGGAGGCCCTGGGCGTGGATTCAAAGGGGCTTAAAACACTGCAAAACGCCGCTGGGCGCTTTGCCATGCAATACGGCAAAAGTGCTGTGGACGTTATCAAATCGTCCACAGCCATACAGGAAAAAATCGACAACCTCACTGCCGGGGAGCTGGCAACCTTTACCACCGCCAGCAATGTTCTGGCCCTGGCCAGCCGGTCCAGCGTGGACAGCATGACCGGCTACATGGCCAATATGCACGGCATTTTTGAAACACAGGCGGCTGGCATGGGCAAAAGCCGCTGGGCTGAACAGCTGGCCGGGCAAACTGCCTTTGTGGCCAAGGAGTTCAAAAGCAAAGGCGAGGAAATCGCCGCTGGCTTTGACGCGCTGGGCAACCGCGCCGCCAGGGCTGGCATTGACGCGGGGGAACAAATGGCCGTCATTGCCGCCGCCCAGGCAGACATGGGCGGCACTGCCGCAGGCGAAAAGTACAAGCTGCTGGTGGATAACGCACGCGCAGCCGGGCGCGCCGTGGGGGTATCCTTTACCGACCAGCAGGGGCGCATGCTTTCAATGGTGGATATTCTGGAGCGCCTGCGCGCCAAGTATGGTGACACGCTCACAACTGCCCAGCAAGCGCGCCTTGGCAAGGCGCTGAACGACGATCAGGCCGGAGCATTCCTCAACACCCTGCTATCCAAACAGGGGGAACTCACCCGCGTTATCAAAGACGTCAAGGGCGTTACGGACATGACCGGTGCCAGGGCTTCCGCCCGGCAAACCACGGATGCCTTTCAACGCTTTGGCGCGGCTGTGGACTATGTGCGGGCAAACTTTCTGCAAAAGCTCACGCCAACTCTGGAGCGGTGGACAAGCAGGGCCAGCGCCCACCTTGAAACCCTGAACCGATGGATAACCAAGTACCCCAACGTGGCCAGGGTTATAGGCTTCGGCATGCTGGCCATAGTTTCCCTTGCCGGAGCCGTGGCCGTCGGCACTGTGGCCTTTCATCTGTTCACCCTGGCGGCAATGCCCGTTACCGGGGCCATCAAGGCTGTTACGGTTGTGTTCAACCTTCTCTCCGGGGCTATTCGCGCAAATCCGCTGGGTTTTCTTGTCTGGTCGCTAATCCTGTGCATCATGTACTGGGAGCAGATACAGTCCGCCATCGGCGCGACGTGGACGCTTTTGCGCAGTTTCTTTGAAAGTCTGGGGTCATTCGGCCAGCCGTTTTTGCTGCTCATGTCCACGCTGGAAGAACGCTGGCGTCTGTTTACCGACATCTTTACCGATTTTTCGTGGACAAAGGTACTACGGTTCGCCGTTGCAACCGCGCTGACACCTCTTGAATATTTTGTGAACTACATTGGCAGGATGCTCTCCTTTATCCCAGGCATGGGAGAACACGCGGAAAAGCTCATGGGCTGGAAGGCCGCAAACTTTGTGCCGGACACGGCGGCAATGGAAGGCCCGGAACTGGGAGGGCTCAAGCAGTCCAAAACCCTACAGGTGCAGCAGGGCGGCGTACTGGCCTCCAGCAGTTCTTCCACCGTGAACAACAGCGGACGCAGCGTTTCCATTGGCGAACAGCACCTGCACTTTGAAACACCGCCCACCAGCATGGATGACGTGCTGGCCATGACCTACGGGTAGGCCCCATGCCTGCAACATACTGCGACCTGCTTATCATCGATGACGATCTTGCGCTGGATGCCGGGGGCTATCCCGTACTGGTGCCCGACCGTGCCTGCATCGCCCAGGACATTCAGCACATGATCCGCGAAAGCGGGCTGCTGGTGGACATTGTGGGCGAGCGCAACGTGCGCAAGCGCAAAACCAATCTCGTCAAGCTTTCGCTCATGGTGGATCAGGATACACGCATAAAACCCGGAACAACCCGCATTGAGGAAACCTGGACAAGCCGGGAGCGTGTCGAGTTCTGGCTTACTGCCGAAACACGAAAATTCGGACGCATCTCTTTTTTGGCCTATGCGGATGAAGCCAAGGAGGCAAAATAATGGCTGGCCTGACAACCTATGCCAAGGAACTGTTTACAGGCATGCTGCGCGATTCTGGCATGCCCGTGACGGAATCCGAAATGCAGGCCCGCTGGGAGGCCTGCAACGCCAATGAGGATTCGCTGATCCGCAACGACTCGTCCTTCTCCCCTTTCTGGCGGCTCATTTCGGCAATTGTCACCCAGCCAGCGCAATGGCTCGTTGCACTGCTGGTAGAAAGCGTGTTGCCCAATTCCTTTTTACGGTTCGCATCTGGCGTGTATCTGGACGTGTACGCCTGGGGGCTTGACCTCTCGCGCAAGGGTTCTGCCGCTGCCAGAGGCCGCGTTGTTTTTACCAGGGCTTCCGCCACTGGCGACCTGACCATTCCCGCAGGCTCGCTTGTTGAAACGCCTCCAGTGGGCGGCGTGGTGTATCGTGTGAAAACCTTGCAGGAATCCATCATTCCCAACGGCGCGCAATCGCTTGAGGTTGCGGTGGAGGCCGAGCAGCACGGCGAGGCCTGGAACCTTGGGGCGGGCTATTATTCCATTCTTTCGCAGCCCATCGACGGCATTGTGGACGTGACCAATCCGGCGGACTGGCTGGATTCGCCCGGCGCTGATACGGAAACGGATGATGCCCTGCGCCTGCGCTGCCGCAACCAGTTTGCCGCTGTGGGGCAGCTACACCACGATGCAGCCTACAAGGCGCTGATCGCGGCATTCACAGGCATACGCATTGACTACCTCTTTTTTGAGGCCCGTCAGGCTGTGCGCGGCCCGGGAACAGCCAATTGCTATGTGATGGTTGAGAGCGGCCCGGCCCCGCAATCGCTGTGCGAGGCTATCAACAGCTATATCATGGGCATGGGCAACCACGGCCACGGCGATGACCTGCTGTGCATGCCCATACCCGAACAGCCGGAAGCGCTTACGGTCACCGTGCATGCTGTGGACGAAGCCGGGAAGGAACGCCGCGCCGCCCTGGCCGTGGAGGTGGAAAGCCGCATCCGTTGCGCATTCCGCCAAAATACAGCCCATGACATGACCAAGACATTGCCGCAGTCCCGCTTTTCCTTTTCCCGCCTGAGCGATGAGCTGCATGCGGCTCTGCCTGATCTTAAAAGCGTGGAATTTCACCGCACGGAAGACATTGTTTCCCTGCTGGCCCTGCCTGTGCTTGAAAACCTTCAGATCGTTCCGGGTGAAGCATGAACAGGCTTGCCCTGTTTTCCCTGTCCTTCTGGATGAATGGCGCGGAAAGCACCAAGCTTGGCAAGGCTGCCCACGCGTGGTTTTCCATGCTGGGAAAGGCCGCAGCCTGGAGCCTGGACAATCGCGATCCCATGACCTGCGATGAACGCACCCTGAACCTTCTGGCCTGGGAGCGTTGCGTGCGGCGATACCCCGGCGAGCCGGAACGCCTCTACCGTCTGCGCGTCACCCATGCCTACGCCAACGCGCGCGACTCTGGGCAGACGGCAGGCTGGGGCCGCATTTTTGAGCGCCTGGAGCTTGGGGGCCTCTCCCTGGCCGAGCGCGTCCCCGGGCAAGACTGGGATCGCGTGGGCATCATTGCCGATGATTCGCAGTTTCCCGACCAGCAGAACGTGCTGGAAATCATCATTGAGGACTACGGCCGCACCTGCCGCCGCTATTACTTCGACAGCCGCATTCCCATTCCGGCCCTGGCCCATGTGGGCCGCTTTTCCTGGCATCAGGAAACCGTAGAAGCCGCCATGAGCAACCGCGCCATTGCCGATGCCGGCGCGCGTCTGGCCGTGTTTGACCACCATGCCGCCACACTGGAGGCGCATTTATGAGTATAATACTGACCGCCGCGGGCGAGAGCCTTATTGCCCGCCTTCAGGCCGAGGGCAAGGCCCTCATTATCGACACCATGATTCTGGCCAACGTGCCCGGGCAGGATCACACCCAGGCCATTGCGCCCGGCGTCACCGTGCCGGCAGAGGCGCAAATCGCCCTGCGCTACGCCATACCCCCGCAGTACCGCGCCTACGTCAACCCCAACCAGGTTGTCTACAGCGCCATGCTGGGCAGCGACATGGGGGACTTTGTTTTCAACTGGCAGGGCCTCTGGTGCTCGGAACATGCAACGCTGGTAGCTGTGGCCACGTTCCCGGCGCTGGAAAAACGCCGTTACGACGAGGCCAACGGCAAGACGGGCAATAACCTGACCCGCAACTTTTTGCTGACCTTCACGGGTGCGCGGGAGCTTACGGGTCTGACCATCAGCGCCGACGTGTGGCAGCTTGATTTTACCGTGCGCCTCAACGGCATTGACGAGCGCCAGCGCCTCGCCAATTTCGATGTCTACGGCCAGGTCTTTTTCGATGCTGATGGCTGGCTGCTGCAAAAAACGGCAGAGGCCTACGCCTTTGTACCGGGCCTTGGCTATGTGGGCGGCATCCGCGCGGCACTGGCCGAGAGCCTGCCCCTGGCAGCGCCGGAGAGCGCCAACCTGCCGCAGAACGTCTGGCTTGACGTCTGCCTCAAGCACACCGGCAGCGACCGCGTGGCCGAGGCCTCGCCCATGCTCACGCCGCCCGCAGCCCCCCTGGCAGACAGCGCCGCTGACGATACTGGCCTCATGCACTACCGCGCCCTGGTGGCCCGCATCGAGGCGGACGGCACGGTCACGGATCTGCGACCGCGCAAAACATCCGGCGCGCTGCCCATTCCCGACATCGCCACTCCGGAAGTTGCAGGCACCATACGGCCCGATGGCGTCACCACCGAGCTGCATGGGGATCGGATATCCGTCATTGGCACACCCGCTCTCTATCCTTCAGCTTTTGTAAATCTGTTTGAACAGACATGCCCGGCAGGATTTGCGGTACGCAACGGGGGAGTCATCACCAAGGCTGATACGACTGTACCGTTACTATGGGCGGCATTGCACGACGCAAAAAATGCATGGAAGTGTAAAAGCGAATCACAGTGGCAGGCATTGTCAACGGCTGCTGGAGGTGTAGGAGGAGTACCTTATTTTGTGCTGGACAAAGACGCCAGAACAATACGACTGCCAGATACCCGTGGAGATTATGAACGCGATGCTGGATTTGACGGACAATCCGTAGGCGGGTGGCACCAGGATTCTGTACAGACTGGCATAACCAGTGTTCAAACTCATGTGGGATCAGACGGCCATGACATATCTACCGTAACCGGCAACGTGACGTGGAAAGATGAAGGAGTGCGTTCTGTTGTTACTACCGGACAAGGCCTTTACGCCCCGACATATATAGTAAATCAACGCCAAAACGCGGTGGAAACGCGCACAAGAGCTTTTATCAGACTCGGCTGCGTTTTTGTCGGCTTATTCAAAGGATAAGACATGAGTACGTATTACCAGCACGATGCGGATGGATATTATCTGTACCCTGTGAGCGACTACGGCAGCACCCAACCGCACAATTCCTTGCCTGATGCCCCGCCCATCAAACCGGGAAAATGGGCACGAGCGGTAAATGGCAAATGGATTCAGGTTGAAAACCACACCGGCGAATCCGGCTACATTAACGGGCAGCCCCATACTATTACGGAGTACGGCCCCTACCCTGACGGCTGGAGTGCAACACGGCCACTTCCCACTCTGGCAGAAGCGCAAAACAGCAAGCGCGCTTCAATCAGCGCGGGCTTTGACGCTGCCATGTCCGCAAGCCTCACCATGCCCAGCGTTGGTACACCACCTTCATCGTTTGAGGTTGCCTCCGCGCTGTACGACTGGCGCACAGATGACCCGGAAGGCTTTGCAAGTCTGCTGGCTATCCACACCGCCCGCCGCACTGCCCTGCTGGCCGCCGTGGATGCGGCCGAAACGGCTGAAGCCGTGCAGGCCGTAGTCGTCAGCTACGCTGTGTAGGGAGTGAGCATGGGCTTTCAGCGTGTTGCTTTTGCGCCGCCTTCCGTAACGGCAAATCTGGCGGAAGGATTGTCGCCCGCGCTGGCCAGCGTGCAGCAAGGCTTTTCTGAGGGGGCAGAGTCTCTACAAGGCCTAGGCTTGCCGCCGTCTGGATCTGGCGAACTTGCCGCGCAAATGGCCGCGGCCCGCCAGGGGGCAACCGCCGCTGTGGGAAGCCCCGCATCATTTATGGTCATAACGCCCTTTCAGTACGGCATTGGCACCCGTAAAGGGGAATACGCCTACCTGACGCCGGAGCAGGCCCTTGCCGCACTTGCTGGCCGCATGGCCGATGCCCCGCAGGAAGACCCGGGCGCGGAGCTGGCCTTGGTGGTGCTGCTCGTGGGCACCGTCAACCATGCAGCTATGGCTCAGGCGCTGTCAGCCTTTAACTCGGTGTTTCCTATCCCCAAGTTGGAGCAAGCTTGCCGCCGCGCGCAGGCGCTGGCCACGCTGGAGACGGACAAGTTCATCATTCCCAAAGGGCCGGGCTATCCGGCATGGGGGCAGATGGCGCCGCAGCAGAACTCCAAGGGGCAAATGGTGGCCAAAGCCCTGGGCAGCATGCTGGCAACAGGGGAAGGCGCGGCACTGGCGGCGACCTCCCCCGCCGAAAGGCTGGCGGCATTCGCGCAAAAACAGGCGCGGAAGATCGAGGAAAAGGCCGCAACCTTGCAACATCTGGCCCAAAGCATGATCGGCGGCAACGATGCCTGGACGGGGTTCAGCATCCATGCGCCAGGCGCGGTGCTGTTCCGCTATCTTGGCAAACTGTCCCTTCCCTTTGACGCTGCCAGCAAATGCACGTCCTTGCTGTGCTGGCTTGGCAAGCCGGATCAGGTGGCCTTTTACCGTGAAAGTTTCGGCCTGTGCCGGCGCACTCTTACCAACAGCGCATGCCTGACCTGCCCCGGGGAGAATGCCGCATGTCCTTTCTGATTCTTGACGACTACACGGTTCCCGGCTTCGGCCTGAACATGAGCATTGGCGCGCAGTTTAAAGACGAAGACGCCAGCGGCGAAACGTCATCCACCGCCAAGGCTGACAAAGGCAAAAAGGGCAAAAAGCTGGAAGTTCGGCTTTCTTTGCGCTTCAAGGATGCCAACGATCTGAGCGAGCTCATGCGGATTGCCGAGGCTACCGAAAACGGTGATGGCAAAATTTACACCATCACCAACGACACCGCCAATGCCGCAGGCATGCGACAGGGGCGTTTTACGGGCAACTTAAAGGTGGACGAAGACGAAAAACTGCGCATGTGGTCTATCAGCTTTACCCTGGCCGAGCATGTGTCTGTTCCTGAAATGGAAGAGGCCCGGCAGGGGACCAGGGCTGCGTCCACGCAAACCAACACGGGCGCTTCTGTTGGCAGCGATGAAGAGGAAAAAGAGGAAGAGCTGAGTTCCATCGAAAAAGTGCTCAAGTATCTTAACGAAAAAATCGGGCCGGAGAATGAAGAATGAAGCTGCTCAAGCGCCTTGTGGTGAACGGCGCGGAATACCCCCTTGTGTCTGACGAGGTGCGCCTGGACATAAGCCGCCCGGGCGCGGCCATTTTTCAGGTACGCGCGGATCAGCGCCTTGAAGGCCGGGTGGAGTTCTCGCTGGGCTGGCATTTTCAAAGCGCGCTCACCCGTTTTTTTTGCGGCGAGGTTGTCACCTCAACCACTGTGGATGCCAAGCAGCAACGCCTTTTTTGCCGCGAACTTTCGGCGCGCATGGATAATGCCGCCCCCCTGAGCCTGCGCCACCCCACCCTGCGGGAGGTGCTGGTCACCTACGCGGAGCTGACCGGGCTGGAGTTCATTGTGCCGGAGCGGCCTTATGCATCCGCAAAAGTTCCGTTTTTTTACGGCTTTGGCAGCGCCATGCATGCCATGCAGACCCTGGGTGAGGTGTTCCAAATTGACGATTATGTGTGGCTCTCTCAGGGAGATGGTAAAATTTTTGTCGGCTCCTGGGCGGATTCGCGCTGGAAAGGCCGCGAGGTGGAAATCCCGCAAAACGTGTTCAAGCAGGTTTCTGCGGGCGGGCAATGCACAATGGCTGCCGTTCCAGATATTCGCCCGGGCTGCGTGGTCAATGCCGCCGCAGACGGCGGACGCGTGGAAACTGTCACCCTGTCTGGCGTAAACATGAGTTTCAAATGCAAGACTTTTTAAAAAAGGCCATTCTGCGCCTGTTTCCAGAGCTTTCTGGCGGGCTGCACCTAGACAGGTACGGGCGTGTGCTGGCCATTGCCGATGCCCCCAGCCAGGGGGCCAGCTCGGAACGCTTTCGACCCCGCTTTGCTGCGGACATTGAAATTCTCACCGCAGACATGGAGCCGGATCCGGCCTTTCCCCATTACACGGCTGTGCCCCTTCCCGTGCCGCTGGGTGCGGGCGGCGAGGCTGGCGTTTTTGCGCCGCCAAGGCCCGGGGCGCTTGTGGTTGTTGGCTTCGCTTACGGGCGGCAGGATCACCCCATTATCCGGCAAATGTACGGCATGGGCGATTCGCTGCCGCAGGTGGGGCCGGAAGAAATGCTGCTGCAACAAAGCCCGACCACCTTTCAGAGGGCGGATGCGGGTGGCACCTGGAGCCGCCAGACAGATGCGGAAATAGCGGACAAAAGCGTTACGCGCCGCGTGGAAGCCATGGAAAGCACCACGGAGCTGGCGCGGGAGACGCGGCGCGTTTCTGAGCATTCCACCGTGGAAGTGGACGGCACGCATACTGTGGAAGTGGGCACGGTGCTGACCATGCTGGCAGGCCTGCGCGCAGATGTGGGCAGCCTTGGCGCGCTCAACCTCACAGCCGGGGGCGACTCCACTCACTCCACCGCAGGCGCTGCGCAAGAGACGGTGGGCAAGGATCACACAAGCAAGGTCACAGGCAACCGCCAGATCGACATTGTGGGCAATCGTGGTCTGACTGTGCAAGGGGCCGACACCGTGACAGTGGAAGGTGAGGAAACCATCAAGGCCAAGGGCAAGGTGACTATCGAAAGCGCGCAAGAAATCCTGCTGCGCGCGCCCGTGGTCAAAATTCAGGGCATCCTCACCACTGAGGGCTACGAGGGCGGGCCGGGCAGCTCCACGCTCTACGGCGACTTCACTGTGCGCAACGGCGGCGTGGCCGTACCCGATAAGGACGTTACCGCCGGGGCCGTCTCCCTGCGCGGGCATACCCACACGGGCGTTCAGCCCGGCGGCAGCACCACTGGCACCCCGGTAGGGGGATAAAAATCACCATAAAAGAAAAGGCCCCGGGAATCCGAGGCCTTGTTGCTAACTGAACCTATCTTTTATCACGCGGCGGACAGGGGTCATTGCCGTGGGAATCCTTTTGACGGATAACCCCTTTCTTATCATGGATGACAAATTCACTGCCGATATTCCGACTGTGATCCCGCCCCCAGTCTTGGGCATCCGCCTTGCGGTCAAAATGTTTCGAGGCGCGAGAATTTCCGGTATCTTTGGAATCCCAACCACCATTAGGATTGGGAACAATATGTGTCTGATCACTAGCCATAATACGATGCTCCTCCCCATCAAGGGGATATTAAATTGTTGCGGGTGTTCTTGACCAAAACAATTGCAATGTTAGGTGAGGAGCATGTGGAATGATCTCCTTGCTAAAACGTGAACATACGCTTGACAAGGAAAGATCGGCTGTTTACTTCATCTCTGACCAAAAGAGAGGAACAGCCGATCTGTTCCTGAAGTCGCCGCCAGTCCTGCAAGACTGGCGGCGCTTTTTTTCAAGCAGGCCAATTTGACTAATAAATCTGCAACGTCACTTGTCAATATTATTTTGTTAAATTTTCTAGAAATGAACTTTATTAGGTTGCTACTATTTTATCTTTTCATAATTAATAAATACGATACTAATCATAAAAGCACATAAAATTTTTTGAGTTATAGTCATATACAATCAGAAAATGTAAAATTTAACGCCTGAAATTGATTTTTACGTAAAACAATTTTACAAACTACCTCAAAACATAGTTATTTAGTCAGAAAATACTTTCCCACACCTCAAAAGAACGCAGCCCCCACCATCATAAGATTGTGGGGGCTGCGTTTAACTACTTAGTCTTCCGTTATTAGGTGCGTGTCATCAAGAAGCGCGGCGCAGAGTTCGACATCTTTTCCTAGCCTGCCGGCACAGAACTCCGTAAGCGCGTCCTTTTTCAGTGGATGCAAAAAACTACAAGCTGACGGGTGTGGTTTCCCGCTGTTGATTAAAGGTGTTTTAAGCACCTTTTGAAGGCATGCGAAAAAATGAAAATAACGTCAAGCTATGCGTATTTCCCAACAACAAAGCGTGTTGTCTTGTCATAATAGAAACGTTCATATAATTTTCTTGGCAACCAATCACACATATTAATGCGAGAAACGCCTTGAAAGATGAAACGCAAAAAACAGTACAATTTCCAGACAGCATTCAGCGCACGCTAGATATTTGTGCAAAAGCAATAATTGTCATCCCTGCTGGCGCTTTCTTTATCTCGATTGGATGCAATGCTGCTTTTTTTGCTGGAGTTGGTGTTGGCTTGTCATCAATTCCATTTTCGATACATGATTTTATCATGGCATTTAGAATGTGGTTTGCAATCTCTATACTACTAATAATAATATATACAATAAACATTTTTTTGGCAAAACTTCTCTCATTCGTATCATTATTTTTATTAAAACTGATATATAAAATACATAATTTCGTTTTTTTAAATAAATTAATTTCGTTTCTAACAAGATCAACAAACAGACTAATAACAATCATGACAATACTAATGATATCAATCATTACAATATTCGTATGTTCCTTTATGAACGGAAATACTTACCCCGGTAATTATGGATTTGTATACACTAATATAGAAACTAAAAAAGGGGAATTTGAAGTAATTGATGGAAGTATAATATCACTTGATAAGGGTGTAATTGTAAAAGACTATAATGACAATGCCACATTTATATTCAATGGAAACATAAAAAAGATTGAATATAAAATTTATGCAAAGTCATTTCTCGAAAAATTGATGAATTTACTATAAAAATTGTGCCTTGAAGAGCTACCCGCGACCAGGTCGCAACAGCCACACACTG
Source organism: Desulfovibrio sp. UIB00 (assembly GCF_022508225.1). NCBI lineage: Bacteria > Pseudomonadati > Thermodesulfobacteriota > Desulfovibrionia > Desulfovibrionales > Desulfovibrionaceae > Desulfovibrio > Desulfovibrio sp. UIB00. The sequence continues at coordinate 110,647 of NZ_JAETXJ010000002.1, read as the reverse complement.
AATAATAACAAGAACACAAAAGGCGGGAAAACCCGCCTTTTTTTCATATCTCCGGCCTTTCTCTGGCCCTCTTTTCCTACCGCTAGTATCCACTGCCTACCTTTTGGTGATTCATCGCAATATTCTTCACCCAAGATTCCAGCACAAAATTATCCGCCGAAAAACGAACTCATCCGCGCCAAACCTTCGGCCTTTTCCGATCAAATTTTCGCAAAAAAGAGACCACCGCAAGGTGGCTCGGAGTCGTTGGCAGGCAAAGGGCAAAGGCAAAAACTGTCTTTTGCAAGGATTGCACTTAGTTGCAACACGCCGCATTTCTATTGCAGACTGCGACAAAGAGTAAATTCCACAACTATCTAATTTTAATGATTTTATTTTTTACAGGCCAACAGAATTTTATGCCCTGTGTATCCTTGTGTGTATCCTAAACAAAAAGGGCTTATGGTTATTCACCATAAGCCCTTGATTTATTTGGTCGGAGCGAAAGGATTCGAACCTTCGACCCCCTGCTCCCAAAGCAGGTGCGCTACCAGGCTGCGCCACGCTCCGAAAAAAAACCCGCGCCGTTGCGGCGCGGGAAAATTGTGGGGCGAAAGATGGGACTTGAACCCACGGCCACCTGGGCCACAACCAGGTGCTCTACCTACTGAGCTACTTCCGCCACGGGAAAATTCTTATAAGCAGGTTATTTTAGTTTGGCAAGTATTTTTTCAGCCTAGCTTCATCTGGATTTTATCTAGAAAAGTATCTACACTTGCAACCGCTGCTTGGCTTAGCGGCAAAAATCCGCCAGCCATGCCACTTGCCCGCCTCGCAAGCCAAGATATCGCGTCTAAAATTCAGGCGCTGACGGCACGTCTGGCGTCAAACATTTTTTTCGGGGACACTCCATGGACAAACTGGTTATTGAAGGCGGCGTTCCGCTTACTGGCGGCATTGAGGTCAGCGGGTCCAAAAATGCGGCCTTGCCCATTCTTTTTGCCTGCATTCTGCTGTCAGAGCCGGTCACAATCACCAATGTGCCCAACCTGCGTGATATACATACCACCATCAAGCTCCTGAACATGTTGGGCTGCACCTGCGAATACAACGATCATCGGGTACAGGTGCAGCCCGGCAATTTACTGCCGGAAGCTCCATATGATCTGGTGCGCACCATGCGCGCCTCTGTTCTGTGCCTTGGCCCGCTGCTGGCCCGCATTGGTCAGGCGCGCGTAGCCCTGCCCGGCGGTTGCGCCATTGGCGCACGCCCCGTAGACCAGCATCTCAAAGGGCTGGAGCAGATGGGCGCCAGCTTTCAGCTTGAAGAAGGCTATATCATTGGTCGTTGCCGCCAGCTCAAGGGCGCGCACATATCTTTTGACATGCCCACAGTGGGCGGCACGGAAAACCTGCTCATGGCCGCAGCCCTTGCAGATGGCGAAACTGTACTCGAAAACGCCGCCCGCGAGCCAGAAATTGTTGACCTCGCAAACTTTTTGCGGGCCTGCGGCGCAAAAATCGAGGGGCACGGCACATCCGTTATCCGCATTCAGGGCGTTACCTCCTTGCACGATGGGGAATACCCCGTCATGCCCGACCGCATTGAGGCGGGAACCTTCCTCGTGGCTGCTGGCATCACTGGCGGCGAACTGATGTTGCGCAACTGCCCTTTCAAAGATCTTGAAGCCGTTATTCTCAAACTGCGCAGCATGGGCATGGAGATCACCAACACCCCCGAGGGTGTGCTGGCGCGTTGCGCTGGCCTCTTGCGCGGCACGGATGTAAAAACCCAACCCTACCCGGGCTTTCCCACAGACATGCAGGCCCAGCTTATGGCGCTCATGTGCCTTGCCGAAGGGGCCAGTGTTGTGGAAGAAAGCATTTTTGAAAACCGCTTCATGCACGTGCTTGAGCTCATGCGCATGGGCGCGCAGATCAAGGTTTCCGGCCACACGGCCATGGTGCGCGGCGTGCAGAAGCTCACCGGCGCGCCAGTGATGGCCTCCGACCTCCGCGCCAGCGCCTCGCTGGTTCTGGCAGGCCTGGCGGCCAAGGGTGTTACCGAAGTACGGCGCATCTACCACCTCGACCGTGGCTATGAAAGCATCGAGCACAAGCTCAACGCCGTTGGGGCGCGTATCCGCCGCGAAAAAGAATAAAAAACTTCGCTCCTTTTGCAGGTAGCCTCCATGGCACGCCTGCAAAGACGAGTTGATCGACTACGTTAAGACGATTCGCCCGCAACGCGGGGTTCAGGAGGATTCCATGAAACGACTGGCGCTTCTACTGCTGCTGTTTTGCGTCACGCTGCTGAACGGCTGCGCATACACCGGCTATTCCATCTATGACGACCAGCGCCTGATGGGCACCATGTCGGACGACAAGGAACTCTCTGCCAAAATCAAGACTGCCCTGCTTGACGAAAGCTTCTCTGGCGGCTGGTCTGTTGCGGTATACAGTTTTTACGGCCATGTTTTCCTTGTGGGTGAAATACCCGACACAATGCAGGGCAAGGCTGTGACCATAGCCAACCGCTACAAACCCCGCTCGGTCACGACCCACTGGTTCACCCCCGCCACCAGCGACTCCAGCAATTTTGTGCTGGCCACCAAGCTGCGCAAAGACCTTATTGCCACCAAGGGGCTTTCTTCCACCCGTATAGATACGGAGGTAAATTCCGGGCGTGTGGTGCTGCTTGGCGTGGTGAGGGATGATGCGGAAAAGCAGCTCGCCATCCAGGCCGCGCGCGGTGTTGGTGGTGTGACGGGCGTAACAAGCTACCTCATGTTCCCCCAAAAGGCGGGCCAGCTTGATAACATGCAGCCGGAGCATGCCACAGGCGTGAGCCCCATGGACGGCAGCATGGAACCCTCCGGCAGCCCAAGCATCACCCCGGTTTCCAGCGGCGCGAACAGCCCCGGCGGTTCTGGCGATGTGGAGTCGCGCGAGCTGCCGTAGCTACCGAAACTTAATATGGCATAAATCAAAAAGCCGCCTCCCCTGCAAAATTTTCTTGCAGGGGAGGCGGCTTAACATTTGCGCAACAGCCCTTCAGATTTGAGGCACTTTTACCAGAGCCAGACTAGAGTCATCGGGCTCAGAGTTCGCTCCCACGCGCCCGCAATTTCTCGCCCATGCGGCGTAAAACCGGGTTCGACTCGACCTCAAAATCTTTCCAGTCGGCATCGACGTAGGCCAGCAAGGCGGCCACAACGTCCAGCGCTTCTTCCACGCTGTCAACCCAGCCTCTGACAGCCCCGTGCAGCATCAGCCCCGGCCCTTCCAGCGGGCCGCGAATACCCAGCACAGGAACTCCAGCCCCGGCGGCCAGCCCCACCTCCACCCCGGCGTCCTGCCCGGAAGCGCCGTAATAAATGACCATATCCGCTGTCAGACACGCATTGTGGCAAAAGGCGTAGACCTCGCCGCCGTCACGGTCGGTGTCCATCCAGATGCGCCGCTCGGCGGGGGTCAACCCTGGCGGCGGTACGGCTTTGTCTGTCCAGTCCAGCATGCGACAACCCATGCCCCGCAGTTCGCGCCCCAGAAGGCGCACTCCGTGCTTGTGCTTGAAAGACCCGGCCACATAGATGGTCAACACAGACATATACCCGAATTCCTTTTGCAAATACCGGCAAACACACCCAGAAAGGCAACCACAGAGGCTAAAATTCTATGCCCGGAGCTGCTTTGACACCAGTGCGCCAAGGATGCTTGATTTCGGTCATGGAGGTCACAAGGTCTGCCGCATCCACGAGCCATTCTGGCGCACTGCGGCCAGACAGCACGAGATGACAATCCTTGGCGCGTGCCAGCGCCATGAGTTCTTCCAGCTCCTGCTGCCCAAGTATCCCGGCGCTCAGGGCATACAGGGTTTCATCCAGCACCAGCATGTCTGCCTGCTCGAGCTGCTCGCGCGCCCAGCCGAGCACACGCAGGGCAGCCTCACGGTGCGCGGGGCGCTCTGCATCGGTACGCAAAAAGCCCAAGCCACCGGCAAAAAAGCGCTCTCCCAGCAGCTTGGCAAGCATAGCCTGCTCGCCCGCCTGCCCATCGCGCTTCATAAACTGCCCAAAGGCCACAACCATATTCTGCCCCAGGGCACGCACGGTCTGCCCCACGCAGGCGCTGGTTTTTCCTTTGCCGTCACCTGTATACACAAGAATCATTATTTCCAGACTCCCGGGATCTGCACGCCGCACTTGGGGCACTTGCCTTCTGCACCCCGCACGCGCGTGTCGTATCCGTTCCGTTCAATAACCAGCGCATTGCATTCCGGGCAAAACGTATTGCTGCCCAAGGGGCTACGCGTGTTTCCTATATAAACATAATTCAGACCGGCCTCGCGCCCGATGCGCCAACAGGCCTCAAGTGTTGCCAGCGGCGTGTCCGGGTGGTCGATCATCAGATGCGCGCCGTGAAAACCCGTCACATGCCAAGGAGTATCCGGCCCCAGCTCGTCACGGATAAAGGCCGCAAGCGCTTCCATTTCCGCCTGACCATCATTGAGGCCGGGAATAACCAGGGTTGTGACCTCAAGCCACCAGCCAAGTTTTTTGATGGCCTTCAGATTTTCCAGCACAGGCTGAAGATGCCCGCCGCAATATTTGTGGTAAAAGGCTTCGCTGAACGACTTCAGATCCACATTGGCGGCGCAGATGCACCGACTCAGGGCCGCCAGGCAATCCTTGGACATATAGCCGTTGGTCACAAGCACACTGCGTATGCCTTTCTTGGCCGCCATGCCTGCGGTTTCGTAAAGCAATTCAAAAAAAACCGTGGGTTCGTTGTAGGTAAAGGCCATGGTCTGGGCGCGGTTGGCCTGAGCCAGGGCCAGCAGATCTTCTGGCGCAGCGCGCTTGCCGGGCACAATGCCGCTTTCCGGCACGTGGGCTATATTGTTGTTCTGGCAAAAATGGCAGGAAAAGTTGCATCCGGCGCTACCCACAGAAAAAATCTTGCTACCGGGCAAAAAATGGTAAAGAGGTTTTTTTTCAATGGGATCCATGGCAGCAGCGGTAACGACCTTGCTGACCAGAGAAACCATTTCTCCCCGCATGTTGACGCGCACCCCGCAAATGCCCTTGGCCCCTTTGCGCAGGCGGCAACGGTGAGCGCACAGACGACATACAACAGTGCCGTCAGGCTGAGAATCCCAAAGCGCGGCAAGCATGCTCAACGCCTCTCCCTTCCATCACGGCCCCAGTCGGCGCCGCGCGGGTCATACTGTGAATCGCCCTGATTGCCGGGGCGCGGGTTATACCTGTCGTCTCCCCGCTGGTCATGGCTGTTGTCGCGTGGCCTGTTGGGGCCGTTGTAGCCACCATCGCGCGAATCATACGGATCGCGGCGCGGGCCATCGTAACGTCCATCGTGCGGCCTGTCATCATACCGGCGATTATCATACTGCCGATCGTCATAGCGCCGATCATCGTAACGCCTGTCGTCATGCCGCCTGTCGTCATGGCGATGCCTGTTATGGTCTGGTTGCGGCGCGGGCTGCCAGATGACCGAAGGCATGTTCTGCTGCCCCGGCCACGAAGGCCCGCCGGGTCTGGGCATGGAACCATACGGATTGGGCCCCCAATGGTTGCCCTCGGGGTAAATCTGCGGAGCCACAAAAAAAGTGCCGTAGTTCTGCTGATCCGGGGGAGCGGGCGGCACTACAGAGGTGATGATGTCGCCAGTCTGCGGATCGCGATACTGGGTCGCGATGCCTCTGTCGTTGAAATTTTCACCCTGGAGCTGCCCTGTGCCCGAAACAACGCTGCCGCTCTGCCCCTGCCAGCCGGGTGCTGGCGCAGGATAAGGCGCATAGCCAGGCCCATAACCCGGCGTATACTCGGGGGCAAAGCCGGGGGCAGGCGCTGGCGGCGGCACGACGGCAGGATTTGGCACAGGGGCCGCAGAGGGAACAGGAGCGGGGGCAGGAGCATCCGCTGGCCCCGGCAGGGAACCAAAAGAGGAATAGGGAGCCATGCCCCCTGCACCGGGCCAAGGGGTCGGCTGCCCAGGGGCGGCAGACTGCAAATCGGGTGACGGCCCAGCCGCCTGTTGGCCTGGCTGTTGATTTGGCGGCTGCCCCGGTTGCGGGTCAGGCTGTTGCGGCGCAGCTGGTTTCTCTACAGATGGCCGGGCTGGCGCAACAGGAGGTTCTGGCTGAGCAGGCTGAACCGCCTGCACGGGGCCAAGCTTCACGCCAGAGACAGGCGCGCGGTATTCCGCAGCGCCATCCGCAGCAAGGGACGCGCCGGAACAAACGAACGTCAGTACGGCGCAGAAAATATACAATCCGGCATATCTACGCATGGCACGCTCCTTACCCCTCCGATTTTATTCTAGCAGTGGCGCGCAAGCCGGTCTATGAAAAAACTCGCGGCTACGGCCTCAAAAAGTCGCTTGGGGTTTGAAAGAACCTGTGGTATGTAGCGCAGATTCAAAGGAGGCAACGGATGTCCAGCGACCGCGCAAAAGCCTACACTCAGGCAGGCGTTGATATTGAGGCGGGAAACGCTCTCGTTTCACGCATCAAAGGCATGGTTCAGAGCACGCAGACCAGAGGCGTCATTTCCGATATTGGCGGCTTCGGCGGCCTGTTCCGGCCTGACCTCAACGGCATGACCGAACCTGTGCTTGTTTCTTCCACCGATGGCGTGGGAACCAAGCTCAAACTGGCTTTTGCCTGCAACAAGCACGATACTGTGGGCATCGACCTTGTGGCCATGAGTGTCAACGACATTCTGGTTCAAGGTGCCAACCCCCTGTTTTTTCTTGACTACTTTGCAACCGGCAAACTTGACGTAGAAACCGCCCAGACCGTCATTGGCGGCGTGGCCGAAGGTTGCCGTCAGTCCGGATGCGCCCTGCTTGGCGGTGAAACCGCCGAAATGCCCGACATGTACGCACCCGGCGAGTATGACCTTGCCGGTTTTTGCGTGGGCATTGTAGATAATGCCAAGCTCATTGACGGCTCCGGCATTCAGGTGGGCGACAAGATCATCGGCATCGCCTCCTCTGGCCTGCACTCCAACGGCTTTTCCCTGGCCCGCAAGGTGCTTGACCAGAGCGGCCTTTCCCTCACCGATCCCTTCCCCGGCGCGGATGGAGCCAGCGTTGGCGATGTGCTGCTGACGCCCACCACCATCTACGTGGAAGCGGTGCGCTCCCTCCTGCGCGACATGAACGTCAAGGGCATGGCCCACATCACCGGCGGCGGCTTTTACGACAACATTCCCCGCGTACTGCCCTCCCAGGTGGAAGCGCGTATTCATTTTGGCAGCTGGCAGATGGCCCCCGTCTTCAACTGGCTCAAGGAAGCGGGCAACCTCAGCTGGCCGGAAATTCTGCAAATATTCAACGGCGGCATCGGCTATGTGCTGGTGGTTCCTGCCGATCAGGCCGAAGAAGCAATCAACCGCATTCAGGCCTTCAAGCTGCGGGCATGGTGCATAGGCGAAATAGCCCGCCGTTCCAAGGATGACGAACAGGAACAGGTCATCATCAACTTCTAGGGCATGGTCATTATTTATCTGCTCTAGCCCAGATTATAAAGGGCCGCCCGGCATCACCGGGCGGCCCTTTCGTTTCAAACTGCTTTTCTTTTTCGCATTGCGTTGACATACTCAGCGATCACGCCGCACGGATACCGCACGGCCCACTTCAGGAGGATATCATGAACAGCGCCATCAGTTGCCTTGGAAACGCCATCTGGTTTTTGTGCGGCGGCATTGTCATGGGCCTTGTGTGGTGGCTATACGGAGTGCTCTGCTTTATTTCCATCGTGGGCATTCCCTGGGGCAGGGCATGCTTTGTCATGGGCAACTTCGCCTTCTTCCCCTTTGGCAAAATGCCCGTTGCGCGCGATGTGCTCACCGGCAGGCAGGATGTGGGCACCGGCCCGTGGGGCACGGTGGGCAACATCATATGGCTTGTGTTGGCTGGCGTGTGGATTGCCCTGGGGCATCTGGTTTCCGCCGTCATGTGCGCGGTGACCATAATCGGCATTCCTTTTGCTTGGCAGCACGTCAAACTTGCTGCGCTGGCCCTCTGTCCCATCGGCAAGACCATTGTACCCGCGCCCCTGGCCGATGCTGCCGAACGCGCAGCAGCAGAACGAGGCTTCCGCGACGGGCACTAGTAAAGATCGCTTTGCCGCATCACCACGTGATCAAAAATCGCGGAACTGGCGCAGCTTCAGTCAGCGGATTCGCAGGCGAACAGTTCCGCCAGTTGCTTTGCATAAAATTTATTCATGTACTCAATGTCAATCCGGGGCGAATCAGCTCCGCGCAGCAGATTAACGACCATTGACGCCCCCATGATCTGCGCCAGTATCAGCTCTGCCCGCGTGGCGGCCTGCTCACCGGGCAGCACTTCCATGATATTCTGGCGGATGTTGTCGTAGGTTTTTGCCATCACGTCCGAGACGTTAGGGTCCAACGCAGAAAGGGCCGTGATGCGAAAATCTGTGGCCCACGCGCTCTGCGCTCCGCCAGAAAGAATGCTGCCCATGGCCATACTGGTTTTTTCCATAGGCGGCACATCAGGCAGGGCTTCAATGCCTTCTGAATTCAGAATGGACGCCACTTCAAGAAAAAGATTCCTTTTTGAGCCGAAATAGCGGCTGATAAGTGCCGGGTTTACCCCGGCCGCTGCGCCGATTTCACGTATCCCCACATTGCCGTAGTTGGCTTTGGCAAAGAGCCTTCGCGCCGCCTGCAAAAGACGGTTTCTGGTTTCTGCGGCATTGCGTTTGCGCTGCGAGCCAGTGACTGGTTTACGTTCAGGAGCCATTGCTATCCCCTATGGTTGCTGCGGCTTGACACCGTTGGTTTCATGAGGCTACTTTTGAGTAATCAATTGATTACAGATTTTCCATAAAAAGTGCAATGCCTTTGTTGCACGGGAGGGTTCATGAAAATACGGGGATTGTCGTGCTTTGCGGCATTAACCATCCTTCTTTTAACGGCTTTTTCTGCCATTGCGGAAGAAGGCAAAACCGACAGCAACAGATGGGGATTCAACCTAGGCATTGGCGGCACTGTTTCCACCTCGGAATACAAGGGAGTGGAAAGGCTGGGTACGGCCCTGCCCTTGCTGGGATATGAAGGCGAGTATCTGTATTTGCGGGGATTGAGCGGCGGCGTGCACCTGTTCAAGAACGAATACCATGAGGTCAACGTGCAGCTTTCGTATCTGCCGCAGCATTTTTATGCTTCATGGAGCGACAACTCGGGCATGAAAAAGCTTGATGACCGCTATGCCTCGGCAATGGCCGGCATCAACTACCGCTTGCGCACTGAACTTGGCGTGCTCGCCGCCACTCTTTCCACTGATGCGCTGGGCGTGAACAAGGGCGTGATGGCTGACGCCTCCTATTCCTACCCCATCCGCTTTGCCAATATGTCGCTTATCCCCACGGCTGGCGTGCAGTGGACCGATGTGAACTACAATGACTATTATTACGGAGTGAGCAAGAGCGAGGCCCGAGCCAGCGGCCTGAGCAACTACTCGCCGGAATCAGCCCTCTCGCCTTATGCCGAACTGACCTTGCGGGTCGGCCTTACAGAAAGCTGGAGCGCCTTTGTGAGTGGAAAAAGCCAGTTTTTGGGACAGGAAATAACCGACAGCCCCATGGTTGAACGCAACAACAAGTATTCGTTGAGCGGGGGCTTTCTTTACGCATTCTAGAGCAGTTGGCATTACCAGTTTTCCCGGAGGCTTGCCGCCGGGTTATCACCAGGGGCGCTTTCTGAACGGGCGGAAATGTGCGGGCCTTTGCCGCGACCTGCACTGCTCTACCGTTCAGAAGCGCAACCGCCCTGACAAAGATGCCCGGGGCCGAAAGGAACAAGCCTGCCCGCAGCAAAGGCGTTAAGACAGTCTGCCACTGTGGGCAGATTGGCATTGTAATACACGGCTATACCTGCCTCCTGCAAAGCCCGCAGGGGCCTCATGCCCATGCCGCCCGCGAGCAGAGCGCCAACGCCAAGACGCAGCAGGGCCTGTACAGGCCCGGCGCAATCCCCGCCCTGATGCATGGGATTGGGCTGAATGCTGACCGCCCCGATATTGCCGTCTTCCACCCTGGCAAGGGTATAGAACTGACATCGGCCAAAATGCGCGTTGGGCGCAGCATCCAGGCCGCCAGGGGCAATGCTTGGCACAGCCACCACCAGCCCGCCCGGCATGGCATCCTCGCTTGCTACCCCCTCGGCAGTCGCATCCACAGCGCACACCCCGCCCTCAATGCGCAGGGCCTGCCCCTGCACAAGAGCCTGAGCCACGCTGCGGCGCGCGCGCCGCAAAAGCCTGCCAAAGGTATGCCGCGAAACACCCATGCGGGCTGCGGCGGCATCCATGTTCAGGTCTTCAAAATCAGCCAGCCGCAGGGCTTCCAGGCCATCCAGCGACAGCACAACCTCTTCAAGTTCGTGCAGGGGAATACCGTTGGGCTTGAAACATCTGTTTTTTGGCAGGGCGCTTACGCGCCTGCAATGGCAAGGTCTTGGCATAATTTCCCAGTAATATGGTTTTATTTGAGAATAAGCCAATGCCACGCCTCGCGCAAGTGGCGCAAGCCGTGACCGTGCACATCCGCCGCTCTGCGCATGACCGGGCCAAAACCGGGAGGGGTAAACCCGGTTCAGGCCCGGCCATGCTTCCCGTGGGCCGGAGGCTGCTTGCGCGCAGGCAGCGCGCGCCCAAGGCGCCATGCAAACCAAGGGTACGGGCAATGGTTTGCGGGAACAATAGAACCTGCCGCGCATGGCGGCTCTCATTTTATCAGGCCTGAAGCTCTGTCAGCAGGCGCGTCACACGGTGGGCATCGTCGGCGGTTGGCATTGTCGGCAGCGAGGCAAGAATACCCAGACCTTCCATGATGTCATGAAAGACATCCTCGGGCATTGAGCTGACAACCGCCGTATGCACCAGCGCATTCACGCGCATGATGCCGATGACATCCTGCTTCGCCTGTTCCTGCGAGACGGAATCCAGCACCACCAGCGCCGGGGCCTGCTTTTGCACGCAGCGTTTGCAGGCATCGGCATCAGCAACCGTGGTTACGGCGCAGCCCTGACGTTCAAGCTCCGCCACAAAGGCGGCAAAAGCTGCGGGCCGCCCTGTCTGCAACAGAATGGAGCGCTTCATAACGGTTTAATGCCCGCCGCCGCAGGTATGCTCGGGGGTGAATTCCGTCAGTTTGCCCTGGCAAAATGCCTGTACGGCCATGCCCACGGTGGGCTGGTTGCCTGCAAAGTACACGCTGATGCCCATCTGGTTGAAGCCCATGAGGGGGCGCATGCCCATACCGCCAGCCAGAAGAGCATTGACGCCGTGGGAAGCCAGATACTGCACAGGGGCCATGCACCCGCCCTGCTGATGGGGGATGGATTCAAGGGTGGACTGAGCGGCGACCTGACCATTTTCCAGCTCCACGATGGTGTAAATATCGCAATGTCCAAAATGCATACCCATACCGGAATCCATGCCGCCGGGCATTTGCGAAGGAATTGCCAGAATAGTCTTGCTCATGATGCTTTCCTTTTACAGGTGGTTTATGCCGCCTTGCCGCCCAGGCTGCGATGCCAGGGAGCACACGCGCTCCCAGGCTGCAGCCAGAGTTTCGGCAAGGGGTTGGGTAAGGATTGAAATTTCTTCGGTCAGAGCCTGCCGCCGCACCATGGCCTGCGTGACCAGCGGGCTGAAGGGCAACTCGCCCACCACATGGTGCCCGCCCTCTGCGGCCACTGCGTGTATGCGGGCTACCTCTTCCGCGTTCAGGTCTGCCTTGTTGATGAGCACCGCCACGGGGATGCGGAAATGCGCGCACAGCTCCGCCACGCGGGCAAAATCATGCCGCCCCGAGGGCGTGGGTTCCACCACAGCTACGGCCAGAGCCGCGCCGGAAAGGGAGCTGATCACAGGGCAGCCCACACCCGGCGAACCGTCGCAAAGCACAAGGTCTGCGCCCATCTTGGTCGCCTTGTCGCGAGCCTGACGTTTGAGCAGGGCCACAAGCCTGCCGGAATTTTCCTGCCCGGGGTCAAGCTGCGCATGCACAAAGGGGCCAAAACGGGTATCGCTGACATACCACGCGCCACAAGTCCGTTCAGGAAACTCCACAGCGTGCGCCGGGCAAAGTTTGTGGCACACGCCGCAGCCTTCGCAACCCAGTTCGTCTATGGAGTAGAGGCCATCTTCAAGCCGCACTGCGTCAAAACGGCACAGCTCGGCGCAACGTCCACAGGCTGTGCACAGATCAGGATTGATGCGGGCCGTATTGCCGGAAATAAAAACTTCCTCCTGCTGCACCTGCGGGTCCAGCAGAATGTGCATGTCCGGCACGTCCACATCCAGGTCGCAGAGTACGGCCTTTTGCCCCTGTGCATGGGCCAGGGCGGCAAATGCGGCGCATACGGTGGTTTTCCCCGTACCGCCCTTGCCGCTGATAACAACTATCTCACGCATGGCTGGCCCCCTTGGCAAACTCCCGCAGTTTGACGGCAAGTTCTGCAAAGCGCTGACGCCACTCCTGACCGGTTGCGCCCTGCGCTTGCGTGGGCGGCAAGCCGTGGGCGTAAGCGTGGGCGGCCTCGCGCTGGAAGGGCAGTTCTGCCAATATGGGCAGTTTTGCGCCCGCGCACCATGCGCGCAGTTCATCCTCGCAATCGGCGTTGCCTTCCATGCCCACGCGGTTCATCACCACGGCAACGGGACGCCCCAACTGCGCAAAGGCCGCGTGCGCCAGCTTGAAATCATAAAAGCCAAAGGGGGTTGGTTCCGCCACCAGCAGTACGGCATCCGCGCCGCGAGCCGCCGTCATGGCGGGGCAGCTCACGCCGGGGGGAGCGTCCATGAGTGCGTCAGAGGGATGCCCCGCAAGCAATTCTGCCAGCTTGCGCTCCTGCGCACGCAGGAGGGGCGGAGTCATGGCCTCGCCCACGCGGGTACGGCCCATCAGAAAGGGGAGTATTTTGCTGCCAGCGGATACAGAACCCAGCAGCAGGGCGCCAAGCTCCCGCTGCGCCACGCGCAGCGCCTGTTCCGGGCACACCTCAAAACAGCCGCCGCAGCCGTGGCACATATCCTGAAAATACATGGGCTTTGCACCCATCATGGCAATGGCCCCGTAGGAACACATGGGGCGGCATGCGCCGCAGCCCGTGCATTTTTCCTCCACCAGTTCCGGCACTTCAAGATATACCGGCTCAGGCTCCGCGAGACTTGGGTGCAGCAAAAGGTGCAGATTGGGCGCTTCCACGTCCGCGTCCACAAGCAACAAGTCGCGCTCCCACTGTCCGGCAAGGCAGGCGGTCACGGTGGTCTTTCCCGCGCCGCCTTTGCCGCTGGCAATCACAATACGCATACGAGCCTACTTGTTGGGAGCCGTGGCCGGGCTGACCGAGCCATCGGCAAGACAGCGCACGGCTTCGCCCACGCTGCGGTTGTCCATGTCCTGATACACGTCGAGGCCAGCCGCCTTGAGGGCCGTAAAAGCCTTGGGCCCCACATAGCCGCTCATGACGGCCTGCACACCAAGAACAGCCAGCCGCTCAGCAGTCTGGATGCCAGCACCCTGCGCCGCCGCCTGCGATGCGCCGTTGTCCACATAATCTGCCTGCATGGTGTCCATATCCACGATCACAAATCCGCCAGCCCTGCCGAACCGTGGATCAACCTGCGATTCCAGCCCCGGCCCTTCGCTTGAAACGGCTACTTTCATGGCTACTCCCTTGCTCGTTATTTTTGCTCAAATGAGCATAATCCTGTACGCAAAAATGTCAACACCATAAAGAATCCGCCGCACCAACTTTTGCTGATACGGCGGACATGCCGCCCACAAGGCGGCCCGGGGGGGATGTAGAAACTACTTGTGCACGTAATGATCCAGAGGCTTTACCCTGTAGCTGTTGACCGGCATAAGGTCAGTGGTCACGTAGCCCGGCGCGGCGTTAATAAGGTCGGGTATGCGATTGACGATGGTGGCGCAGGTCAGTTCCACCGTGGCGGGACGGGTAATGACCACCTGCGTATCCGGCTCGCCCATGAGCGTCCAGTCGTTGCGGTCAACCTCGCCGGGCGCGTAAACCTTGCCCACGCATTCGCTCTCTATGACGATGCCCTCAGCCGTTTCCGTGGTCACGACGGCAGACATGCCCGTGGCGTGTCCGGCAGGGATGGTCATGCCCAGCGTTTCAGAGCGCAACTCAGCGCTGTGGGTCTGGGGCACGCACTTCTGCACCTGGCTTTTGACGGTAAGGCCCAGACGCTCCGCCAGCCAGCCGTTGACGTTCCACATATAGGAGGGCAAAAACTCGCCGCGCTCGATCAACTGCTGACGTTCGGCGGGCGAAATGGCGTCTGCCGAGGCAATTTCCTTCTCAAAGGCGGGCAGGTCAAGCCCCGCGCCGTGAACCTTGGCAAGGGCGATGCCGTAGTCTTCCACATTGTAGCTGGAGCTGCCCTTGATCTTGCTGATGGTGTGCATGGCCCCGGCCAGGGTGGCGATCAGGTTGCCCCAGAACACGTCCTGATAGCCGGAACCGCAAATCGTGCAGCCCGTTTTTTTCGCCATTGCGTCCACCTCGCGAGTGATGGTGGGCGATGAATTCATGGGAAAGATGGCTTCCTCATTGGTGGTGATGGCGTTGACGCCATTTCTGGCGCAGACCATGAGGGCATCCACGATATCGCGCATGAGGCTCATGGTGGTGATAATGCAGGCATCGGGTTTGAGCGCGGCCAGCACTTTGTCGGCCTCGTCAGCGTGGTGCACCACAACGCCCCGCTCCGGCCCGCCGATGATGGCGCTGATGTCCCGGCCGATCACTGCGGGGTTCACGTCAAAGGCAGCTACGATTTCCGCGCCTTTTTCGTACACGTAACGCATGGAATACTTGGACATCTTTCCGCAACCATACTGGGCAATCCGCAATTTGCTCATGAGTTTCCTCCTGGTTTGGAATGTGCAACCTGAAATACGCTTTCAGTTCCACCATACGCGCCGCTTGTGAAAAAACAAGCATGTCACGGATTGAAAAAATTAGCGCTTTTCCAACCTCACGCACAAAGCCACGCCAAGGCCCGTCACAATGGCGGCAGCACCCGCCACATCAGCGGGCTGGATGGGCACGCCCAGCAACAGTGCCGAAAGGGCCAGCCCGCTCAGAGGATTGAGCATGTTATACGCAGCCGCAGAGGACGCCCCCTGCGTGCGGATGAGCAACAACCACAGGGCCATGCCCAGCAGGCTCACCACAGCAAGCCAGACAAGCGCCAGTTGGGCCGGAATGGGAACCGCAAGAGGCGTCACACTGCTCTGCATGGCCACAGGGGCAAAACAGAGCATGGCGCAGACTGACATCCAGAAATTGACGGGCAGCAGCGGCATGTTGCTGTACTTGCCGCGAAAGAGCACCGCACCTACGGAAAATGCCACGGTTGCCCCGGCAGCCAGCAGCAGCCCCTGAACGGCCCCGCCCTCAAGCTTGCCCACGCCCACCATGAGCACAATGCCAGCGAGTGACAGGCCAAAGCCCAGCAGCTTTGCCGCGCTGAACGATTCCAGCCCGCGCGCAACGCCAAGTATAAGAGTGACAAAGGGCGAGCAGGACACAATGACCACAACCCAGGGAGGCGAGACCAGTTGCAGGGCGGAGAAACTCAGCCCCAGATAGGCCACGTTGTTCAGCAGGCCGAGCACAAATCCAGCCCGCAGCGCCCTGCCCGCCTGCGGCCCCCACAGGCTTTTGCCGCACAAGAGGCCAAGCACAAAAACGGTGCCCACAAAACGGTAAAACAGGCTTACGAATGGCCCCATTTCCGTCACCACAATCTTGCCCGCCACAAAGGCCGAGCTCCAGATAATGCTAAAGCACACGCCCGCAGCCACGTGTCGCCAGTTCAGACCTTTTTGGGCCGTGTTTGCCGCGCTTCCATTTCCCAATCCTGGCTCGCTCGCTTTCAGCGGCCTTTCCACACTTGCTGATTTTTCCATTTTTCACCCCTACCCCTTGCGGCAATATAATTGCGTCCACAGTAGGCGGGGGCTTGATAATTTGTAAAATTTATTTTTATCATAAACAAATCAGTTCAACTTATTTTAGGTGGTCAGCAGTTATGGAATTCCCGGCAGACACGCGGAGCATTACCCTTGAGCATATGCGGGCTTTTATTGCCGTGGGCCATTGCCGCAGCTTTCAGAAAGCCGGGGAGCAGCTCTGCCGCAGCCAGTCGGCGGTGACGCAGTCTGTCAAAAAGCTGGAGGCGCACCTCAACTGCACACTGGTGGAGCGGGGCAACGGGCACACCTTTGGCCTCACCACGGCGGGGCAACGCATTTTGCCGGAATTGGAGGATATTCTACAGCGCTTTGACGCGGTCCTGCGCGCAGCCCGGCAACCTGAATTGCGGGGACGCATCACGGTGGGTATCCCGCCAAGCTTCAGCACGGTGGAATTGCAGGCAGCCGTGGCCCGCCTGCTGGCCCTGAACCCTGACCTTCAGATCGGCGTCATCTCGGCCATGTCTGCGGACATTGACCGCATGCTGGCGGACGGCAGCCTGGATGTGGCCCTGATCAACCAATACCGCTTTGACAGCAGCCACGCGCCCGAGGGCATATTCGAGGTATTGGCGCAACAGCCTCTGCACTGGGCAAGCGGCGGACACATGGAGCTTGCGCCGACCGTGCCCGTGCCGCTTGCTACCTACAGCGAGGGCAGCCCCTGGCGCTCCGCCACGCTGGAAGCCCTCAATACCGCAGGCAGAAGCTATGATTTTGCCTATGTGAGCGCCTCGTACGAAAGCCTGTGCAGCTCGGTGCTGGCGGGTTTTGGCATAACCGCCCTGCCCGACTGGGATATGGACGGACGCTTTGTCATCCTTGACGGCACGTGCGACCTGCCGCCTCTGCCGCAGGTGCGAACAGTGCTTAAAACAGCCGCGACCAGCCCGGTGCTGCGGCAGTTTTGCGACTTCATCATGCAACTGCCATTTTTTAAAAACCTGCGCCCTCAAGCCTGAGCGCCGCACGCAAAAAGCCCCCGAATCCTGAGATCCGGGGGCCTGAATCAGCTATGAACGCCGCCGCAGAGCGGCATGTACTAGGACCTGTCTTCCAGCGCCGCCACCGAGGGCAACACCTTGCCTTCCAGCAGTTCCAGCGATGCGCCGCCGCCGGTGGAAATATAGCCCATCTTTTCGGACAGGCCGTATTTTTCCACCGCAGCCACGGAATCACCGCCGCCCACCACCACAAAGGCCTTGGAATCCGCAAGATAGTGCGCCAGGGCCTTGGTGCCTTCGCCAAAGGGATCGGTTTCAAATGCGCCCACAGGGCCGTTCCACACCACAGTGGCAACCTTGGACAGCAGTTTTTTGTACTGCGCAATCGTGTCGCGGCCTACGTCCAGAATCATCTGGTCTGCGGGCACATCGCCCACTGCGCGGGTGGTAGCCGCCTGACCGGGAGCCAGTTCCTCGGCGGTCACAACATCCACGGGCAGGGGCAGCTCCCTGTTGAGATTCTTGGCCTGCTCCATGATGCGCTTGGCGTCCGTCACCAGATCTTCCTCGTACAGGGACTTGCCGACCATATACCCGGCAGCCGCAAGGAAAGTATTGGCAATGCCGCCGCCCACAATGAGCACGTCCACTTTTTCCAGCAGATTTTCCAGCAGGGCCAGCTTGGTGGACACCTTGGAGCCGCCGATGATGGCAGCAAGCGGACGGGCGGGATTGTTCAGCACCTTGGCAAAGGCATCCAGCTCCGCCTGGAGCAGCGGCCCGGCGCAGGCAACCTTGGCAACGCGCACCGCACCCTCGGTGGAGGCATGCGCGCGGTGGGCCGCGCCAAAGGCGTCCATCACATATACATCACCCAGGGCGGCAAGTTGCGCGGCCAGGGCGGGGTCGTTCTTTTTCTCGCCCTTGAGAAAACGTACGTTCTCAAGCAGGGTCACGGTGCCGGGAGCCGCCTTGGCTTCTTCCAGGGTGGCGGCAAGGGCAACAGGCTTGTCCAGCAGCTCGGAGAGGCGGGCGGCCACGGGCTTGAGGGAGAACTGCTCTTCATACTGCCCTTCCGTGGGGCGGCCCAGATGCGAAAGCAGCACCACGCCCGCGCCTTTTTCAAGGGCCGTGGTAATGGTGGGCAGCGAAGCGCGGATGCGCTTGTCGTTGGATACCTGTCCGTCCTTCATGGGCACGTTCAGGTCTTCGCGAATCACAACGGTTTTGCCTGTCAGGTCCAGATCCTGCATTTTTTTGATGGGCATATGCGTTCTCCCTGTAAGAGGATTTGCTTCGTTCTGTCGGTCAGTTACTTCCCAAGCTGCCGGAAGAGGCCTTCCGCCACTTCCAGCACATGCGCCACGGTAAAGCCCAGACGCTCAAAAACGATCTTGGCAGGGGCGGAAGCGCCAAAACGCTCCATACCGATCACCGCGCCGTCCAGACCCACATGCTTGCGCCAGTAATCCGCAGCGGCGGCTTCAATGGCAATGCGGGCGCGCACGCCACGGGGCAATACGCTTTCCTTGTAGGCCGCGTCCTGCGCGTCAAAAATCTCTGCGCAGGGCATGGAGACTACGCGGGCCTTGCGACCATCGGCGGTCAGCTGATCAGCGGCTTCAAGGGCAAGCGACACTTCTGAACCAGTAGCGATAAGGATGATCTCGGGAGTGCCTTCGCAGTCGCGCAGCACATAGCCGCCGCGCGCAATGGATTCCACCTGGGCGGCGTCGCGCTGGCAGAAAGGCAGATTCTGGCGCGAGAGCGAAAGCCCGGTGGGCGTGTGGGCGCTTTCAAGGGCGCTGCGCCAGGCCACGGCGGTTTCCACCGTGTCGCAGGGACGCCAGAGGTTGAAATTGGGCATGAGGCGCAGCATGCCGAGCTGTTCCACAGGCTGGTGCGTGGGGCCGTCTTCGCCCACGCCAATGGAGTCGTGCGTCAGCACCCACACGGCGCGGATGCCCATGATGGCTGCCAGTCGCAGGGCGTTCTTGGCTTGGTCGGCAAAAGACATGAACGTGCCCGCGTAGGGGATGAACCCGCCGTGCAGGGCAAAACCGTTCATGATGGCGCTCATACCGAATTCGCGCACGCCGTAGGAAACATAGTTGCCCTTGTGGGTCTGCACGTCCATATGCTCGGAGGCGCTGGTCAACGTACCCACGGAGCCGGTGAGGTCGGCTGAGCCGCCCACAAGTTCGGGCAGGCGGGGCACGAGGCATTCAAGGGTTTTCTTGGAGGCCACGCGCGTTGCCGTTGTTTCAGCCTTGCTCACGGCTTCTTCAACCATGCCGCGCGCAATGGCGGCCCAGTCTTCGGGCAGTTCGCCGCGCATACGGCGGGTAAATTCTGCGGCAAGCTCGGGATTGGCCTTGGCGTAGGCGGCATAGGTATGTTCCCAGGCGGCCTCGGCAGCCTTGCCCTTTTCACGTGCGTCCCACGCGGAATACAGTTCCTGCGGCACTGTAAAGGGTTCTTCGCTCCAGCCCAGAGCCGCGCGGGTGGCTGCAATGCCATCGTCGCCAAGGGGCGAACCGTGGCAGGATGCGGAATCGGCCTTGGGCGAACCAAAACCAATGTGGGTGCGGCAGATGATCAGGCTGGGACGGCTCTGGTCGGCCTTGGCCTCGGCAATGGCGGCGTCCAGTGCGGCGGCGTCGTGCCCGTTGATGGGGCCGATGACCTGCCAGTGGTAGGCGCGGAAACGGGCCGCCACGTCTTCGTTGAACCAGCCGTCAATCTTGCCGTCAATGGAAATACCGTTGGAGTCATAAAGGGCAATGAGCTTGCCCAGGCCCCAGGTGCCAGCCAGAGAGCAGGCTTCATGCGAGACGCCTTCCATGAGGCAACCGTCGCCCGTGAACACATAGGTGTGGTGATCCACAACCGTGTGTTCGGGCGTGTTGTAACGGGCGGCCAGCATGCTTTCGGCCAGCGCCATGCCCACGGCGGAAGAAATGCCTTGCCCCAACGGGCCGGTGGTCATTTCAATGCCCAGATCAGGCTCATATTCGGGGTGCCCTGCGGTTTTGGCGCCCCACTGGCGGAAATTGCGCAGTTCTTCCATGGGCAGATCATAGCCCGTGAGGTGCAGCAAGGCATAGAGCAGCATGGAGGCATGGCCGTTGGAAAGCACAAAGCGGTCGCGGTCAAACCAGCGGGGGTTGCTCGGATTGTGCTTGAAACCGTGACGCCACAGGGCTTCGGCCATGTCGGCCATACCCAGCGGTGCGCCGGGGTGACCGGAGCGGGCTTTTTCAATGGCGTCCATGGCAAGGGCGCGGATGGCATTGGCGCACTGTCTGCGGGTGGGCATGACTCTTTCCTCTATTTTTGCGTGGTATGGTTGGCGGCGCGGCGTCTCAGGGCATCTTCCGCATGGCGGGGCGTTTTGCCCGCAAGCGGAGCCATAAAGGCGGCAAGCCGTTTGTCGTAAGGTTTATGGCCAAAAAAGGCCGAGCCGGACACAAGGACTTCCGCCCCGGCGTCCACAAGCTGGACCGTGTTTTCGGGGCATACGCCGCCGTCAATCTGGATGAGCGCCTCGGCCCCGCCGTTGGCGTCAAGCATCTGCCGGGCGGCGCGGATCTTGTCGAATGTGGCGGGGATGAATGCTTGCCCCGAAAAACCAGGGTTTACGCTCATGAGCAGCAGCATGTCCATGTCCGCCGCCAGCCAGCGGGCCGCGCTCACATCCGTGCCGGGGTTGAGGGCAAGCCCCGCCTTGCAGCCCATTGCCCGGATGGCAGTGAGGGTGCGCTGCGGGTGCTTGTCGGCCTCGGCATGGATGACCAGCATGTCTGCCCCGGCCTTGTGGAAGTCGGCAATATAGCGGGCCGGGTCGTTCACCATGAGGTGCACGTCAAAAAAAAGCCCGCTGACAGACCGTAGAGCCTTTATCAGCGGGGGACCAAAGGTGATGTTGGGCACAAAAGCCCCGTCCATCACGTCCAGATGCAGCCAGGTGACTCCGGCGGCTTCAAGTGCGCCAAGCTCTTCAGCCAGACGGGCAAAATCGGCAGACAGCAATGAGGGCGATAAGATCATGATTATATCGGGGTGAGCGTGTTTGCGGGGGAGGACCACCAACAGAAAGGGTCGCCTCCCCCGCGTCCCTTCCCTGAAATATTCTGTTACGCCAACAGGCGCAGCCTATTTTTCACTGAGCAGGCGGCGCAGTGAGATCAGTTCCCGCTGGAGCATGCGCATGAAATCCGGGTCTGGCACCGCCGCCACGCGTTCGGGCAGGCTTTCGTCCACAACGGCGCTGCCCGCGAGTACGCGACGCGCGCCTTCAATGGTCATGCCCTGTTCGTGCAGCAACTGCCGGATACGACGCAAGAGGGCCACGTTTTCTTCCGTGTACAGGCGCTGCCCCTTACCGGTGCGCAGCGGCGCCAACTGGGGAAACTCCGTTTCCCAGAAGCGCAACACATGGGTTTTGAGGTCGAGCAGTTCTGCGACCTCACCTATGCGGTAGGTATTGTCGGGCGTGTGGTCCGACATGTCATACCCCTCCTGACACTCTCTGAAAATGTGCCGGAATTGCGCAGGCCCGAAAAAACCGGGCCTGCGCGCACTGTGTTATATCTTTACGCCCAGAGCGCTTACAAGCGACTGTGCCACCTTCTCCCGCTCCTTGTCCACTTCCGTATCCTTGAGGGTACGCTCCGCATGGCGGAACGTGAGCCGGAAGGTCAGATTGCGCACGGGTTCCGCGCCCTGCTCCGTCTTGGGTTCAAAGCAGTCCACCAGGGCCACTTCGTCCAGCAGGGGCAGCTTGAGCCCCTGCACGTGGGCAGTGATGTCGGCCACCTTGAGGCCCGGCCCGGCGGTCACGGTAATGTCGCGCCGCACGGGCGGATACACTGGCAGGGGCGCAAAGCGCACCGTGGCGGCATCGTGCAGTTCGCGCAGGATGTCGAGGTTCATTTCAGCCAGCCACACGTCCTTGCGGGCGTGGTATTCGTCGGCCATGGCGGGTTTGACCCTACCCATGAAGCCCACGGCGCGGCCATCCACAAAGATATTCACGCAGGGCAGCAAAAAGGCATGCTCCTGAGCCAGTTCATAGATGGGCGCGCCAAGATGCAGATAGTGCAGCAGGTTTTCCACCACGCCCTTGAGGTCGGCATAATCCATGTCGCCCTCAGCCTGGGGCCAGGCCGTGTCGTAACGCGCGCCATACAGGAGCACGCCCAGCATGCCCGTTTCGCGGGCGGTGGTTTCAGAGGAGGCGTCAGCTTCAAAGATATTCGCAAGCTCAAACAGCCGCAGCCCCTGCGCTCCCTGAGCAAGGTTATTGCGCAGATCGTACATCAGGCCGGGGGCCAGGGCGGTGCGCAGGGCATCCTGTTCCGCCGAGAGCGGATTCA
Organism: Desulfovibrio sp. UIB00; assembly: GCF_022508225.1. Taxonomy (NCBI): domain Bacteria; kingdom Pseudomonadati; phylum Thermodesulfobacteriota; class Desulfovibrionia; order Desulfovibrionales; family Desulfovibrionaceae; genus Desulfovibrio; species Desulfovibrio sp. UIB00. Next base: position 88,277 of record NZ_JAETXJ010000002.1, on the reverse strand, counting down.
TGATGGAAATACGGCCCTCGCGCGGCATGGCAAGATGGTCCATGTCCTTGTGGCCCACAAAGCTGTAGTTCACAGCTTCGTTGAGGCCGAGGCCAGCGCCCCAGTGCTTGAGGCGCGACCAGAATCCGTAACGCGATTCCGGCTCGCCTGCGCGGTCAAGGTTGCGGGCAATGGCGGGCAACACGGGGGCAATGGTATCCAGCCCGTGCACACGGCCCACTTCTTCGATCAGATCAGCCTCGCGGGTGAGGTCGGGCCTCCAGGAGGGCTGGCTCACGCGCCACACGGGGCTGCTTTCGCCCTTGTCCACATTGCAGCCCATGCCGGTGAGCACTTTTTCGTCAAAGTCCGCGCCAAGCTGCACACCCAGCAGGGAATCGGCTCGCGAGGGGCGAAATTCAATGCTGGCCGCTTTGAAGGGGCGGGGTTCGTTGATGGAAAGCCCGCGCTGCACACGCCCGCCGCTGACGGCGGCCATCATGGCGCAGGCGCGGTCAAGCGCCCACACGGTGCGCTGCTGGTCGATGCCGCGCTCAAAGCGGTAGGACGCCTCGGACGAGAGGCCCAGACGGCGCGATGTTTTGCGGATTGTGGCAGGCTTGAAGACCGCGCTTTCCAGAAACACATTGGTGCTGGCATCGGAAATTTCGCTGTTCAGGCCGCCCATAACGCCAGCAAGAGCCACGGCGCGCGCACCGTCGCGGATGCAGAGGTCGGCTGCGGTGAGCGCGCGTTCCTGCCCGTCAAGGGTGGTGAAGGTATCGCCTTCCTGCGCGCGGCGCACCACAATACGCCCGCCTTCCAGCTTGTCCATGTCAAAGGAGTGCAGGGGCTGACCGCATTCAAACAGAATGTAGTTGGTCACGTCCACGATATTGGAAATGGGGCGCACACCCACGGCATGCAGGCGGTGGCGCAGGCGCATGGGCGAAGGCCCGATCTTGACGCCCGTGATGACGCGGCCGGAATACAGCCAGCAGTGCTCGGGGTCGTCAATATCAATGGGAACCAGCACTTCCGCGCCGGAGTCCAGCTCCAGCGGCAGCTCGGGTATGGAGAGAGGCAGGTTGCAGGCCAGCGCTGTTTCGCGCGCGAGGCCAAGAACCGAGAGGCAATCGGCACGGTTGGGCGTGATGGAAATATCCAGCACTTCGCGGTCAAGCTCAAGCTGCTCCACCAGAGGCTTGCCCACCACAAAGCTTTCGGGCAGCACCATGATGCCTGTGTGGTCTTCAGTCAGGCCCAGCTCGCGCTCGGAGCAGATCATGCCAAAGGATGGCGCGCCGCGCAGCTTGGCCTTTTTGATCACCATGCCGTCAGGCATCTTGGTACCCACCAAAGCCACAGGCACTTTCTGGCCCGCAGCCACATTGGGCGCGCCGCAGACGATATCAAGCAGCTCGCCCTGCCCGGCGTCCACCTTGCAGACGTGCAGGTGGTCAGATTCCGGATGATTGTCGCACGAAACCACATGCCCCACCACAATGGAGCTTATGGCATCGTAGGGCCGACTGATATCTTCCAGCTCAAGGCCGAGCATGGTCAGGCGGTCGCCCAGCGCCTCAGCCGTTCCTTCATACGGAGTAAATTCACGCAGCCATGAAAGTGAGAGCAGCATAGTTCGTCCTGTTTCCGCGCCTTGGCGTGGTTATTTGAAACTCCAGGCAGGAGTCTGATTTTGCGGATCGGGCAGTGGGCGCTCGTAGCGCTCGCTCTGGCCCGCGCCCACGCCGTAGGCCCCGGGTCTGGGGCGTTTGGGAGCGGGTTTTTCTTCCGGCTGGCGGTCGTCAATGGTGTTGCCGTAAGCGTCCGTGTAGCCCATGCCGCCCTCTGCCGTGCGCCCTGCGTTCTTGCTGGGCAAGGACTCGATGCGTTTGGGTTCGCCAGGCGGGTCCATTCCGGAATGGCGCGAGGTGTAGGCTGAGGCGGCCTGAGCTTCATCCGTCGCCAGCCAGCTCGGGCTGCCGGGCAACAGGGAAGCCGCCGCCAGCAGACCCAGCAATACAAGGCATACGGGCAGAGCCATAAGGCGGCCTGCGCGCATGCGGGCATTGCTGCAATCTATGGGGCTCATGACGCTGGGCATAGTGACCTACCGGGCAAACTGGCCAAGGAAGCGCACGTCGTTTTCAAAAAACATCCGTAGATCGCCGATGCCGTACTTGAGCATGGTCACGCGTTCCACGCCCATGCCAAAGGCAAAACCGCTGACATCCGCCGGGTAGCCCACGGCTTCAAACACGGCAGGGTCAACCATGCCGCAACCCAGAATTTCAACCCAGCCCGTGGTTTTGCACACACGGCAGGGCGCATCGCCAATGTGGCCCTTGCCGCCGCACATGCAGCAGGAGATGTCCACTTCTGCCGAGGGTTCGGTAAAGGGGAAGAAGCTGGGCCGGAAGCGCACCTGGGTTTCAGCGCCAAAGACCGCGCGTACAAAGGCTGTGAGCGTGCCGCGCAGATGGGCCATGCTGATGCCCTCGCCCACCATGAGGCCTTCGATCTGATGGAACATGGGGGTGTGGGTGAGGTCGCTGTCGCGCCGATACACCTTGCCGGGAGCAATGACGGCCAGAGGAGGCTTGCGCGCCAGCATGGTGCGGGCCTGCACGGGCGAGGTGTGCGTGCGCATGAGCACTTTTTCGGTGACATACAGGGTATCCTGCATGTCGCGGGCGGGATGCTCGGGCGGCATGTTCAGGGCTTCAAAATTGTAGTAGTCGATTTCCACTTCCGGACCGGAAGCCACGTCAAAGCCCAAATTCTGAAAAATCTGGCAGATTTCTTCCGTCACCAGAGTGGTGGGATGCAGGCTGCCGCGCCAGGGCGCGTGACCAGGTACGGAAGGATCGAAACGGCGCAGGGCTTCGGCCTCGCGTCCGGCCTCAAGAGCAGCCTTGCGGGCTTCAAACAGGGCGTTGCAGCGCTCTTTGACGCTGTTGGCGGTCTGGCCCACGGCGGGGCGCTCTGCCGGGGCCAGCGAGGGCAACTGGGCCATGATCTGGGCTATGCGGCCCTTGCGACCCAGAACATCCACGCGCAAAGCCTCAAGGGCATCCAACGAAGAAGCCTGGCCCAGACCTTTTTCAAGTTCGGGAACCAGGCTTTCCAGTGCAGAAATCAGATCCATAGCGGATATCCCAATGCCGCGCGTCGCGGCTTTTTGTTAAGGGATGCGCAGGAAAACGGAAATGACGGCACCCGCTTTCGGCAGGCCTGGCGGCCCTGCCCTGCGGAACATCCTGCCATTTCTGCGGTCTGCGCATCCTCACGGCATGAATTCGCCCTGCCCGCCGGACAATCCCCGGCGATACAAAAAAATCAAGGCGCGGACGGCGCTTGTGCACCGCCCGCGCCTTATACCATGCAAGGCCCCGCTCCCGCAAGCCGCGCTGCGCCCTAATGACACAGGCGTCGCTGCCAGGAGGTCTCCCTCCGGCGCGGGGAGCACCGCTCTTAATTCAGAGCGGCCTTGGCCAGATCGACGATCTTGGCGAAGTCGTCCTTGTGATACACGGCAAGGTCAGCCAGAACCTTGCGGTTCAGTTCAATGCCAGCCTGCTTGAGGCCGTGCATGAAGCGGCTGTAGGAAAGACCGCTCAGACGCGCGCCGGCGTTGATGCGGAGAATCCACAGAGTGCGGAAATCGCGTTTCCTCTGCTTGCGGCCCACATAGGAATACTGCATCGAGCGTTCCACAGCCTCGCGCGCGGTGCGGTACAGACGGCTGCGACCACCACGGAAGCCCTTGGCTGCGCTCAAATATTTTTTATGACGACGATGACTTGCAAGACCTCTCTTCACACGCATATGCGTTGCCTCCTTCTCCCAACTAGGCGGAGGAATGCCCGTTGGGGAGCGTAAAAAACTTCAGGCTCTCAAATGAGAGATACGGATTGAACGTCAGTCGCGGCTCCGCATGCGCCGCCGATGCCGTAGCATCGCGCTGAATTACCTTTTCCCGTCAGAATCTGCTTTACACGCTCACAGCATCTACTGTGATTTGCGCAGAATTTTTACTTGCGGACAAGAAAGCCAAGCGGCGCGCCGAAGCGGAGCATAGCAGTCTATGTGACCGAGGCGCGCCCGCGTAGGCTGCCGCAGTCAGCAAGCAAAAAGACAAGCAAATTAGCCGTTGGGCAGCATCCGGCGCACAGCCTTCTCGTTGGTCTGATCCACGAGGGTGGACTGACCCAAACGCATTTTGCGGCTGGCTGCCTTCTTGGTCAGAATGTGGCGCAGGTTCTGGCGGCGACGCTTGAACTTGCCGCTGCCGGTCTGCGAAAAACGCTTGGCGGCGGAACGCCGGGTTTTGATCTTGGGCATGGCGTACTCCTTAAAAACGTATACACCCGGACGCCGTTTTACGGGCGCACCGAGGGAAGGGCATAATGCCCCAAAGCACCGAACCACGCAAGGGGAAATTCACATCCCCCGCACAGACGGTCTACGACTGCTTTTTGGGCACCAGCATCATCTGCAAGGTGCGGCCTTCGGCACGGGCTTCCTGATCCACCTTGGCGATATCGGCAAGGTCTTGCACAACCCGTTCAAGAATGGCCATGCCGCGATCTTTATGCACAATTTCGCGGCCCCTGAAAAACACCGTAATCTTACAGCGGTCACCCTCTTCAAGAAAACGGCGAATGTGGCGGACCTTGGTTTCGTAATCATGGTCATCGGTTTTGGGACGAACCTTGATTTCCTTAATCTGCACCACGGCCTGCCGCTTTTTGGCTTCCTGCTTCTTTTTCTGCTGTTCGTACTTGAACTTGCCGTAGTCCATTATGCGACAAACGGGCGGTTCAGAAGTGGAAGCCACTTCCACAAGATCCATGCCGGCTTCTTTGGCCCGGTCAATAGCATCGTTGCGTTGCAGAATTCCAAGCTGCTCGCCATCGGCGGCGATCACGCGCACTTCACGGGCGCGGATCATCTCGTTGCGACGCACGCCGTCCTGCGGCATGTCGCGACGGAATCTCATATTAGGCGAAGCTATAGCGCATCCCTCCTTGTTTGAAAGGCTCTTCGGCGTCCGTCCGGATCAGCGCGGCGATTTCCGCTACGGATTTGAGCCCCATATTGTCCCCATTGCGCAGGCGCACATTGGCGCCGCCCGCCTGCACTTCTTTTTCCCCCACCACCAGAATATACGGAACCTTGGCCAGCTGCGCCTCGCGCACCTTGAAACCCAGTTTCTCGTTGCGGGTATCGGCGGTGGCGCGAATGCCCATCGCCTTGAGTTCTTCGCACATCTTGAGGGTGGCTTCATCGCCCGCTTCCGTCACGGTAAGCAGACGGGCCTGCTCAGGCGCAAGCCATGTGGGCAGCGCACCGGCAAAGTTCTCAACGAGAATGCCGATGAACCGCTCAAGCGACCCCATGATAGCCCGGTGCACCATGACTGGACGGTGCTTTTCGCCGTCCTGCCCCACATAGGTGAGGTCAAAACGCTCCGGCAGGGTAAAATCAACCTGTATCGTTGAGCATTGCCATTCACGGCCAATGCAGTCAAGCAGTCGCACGTCAATTTTTGGGCCGTAAAACGCGCCGTCGCCCTCATTGATCTCGTAGGGCAGTCCGGCCTTTTCCACAGCCTTGGTGAGCGCGTTGGTGGCAAGTTCCCACGCTTCGTCCGTGCCGATGCTGCTCTCGGGCCTGGTGGAAACGGCAACCTTGTACTGGAAGCCGAAGAGATTCATGAGATCGCGGATAAGATGGATGACCTCAAGAATTTCTCCCTCAAGCTGCTCGGGCGCGCACAGAATATGCGCATCGTCCTGTGTGAACTGGCGCACGCGCAACAGCCCGTGCAGCACGCCGCTCTTTTCGTGGCGGTGCACCACGCCCAGTTCAAAATAGCGCTGGGGCAGATCGCGGTAGCTGTGCAGCTCGTTGCCGTAAATGAGCATATGCGAGATGCAGTTCATGGGCTTGACGCCGTAGGCGTCTTCCTCGATCTGCGTGAAATACATATTTTCGCGGTAATGGTCGTAGTGGCCGGATTTCTGCCATGTTTCCACGCGCAGCAGTTGCGGCCCCTGCACGATTTCGTACCCGCGCTTGAGATGTTCGCGACGCCAGAAATCTTCAAGAATGGTGCGCACCATCATGCCCCTAGGCAGCCAGAAGACCATGCCGGGGGCCACATCTTCCTTGAATGTGAAGAGGCTCAACTCGCGGCCAAGCTTGCGGTGGTCGCGGCGTTTGGCTTCTTCAAGCTGCTTCAGATAGGCGTCCAGAGCTTTCTGGTCGGCAAAGGCCGTGCCGTAAATACGCGAAAGCATACGGTTCTTTTCATCACCGCGCCAGTAGGCCCCGGCTACGCTCATGAGCTTTGCCGCCTTGGCAAAACCAGTGTGCGGCACGTGGGGGCCACGGCACAGATCCGTGAAATCTCCGCAGGTATAGAGCGACACCGTGTCGGCATCGATGCTTTCAATCAGCTCGACCTTGTAGGCTTCGCCCATATTGCGGAACACTTCAACAGCTTCCGCCTTGGGCAGCACCTTGCAGGTGAAAAGTTCGCGCGCATCGGCAATACGCTGCATTTCCGCTTCAATAGCGGGGAAATCTTCACTGGAAAAGGGCTTTTCCACGTCAAAATCGTAGTAAAAGCCAGTGTCGATGGAAGGGCCGATAGTGACCTTGGCAGTGGGGAAGAGACGCTTGACCGCCGCCGCCATGACGTGGGCGGTGGAATGGCGGATCATCTGCAGCCCCTGGGGCGAGTCGGCGTACACGGGCGCAAGCTCGACGCAGCCAGCAGGCAGGGGGGCGGAAAGATCCAGCAGAGCGCCATTATCGGCGCGCGCGGCCACAGCCGCCTTGAACTTTTTGCCGCTCAAGGCTTTTTGCAGGACAGAAGCAACGGAGTCACCGGCTTCCACCATCTGCCCTTCCACACGGACTTCCATGAAAAACTCCTTACAAAAATACCCGGAGGCACATAAAACAAAGTGGGGAGGTAAACCTCCCCACTGCGCCGAATCCGGTCTTCGGGTCGCATCAAGCGACCTGTGCTATGGGCGGGGCCAAGGCCTTCCGCCGTTTAGGGGAACTATCCCCGAAGAGTCATTTGGTAGGAACGAACAGACTTGAACTGTTGACCCCTTCCGTGTCAAGGAAGTGCTCTAGCCACCTGAGCTACGCTCCTACATGAGGCAAGCGGTTATATAGCTACTCCCCATGCCGCCGTCAACACTTTTTTGACACATTGCCGCAATTTATCTCTGAAAGCGTGATAGATGCGCCATGTGCCTGCGTGTGGGCAGCCGGAGAAGCCATTCCAACCACGTGCGCCAAATACCATGACAAAAAACGCGGGCCTCTGCAAGCATCTTAAATAATGCCTGCCTCGCGCTGCGCTGCGAGCCACTCATCGAATGTTTCCTGCGCGCGGGCGGAATACAAGGCCTTGCGGTCTTTTTTACGCGCCCTTTCGCCCAGTTCCGGCACAAGGCCGAAGTGCGCGTTGGAAGGCTGAAAATGCTTTACCGGGGTGCGCAGATGATTGAGCAGCCCGCCGAGAGCGCTCTCCACAGGCGGGTGCGGCAGTTCAAGGCCACGTGCGCGGGCATTGAGCAGCAGGGCCAGCCACAGGCCGCTGGCGGCTGATTCCACATAGCCCTCCACCCCTGTGATCTGCCCCGCCAGATACACGCCGGGCCGCGCCCGCAGCGACAAATCCGGTGCCAGCACATCAGGCGCGTTCACATAGGTATTGCGGTGCATACTGCCAAAGCGCGCAAACTCCGCATTTTCCATACCCGGCACCAGCCGGAACACGCGGGCCTGCTCGCCCTGGGTCAGCTTGGTCTGGCAGCCCACCAGGTTGCAGGTTTCGCTGTTGGCCTTTTCTGCCCGCAGCTGCAGAATGGCCCAGGGCCTGCGCCCTGTGCGCGGGTCCACAAACCCCACAGGCTTGAGGGGGCCGAAGGTCAGGGTGCGGGGGCCGCGCTCGGCCAAAGCCTCCACAGGCATGCAGCCTTCAAAATGCTTTTCCTGCTCAAACTCGTGGGCAGAAACTTTTTGCGCTTCCAGCAGGGCCGCATAAAAAACATCGTATTCGTCGCGGCTCATGGGGCAATTGAGATAGTCGCCCTCGCCGTCGGCCTCGCCGTTTTCCTGCCCATAGCGGGAGGCGCGAAACACCACGTCCATATTAAGGGAGTGCGTCCACACAATGGGAGCGATGGCGTCATAAAAATAGCAGTGTTTTGCGCCCACGGCGTCTGCGAGCGAGACGGAAAGGCCCTCCGAGGCCATGGGCCCGGCAGCCAGAACCACTGCCCTGCCCTCGCCCGTAAAGGGCGCGAGCACCGGGTCGTCCAGCGATGCCACCTGATGTTCCACAAGCATGATATTGGCCTGCGCCACCACGCGCTCGGTCATGGCGCGGGCAAAAGCCTCGCGGTCAACGGCCAGAGCCTTGCCAGCGGGCACGCGGTGGGCATCGGCCAGTTCCATAAAATCGCTGCCAAGGGCGCGCATTTCAGCCTTGAGCAGGCCCACGCCGGATGTAAGTTCATCTGACCGCAGGGAGTTGGAGCATACAAGCTCAGCCAGATGCTCGCTGATATGGGCAGCCGACCTGTGGCCCGGCTTTTGTTCAAACAGGGTTACGGAGTGACCGGCGCGGGCCAGATGCAGGGCGCATTCGCACCCGGCAAGGCCGCCGCCCACCACAGCTATGGACATAATCTGCATATATTCTCCTTGCCGCGCAGCTTGAAAGAAATCCCGCCTGATGGCAAGCCCGCCCGTTTGTTCATAACAAAAAGCGCCCCGACACGTCAGGGCGCTGAAGACAAACAATACCATCCCTGCGAGATGACCATAGCAGCCGGCACAATCCCGGCCAGCCGCAGGCTCTGTTAGCCTCAGTTCAAGGCCGCAAGAATTTTGTAAACCGCTTTTTCGGAAAGAAAATACCGTTCCGCCAGTTGCGCAACAGACCAGCCCGCCTTGCGCCGGGCAGCCATCTCGTTATTTCTGGCAACACGCAAGGCACGGTTGGGGGCGGTTTCTCCCCAGTGTTTTCTGTTTTCTTCCTTGCGGGGAATGTACAGATATTCCCCGTCAACATATTCCTGTATGGCCCGCAACAAGTGTTGCGGCAGAACTTTAGTCGCTTTTTTATAGCCCATGATGCTTCCTCCCGATGAAATGTCAGGACGGAGCAAGGGCTATTGCCTAAACAATCAAGCTGTTATGCAATAGCCCCTGCTATGCATAACGGGCAGAATCCTGGTAAGTATACATCCAATAATCCTGTTGAGTGTTGATAATGCTTTTTCTGTATACACAGCAAAATGCCAAGTCAACAGGGTTGCGCCCCAATCCGGCTCTTGCCCCCAACGAAAAGCTGCGCTAGTAACAACCGATGCACGACGATCATGCACAGCAGCACGCCGCCGAAAAGACAAACGACCTCCACGAGGGCATGGCCCCCGTGGACATTGCGTTTGTGCGCCCCGGCGCGCGTGAGCTCTACGCTCAGGGGCAGGATGATTTTCTTGCTCCTGCCACCAGCCAGTCGGCAGGTATGGATCTGCGCGCCTGCCTTGATACGCCCGAAGCGCTTATTCCCGCCGGGGGCAGGCTCAAGGTTTGCACGGGCATCAGCGTACAGCCCCGCGCGGCTGGCATTGCCGGTTTTGTTTACTCGCGCAGCGGCCTTGGCGCGCGCGACGGCATAACTGTTGCCCAGGGCGTCGGCATCATCGACCCGGACTATACCGGGGAAATTCTGGTGTTCCTTCTGAACACCTCCGGCCAGGAGCGCCGCATCCAGAACGGCGAGCGCGTGGCCCAGCTCATCTTTCAGTCCTTTGTGCGACCGCGATGGCGTGAAGTAACGGAACTGTCTGCCACAGAGCGCGGTTCCGGCGGTTTCGGTCACACAGGGCGCTGATACTCTGCGCTGGCAACCGCCAGCGACTTTCATCCATTCCACCATTCATACGTTCACCGAGAAGGAGTTTGTCCATGTCACAAGCCTTTGCCGCCGTGAAAGCCGGGGAAGAGAGCCTGCTCTGCCGTTCCTACAGCCGTTACCCGCTGGCTATCGTGCGAGGCAAGGGCGCGCGACTCTGGGACGTGGACGGCAAGGAATATGTCGATCTGCTGGCGGGCATTGCCGTAACGGCCCTTGGCCACTGCAATGATGAAATCTGCGCCGCCCTTGAGGCCCAGTCCCACAAGCTCTGGCACGTGAGCAACCTGTTTTATCAGGAAGAACAGCTTGAACTGGCGCGGCTGCTGCTCTCAACAAGCCACCACAGCAAGGCCTTTTTCTGCAACTCCGGCGCGGAAGCCAACGAGGCCTGCATAAAGCTGGCGCGTCGCTACATGCGCAGCGTGAAAAAACGCGATGCCTACGAAATCATCACCCTCGAGGGCTGCTTTCATGGCCGCACGCTCGGATCGCTGGCAGCCACTGGGCGCGAGAGCCTGAGCAATGGCTTTACCCCCCTGCCCGAGGGCTTCAAGCAGGTTCCGGCCAACGACCTCGCAGCGATGGAAGCCGCCATCACCCCCGCCACCGCCGCAGTGCTGGTTGAAGTGGTGCAGGGCGAAGGCGGCATTGTGCCCCTGCCCGCAGACTATCTGCGCGGTGTTGAGGCCCTGTGCCGCAAGCACGACATCCTCTTTATGTGCGATGAAGTGCAGGCTGGCCTGTGCCGTACCGGCAAGTTCTGGGCCTTCCAGACATGCGGCCTCACGCCCGACATCATCAGCATGGCCAAATCGCTCGCCAACGGCCTGCCCATGGGCGCCATGCTGGCTACGGACGAAGTTGCGCAGGGCTTTGAGGCGGGCAGCCACGCCACCACCTTTGGGGGGGGCGCGCTTGTTTCCGCTGTGGCGACCAAGACGGTTGAAATCATGCTGCGCGACAAACTGGCAGAACGCGCCAGCACGTTAGGTGAGCACATGAAGGCCCAGCTGGCCGCACTCCAGCAGCGCGTTCCCGGCAAAATCCGCGAAGTGCGGGGCATTGGCCTCATGCTGGGCATTGAGCTGACAGTTTCCGGCAAGGAGGTGTGGGAAGAACTGCTGCGCCAGGGCTTCATATGCAACCTGAGCCACGGCGTCACCCTGCGCCTCCTGCCGCCCCTGAACATTGAGCAGGCAGATCTGGACAGCTTTGTGACCACGCTTGAAGACATTTTGAAGGCTTTTTAAAAAAATCGACCTGTCCGGGTCTTTACAGAAGCACGATTGTACACTACATAGGGCTTCCTGAAAATATTCTGCAAAAATTACGGCAACCCCGCTCTGCGGGGTTGCCGCTTGCTTTACACAAGGAGTACTCATGGACGTTTTTGATCAGGCTACCGAGCTGGAGCGCCTTGACCGCGAATCAGCCCTCTTGCGAGCCCGTGCCGCAGTGGATCGAGGCGGCCCGGAATGGATCAACGGCGTAGCCTGCTGCCGTGAATGCGGCGACCCCATCCCCGCCAAGCGCCTTGAAGCCCTGCCCGGTGTTGGCCTGTGCCGCGCCTGCCAGGAAGAACGCGAAGGCAGCCGCGACTAACCTGCACAGGGTGCCCTAACGGCCCAGCCGCTGACATACCTCGCGGGATGAGGCCTGCGCGGCTCCGACACCCCTATGATATCTGCATCTGCAGCGCGCCCGCATACAGGCGAGCGCGCACTGGTTGCGCTCGGCTTTTGATCCTGCCCAGCGTGACGCCACGCTTTACGGCAATTTTTTCCCCTTCTGCAAGCCCCGCCCTCTCCGCAATCATTGCGCCCCTCCGGACCCCCCTTGTTCTGACCAGAACTGGATGCTCGCTGTATATCAGGCAGCCAACTGGATATGGGCGCTGCAAATGCTCTGAAATGAAAACCCCTGTCCCGGCAATCGCAGGGACAGGGGTTTAAATGATTTTTCTCGCAAGGCGGGCCGCCCGGCCCGCGCTTTGCGCCGACGATCGGTCAGTTCCAGATAAAATGCAGCAGCCAGTAAGAAACAAATCCCACGCCGGCAGCGGCGGGCAAGGTGAGCACCCATGCGGTCACCAGATTTGCGGCCACATTCCAGCGCACGGCTGAAAGCCTTTTGGTAGACCCCACACCAAAGATACACGCAGATATGGTGTGCGTGGTGCTGACCGGGGCACCCATGAGAGAAGCGCCTGTGATGACTAGGGCGGCGGAGCTTTCGGCAGCAAAGCCGTGGACTGGCTCCAGCTTGAAAATACGGTGCCCCATGGTCTTAACAATTTTCCAGCCGCCCACCGCAGTACCAAGGGCCATGGCCCCGGCGCAGGAAAGTTTGACCCACAGGGGCACTTCCACGGTGTCGATCTTGCCAAAAATCATCAGGGCCAAAGTGACAATGCCCATGGTCTTCTGCGCATCGTTGAGGCCGTGGCTGGTAGCCATAAATGCGGCGGAGAGCAGTTGCAAACGCCGGAACGAGGCATTGACCTTGCGCCGGTGTATGTGCCCGCAAATCCAGTAAATGATCCACATGCAGCAAAAACCCACCGCGTAGCCTGCCAGGGGTGAGGCCACAAGGGGAACCAGCACCTTGTCCCAGATGCCTTTGCCGTTCAGCGCGCTAAAGCCAGCATCGGCCACGGCTGCGCCGATAAGCCCGCCAATGAGGGCATGGGAAGACGATGACGGAATGCCGAAATACCAGGTTATACAATTCCAGGTGATGGCCCCCACAAGGGCGGCCAGCACAAGTACGTGGCTCCCCTCCACCACGTGCGGCAAAACAATGCCGCTGCCCAGTGTTTTTGCCACTTCAGTACCAAGCAGCGCCCCGCCCAGATTGAGCAGGGCCGCAGCGCCCACCGCAAAACGCGGCGTCACCACCTTGGTGGAAACCACGGTGGCAATGGCGTTGGCGCAGTCGTGCGCGCCATTGGTGAAGTCGAACACCAGGGCCACCAGCACAATGAGCGCCAGCAGCACGGGGATATCAAACATTTTTCAGCACCGCTTCTTCAATGGTTTCCGCCAGCGCATTGACCTGCTCAAGCAGGATGTTCATGCGCTCATAGGCCTGACTCCACTTGAGCACCCGCATGAGGGCCTTGCTTGTCAGTTCCTGATGTTCGTCCATCAGTTCCGCCAGGCCTACGGCCAGCACCATGTCGCATTCGCTGCGCAGGCCTCGGAAAACACGGGTTTTGTGACAGTCGCGCCGATTGGCGAGGCCAGCGAGCATTTCATGTGTCAGATCAAGCATGGCGCTGATGGTGCGCGCCATCTGCAAGGCGGGAAAACGGATTGAGGCAAATTCAAAAATATGCAGCCGCGTGCTCAGGCTGTGCAGGCAGTCCATGCACTCTTCCTGTTCCTGATTGATGCGCAGGATGTCCTCGCGGTCGATGGGCGTGATAAATGTCTGGGAAAGCGCCCGGATGATCTTGCTGTGCAGCAGGTCGGCCTCTTCTTCCAGAAAGGCGATTTCCTTGTGCACGTGATCCATGTTGGAAACGTCTTCCAGCATGTTTACCAGCAGGGCGGACATGCGGCGCAGCAGATCGTTCTGCTCGTTGAGCATGGCAAAGAATGGAGCGGATTTGGGCAGTAGAGCAGGAAACATCCTTTCTCCTTGAACTGGTTGCAAGCGCGGAGCGCCACGAATGGTAGCTGTTTGCGCGGGCATTGCCCGGGCATGCAGCTTCCGGGGGCGAGCTGTTACCACTTCGCCAACCCGTTTGACCCCTTCCGTTTATACCGGGCAGAACTTTGTGCCAAGAGAAAACAGGGCGTCAAATTAAACTTTTCAATGAACAAAAAAGAACTCAAATCATCGCGGTATGTTATAAGGCCATTTTTTTGCGCATTCCCGCAGCTGACGCGACATTTTTCGGGAAAATCATTCACTGGATTGAGTGCACAATCTATAATCCAGACGGACTCTTCGTGCAACGATTTGCTGCATGGAATGGTGGTAAACGTAACCTGCTGGAGAGGTTAATCGACAAATGTCAGCCACTCCAGAACTTGCCGGGCCACAGCAACTGGCAAGAAGGACCAGGGCGGCGGCATGACGCAGCTTGCCCCCGGCAGCAGCAGACAGCCGTGGTGCAGATAGAACATGCCGTGGGATGTTTGAGCTTCAGCTTCTGGATCATTGTCTGCGTAGAGGGGATCGTTCCACAGCGGGTGCCCCACAGCGGCGGCATGCGCTCGGATTTGGTGGCGCGCGCCACGCCGGATGCGGCACCCGACCAGCGTCAGCCCAACGCGGTGAAACTGGGAATCCGTTGCGAGGGCCAGTTGCGGCAGCTCATCCCCTTCAAAATAATGCAGGGGCGTAAAATTCGTCCAGCGCGTGCAGCCAGCATCGCGGTCAAGTACGCGGCTTTTGCTGCGCTTGTCCGTACGCAGGGCAAAAGTCACGGTAAAATCTTCTTCCAGTCGTCCGGCCAAAAGCGCGATATAGCGCTTTTCACAGCGTCCAGCCGCCTCGGCCAGGCGAAATGCCTTCGCCGCCTGCGGGGAAAGCGCCGCGCATACAATGCCAGAAGTGCCGTGATCAAGACGCTGCATCAACTGAGGGGGCACAGCCTCCGCACTCATGTCCGCACCATCTTGTGCGCCAGCCTCAGTGCAGCCCTGCCCTGCCAGCAACTGCGGCAGCATGCTCTCCAGGCTGGGCATGTTGCCGCCTGTTAATGCGGCAGTGTGCAAGCCTACGGGCTTGTAAAAAAAGCAGAACTCGCCCTGCCGCTCCAAAAGACGCGGCAACGTGTCAACATTCGCACCTGCGGGGCAAGCGCCAGTTGCGGGCGCGTCAACACCAGCATTCTGGGTCTGCTGATCTGCTTCCGGCGCGTCTGCCAGCGAGACCACATCCCCTTTGCGCAACCGTTGCGCGGCCTTGCAGGAGCGCCCGTTGACGAGCACCTGCCCACTTTCAATACTGCGCTTACGCCCCCGCAGGCCCATCTGCGGCAGCAGCAGGGTCAGGGCATAGTCCAGCCTCTGGCCAACCATGTCTGCACTGGACGCTTCGAACTGTTTCTCAGTTGCTTGTTGCGCCTCGGCGCAAAATACGGGGGAAGTTTCATTACTCACAGGGTCACCGGACTGCCGGGAACAAGCTCCAGCAGGGCTTTGGCGGTTAATTCCGGCACATGGCGCTGCGGATCATTTTCGTAGACCATGTGTTTTTCTACCAGCCGCACACCCAGTTGGGCGAGGGCATCACGTTCTTTAGCATCAAGCCCGCCCTCATAGCGACCATTGCGGACATCAACCAGCACGGCCTGCAACAGAGCCTCGGTGGGGGCGTCGGGGGCGTCTTCGCGCAGATGGCGCAAAATCATGGCAGTCTGCCCCGCCACGGTCAGGCCGTGCAGTTCCGCGTCTGTTCCGGTATTGGGAATAAAAATTTTCGGACACTGAACGGCAGCCACGGCACGGCCCACATTCTGGGGCAACAAGTTGGCAAGCACGCTGGTGTAAAAACTGCCCATGGGATAGCAGATGGCTGCCGCCGAACGCAGGTAAGCCACCGAGGCCGGGGCAAGAGGCGGGCGGCAAGGGGTTTGCAGTTTTTCTGCCTGCTCGGCTCCCCGGTCTGGTTCGTGCACGGTGAGGAACAGCCGCCGCACAGCCCCGCTGAGATTTTTAAAGCGGTGCTGCCCCACCACAAGAGAGCCATCTTCCAGTTCCGCCGCCAGATGCAGGCTTTCGCTCACAATGGGCAGTACAACGCCACGCGTTTGCAATAAACGGCTGAGAAAGGCCATGACCGGGCCAAACACCCTCTTGTGGTGCAGGTAGCCGCCGGCCAGAATCAGATTGCCCATGCAGGCGCGGAAGGGGTCGAAATCTTCGGGCATGCGTTGCAGAAAAAAATTGAGATGCAGACGCAGCGCATCTGCAAACAACGGCGGCATCGCCGCCCATACAGGATGCTCCCCGCTGCCCATGGCGCGCAGCTGTTGGCGCAGTTCATGTGGATCGTTGCATTCCGCCGATGGTTCCGGCAGCCTGCTGGCGCAGAATTCCATTACCGAGGCGGGCACAACCGCGCTGTCGGCCAGAGCCAGCAAACGGTTGCGGATGTCACCCACGGCAGGCATGGCGAAGCTGCGGCGCAGGGCCGCAGAACTGCCGCCAGAATCAAAGGGCGTGACGAGATGAACGGAATTGTGGGTGTAGTGGATCAGTTCACGGCTCAGATCGCGCAGAGCCGTACCGCCCGTAAAAAAAACCAGTCTGGGACCAAGCGGAGGAAAGCAGAACAGCGAAGCACTTTCGCTCACACGGCGCTCCCCGCTGCCAAGGCATCGCTGCCCGGCGCAACCTCACAGGTGCTGCGACAGGATGGAATGAGCCCCATTTCGCACATGCGCAAAAAAATCAGCCGTCCGATCCAGGCATCGGTGGCGGCATAGGCAATCTGACGCGGGGTCAGTTCCATGAGGCTCCAGTTTGAACACTGGGAACCTTTGGAAATACGCCAGCCAAAAAAATTGGCCGCAAGGGTGCGCAAACCCTGGCTGGGCAGTTTGTGCGCGCGAGCCACACCGCCAAGATCCACCAGGCCCGCTGGCTCAAAGTCATGCAGGCGGCCAAGGTCACGCATATCATCTCGAATGCCCACACCAGCCTTGACCTGATCAGGGTTTGCCAAGATTTCGACCACATGGGGCCCGAACGGCAAAAAGGCCAACTGCACCAGATACACGGCATTGGCCGTGGCAAGCTGGATCAAAGCCGGAAAATTGCGGCGTCCCTTGCGAAAGGAAGGCCGTGTTTCCGTATCAAATCCAAGCAAATCTGCGGATCGCAGATCCGGCAGCGCGTTTTTCCAGTCCTCCAGGGTGCGAATAACCTGCACCGGCCCCTCGTAATGAAAAAGGGGCATGGCGTTGATTTCTTCGCAACTCAGCCTGCGGCGCAAAACGTCCATATCCATAGGTTACTTACCAATGCAGAATTGGGCAAATATGCTGTTAAGCACTTCTGCCGGGCTGGAAAGCCCGGTCACTTCCCCCAGATGAGCGGCGGCCATATCAAGTCTGACCGCGCAACAATCGTAAGGCTGCCCTGCAACAACATCAGCACGCAGCCCTTCAAGTTCTTTCAAAGCCTTTTCCAGCGCCATGGATTGCCTTGCGTTGGGCGCAAGACCGTCTTCCGGCGCGTCATCCGAACCGCCCCCAAGCAGCACAGATCGCAACATGGTTGCAAGCTCTTCGACATATGTATCGGAAAGTGCGCTCACTGCGCAACAGGTTCGCGCACCAATCCAGCGGGGAGGGAACACTTTTGGCATGCAAAGGTCACATTTGTTCCACACCACAAGCAGGGGCGTGTCGCCCACAGAGTCAAGCACCTCGCGGGCCGCAGCGTCCGGGCAAACCTCTGCCGCAGCGCCTTCCTCGCCCAGCAGCCCGCCATCAAGCACCAGAACAACAAGGTCAGCCTGCGAAACTTTTTCGCGGCTACGCGTTACGCCAAGCTGCTCAACGGTTTCTTCAGCCTGCCGCAGGCCTGCTGTGTCAGTCAGGCGCACGGGCAGGCCGTCAAGATTGCAGGTTTCTTCCAGAAAATCACGCGTTGTGCCGGGTATATCGGTCACAAGTGCCCGCTCGCGCCCAAGCAGAGCGTTGAGAAGGCTGGATTTGCCGGCATTCACCGCGCCAGCCAGCACCACCACGGCGCCCTGCTGCACAATCTGGGCACGCCTGCTCCCGGCCAGCAGCCGCCGCACGGCCAGCATGACCCTATCGAGAACTTCGCAGAGGGCCGCTGGCTCCATGCCTTCAACTTCTTCGTCAGGAAAGTCCACGGCAAGGCACATTTGGGCGCGCAGCATTTCCAGTTCTTCGCGCAGTTCGGCAGTACGCCGACCAAGAACACCTTCCAGACGGTTGAGACCATAGCGCAGGGCTTCGCGCGAGGGGGCGGCAATCAGCTCGGCCACGGCTTCGGCCTGGCTCAGATCCATGCGCCCGTTGATAAAGGCGCGACGCGAAAACTCACCGCGTTCTGCCTGCCGCGCCCCGTGGCGCAGCGCGCTTTCGAGCACGGCCTGCACCAGAAAAGGGCCACCATGGCTGTGAATCTCGGCGACGTCTTCGCCCGTAAAGGTGCGCGGCCCTGGCATAAAAACAGCCAGGGCATCATCCAGCGCCTCGCCGTTCCAGTCAAGCACGCGGCCCCTGTGCAAAAGCCATGGATGAAAATTTTCCACCTGCGCTGAAAGGGGGAGGAACATGCGGGCAAGAACTTTCTTGGCCCGGGGGCCAGAAAGGCGCACTATGCCAATCCCTCCGGCACCGGGAGGGGTTGCAATGGCGGCGATGGTGTCGCCACGATCTGTCTGCATTGCTGTATCCATATCTTGCCCTATGTTTGCGCGGCTTCGCCAACGAGTGTTGCCGGAGATCTGCGCCCAGTCGGGCTGTTTCTCCGGCAACGTAACAAGCACCTTCACGACCCTGCTGGCCCAGCTTGCGGTATGAACGCGCCAAACGCGCATCTGCCAGTGAGGCTGAAGCTAGGCGCGTTCTCCCTTTCTGCGCATGATGACCACGCGCTTCATGGGGCCATCGCCCGTACTGCGGGTCTGCACGTCAACGGCCTCTTGCAGGCACACGTGCACAATACGCCGATGGTACGAAGAAAGCGGCCTCGTGGAGTAGGAGCGCCCGCTCTGGCGCACCTTGTCTGCAAGAGCCAGAGCCATTTCGCGCAGTTTTTCATCCTGACGGCGGCGGTATTCCCCGGCGTCGAGCTGCACCCGCACGGCTGCATTCATGCCGCGCGATACGATGCGCGATATCATATATTGCAGGGCGGCAAGGGTCTGCCCCTCGCGACCTATCAGAAGGCCGGAGTCTTCATCGCAGTCAATGCCCACATAAACCCGGCCGCCGCCGATCTTGACGGTGATGCCCACGCCGTCCCCTGTAATGGGCCTGATGAGCTTCCGCACGGTTTCATCTACAAGGGTCTCAAGCTTTGCCACGTCAAGCTGCTCCAGAGGAGTAACCGGCAAACCCTCGCCTGCGGCTTCAAAATCATCTTCCAGCCCTTCCACTGGCGCTTCAGGTCGCGGTGCGCGCTCTGGGCGTTGATTCTCGCGCTGGGCGGCACGGGCTTCAGCCCTGCCGTTGCCCCTGTTGTCGGAGCGGTTGTCAGAACGATTGTCAGGTCGGGAGTCATTGCGTCGGCCTCGGGCCTCGCGCGCAGGAGGCTCGGCGGGATTGGCCGCTTCCACGCCTTCGCCGCCTTCGGCATTTCTGCCTGAGTGGTCACGGCCCCGGTCATTTCTAGAATTTCTGCCGGAAGGCTTGGCCCCATTTCTGTCAGGCTTGCCGCTACGCTCGCCCCGGCGGTCTAAGGACCGGTCGGCGGGCTTTTCCAGCACATTGCCATTAATGGCGGCGTCCAGATCTTCTTCACTCTCAAAGGCGTCCAGAGACTGGGGCTTGCGGTTACGGCCACGGTTGCGCCTGTCATCCTGCGGGTTACGCCTGTCGCCTTGCGGATTGCGCTGGGGACGGGCCTCCTGCTGGCGGTCGCGCCCGTCGCCTCGGCCCTTTTCGGCCTGAGCTTCGGGAGCGTTGGAAGCATCAGAAGCCTTGGGGGCAGCCGATGCCGACGACTCAGGTGCAGACGTAGGCGCTTGCTCCTGCCGGTCTCCACCGTTTTTGCGCTGCTCCACAGACCCGGAGTTCTCACTCGCGGACGCGGGCTGCCCAGCAGACGGCGCAGGGGCCGAAGCCCCCTCGCCGTTCTTTCTGCCCAGAATGCTTTCCATAGTTTCGCGCAGCTGCACGCGCCTTGCCCGGACCTTGGCCTTGCGCGCGCCCACTATGCCGAATATGCCGGACTTGGCGTCCTGCACTATTTCAATCTCGAGCTTTTCACGCGCTGTATTGAAGTAGCCGCAGGCTTCCTCTATGGCGCTGTCGAGATCCTTTCCCTGGAATTCCTTAAACCCTTCCATACGAACCCCCTGCTGTGTCTCGCGAACCCGCCGGGGCGGCCTACTTCGCTACGGATGTAGAGAACTTCTTCGCCATCATCCTTTGCTGCGCAATGGACAGGATGTTGTTGACCAGCCAGTACACCACGAGGCCCGAGGGAAAGCTCAGGAACATGGCGGTGAAGATCAGCGGCAGGAACATCATGATCTTCTGCTGCGTGGGGTCAGTGGCCGGGGGGCTCATTTTCTGCTGGATGAACATGGTCAGACCCATGATAATGGGCGTGATGTAGAACGGGTCTTTGGCCGAGAGGTCAGCCAGCCAGATGATGTCAGTGCCGGGCAGATAGGTGATAAAAGGCGCGTGACGCAATTCGATGGACGTGAGCAGGGCCTGATACAGGCCAAAGAACACGGGCATCTGGATGAGAATGGGTACACAGCCACTGGCCGGGTTGACCCCGTAGGTCTTGTAGAGCGCCATGACTTCCTTGTTCATGAGCTCCTTGTTGTCCTTGTGCTTCTCGCGGATAGCCACCATATGCGGCTGAAGTTTCTTCATCTTTTCCATGGAGGCGTAGCTCTTGGCCGTAAGGGGCCAGAACAGGGCCTTGATGAGAACCGTCAGCAAAATGATGGCTACGCCCCAGTTGTTCACGTACTTCTGGAAAAATTCAAGCAGCCACAGAAGGCCCTTGGCGATCACATGGAACATGCCGAGGTCAATACTCTTTGCAAGCTGGTCAGAAACAGCGGCAAGCTTGGCCCGTTCCTTGGGGCCAACCCAGTAAGAAACCGTAAGCTCGCGCTCCTGACCAGGGCCGAGCATCACTTCAGGTTCTTCAACGGCAGCGCGGAACACGTTCTGCTGCATGCGGCCCTTGACGGTCACGTTGCTCGTGTCGCCGGGCAGCACCGCAGCAAGAAAATAAGTGCTCATGGTGCCAGCCCAGTAAATCTTGCCAGCAACCTGCGCGCCAGTGGTTTCAAGCGTTTTGGGCGAAGATTCTTCGCCAAGACTTCCATCGTTGTCCCAGGCAAGGCGCATGGCATCGTAACGGTCGCCTGCGGCATTGCTGGCATCGGCGGCAACAGTGTAGCTGACGCGAACGCTGCGGGCCTGATCCGTGGTGTTCACCACGCGGATTTTTTCGCGGATAAGATAGGTATCAGAGCTGAAGGTCATTTCGCGGATAACGCGCAGGTTGTCCACCTCGCCATCAAAGCGCAGCACGCCCTGCTGACCGGCACCGATGTTCAGACCATTTTCATTGCCTTCCACAGACCACTGACCAGTGCTCCACGAGGGCTGGCTATTCACCACAAGGCCCAGCGGGGCAACAGCGGCGGTCTTGGGGTCAACGAGGTTGACCAGCGGAGAATCTACCGCAAGACCAGTCTGATACTGCTTGAGCTTGAAGGAGCGCAGCGCGCCGCCGCCAGTGTGAAAAACGGCTTCATAGAGGGGGGAGTTGACCGTGAGGTCGCGGCCCGGGGCGGGCGTGAATACGGGCATGGCCTGTTGCGCGGTTGCGGCGGCCTGCTGGGTCTGTTGCTGCTGTGCAGCCTGCTGCTGCGCCTGCTGTTGCTGGGCAACAATGGCCGGATCAGGCTTGCGGACCCAGCCCATGTACTCGGACACGTAACTCCAGCCCACAATAACGACGAGGCACAAAAGTATGGCGATGATCAGATTTTTTCCGTCTTGCATGAGGGCGTTCACTCCTGGGACAGTGGCGGGACGTCACGGGGACGTCTTGGTGGTGGAACAGGATCATAGCCTGAACCGCCCCAGGGGTGGCAGCGGGCAAGACGCTTGAGCGCAAGCCAGCCGCCCCGGAATATGCCGTGGGTCAAGATGGCCTCTGCGGCATAGGCGGAACAGGTGGGATAAAACCGACAGGCGGGGGGAAGCACTGGCGAGATGCAAAGCTGGTAAACGCGTATGGGTAATATGCACAGATTACGCAGCAAATGACTCATGGCAGCCCATCCAATGCCGGACGGCCCGGCTCTCGCCGAACCACGCGCCGCATCAGCGGCAAAAGCTCGGCGGCTACGCTGGCCAAATCCAGCGCAGCCTCTCCGGCATGCTTTTTAGCAACGGTAACGATGTCAGCTTCTTTGGGCAAATCGCTGCGATGCAGGCGATAAAATTCCCTCAGCAGCCTTTTGACGCGATTGCGCACAACAGCATTGCCTACCTTGCGGGAAACAGCCATGCCAGTGCGCGCAGCTAGACCGGGACTATTGCCCGCCAGCACAAAAACAAGGAAATGCTCGGTATGCAGACGCCTGCCCCGCTCATAGCACGCTACGAATTCCGCCCTGCGGCGTATCCGCAGGTGCTGCGGCAGACCATTCTGATTCATGGGAATACCCATGTAGAACGGGGCAAGCCCGCCCGCTAGGCGCTCAGAACCTTACGGCCCTTGGCGCGACGACGACGGATGATGGCGCGCCCGCTGGGGGTGGCCATGCGGGTACGGAACCCGTGAGTGCGGGCCCTTCTGATTTTGCTCGGCTGATATGTTCTTTTCATGGCAGACTCCTTAAAAAATTTCCGGCAGGGCCTTGGGCCGACCACCGGAGCGATGCGGCACGCCGGGCCTGAGCGGTTTTGGGGCTACCCCCCGGCTTTTAAGCGCGGAAGGGCAGCATTGCCCTGGCGTTAAAATATATGGAAGAAGCTACATACACGCCAGCACGGCCTCCGTCAAGCGCCAGATTCCCCATACGACGCGCGACTACAATGCCCTTGTTGCAAACAGGCCGCAAGCGTATACGCCCCACGCTCAAAAAAAAAATTCTGATCGCAGCGCCTTCACACATTTTTTAGCGGATACTTCAAAACGGCTCAGGGGCTAGTGTGGCAACCATGGTTCGCGTGCACAGGCATCACGAACCAGGACCCCCGATATCTCAAGGCCTCAAGGCCTCAAGGCCGGGCGTTGGCCCTCGGCAGCACATCATCTGCTGAAAATGCCGGAGGTGCAGGCACATCTGGCATAGCCCCGCTGCCAGCAGCGCCAATGCTGCCCACAGAGGATGCCGCTGCCGATGAATATGGCATGGGCGCAGAGCTTGGCGCAGGCGCAGAATTAGCCGCTTTGGCCGGGCCAGCAGCAGAAGCGCCAGACTTGGGCTGTGCTGGAGCAGCGCTGCTCAGCGGTGGGATGGCGCTGCTGCTGACAGGCGCCGGAAGGGTTGTTTTGCCCACACCCTTGGGAGCCGGAGATGTGGCTGATTGCGGGGCGGCCTTTGAAACCTTGACCTTGCGCTTTGCCTGACGCGCGGGCGTTTTTTTGTCCGCCTGAGGAGTCATGGCCAACTCCGGTACAGCCGCAGGATCCACAAACCGCGCCCCTTCAAGTGCAATCTGCCGGGGCGTCACCAGTGTGTTCCAATACAGCCGTCCGCCACCGCTGTGCAGCCAGACATCGGTGAGATTGGTGGCCCCGGTGGCAGTGTGAGCAGGTACCTGAGGCGGCAGGGGGACGGCCTCCACGGCAACCACAACGGACGCGCGACAAATGGAAAACGCAAAAAAAGCAAGCAATAGCATACCAACTGACTTGCACATAAAACTTACCTCTACTGCGCTTATCGGCCTTGAAGCAAAAAACCTTTAGCCCACGGAAAAAAATGAAAAGGCCTGCACGTGGGAAAATGCAGACCTCTGCGCACCATCAGTCGCTGGCTGCAAAGCCCGGCGTTGACAGGCAGCGCGGGCTTGGGCACATTCCCACTAACCGATTTACTTCCAGAAATTTACGTATGCGCCGCGCATGACAACATTGAGGCCATGCGTTTCCATTCAAGCCATCAGGAGTCCGCATGTCCAGCAAGCCGGATTTAACAGCAGCCCCCGCGATGCCAGCCCCCTGTATAACCCTTATAGGCATGGCCGGAGCGGGTAAATCCACTGTGGGTTCAGCCCTGGCGCAGGAGCTGGGATGGGCTTTTGTTGACAGCGATCACCTGATTGAAGCCGCCTACGGCGCTCGCCTGCAAGACATTACCGACACATTGGGCAAGGCGGCCTTTCTGGATACCGAGGGCAAGGTCATCTGCGCCATCAAGGCCAACCGAACGGTCATAGCCACAGGCGGCAGCGTCATCTACCGCGATGCGGCCATGCGGCATCTGGCTGAGCTTGGGCCTGTCGTCTATATTGACGTGCCCTTTCATCTGATAGAAGAACGCATCGCCCGCAATCCTGAGCGCGGCATTGCAATGAATCCCGGCGAAAAACTCGAGGACATCTTTAACGAACGCAAGGCCCTGTACACATATTATGCAACCTTGCGCTGCCCCGCCGAGGGTAAAAATCCGGCCCAGTGTGCGCGCTGGATTCGTGATCATCTGCCGGAGGGTTTTCTGAAAGGCGATGCCGCCTGATCAGGCCCTTGCCACGCTCACCTCAGACAAGGACAACCCAGCCCTTTTACCCCAAGTGCATAGCCAAGGGCTGACCCCGATTCATTCAGCCCTTCAGGCCCAAGGGCATCAGTGCCACTCTGCCTGTGCCGTGGTCACTGCCGCTCGCTTCCCGCTGATGCCTCAAAAAAAGCAAAAGCGGGGCCGAAACCCCGCTGAAATCTCTTCACGAACGGTGACTCACCGAGCGTGGAACATCCGCTCCGGCAGAACGCGGCACAAGGCAGCGCGCAACCAGAGCGGCGTTACTACTTTATACTAATACTGCCAGGTCGAACCGTCAAAACGGATCAGCTCGTTGATGTTGCGGGCCTTGACCTGTTCGCAAGAAGCAGTAGACATAGCTTCCTGGCGAGTCTTGCCACGGCAATCCATCACCCTTTCCTGATACCTGATAAAGCCGACGTACTGACCAGTGGGGCTGGGGCGCAATTCAGTGGTTACGTTGGAAGAGTCCACATCAATGTAGGTCCCCACGTAATCCTTGCCGTCCTGGCGCACTTCCCTGGAAGACTTGGAAGGCATCACCGTGCGGGCAGCCTGGGCAGCCAGTCTGTTGCCCACCATGGTGAGCTCGGCGGCGACCTGAGCTTCGGTCTTCGCGCCTTTTTTAGCGGCAACGGGCTTAACTTCAGCCGGTTTTTCGGCCTTGGTTTTACCCTTCTTGCCCTTGGCGTCCTTGGCAGGAGCCACAGGGGCCGGGGCCGGTTCGGGGGCTGCAGTCTGTTCCTGCGGCTGAGCGGGCTTTATTTCTTCATCAGTGGAAGAAGAGCCGCCAAACCAGGCGCAACCGCCAGTGGTCAACCCCAACGTGAGAATGAGTGCCAGAATCTTACGCATGTGCCATGCACCTCATAAAAAGCCGGGCGGCATACACCACCCGGCTTTTGCTTTAATTCGACTGACGCGAAGACGCTCCGAGATTACTCGAAGGACACTTCGGTGCGCCGATTCATGGCGCGACCTTCGTCGGTCTTGTTGTCATACTTGAAGGACTTGCCGCGGCCAATGGCTGTCATGCGGCTGGAGGGGATGCCCTGCTTCACGAGGTAGTTCTTCACGGAGCTGGCGCGTTCCTGCGAAAGCTTCATGTTGTAAGCATCGGAACCCACAAAGTCGGTCCAGCCGGAGAGAACAACGCGCTTGTTGGGGTTGTTCTTGATCAGGGTGGCGGCTTCGTTCAGGATGCCCATGGCCTTGCCGTCAAGAGCATAGGAATTGAAAGCGAAGTGCACGCCGCGCAGCACGATGACGTCTTCGTCCTTGCAGAACACGGAAAGCACAAAGCGTTCAACAGCGGCATCGCTGGTAGCCAGTTCTTCACCACGCACCACAACGGCGTTGGAGTTCAGGGCGCCAATCTTTTTGATGGTGGCTTCACCGTTGGGGGTGTCGGCCAGGGAGATCACATGCACAACCAGGTTACGCTGGCTGGCGTACATCTGGCTCACAACCTGCACGAGGTCGGTACCACGGTTGTTGTCGCCGTCGGTCACGAGGATCAGGGCGGCGTCGCGCTTCATGCTGGAGATGAAGGGTTCATACGCCTGCAGGCCGTTGCCCATGCTGGTCATGCGGCCAAAAATATCAAAGTTGCTGCTCAGCTTCTTGAGGCCAGCGGCCATGGCGGCGCGATCCCAAGGACCCTGGGCAATGATGGCGCCGTTGGGCGAAAGGGTGTGCAAGCCACCATTGTAGCTCAGAGCGGGGATAGCGGCATTGATGCGCGTAAGCACATTTTTGGCCACAACAATCTTGTCCTGCTTCAGCTTGTCGTTCTTCATCATCATGGAACCAGAATAGTCCACTACGAAGTCGAAGCTCTCAATTTTCTTGTTACAAGCCGGAGCGGCCGCAGCGGCCACGGCGTAGCTCAGAACAAGAGCGGCCGCAAGAGCAAGAAGACGAAACGATTTCATACTGCCTCCCAAACGTTGTTAGTGTCGTCGATTACCGTCAACAACAGTAAATCGCGGTGTGCCCGCCACGTTACCGGCTCACTCACAGCCATAGGCCTTGGAGACGGCAACTGCCTTTCACATACCCGCGTTTAGGAAAAACCGCAAGTTGTAAATAGGAAACACTCTTTCGCTTTTTCATCACAGTCCAAGTGCAACGCACATCCGATTATTTCCCTTTGGCAGCAAAAATCCGGCGGCTGACCCCGCTCTGCCGCCAGCGCTGGACAGCCCGCCGGGCCTGAGGCATACTTTGTCAAGAACCAAGGATTTTCCATGCCTGCACTGACTTTTTCCAAATGGAGCCCCGGGGGCAACACCACCCTGCTTTTTCCCGACGCTGGTCAGCGCCCGGCAGAACAGGCTCGTCTGGCGTCTTTGGCGCTGGATTCTTCCATGCTTGGGGGCGAACAGGCGGGATTTGTGAACCTGCCCCAGCGCAAACTGCGTATGGCGGGCGGTGAATTTTGCGTCAATGCCAGCCGCGCCGTGGGGGCCTTGCTGGCATACACTGCCCAATACTCAGGCCCGGAACAGGGTGTGCTGGATGGAATCGCCCCTCGCAGTGAACAAAGAAACGAAGCTGCTGCACCCGCAGAACACCCTGTCCGTTTTGATGAAATCCAGGTTTCCGGCTGGCAGACTCCTGTACGCCTGCGCACCCGAGGCTCTGCCCCGCTCTGGCAGGTGGAGGCTCTGCTGCGCCTCCCTGAATATTCCATTACTACTATAGAAAAAGGCGCGCATCTGGTGCGCCTGCCTGGCATCTGCCATCTGCTGCTTGGCGGGGCAACACACCCCCTGCCGGATGACTGCCATGCCGTGGCTGCCCAACTACGCCAGCAGCACGGCCTTGAGGCCGAACCTGCCGCAGGTGTCATCTGGTGGCGGGAATGCCAGGGTCTGCTGGACATGTTGCCCCTTGTGCATGTGCGCGACGCCGGAACAACATTTCTTGAAAATGCCTGCGGTTCCGGGGCACTGGCACTGGCCCTGTGCCTTGCGCGCGCAGGCACGCGCCGATCTTTTTCCATTATGCAGCCCGGCGGCTCGGCCCTGGACGTGCGGCTGTTTGCCGAAGGCGGCCTTGATATGGCTGGCATAGACGGCCCGGTGTCGCTTGTGGCCCGTGGCAAGGTCTGGCTGTCTGATCCAGCCGCCCGCCCCGGGTTGGCCTCAAATCCGGCTCCCGGCATGGCATCCAGCCTGACATCTGGTTTGTCCCCCACTTTGAGCTGACGCATGGCTGCAAAGCTTCGGGAAGGGTTCACTACAGGCAGCGCCGCCACGGGTGCAGCACTGGCCGCACTGCACCTGTTGCGCACGGGCACAGCCCCGGATGCAATCCGGGTGCCCCTGCCCCCTTTTGGGGCTGGTCAGGGCAGACTTGATCCGTGCAAAAACGCTGACTGTCTGCCTGAGCCTCGGGGCTGGCTGCGCCTGAATATTGAAAGCTGCGCCGCAGGGCCTGCGCCGGAACTGGGTGCGGTATGGTCCGCTGCCGAAGCCAACGCCGCAAGCGGGCTGGCCGATCCGCCGCCACCGGATATCATTGCCATTGCCCACGCCAGCATAATCAAGGACGGCGGCGATGACCCTGACGCCACCTCAGGCGCGCGCATTACAGCCACGGTGGTGGAAAGCGCGCTGCCCACCATACCTCGCCCAGCCAACCAGTTCGAGGATGCAGCATGGCATACGCCCTCCCATGATGCCGTGGGGACATCCCCCGACACAGCAGTTGCATACCCCGACCACATCATTATAAAGGGAGGGCCGGGGGTGGGGCGAGTCACCCTGCCCGGTCTGCCCGTCCCCATTGGTCAGGCTGCTGTCAACCCGGTGCCGCGTCAGCAGATAACCTTTGCGCTGCAAGCCCAGGAGCAGGAGTACGCCGCAGCCCTTCGAAACCGCACCCGGCTGACGGTATTTGTCAGCGTACCTGATGGCGCGCGGCTGGCGCACCAGACCTTCAATCCCAGATTGGGCATTGAAGGCGGCATTTCCATATTGGGAACCCAGGGCACGGTGCGTCCGTTCAGCCATGATGCGTGGAAGGCCACAATTGAGCAGGGGCTTGCCGTGGCCCGCGCCACAGGCTGCCAATGTGCTTGTCTTACCACGGGAAGGCGCTCTGAACGGCTGCTTATGGAGCGCTACCCCGACCTGCAGGAACGGTGCTTTGTGCAGGTGGCGGATTTTGCGCAATTCTCACTGCAAGCTGTGGGGAGCATGCCGTTTGAGCGGATTATCTGGGGCTGTTTTTTTGGCAAACTGGTCAAACTTGCCCAAGGGCATACATACACTCATGCCAAGGATTCCACGCTGGACATGCAGGCCCTTGGACGACTTGCCAGCGAGGCTGGCGCTACCTGCGCGGATGCCATCACCCGCTGCGTAACTGCGGCTCACGCACTGGAACTGCTGCTGGCAGACAACGCAGGGGCCGAGACCATCAAACGGGTGGCGCAGCAGGCGGCGCGCACAGCACAACTTTTTGCAGGACGCCCCGTGAGCTTGCACCTTTTTCACACTGACGGCAGGGAATTATTGGCGTTATGAAACAACAGGTCTCACTGCCCGGCTTTGCCGTGCCAACCCATACGCCCGACACCCCGACACGGGACGATGACGCAACCAACGCCGTTCAGGCCGAGGCCCTTGCCGCTGGCCCGCTGGAGACTCCCGGCGAACATCCAGATGAACATGCTGCCGAATTGCCGGAGTTTCCTGCTGATGACGCCCCGGTAGTTGCCCCCAATATCTGCGCCTTTGCAGAACTCGCCACTCCGCACTGTGACGCGCCGATTAACGCTGATAAAGCACAGTGTTCCTCTGACAATGCGGATACCGAAACGGCACATGCGGACGCATCAGGCAGGGACGAACCCCTCCTTATGGATTCCGCTCCCGCAAACGCGGATGAAGCCCCTGCCACGCCCGCAGAGTTGCCAGCCGAAGCCGCTGCAACAGCAGCAACCACACTTGCCGCCAATATCACACAGGCCGCTCCTGCCCCCCCCGCCGCTGCGCCCGCCAGCCCTGCCGTTGCGGGCACGTCAGAGCAGGACGACTGGCCGCCCATGTCGGAAATGTTGCAGTCATTCTTTGTTTTTGAACCAACGACTGTCGCGCCGGAACCCATCACGGTCATGGGCCTCGACTGCGCACGCCCGCGCGGCCTGGCAGGTTTGGCTGAAGCCCAGCGCCAGCTGGCGGAGCAAGCCGATGTGATCTGCGCCGGGCGCATGCTGCTGGAGGAATTTTCCGGCAGCAGTCTGGACTCCAGCAACGGAGCAACTGGGGACGCAACCCGTGACGCAGACGGGAATTCAACAGAAAACCAGCCCGCAGGCGATCAGGAGGACTCTCCCGCAGCAGGACCCGCCCTCAAGGCGCGCCTACTGCCCCTGACCACGCCTCTGGAGCCTTTGCTCACCCGCCTCAGCCAGTTGCGGGCCGCAGGGGAGCGTGTGCTTGTGCTGGCAGACGGCGACCCCCTGCTGTTTGGCATTGGCGCGACCCTGGTACGCCGCATGGGGGCAGATGCCGTGCGCCTGCTGCCCGCTGTCAGTTCTCTGCAGCAGGCTTGCGCGCGCCTTTCCCTGCCGTGGCACAAGGTTATCTGCCTCTCCCTGCACGGACGCGATGATTTGCGCCCCCTCAACGTGGCCTGCGGCAAGAATGCGCCGCTCTGCATCCTTACTGATGCGCGCATGTCGCCCGATGTACTCGCCCGCCATCTGCTTGACCGTGGGGTGGACTGGTTTGATGCCCATATTTTTGAGCGCATGGGCGCAGCCGATGAATGCGTCAGCCATTTGAGCATGGCCGATGCCGCCGGGCGCGAATTTGGCCCGGCCTGCACAATGGTGCTGATACCCATGGCTCCGGCCCGCCGCCCGCACCTTGGGCTTGACGCCGACCAGCTCGCGGTTGACCGAGGGCTCATCAGCAAAAAGCCCGTCCGCGCTGCCGCACTGGCGCTGCTGCGCATTGAAGCCGGGCACGTGGTGTGGGATCTCGGTTCCGGCTCGGGTGCGGTGGCCCTTGAAGCTTCCGTGCTGGCGCACGAGGGGCGTGTGATCGCGGTGGAACGCTCTGCCGGGCGCGCCATGGGCATTCAGGAAAACCGCCGCCGCTTTGGTGCGGCCAATGTGGAAGTACGCCTCGGGCAAGCCCCCGAATGCTTGCCCGGCCTGCCTGATCCGCAGCGAGTGTTCATCGGCGGCGGCCTTTCCGGCGATGACGGGGATGACATCTTGGGGCATGTATGCCTGCGTTTGCCCGTGGGGGGCCGCGTGGTGGTCAGTTGCGTGCTTCTGGACAGTTTCAGCCTGTGCCGTCGCTTTTTTGAAGACATGGGCTGGCCTGTGGAAATTCTGCAAATCAGCGCAGCTGAAGGCAAGAGCCTTGGCGGTGATGTTCATTTGGCGGCCATGAACCCCGTATTTTTGCTTGCCGCCCAAAAACCCGCGCCTGCTCCCATTCAGTCCGGCGCACAGCCCGAAGGCAGGTAGCGCATGGACAGCGCGCAACAGACCGGGATGACGCCCGGCATCGTTACATTTGTGGGCGCAGGGCCAGGCGATCCAGATCTCATGACCATCAAGGGGCGCAATGCCATTGAGCAGGCCGCCCTTGTGCTCTATGCGGGTTCGCTGGTGCCGCGCGAGGTAGTGGCCTGCGCCGCGCCCAACGCCATGGTTGTGGATTCCGCCCCGCTGAACCTTGAGCAGTGCCATGCGCTGGTGCGGGCAACTGCGCTGGAGGGCCGCTCCGTGGCCCGCGTGCATACGGGCGACCCATCCCTGTACGGTGCGTTGCGCGAGCAGGCCGCCCTGCTGGATGCGGACGGCATCCCCTGGCGTGTGGTGCCGGGCGTTACCGCCGCCTGCGCTGCGGCGGCTGCGGCGGGCATTACCTTTACCGTGCCGGAAGTAACCCAGAGCCTCATTATCAGCCGCCTTGAGGGCCGTACCCCGGTGCCGGCGCGTGAGCATCTTCACCTGCTGGCCCAGCATGGGGCCTCCATGGCCGTCTATCTTTCCGCAGCGTCGGCTCAGGCCCTTCAGGACGAGCTCTTGCGCAGCCTGCCGTCAGAAACCCAGGTTTTTTGCGCCCATATGGTCAGTTGGCCCGAGGAGCAGCTGCACTGGACAACGCTGGGCGAGCTGGCCCAGTGCATAACCCGCCACAACCTCACCCGACAGACAGTTTTTCTTGTGCTGCCCGCAGAAAGCCGCGAGGGCGCGCCCTCACGCCTGTATGCCGCCGACTTTTCGCACGGTTACCGCGCAGCAAAAAGCTGATTTTATTCCAACATATCGCCTTTACTATGGGATTTAGGCCGGGTGCTTTCACACATCCTGCCTGAATCCCATATTTTTTTTAAGCAAGCCATCCTGATACGCAATATTATCGTGACACATTTGCAATATAAGCCAGTATTGCTTTATTTACTACGCAACAAGCAGATTTTGTAGTGTTGAATGATTATATAAATATAGTTTTAAATTGTATTTTTTTTCACAATGTGCATTAAATCATGTCAGCATGAACAAAAATCTACTATTCAATATGGATTTGCAATCCATATATCTATCTTATTGTCCTTCAGACAATCATGGTTTTAAAAAAAGGAGTGATTCATGAACAAACCGGACATTCAGGATTCGTACTCCCTTTTCATCGACGGCCAGTGGAGACAGGCCTCCGACGGCGGCACGTTTGAAACGTTCTGCCCCGCCAATGGCGAGTGCCTGGCAACCTGCGCCGAAGCCACCAAGGAAGACGTGGACGCAGCAGTGGCGGCTGCCAACAAGGCATGGGACAGCTGGAAAAAGATCGACCCCATTGAACGGGCCAATATGCTGCTGAAAATTGCAGATATTATTGATGCCAACAAAGAACACCTTGCCATGGTGGAAACCCTGGACAACGGCAAGCCCATCCGGGAAACCATGAATGTGGACGTTCCCTTTGCCGCCGACCACTTCCGCTACTTTGCCGGGGTGGTGCGCGCTGATGAAGGCACCGCAGTCATGCTGGACGAAAACACCATGTCCCTGGTGTTTCGCGAACCGATCGGCGTTGTGGGCCAGATTGTGCCGTGGAACTTCCCCTTCCTCATGGCTGCCTGGAAGCTGGCCCCCGTGCTTGCCGCCGGGTGCTGCACCGTGTTCAAGCCTTCCAACCACACTTCGCTTTCCGTGCTTGAACTGGCGCGGCTTATTGCCGACGTGCTGCCCAAGGGGGTGTTCAACGTCATCACCGGGCGCGGCTCACGCTCCGGCCAGTTCATGCTTGAGCACCCTGGCTTCCGCAAGCTTGCTTTCACCGGATCAACAGAAGTTGGCCGTCAGGTGGGCCTTGCAGCGGCAAAACGCTTTATCCCCTCCACCCTTGAGCTGGGCGGCAAATCGGCCAATATCTACTTTCCCGATTGTCAGTGGGATCTGGCCATGGACGGCCTGCAAATGGGCATTCTGTTCAATCAGGGGCAGGTATGCTGCGCCGGGTCGCGCGTCTTTGTGCATGAGGATATTTACGACCAGTTTGTGGCAGAAGCCGTGGAACGCTTCAACCGCGTCAAGGTTGGCCTGCCGTGGGATCCCGCAACACAGATGGGTTCGCAGATTTACGAATCGCACCTCAAGGCCATTCAGCTCTGCATTGAACAGGCCAAGGCGGAGGGCGCCACCGTGCTCTGCGGCGGCAAGCGCATCACAGATGGCGAGCTTGCCAAGGGCTGCTTCATGCGTCCTACCCTGCTTGGCAACGTCACCAACAACATGCGCGTGGCGCAGGACGAAATCTTCGGCCCCGTGGCGGTCATCATCAAGTTCAGGACGGAAGAAGAAGTTGTGTCCATGGCCAACGACAGCCCCTACGGTCTGGGCGGCGCGGTCTGGACGCGCGACATCAACAGGGCCATGCGCATAAGCCGCGCCGTTGAAACGGGCCGCATGTGGGTGAATACCTACAACAGCATTCCGGCTGGCGCTCCCTTTGGCGGGCACAAGGAGTCGGGCATCGGGCGTGAAACGCACAAGGTCATCCTTGAGCACTACACCCAGCAGAAAAATATTCTTATCAATCTGTCGGAAAAACCCACGGGATTCTATCCCTAGCAGCAAGCGCACATGCAGCAAACGCCCTGGCTGTTGCCGACGTATCAGAACGGCCCCGGAAGGGGCCGTTCTCTCTAGCGGGTGGGCTTGGGAAACCCCGCAAAAACGCGAGAGGCGGAGGCCCCACGCCCCCGCTACAAGCTCACAGCGCCGAGCTGTGCTCGGCTAAAGGCACGAAAAGTTTTCGCTTGCGGTGCGGCAAAGCCGCAACCGGCTCAACCTTTTCGGTGCTGCCCCTGCCCGGCAGCACGAGAGGCGGGCCGTCGCTGACTGAAGATAGTTGCGGCGCGTAAAACGCGAGAGGCGGAGGCCCCACGCCCCCGCCTCTCTATGAGTGGAGAATTCGTCATGGATTGCGGACTGCCATGCCCCCTATCATGTCACGGAAAAGTGATGCTAGTGGTTTGTGTTCTGCAATGCACTGTTAATGTTGCATTGGGAACGCATGGGCGTTCTGCATCCGGGCAGGAGTTCAACGTAGAAGTCCGTCCGGTTTATTGTTCGGGCGCGTCAGGGACACGCCGCACAAGAGCCAGGGCCAGCAAGGCCGGAGACATCCTGGGCATCTGGGCAGGTCTGCGCAGCTGCCGCCGCACAAAACCCGCCATGTCCAAAGCCATATCCGCGTCAGTCAAAGCCGAGCGGCATGCCTTTTTGTTTTCTTCCAGAACTGCAAGATACCGCTCAACCAGCCTCAGATCACGATTCTGTGATGGATTATCGGCCAATTCAGGCGGCGAGGCTCCCAACTGGAAAACGTCACCGATGTGTTGCGACATGACCATTCCTCCATGAATGGATCACTTGCTTCCTTGCAAAGGGGTTGGCCCTGTCCGCCTCCTTGTTTGGTTTTATACCGTCTCCCCTTCCCCACTCGTCAAGATTTTTATCGGAACATTAGGCCAGATCTTTAGGGTAGGTCTAAAAAAAAGGCCCATTGCATGCCCATAAACGCAAAGTAAAAGCGGAGAACAAATTATATCAGTCATGTAAAAGAGATACGATAAAACTGTTACTTGCAAGTAATTTCGATCGCAGCTACCATGCAGCAACTCAGATGCCTGACGAGGAGAACCTATGCCAACACCTATATTGCACAAGGAAAGCCTGATCCCGGGCAAAACCAGCAAACTGGTGCTCCACGCGCCGCAAATCGCGCAAAAAGCGCGCCCCGGCCACTTCGTCATGCTGCGCATGAGCGAACAGGGCGAGCGCATTCCGCTGACCATTGCAGATACTGACCGGGAAAACGGCACCATTACCATAGTGTATCTGGTTATGGGCAAGAGTACGGCCATGCTTGAAGCACTCGGCGTTGGAGATGCCATTCTTGACGTCTGCGGCCCCCTGGGCCACCCCACCCATATTGAAAAACGCGGTACGGTCGTATGCGTGGGCGGTGGCACCGGTATTGCCGCCATGCACCACATCGC
The DNA here is from genome assembly GCF_022508225.1 of Desulfovibrio sp. UIB00. Classification (NCBI taxonomy): domain Bacteria; kingdom Pseudomonadati; phylum Thermodesulfobacteriota; class Desulfovibrionia; order Desulfovibrionales; family Desulfovibrionaceae; genus Desulfovibrio; species Desulfovibrio sp. UIB00. Next base: position 53,386 of record NZ_JAETXJ010000002.1, on the reverse strand, counting down.
CAAGGGCCATGCCCGCATCGGCAACAAGGTTGTGGGCGTTATAGGCGCTCGCAGCAAAGATCTGCTGCTCTTTGAATACGAGCTCAAATCCTTTGTGGATGAACTGCTTGTTTCCACTGACGATGGCAGCTACGGCCACAAGGGCCTTGTTACCGAGCTTCTGCGCGACCGGCTTGAAAAAGACAAGGACGTGTTTGAAGTCGTGGCCGTCGGCCCCGTGCCCATGATGGCCGCCGTGGCTGAAACCACGCGCCCCTTTGGCGTCAAGACCACGGTCAGCCTCAACCCCATCATGGTTGACGGCATTGGCATGTGCGGCGCCTGCCGCGTCACCGTTGGCGGCAAAACCAAGTTCGCCTGTGTGGACGGCCCCGAATTTGACGGTCACGAAGTGGATTTTCCCGAACTGCGCCGCCGCCTGGCCGCCTACCGGGAGCAGGAAACCATTTCCATTGAAGAATACCGGAGAGTCAGCCATGGAGAATAGCAAGCCCAAAAAGACCGTGGCTCCCCGTGTGGACATGCCCTGCCAGCCCGCAAAAGTGCGCCGCGCCAATTTTGAAGAAGTCGCCCTTGGCTACACCAAGGAAATGGCACAGACCGAGGCCAGCCGCTGCCTTCAGTGCAAAAAGCCCCTGTGCGTGTCGGGCTGTCCTGTAGAAGTGCCCATCCGCGACTTTATCCATCAGGTTGCCGAGGGCAACATGGATGCCGCCTACCGCATCATCAAGACCACCAACAGCCTGCCCGCCGTGTGCGGTCGCGTGTGCCCCCAGGAGCACCAGTGCGAAGGAAAGTGCGTGCTCAAGGCCAAGGGGCAGCCCGTGGCCATTGGCCGTCTTGAACGCTTTGTGGCAGACACGTATATCGCCACAACAGCCTGTGAGCAGGTGACCGGCACCAATGCCTGCGCCCTGCCCCTGGGAGCCAAAAAGGTGGCCTGCATCGGCTCCGGCCCTTCGTCCCTGACCTGTGCTGGCGTGTGCGCCACCGCAGGCATCAAGGTTGATGTGTTTGAAGCCCTGCACGAACCCGGCGGCGTGCTTATTTACGGCATCCCTGCCTTCCGCCTGCCCAAGACCGTGGTAGCCACGGAAATCAACGGCCTGCGTCAGGCCGGTGTGGATTTCCACCTCAATTCCGTGGGTGGCCGCACCATTGATATTGACGACCTGCGCAAGGAGTACGACGCCATTTTCATCGGCGTCGGCGCTGGCCTGCCCGTCTTTTTGGGCGTTCCCGGCGAAAATCTGGTGGGCGTGTTCTCCGCTAACGAATACCTCACCCGCGTCAACCTTGGCCGCGCCTACAACTTCCCCTCGCAGGACACACCGGCCTACCCCGGCAAGCATGTTACCGTGTTTGGCGCGGGCAACGTGGCCATGGACGCAGCGCGCACAGCACTGCGCATGGGCGCGGAAAGCGTGCATGTGGTCTATCGCCGCACAAGGGCCGAAATGCCCGCCCGTCTGGAAGAGCTGGAACATGCGGAGGAAGAAGGCGTGCAGTTTGCCATGCTTTCCGCTCCGTTGCGCTTCAACGGCGATGCGGAAATGCGCCTTCAGTCCGTAACCCTGCAGCGTATGGAACTGGGCGAACCCGATGCTTCTGGTCGCCGCCGGCCTGTGCCTGTGGAAGGCTCGGAATACGATCTGCCCACCGACCTTGCCATTGTGGCTCTGGGCACCCGTTCCAACCCCATCCTCCTTGAGGCTACCCCTGAGCTCAAACTGAACAAGTGGGGCTACATCGAGGCCGATGAGGCCACTGGCGAAACCTCCATTCCCAACGTCTTTGCGGGCGGCGACATCGTCACCGGCGCGGCCACGGTCATTCTGGCCATGGGCGCAGGGCGCAAGGCCGGACAGGAAATAGTCAAAAGAATCGCAGGCTGATTGCAGCCCGGCATCTGATAAAAGGGGGGGCCTCCGCTGGAGGCTCCCTTTTTTTCATGACCATTCATAAAGAAGGCAACAACTCAGCCTGTCCATTTGCTCCGGCTTGCCAGACCGGCTGTTCACGGTCATACTCAAACCAGAGTTCACACCAGCATCAGACCTGCCGCCCCCTGCGCCAATACGGCAGGCCCTTTTATATCGACAACATCCCCTTTCAGGGGCCGGAATGTCATTCTCCGGCGGGCCAAGGGCGCGGCCCGGCATATCAGGAAAATCAGCATGATTCTCGCAGACCTGCACACGCACACCAAGTATTCGCACGGCGGCAACACTCCGGCAGAGATGTACGCTGCCGCCCAGGCCAAGGGGCTAGAGTACATGGGTTTTACCGAGCATTCACCCCGGCCCGTGGGCTTTGACTACACCCACGAATACCGCGAGCAGCTGACCCGCCACCTGCCGGACTACGAGCGCGAGGTCTGCGCCCTCAAGGCCGCCAACCTTAATGGCCCCTGCCGCGTTTTGTTCGGCATGGAAATGGACTGGCTTGAAGGACAGGAGGACTACACCCGGGCCTCCTGCGCCGCCTTTGACTTTGATTACCTGCTGGGGAGCGTACATTTTATCGGTCACTGGGGCTTTGACGATGGCGCTGAACCGTGGAAAGCCTTTTCGCAGGAAGAATGCGAAAAGCAGTATCAGGCTTATTTTGAAGCATGGGAACGCATGATCCTATCCGGCCTGTTCAACATTGCCGCGCACCCTGACCTCATCAAGATTTTCTCTGTGGAGCAGTTCCACATCTGGCTGGCAAAGCCGGAAAGCATGGCGCTGGTGCAGCGCGGCCTCGCCGCCCTGCAACGCATGGGCATGAGCATGGAGATATCTTCCGCTGGTCTGCGCAAGGCCTGCCGCGAAATTTACCCCGCGCCCCCCATCATGCTCATGGCCGCGCAAATGGGCCTGCCCGTGAGTTTTGCCTCAGATGCGCACGGCACCGATGATGTGGGCTATGGCTTTGCCCGGCTGGCCTCCTACGCGCGCGCCTTTGGCTTTGCCGAGTACACCATCTTTAATCGGGGCCAGCGGATCGTGCTGCCCCTGTAAAACGGCGCATGCCTTTGACACCACGGATCACGTATGTCCGAAATTATCGTATCCATTGATGACGTAAGTCTTTTCCTGCCCGGCGATGCCAGCCAGAAGCATGTGCTGCACAACATCAACTGGCAGGTGCGGCGCGGCGCGCACTGCGCGCTCATTGGCCCCAATGGCTCGGGCAAGTCCACCCTGCTGCGGCTCATGCGCGGCGAGCTGTGGCCCGCCCACGGGCGCATCCAGTGGCACGGGCCTGACGGCCCGGAAGACTCCCCACTGGCGGGCAGGGGCATGACAAGCCTTGTCTCTCCTGCGCAGCAGGAAAACTATCAGCGGCAGGCCTGGGATCTCACAGGCCGCGACCTGCTGCTCACAGGCTTTGAGGATACCCCGCTGGTCTATGCTGACAGCACAGCCTACAGGCGTCAGGCTGTGGAAGACATGGCCGCACGCCTTGATGCCGAAGGCCTGCTTGAACGGACTGTACCCACATTTTCGCAAGGGCAGCTGCGCCTTTTGTTACTCGGACGCGCCCTCTTGCGCGCCCCCACCCTGCTGCTGCTTGACGAGTGCGATGAAGGCCTTGACGAACGCTATCGTCAGATTTTCTTTGAGACTCTCGGCGAATACGCCAGCCGCTGCACGGTTGTGATGACAGCGCACCGCGCCGCCAATATTCCCGACTGGTGCGCAGGCCGCCGTTATGTGCGTAATGGCCGCCTGCTCACAGCGCCGCCTGCATCTGAGTCCGGTGAAGAAGCGCCGAAGATGCCGCAGAACGACAATGCCTCCGGAGTTGCGGAGCACGTACTCAACGGCGGACACGCCATGCTTGATCTGGATAATGTCACCGTATTCATTGATCGGCAGGAAGTGCTGCGCGACATCAGCTGGTGCATGCATCAGGGCGAAAACTGGCGCATCACCGGGGCCAACGGCTCGGGCAAATCCACCTTGCTGCGTTTGCTGGCAGGTGATGAATTTGTTGCCGCCGGGGGCAGATTTGACCGATGGCTGCCCGGTCAGGGCGGGCAGGTGGACACCCTTGAAGCCCTGCGCAAGGGAGTACGCCTTGTGTCCGATCTTTCTCAGGCTCTGTACGGCTATTCCCTTAATGCGCTTGATATGGTTTGCACAGGCTTTGACAACAGCATCGGCGTATACCGCCGCTTTTCTGATGCCGAGCGGGCCGAGGCCGCAAACCGCATGGCCCAGATGTTCCCCGATGAAAGCACCGAGGGGCTGAAGCAGCTTGGGCGGCAATCCATCCGCCATTTGTCCACAGGGCAGTTGCGCCGCCTGTTTCTGGCGCGCGCCCTGGTGGGCGGGCCGGATATCCTGCTGCTGGACGAACCCTGCTCCGGCCTGGATGCGCCAAGCCGTGCCCAATACCTGCATTTGCTGGATCAGCTTGCCCTGCAGGGCGTCCAGATGGTGTTTGTGTCCCACCATAATGAAGACGCCCCCCTGTGCATCAACAGGGAGGCGCATATGGAAGGCGGACGCCTGCGTGTAGTGCTGTAGGGCCTAATCCTTGCCCTTCCCAAACTTGGAGCGCGCTACTTCAATAGCCACAGGCAGTACGGAAACAATGATGATGCCGTAAACAATCAGGCTGAAGTTCTGTCGCGCCCATTCCAGGTTGCCCAGAAAGTACCCGGCGGAAACCAGCCCGCCCACCCAGAGCACGCAGCCGGTGATGTTGAACAGAAAAAACGTGGGCGGATGCATCAGGGCAATGCCCGCCACAAAGGGCGCAAAGGTGCGCACTATGGGCACAAATCGGGCCAGCACAATAGCCTTGCCGCCGTGCCGCTCATAAAAATCGTGCGCCTTGATCAGGTGGGATTTTTTGATAAGGCGGTTCTCGCGCGAGAAAATGGTCGGGCCCACATGCCGCCCGATAAAGTAATTCACCGCATCGCCCAGTATCCCTGCCGCCAGCAGTACGCCCATCACTTCGCCATAACCCAGCAATCCGGCCCCGGCCACCACGCCGGAGGCAAACAGCAGGGAATCGCCTGGCAGGAAGGGGGTTACCACAAGACCTGTTTCGCAAAAAACAATGACGAACAGTATGGCGTAAAGCCACAATCCGTACTGATTGGCAAGTTCAAACAAATGCACGTCTATGTGCAGAATAAAACTGACAAAACTGCTCAGTAGTTCCATAAAGGCTGATCTCCCTCATCGGGCGCATTGGCGCGCCTTCGGTCTGCTCTTGTACCCCAAGGCCGCTTGTGGCACAACACAGCCATGCGCGTACTCACCACTATAGCTGTCCTTGCCCTGCTCCTGTTCGCTCCTGCCGCCAATGCCGCCGACACCTATATGGTCGGTTTCAGAACGCTTGGCCAGTGGTCGCCGGAAACAGGCCTGCGCCTGGATGTGAATGTGTGGTATCCATCATCGCGCCCGCCGCGTGATCTCAACTATGCACCGTGGGAGATTTCCGCCTCCCGAGCAGGCAAGGCTGTGGACGGGCGTTTTCCTCTGCTTCTGCTCTCGCACGATACCGCAGGGACGCGTTTCTCCTATCATGATACCGCCGCATGGCTGGCATCGCTGGGTTTTGTGGTGGCTGCCCCCAATCACCCTGGCGACAACATGGACAACATGGACAATCTGCTGACATGGCAGCAGCTTGAAAACCGTGCGCATGAACTTTCTGGCAGCATTGACCTGCTCCTGCATGATCCGGAAGTGGAGCCCAGCATTGACGCTTCGCGCATCGGAGCAATCGGCTTTGGCGTTGGCGGCGCGGCGGCTCTGCTGCTGGGCGGCGCGCTGCCGGACTGCGAGGGCTGGGCCAGCTATTGCTCGCGCACAGCTCCTAACGACATGTATTGCAATACCTGGGCTCGCGAGCGCATGGAATCGCTGTGCAAAAACCTGCCGCTCACACGCAGCCTCGCCGACACGCGCATCCGCGCCATTGCGGCGGTGGCGCCCGGTTTTGGCATGTTGTTTTCGCGCCAGTCGTTCCACTGGTTCTACCCGCCGCTGCTGATTATGGCCGCGCCCAACGACAGCCTGAACAACCCGGCCCTGCATGCGCGGCGCATATTTGAGCTTATGGATAAAAAGCCCCGCTGGCTGAGCCTGCCGCAAGCCGACACCGGCGCGCTCATGGCGCCCTGCCCCGAATCTCTGGCAATGGAACTGCCGGAGCTGTGCCGCTCGGTCACGGAAGAAACACGCGGGGCAATCCACAGACGCATGACCGAATCCTTGGGCGATTTTTTTCTGCACTACCTCGGCAATGCCCAGAATCTGCCCCAGATTCCGCCGCCGCCCGACCTGACGCCGCAGCCGCAAAAGGCAGCGCCAGAGCCAGCTACGCAGCCTGCGTCAAAATCCAAAAAGCGCCGCCCCGGCTAGGCTTGTAAAGGCAGATTACATGCGCCTTTTCAGCCGCCTTGACAATTGCCGCACGGCTCACTAAAGGGTGTGGCATGGCGGTAGGATCATACCGTAACATGCAAATTTCCCTATCCGGAACAGGATAATATGCGGAACACAATTTATTTGTTCTGTTTTTTACTGGCTGCCCTAGTCCCCGCAACCGCCTGGAGCACCGACAGTCAGGGTTTGCCAGAACAGCAAGGCTGGGTGGTCATGCCAGCTGGCGCGCGCCCAGCCTACTTTGGCATACACGGCGGCACCATGCCCGTCAGCCTGCTTGTTTATGGCGACGGATCTTCGCTCGTGACCTTTGTTGGCCGCACCGGCAACGACTTTATCGATGTGCTGCGCAGGGCCGAAATCTCCATGCCAAGCCTGCTCAACGCCACCTCGCAGCGCTCGGCGGCTGGAAAAAACGTCTCGCCTTCGGCCAACGCCACCGCAGTGCTCATGGCTGGTTCTTCTTCCAGCAGCCTTCCGGTGTTCAATGTCAGCGGCGAAAGGCTTTCGCACATGGATGTTCCGCCCGGACAGCTTCAACCCTTTGGGCTTTCCGACAAGGCGCTGTCTATCGAAGGCGAAGTAACAGCCCCCCAGCGGTTGTCCACTGTGAAGCAGTATCGCCTGCTTTTTCAGCCGCAGTATCTGCAACCACGGCGCAACCAGCGTTAGCCTAATTGCAAAAAACAATTTTTACTTTTAACAAAAAAATCAAAAAAACTTTTTTATTGTTCAAACAGCCCATTGAGCAAACAAGTTAAATAATTTTAGCTTCAAACGCTGTTTTTTAAAATTGTTTTTGCGACTGCCCGCCCGGTACAAGAGCGGGCTTTTTTTTCGCCTGCTTGATTTGAATGTTTATAGAAGATAAACTATCTTTAAGCAGAACATTTTGTCTCAGGAGACAAGCTATGCCGCTTTCAGATCATTTGGAACTTATGCAGCGCCTCTGTGCCAAAGCAGGACAGGATCATGAGTGCCCATTCGAAAAGCACTTTCGTTCTGGCTTCATGTCACTCAAGGAATTCAGCACGGACTATGATGCCATAGTTGACGAGCACAACCCCTTTTATCAGGAATTTACAAAATACCTGAAGCAGGATGCCCTGGAGACTGACGATCTTTTTTCGCTCTTTGAATGTCTGGTGATCTTCATCCGCATGCGCCAGATGGCACGTCCAGGCCTTGAGCTCAGCCTCAGGGAACAGAGCGTGCTGGACTATTTTGAATCGTGCGGTGAGTGGGCGTCACGTGACGATACGCTCGTGAGCAACTGGTACTGGAAGCAACTTCCAGCTAAGCAGCGCAGCCATTAGCGAAACAGTATTCCACAAAGGATTATCCAGACATATCCACCAGACCGCTCAATGCGCAAAGGCCGCCCTGCAATGCTGGGCGGCCTTTTCAACATATGTGCTGCCTCGCCCTGGGCACTATGGGAACACGCCGGGAATGAGCAGACGCAGCACTGTGCGCTAATCTACGATGCCACAAGGGATGAAAAGAATGCGGCGCAGGGCTTCGCCTGCTAATGCCGCTCAATGTGGCAAAAAAATAGGTTTCGGCCCTCCCCACAGTGGAGAACCGAAACCTTCCCTCAACTTTCCTGCGGATGAAGAGCCTCAGCTCTCCACCCGCAGGAAGATGTTTCGTTGGATTACTTTTTCAGATTTTCAGCCAGAAGTTCGGCAATATGATCGACCTTTATCTTGAGGCCCTGCTTTTCAGCACCACCACGGATCTGCATGACGCAGCCGGGGCAGTCCACCACCAGGCGGTCAGCGCCGGTGGCCTTCATGTTGGCGATCTTCTTGTCCAGCAACTGGGCGGAGATTTCGGGGAACTTCACAGAGTAGCTGCCGCCAAAGCCGCAGCACACTTCTTCTTCCTCGCAAGGCACGTATTCCGCCGCATCACCGATAAGGTCGCGGGGGGCCTTTTTGACGCCCAGGCCACGGCACAGGTGGCACGAGGCATGGTAGGTGACCTTCTGCGCGGACTTGTTGAAGTCCTCGGCCTTGAGGCCCAGCACGTCATGCACGAAAGAGCTGAAGTCGATGATCTTGGCCGCAAAGGCCTGAGCTTCCACCGTGGAGAAATCCTGATCCAGGATTTCAGGGTAGTGGTGCTTGAGATGACCGGCGCAGCTGGCGCACAGCGTGATGATGTAGTCGTAGTTGCCGCCACGGAATGCGGCAATGTTCTGCTTGGCCACATCCATGGAGGTTTTGCGCTGGCCCATCATTTCGAGGGGCAGGCCGCAGCAGGACTGTTCCATGGGGAAGTCCACAGCCACGTTCTTGGCGGCCAGGATCTTCACGCAGGCTTCCAGTTCTTCAGGGTAGATGAAGTCCTGGGCGCAACCGCTGAAGATAGCAACGCGGAAGGTGGGGTTCTGCACCTTGGGAGCCAGTTCGGGCCAACGGTCACGGAAGGACTTGTTGGCGATGGCAGGCAGAGCCTTGAAGTTGTGCTTGCCAAGGAAGACGGCAGGCAGATGGCGCTGGAACTGCGCGCCGCGCGTGAAGGGCTTCTGGGCGAAGCTGGCGAACTTGAGCAGCTTGTGGAACAGCTTGCGGTTCTTCATCACAGCGGAAAGCAGGTTGGCTTCGATGGGCGCGCCCTGTTCCACGTTGAGACGCGAGCGCACTTCGCGGATAAGACGCGGCAGGTCAATGCCGCCAGCGCACACATTGGCGCACGATTCGCAGCCCATGCAGTTCTGGCTGAGAATACGCGCACGATCCTTGCCGTGGAAGAAGTAGGTAAGGATCAGGCCGATGGCGCCAATGTAAATGTAGCCCATCTTGTGGCCGCCCACGAGGCGGTACACAGGGCAGACGTTGGCGCAAGCGCCGCAGCGCACACAGCGGAACACCTGCGAGAACAGGGGATCCTTGGCGATTTCGGTACGACCGTTATCAAGAAAGATAACGTGCAGGATCTTTTTGTCGTCGGCATTGGCTGCGCAGGGGCCTGCGCCGCACATCCAGGTGACATAGGAGGTAAGGCGCTGGGCGGTGGCGTTGCGGGGCAGAACCTGAAGAGCCACCAGGGCATCGTCCAGCTTGGCAACGAGCTTGTCCAGACCGGCAATGGCAACATGCACACGCGGCAGGGTCGTAACCATGCGGGCGTTGCCTTCGTTGGTCACGGTAGAGATGGCGCCGTTTTCGGCCACTGCAAAGTTACAGCCGCTCACGCCCATATCGGCGGCGATGAACTTGCGGCGCAACTGCACGCGGGCCACCTTGACCAGACGCTGCACGTCAGAATCCTGCTTGACGCCGGTGGCCTTGGTGAAGTCGTCCGCCACCTGATAACGCGAAAGGTGGATGGCGGGCATAACCATGTGCGAAGGACCTTCGTGGCGCAGCTGGATGATCCATTCGCCAAGGTCGGTTTCGTCCACGATCAGGCCATTGCCTTCCAACGCGGTGTTCAGGCCGATTTCTTCGGCGGTCATGGACTTGGACTTGACCACCTTTTTCACTTTGTTTTCTTTGGCGATGCGCACGATCATGTCGTTGGCTTCGGCAGCTGTGGCGGCACGGTGCACGTGCACGCCGCGCTTTTCAGCCTCGGCCTTGAACTGAGCGTACAGCTCGTCCATGTGCTGACAGGCGTAGTCCTTGGCGTCGGCGATCTGTTTGATCAGCGCCTTCTCGTCCACTTCCTTGAACACGGCTTCGCGGTTGGCGCGGTAGGCCACGGCAAAGGTATCAAGGGTACGACGCAGAAATTCGTCGTTCAGGGCTTCGTCCAGTTCCTTATGATATCCCGATGAGCTCTTGAGGGCGTCATGCATGGGTTAGTCCTCCAGCAGAATGATATGCAGTTCCAGCGGCCCATGCACGCCCACGGCAGCCACGCGCTCAATGTCGGCGGTACGGCTGGGGCCAGTCACCAGGGTGGTGTACGTGGCAGTACCTTCGTTCATGCGCTCGCGCAGCAACTGGGCTATGGAGGGCAGATCGGGGTAGATGGTGGACTTGCGCAGCATCAGCACGGAAACTTCCGAGATCATGCCCGTAAGGCGCACGTCTTCACTGTCGGTATTGAGCAGGCAGGTGCCACTGGCGGCAACGCCAAGTTCGGCGGTGGAAACGCCCACGTCAATACCGGCAAGATAGTTGCGCAGCCCTTCGCGGATGCACAGAAAACCTTTTTCTTCACAGGCAGCTGCCAGCGCGGCAAAGTCGGCGTCGCCAAGCTGGGGCGCTGCCACCACACGCTGCACGCGCGTGGGAACCTTATTGGGGCCAAGGGGGCCTTGTTCCGTGCCGGGTTCGTCAGCCAAAAGCTCTGCGGGAGCCTTGTTGGCGCAAACGTCCACAACATACTGCAAGGCGGCTGCCATGTTGGGCACTTCCTGCACTACGGCGGTAACAGCCGCAGCCTTGGCGGAAAAGGCTTCTACCAATTCCTGATGTGTCATAAACAACTCCTTTTTCAAAACACGCCGGGTTCTTGAACCATGCAGCTTCGCCGCGAAAAGTAGTGTGCAGAGGGCCGGATTCACCCGCTGCCATTGTTTGCGCTCATATTCCTGCGAACGGCGTAACACGCCCATAGCTTCAGAAACAAAACCCCACGGCTCTTCTTCAGATGGGCATTCTGGCAGAATAACCGCCGGGTTGATAAACGCGGCGGAGGAACCACAGTCCCCCGCCGCGCTCACATGTTACTTCAGGCTTTCAGCGTACAACTCCACAGTGTGCTTGACGCGCACGGAGTCGTGGTTGTGCGAAAGCACGTCCTCAAGCTGCATCATGCAGGCAGGGCAACCGGCGGCCACAATCTTGGCTCCGGAGGCTACCACATTGTTGCGCTTGCGCTGGCCGATCTTGCGCGAATAGTCGTAGTGGAAGAGGTTGAACGATCCGCCGCAGCCGCAGCAGCGGTCAGCTTCGGCCATTTCCGTAATCTTGTAGGCCGGGTTGGCCGCAACAACGGAACGGGGCTGGCTGACAACGCCAAGCGACTTCTTGAGGTGGCAAGAATCGTGGTAGGTCACGCTGACGGCGTTATCCTGAGCCTGCTCGGCGGGCTGCACCTTGAGCACATCCACCAGGAAGGCATTGATGTCCATGGCCTTGGCGGCCAGTTCTTCAATCTTGTGCTTTTCGGCAGAACCAAGACGGTGCGCGTAGCGGGGCCACAGTTCCTTGACCGTGGAGGTGCAGGAACCGCAGGGGCTGAGAATATAGTCGAAGTCGCCGTTTTTGAGGGCTTCCACGTTCACGCGCATCTGCTCCACCATGCCCTTGGCATCGCCGGACGAAAGCGCCGGAATACCACAGCAGGTGAGGTTTTTGGGCATGAACACGGCCACGTTGTGATAACGCAGCACCTTCAGGCAGGCTTCTGCCATATCGGTGTACATTTTGTCGCCCACGCAGCCGGGGAAGAACGCCACCTTGAGCCCGCCAGCACGGCGGGGTTCGTCAAGCGCGCCGTAACGGGCGTGCAGAGGCGTTTTTGCCAGGGGGTGAATGTGGCGGTCGCCCAGCATGAAGTTGAGCAGAGGCGCGCACACGGTACCCTGCGCGTCGTTGCTCGAGCCAAAGATAAGGCCCTGCATGGGCGCGCCAACGCGCATGGCGAAGTTGAAGAGGCCAGGCTTGGTCAGAAGAGACCGGAAGATCATCTTCTTGACCGGGTGCAGGCCGATAAACTCGTTTACGATTTCACGGGCTTCCATGAAGACGTCCATAATCTGGACGCCGGGCGGGCAGGACGCCTGGCAGGAACCGCACAAAAGGCAGCGGCCCAGTTTTTCGGCCACAGCCGCAGGGTCCTGAATCATCTCATGGGCCAGGTTGTCAATAAGGGCCAGCTTGCCGCGAGCCACGTCAGCTTCCATACCGGTGGCGCCGAACATGGGGCACACGGCCTGGCACATGCCGCATTTCATGCAGGCAGTGATCCTGTCGTCCAGGGCCATAAGGCGCTGGGCCAGTTCGTGCATAGTACTCATGAAACGCTCCTGGAGCGGTTGAATTTTTGCTCTTGCCCGGTAGCGCCCGCACAGGGCGGGCAGCCCCCGGAAAAGACGGGGGCCAAAAGACCCCGCCTCTGCAATGCCGGAGCGAACTACTTAGATGCCCACCAGCTTGGTGGAGTTAAGCAGTCCCTTGGGGTCAAGAGCCCGGCGCAGCCGCTGCGAGAACAGAATGGTGCCGCGTGAGGTTTCCTTTTCCATCCACTTGGACTTGGCGGTGCCGATGCCGTGTTCGCCGGAGAGCGTACCCTTCAGCTTGATAGCCGTGTCGAACATTTCGTCGATGGCTTCTTCCACGCGCTTGAATTCGTCGGCGTCGCGCTTGTCGCACAGGAAGGTGGGATGCAGGTTGCCGTCGCCAGCGTGACCAAAGGTGCCCACTTCAAGGCGGTACTTGGCCGCGATGTCGTTGACGGCCTTGACCATGGCGGGGATCTGCGAACGCGGCACGGTGGCGTCTTCAAGCACGGTGGTGGGCCGGGCGCGGGCCAGCACGGGCAGAGCCATGCGGCGGGCTTCCCACAGCTTGAACTTTTCGGCGGCGTCCTTGGGCACGTGCACGGCGGTGGCGTGGTTGGCCTTCAGCACCTTTTCAACGGCTTCGGCATCGTCAGCAACCTGGGCGGGATGGCCGTCCACTTCGATGAGCAGGATGGCGCCCGCTTCGCGCGGCAGACCAGCCTTGGTGAAGTCGTCAACGCGCACAATGGTGTTGTTGTCGAGGAATTCGAGAGTACAGGGCACAACGTGGGCGGCAATGATGCCAGCCACGGCGTCGGCGGCGTCCTGCACGTCAGAGAACACTGCCATCAGAGCCTTGGAGGCCTTTGGCGGCGGCACGAGCTTGAGAATGGCTTCAGAAATAACGCCCAGCGTGCCTTCAGACTGCACCATCATGCCGGCGAGGTTGTAACCGGTAACGCACTTGACCGTGCGCGAACCGGATTTGACCACTTCGCCCGTGGCGTCGAAAAATTCGATGCCCATGAGGTAATCCTTGGTAACGCCGTACTTGAGGCCGCGCAGGCCGCCAGCGTTTTCAGCAATGTTGCCCGCGAGGGTGGACACTGCCTGAGAACCCGGATCGGGGGGGTAGAAAAGATTTTTCTTGGCAACCGTAGCCGCAAATTCAGCAGTAATGACGCCCGGTTCCACCACAGCGTAGAGGTCGTCAGAATTGATTTCAATAATGCGGTTAAGGCCGGTGGTCAGAATGACCACAGTCTCGGACTTGTCCGGAATGGTGCCGCCGGAAAGGTTGGTTCCCGCGCCGCGCACGGTCATGGGGATACCGTTGTCATACAGTTTTTTCACACACTGGCCGAGCTGTTCCTTGGTAGTGGGGCGCACCACCAAAGAAGGCATGACCGGCGGCAACACCGCAGAATCATACGAATAGCTCATGCGGTCGGCTTCGGAACTGAACACGTTTTCCTTGCCGATCATGTCTTCAAAATCCTTAATCAACGCCTGGCTTGCCATAAGGCCTCCTTAAAAGTCCGTCATGAACGTCTTTATGGTAAGGCACAGACCTCGCGCCCCTTGCGCGGGCCTGACAGATTTGGATTCCCATACGGTTGTTTGAACAGTCGGTCAACTTTTTTACGAGAATGAAGACGTATAGCGTTGTTTGACAAGTTTGCAAAGGGCACGAGCCAAAAAACTTTGGTATCACAGTCTGACATTATCGCAAAAAAACTTGCCTACTGTCGTTGCAACCATACCGGGGCAATGCGATCTGCATCATTGCAATTCAAATCGTTTTAAACAGTTAAGCCTTATACGCGGTATTGTGAAGACGCAGTGCACACAAAGTTTCCTGCCGTTTGACGGGAAGAAGCACATAAAAAAATCTGCGGCTGTCATGAAAAAAGATATTCCGTGTTCTCCCAACGGATGGCAAAACTCAAGCAGTGAGGAGACGTGAAAAGGACGGCCCATTGCCCGGCAGACATGCCGGAATCAGGCGATTGTGAGGATGTGACGGCGTAGCGCGCGCCACCACAAAAAAATTACTGCTGCCAACAGATGCCGTCAACGGCGGACACCAGCGGATATACCCGATCAGGCAGATTTTGTTAGTTTGCCTGAGGCTTTTTTGCTGCGGCCTGCTTCCAAAAGAAAAAATGCCCCAGAGCCATGCCGCCATGCCCAACGGCATAGGCAAGCAAAAGCCATACAAAGGTGCTGTGCAGGCTTGCCGCAGTGTGCGACACATCACCCATCTGCCACGAGCGGAACCACCACAGGCCCGTGAGCAAGGTCATGCTCAAGGCTCCCATGCCAAGGCCCTGCACAACACAGGCAAGCCCCTTGGGGCGCGGCGCGATAATCAGCTTGCCGCCGCGTATGGCCGCAACGTCTTTGCAAAGTTGATCCATGTCGCCCCACAGATAGGGAAAGTAGTGGCGCGGCCCACGCATGCCAAGCCCACAGGCCACTAGGCCAAATCCCAGCACGCACAATACAAGGCCCAGAATCATGTGGATTGTGCCAAGGCCAAAAAGTTGCGTCAGCACCTGCACCATTATCAGGCAGACCACCAGCGCGTGCAAAAAACGCAGCACCGGGGGCTGAAAAAATCCGAGAAACTTCCACAGCAAACCCAACTGGGTTTTCAGCATTTCACCCAAGCCCATGGCGTCGCTCCCTGTTTTGCAACTTTTCAAGAACGGCGGCGCAACGGCGCGCCTGTGGCTTCAATCCCGCAAAAAACAAGCGCCGCCCCAAGGGGCGGCGCAACAGATCTAATGGTGGCACGAACATGAAAGCATGTGCGCCATCTTTTCTTTCTTGGTACGCAGATAATTTTCATTCTCCGGGCAGGCTTCCATTTCAATGGGCACCCGCTCCACAATCTCTATGCCGTAACCGGAAAGCCCCACAATCTTTTTGGGGTTATTGGTCAGCAGACGAATCTTGTGGATGCCCAGATCAACCAGCATCTGCGCGCCGGTGCCGTAGTCGCGCAAATCCGGGGGGAAGCCCAGCTTGCGGTTGGCTTCGACCGTGTCGTAACCTTCATCCTGCAAGGCGTAGGCCTTGATCTTGTTGGCAAGGCCGATGCCGCGCCCTTCCTGACGCATGTAGAGCAACGCGCCGCGTCCCTCTTTTTCAATCTGGCGCAGGGCAGCGCCCAACTGGCCGCCGCAGTCGCAGCGCAACGAACCCAGGGCATCGCCCGTGAGGCATTCGCTGTGGATACGGGTCAGCACCGGTTCCGGCGTGGAAAGGTCTCCCTTCACAAGGGCCAGATGCGTGCCGGGTTCATTTTCGCTTTCATAGGCGATAACAGTAAAATCGCCAAAACGCGTGGGCAGGTGGGCCTGCGCCACACGGCGCACCGAAACCTGACCCCGGTCAAGGCGATAGCGGATGAGATCCTTGACTGCGGCAATTTTGAGGCCATGTTCTTCGGCAAAAATTTCGAGGTCGGGCATACGTGCCATTGTGCCGTCGTCGCGCATGATTTCGCAGATGACGGACGCAGGCTTGAGCCCTGCCAGACGGGAAAGGTCAACGCCGCCTTCGGTCTGCCCGGCGCGCGAAAGCACACCGCCAGCCTTGGCCCGCAGGGGGAAGATATGACCGGGGGTGACGATGTCGTCAGGCCGCACATTGTCGGCAACGGCAGCCAGAATGGTCGTGGCGCGGTCGGCTGCGGAAATGCCCGTGGTCACTCCCTCTCGGGCTTCAATGGAAATGGTGAAGTTGGTCCCAAAGCGCGAGCCGTTGCGCTGGGTCATCAGGGGCAATTGCAAGCGGTCAATGATCTCGGGAGCCATAGGCAGGCAGATGAGTCCCCTGCCGAACTTGGCCATAAAATTGATGGCTTCCGGAGTCACATGCTCGGCTGCCATGGTGAGGTCGCCTTCATTTTCGCGGCCTTCGTCATCTACCAGAATAATCATTTTGCCCTGCCGGATGTCGGCAATGGCCTCTTCAATGCTGCACAATGGCATGTTGCTTCCTTCATTGCCCGCCGGGGGGCGTGATTTTTTTACTTTCATCAAAGGTTAGGTACGGAGGCCTGTTCTGTCAACCGCAGGCGGGTTAAGCGCCCCGCGCCTTTCTGCCCGCAAAAGGGGCAGGGCCGCCACGCAGAGGCAATCGCCCGCGCTGTGGGCTAACTGCCCGAAACAGGCTTGAGGCCAACCTCTGCCAGCAGATCCTTGACCGACCTGCCGAACAAAAAGGGCAGCATGGCGCGGGGAACGCCAGCGCGCTCCACGCAAAGTTCGCGAAAGGCCGCGTCCATGCGGGCGGCTTCGCCCAGCTCCGCCACGGCGGCTTCGCGCTCGCTGCCCTCCAGCGGGCCTTGCTCCGCATAACGCTCCACCGTCAGGCCTTGCCCCTGCTGCGGAAAAAATCCCAGTCTGTCGGCCAGTTCAAGCACCGCCCGCACAGAAACCTGCTCTTCATGCGCGCTCACAAGATCAGGCAGCAAGGCCCTGCTGGCAGCACTAAGAGTTGAAAATCCGGGAATCCCGTCGGCCAGCGCGTTCAGAGCCGCATACCGCCCAAGGTGTGAACCCTTGGCAAGCAGGGCCTCCAGCGGCCCGGTGTCCATGCAGAACAGGGCCGTGCATTGCGCAGGGCGCTGTTCATAGATGCCGCAACCCGCGCCTTCACGGTAATAGCGGCAGCGCCAGGGATGCACCCTGCCGCCGGGCCCGGCAATTTTGAGACGTTCCCCCTCCAGAGGGCGCAATGCCTTGCGCGAGTCATCCCGCGCCCACTCCCCGGCGCGCAGACACACCAGAGCTTCCAGTGTCAATGTGCCGGAAACCAGCAATGCGGCGTCGCTCAGCATCAGGGTCGGCCCGCCCAGCAGGCAGCAGGTGCCGCAGCGCCTGCATACAGGTGCACCGCCGGAATCGGCGGGCATGGATGAAAAGGGGGAATTTTGCATACTCATAGGTTCTCCAGGGCCGGATCAGTGCGAAGGCGGAAAGGCTTGCCCGTTCTCCGCATGTTCCTGCCGGTTCTGCTTGAAACGCCCGCCCCAGAGGCGTCCCAGCCTGCGGGAGAGTTTTTCCATATAATAGTAGTACACTGGTGTGATGTAGAGCGTGACCAGCTGCGAAAAACACAGCCCGCCCACCACCGCCAGACCCAGCGCGCGGCGGGCGTCGGCCCCCGCGCCAATGCCCACGGCAATGGGCAGCGCGCCCATGAGCGCGGCCACGGTGGTCATCATAATTGGCCGAAAGCGCACATGACAGCCCTGGGTAATGGCCGCCAGCGGGTCAAGGGCCGGATCATTCTTCTGCGCTTCCAGTGCGAAATCAAGCATCATGATGGCATTTTTCTTTACGATGCCGAGCAGCATGATGATACCCACAAAGCCGTACAGATCAAGCTCCATGCCGAACAGCCACAGGGTCGCCAGCGCGCCAAAGCCAGCCGACGGCAAGCCGGAAAGGATGGTGAACGGGTGGATGAAGCTCTCGTACAAAATGCCCAGCACAAGATAAATGACCACAATGGCCAGCACAAGCAGCCAGCCCATACCCTTGAGCGAACTCTGGAAGGCCTGTGCCGTACCCTGCGATTCGGCGGTCACAGTATCGGGCAGCAGCGGGCGCGCCGCCGCCTCCACCGCGCCCACGCCCTGACTGAGCGAAATACCGGGGCGCAGGTTGTACGAGATGGTCACCGATGGGAACTGCCCGTTGTGGTTGACCGCGATGGGGCCGACCCCAGTGGAAAGCTGGGCCAGGGTACTCAGCGGCACAAGATCGCCGCTCTTGGAACGCACGTAGAGCCGTGAAAGGGCCGAGCGGTCTTTCTGGAAGGGCTTTTGCAATTCCACAAAGACAGAATAGTCGTCCGTAGGGGCGTAAATTGTCGAAACCTCACGCGAGCCGTAGGCCGATTGCAGGGCCAGCTCTATCTGCTGCGGGGTCACGCCTAGCGCTGCGGCGCGGTTGCGATCAATGGTCACGCGCAGTTCTGGATTCTTGAGTTGCAGATCGCTGTTAACGTCCTGCAATTCCGGCAGCTTGCGCAGGGCATCCTCAATGCGTTGGGCGCTTTCAAAAAGCGAACCCATATCCGGCCCAAACAGCGTGTATTGATACAGGGCCTTGGACGCACGGCCGCCAATGCTGATGGTTGGCGGCACACGCACAAATACGCGCATGGAAGGCGAGGTGTTGAGATCCTTGCGCAGCTTCTGGGCCACGGTCTCAATGCCGGGGCGTTTATCGTGCTCCGCCAGCCGCATGAGCAGAATGCCGTTGTTCATGCTCTGGCTGCCGCCCACAATGCCCACAATGGAGTTGTAGGCCGCCACATGGGTGGATGATTCCAGCATGGGGTCAAGGCTGTGCTGCGCCCGCACCATGCCCTCAAAGGACACGCCCTGCTCCGCCTCGGTGCTGGCCTGCAACAGGCCCATGTCTTCCGTGGGCAAAAAGCCCTTGGGAATGACCATGCCCAGCCATACTGTCAGGGCCAACAGGCCAAACGAGGCCAACAGGGTAATACGCCGATGGCGCAACGCCACATCAAGCGAACGGGCGTACAGGTCGGCCAGCCTGTCAAAACATCGTTCAAGCGCGCCGTACAGCCCGCTCACGGCGGGCTTGTGCCCGGCCATGTTCCGCCCCTGCGCCTTTAAAAAATAGGCGCAAAGCATGGGCGTGAGCGTGAGCGATACCACGCCGGAACTCAGGATCGCGGCAATGATGACCACCGCGAATTCACGGAACAGCCGCCCCACAATACCCCCCATGAACAGCACGGGAATGAACACCGCCGCCAGCGAGAGCGTCATGGAAACAATGGTGAAGCCGATCTCCGCCGAGCCGTCAAAGGCCGCAGTCTGTGGGTCCTTGCCCATTTCCTGATGGCGCACGATGTTTTCAAGCATGACGATGGCATCGTCCACCACAAAGCCCACGGCAAGAGTCAGGGCCATGAGCGAGAGGTTGTCCAGGCTGTAGCCCAGCACAGACATGACGGCAAAGGTCGAAATGACCGACATGGGCAGGGCAAGGCTGGGAATGATCGTGGCGGGCAGGTTACGCAAAAAGATAAAAATAACCAGCACCACCAGAAACACAGTGAGTACCAGTGTGAACTTTACGTCCGCCACGGATTCACGGATGGATTCCGAGCGGTCGTAAAAAACCTCCACCTTGGCGGAGGGCGGCAACTGCTTTTCCAGCGCGGGCAGCAGGGCGCGGATGGAATCCACCACCTGCACGGTATTGGTGCCGGGCTGGCGCTCAACGGCCAGCATGATGCTGGGTGCGCCGCCGTTGCTCCAGGTGAGCTGCTTGTCCTGTTTGAAGCTGTCCACCACTTCGCCCAGATCGCGCAGGCGCACGGGCGCGCCGTTGCGGTAGGCCACCACCGCGTCACTGAAGGCCCGGGCGTTCATAAGCTGGCCCGAAGACTTGATGGAATCAGCCCGGTGCGCCCCTTCCAGGGAACCTGTGGGCAACATGCTGTTGGCTGCGGCCACGGCTTCGGCCACCTCGTCAATGCCAAGACCCCGCGTAGCCAGCTCGTCCGGGTTCAGTTGCACGCGGACGGCGTACTGCTTCTGCCCGTAAATGACCACCTGGGCCACGCCGTCCACCATGGAAAGGCGCTGACCTATGAGCGTGTCCGCGTATTCATTGAGCACATAGAGCGGCAAGGTGGCAGACGATACGCGCAGTTGCAGGATGGGCAGATCGGCAGGGTTCACCTTGCGGAAGCTCGGCGGCACGGTCATGTTGGAGGGCAGACGGCGCTGGGCAAGGCCGATGGCCGACTGCACGTCCAGAGCCGCCGCATCGATATTGCGGTCAAGGGCAAACTGAATGGTGATGCGTGTGCGGCCCGTGGAATTGACCGATGAAATGGAATCGATGCCCGCAATGGTGAAGAATTCTTTTTCCAGCGGCGTAGCCACGGAGGAAGCCATGGTTTCCGGGTCGGCCCCGGCAAGCTCGGCCTGCACCTGAATGGTGGGAAAATCCACCGTGGGCAACTGATTTACGGGCAGATTGCGGTACCCCGACACGCCAAAAAACAGCATGCCCAGCATTATCAGCACAGTGGCCACAGGGCGGCGGATAAAAAGCGCGGCAATATTCATGCGGCCCCCTCGGGGAATGCAATGGACGGCACACGTGCCTTGCGGCAAAAAGGCAGCCCGAATCAGGTTTGCCCGTGGAAAACAATCAACGTCTGAGCCACTCGCCTTGCGGCGCACAAAACATGGTTAAAACATCTTGAGTATGACAGGCTCCAGCTCCCGCACAAGCAGGAACAGGCCCAGCAAACAGCACACGCCTCCAATGAGGGTGCGCAGCATGCCCGTGGGCGTGCGTTTTGCCAGAACAACACCGCCAGCAAAACCTGCAATTTCAAGAATGCAGACTATCGGCAACAGGGCAAAATCCACATGGCCGTCAGCTATATTGCCCACAGTGCCAAACACGGCTGTAACCACCTGATACGGCATGGCAAGGCCCACAGCCGTCATGGGGGCAACACCGGCGGCTATCATCCACGGGATGGTCAGCACCGGGCCGCCAGCGCCGGTCATGCCCGCCAGAAAGCCAGTGCTCGCCCCGATGAAGAAAAACCCCGCCCTGCTCTGCCAAAAAACGCTGCCGCCAGCCTTGGGGGGGCGCAATACGCAAAAGCCTGCAAACAGGATGATGCCCGCCAGCAAAATTACCAGCGGCTTTGCGTTGATGCTGGCGTTGAGCACGGCTCCGGGCAGAGCCGCAAGGCCGCCAATCATAAAGGGCGTGGCCCGCGACCAGTCCACATGGCCCAAACGGCGGTACATGACGGTTCCCACCAGCCCAATGGGCAAAAAGGACGCCAGCGCCGTCCCCATGGCCTCGTGCGGCTCAAGCCCGCTCAGCAGGATCAGCCCGGGAGGAACAAGGATACCGCCTACGCCCGTGAGCCCAACCAGAATACCCACCAGCAGGCATACAGCACCCAGCGCTATTAACAACATATCTTCCTCAAAAAATAGGCAGACTGACCACCATGAAGCATAGCCAGAGCGTCAGTCCCCCACACAAGGCGCTATAGCGCAAGAGTTCACAAAGCGCCAGCAAGCGCTTGCTATCCCAAGGCTCGGCCTCGTCCTGTTCTGGCCCAAGCCAGGGTTTTGGCGTCAGCGTGCCAAAGTACACGGACGGCCCCCCCATGCGCGCCCCACACAACCATGCGCAGACCGTCATGGACCAGCCCGAATTGGGGCTTGGCATGCCTACGGCCTGCTGAGCCACAATCCGGAAACCGGGCCAGCGGCCTTGCCACAGGCGCGAGGGCCGCATCTTGCCGGGCAAAAACCGCAGATAACGTTCACAGATGGCTACGCATCTGTCCGCAAGACAGGCCGCGCAGGCCGACAAACGGGCAGGAATGTAGGCCAGCGTATCATCGCCGCGCGCCCCGGCCCAGCCCAGCCAGAGCCACTTTTCGGTCACGTAGCCCCACATGGAATCAGTTGTGCTCACGGCCTTGTAGCACCACATGGCCACAGGCCCGCCCACGAGCAGCCAGAAAAAAGGAGCCATAAAGGCGTCCGTGAGATTTTCAGAAAGCGTATCGGCCAGAGTTTTGCGCATGAGGGGGCGATCCATGCTGGAAGTGTCCCTGCTGACCAGCCACGAAAGCGCTTCGCGCGCTTGCGGCTCGTCATAGTGTTCCACCCGGCGCAGCACCTCCTGCCCGGTGCGCAGCAAGCTGCCCAGAGCCAGCCCGGCCCAGGCCAGATACAGGGCCAGCAACGGACCAACTACCGGCAAGGAAACCAGCCCCCACGCAACCGCGCCTGTCAGGCTCACAAGCACTGCCAGGGCAACTGCCCCGGCAAAGCGCCCGCGCTGGCGTTCGGCATCCGGCCCGTTCTTGCGCATAAAACGCCGCGCCGGAGCTTCCAGCCAGTCCAGCAGCTTGCCCACCGCGCAAACAGGATGCCGCCACGGCAAGTCAGGGTCGCCCAGCCAGAGATCAAAAATCAGGGCCAGAGGGGCAAGCCACCAGCATTCCCACGCGGAATAGGGGAATAGCTGCGCCAGACTCACGCCCAATCCTCCATGAGGCCGGTACGGGCCAGGGCCATGTACAGCACAATGCCCGCCGATGTGGAAAGATTGAGGCTGCGCACGCGGCCCTCCAACATGGGAATACGGATGCGGTGGGGCGAAAGCTCCAGGATTTCCTGCGGCAGACCGCGTGTTTCCGGCCCGAACACGAGGCAGTCTTCCGGCTCAAAGGCAAACTGGTGGGCCGGGGCGCTGACCTGCCCTTTCTTGGCCGAGGTCAGCACAAGGCGCGCGCCCTGCTGCCCCTGCGCCGCAAAGGCGGCCCAGTCGGGCCAGACGCGCAGCCGCACGTTGGGCCAGTAATCCAGCCCTGCGCGCTTGAGGTAGCGGTCTTCAAGCTTGAAGCCCAGAGGCTCAATGAGGTTCAGGGTGGTATCCGTGGCGGCGCACAGTCGGGCGATATTGCCTGTATTGGGGGGGATTTCCGGCTCAAAAAGAACTATCTGCATGGTGTAGCTGACTGGTGGTAATAATGTGAATGGCTCAGACTGGGAGTGCCAGTCATATTGCCGTGGCAAACATATCTAGTTGGCCTCCCCCGCGAGGGACAGGCGCATGCCGATGCGGCTGGTCAGGCCGCAGCGCTTTTCTTCTTCAAGAATATCCTTGAGAAACAGGGGAGTGTCCGCATCTTCCAGCGCCGTGAAGCCCAACCGGGCGTAAAATGGCGCATTCCAGGGCACGTGGGTAAACGTTGTCAGATAGAGGGCGGGCATTCTGCGCTGCCGCAAGCCCTCCGCAACCTGCCCGATGAGGGCTGCGCCTATGCCTTTGCGCATGTGGTCGGGGTGCACGTCAATCTGGGCCAGCAGGGCGGCATGGTCAACCAAACGCACATAGGCGTAGCCCACAGGATTGCCCGCTTGATCAAGGGCCGCCCAGAGAAGGCCGTTTTGAACAGCTTCATGCAGTTTGTCCACAGGCGTGAAATCAGAACGGATGTGATCCGGTATGGAGCCTGAAGGAAAAATCCCCGCAGCGGCTACTTCGATAGCCGCCAGCAGGGGCACACGGTCTGCCGATGCCTGCTCTATGATGTATCCCTGAGGAATTTTCATATCAATCCGCCGCGCTACTCGTGTCAATTCCGGCAACCAGGGCTTCAATTCTTTGAAACTCACCCCGACAAGGTATGTCTGCACTGAACGCCTTTTGCTCTCCGCCGAAATTCTGAAACCCTTGTCTCTTCGTGAGCGGGTGCGCCGTGCGATGGATTTTGTTCTCCGGCAAGGAAAAATATTGCCCGTGGAGGGAGTGTACATAACGGTACTCGACCGACACCGGGCAATATTTTGACGCAGCCGGAGGGCAAGAGCCACGCACGGAGCACCCGTTCACCTAACCAACCTTGGCGGAGAGACCAGGCACAACCTGACAAACAACGCGAATATCCTTGCTGCCAAAGCCCGCATCGTCCAGCGTGGCGAAGATGTCTGCCTCGGTCACTTCCACCCGCGCGCCGCTGACGCCTGCCGCCTCCAGCCTTTCGCGCAGCAGGGCGCTGGCTCGCTGGCGGGCTTCGTTCAGGCTGTAGCCCTTGCCGATGCGCTCGGTCAATTCAACGGCCGGGATTGTCAGCACGCAGCGCCCGGTATCGGCGTAGAGTTCCAGTGCGTCTGTGGGCAGGGTCAGAGCCGCGCCCACGGCATTGGCAACATCCGCATGCGGCGGCGTTTCCACGGGCAAGTTCAGAGCTTTGGACATGCGCCGGACAACGCAGGCCGCAGGACCGCCCACCAGCCACACGTGCTGCGGGCGCGCCTCGCGCACGGCCTTGAGTGCCGCCAGGGTGTAAATGGGGCGGGCGTTGATGCCATCGGTCAGGGCGCGGGCAGCGGCAGCCACCTGCGCAAGGGCATCGTCTGCGGCCATTTGAGCCAAAGATTCCGGGGACAGACCGTATTCTGCGGCCAGTGCAGCAATGCCCGCCGTGGATGCGGTCGCATCGCCCGCCACGGCATCCCCGCCATTGATACCCTGCGCGCCAGCCGAGCCAGCGGCAAAATTCAATACGTTCAGAGCATCCAGCAGGGTGGGACGGGAACCGCCAAAGGCCATGGCCGGGCCTTCGCGCAGGGGGCCGACCTGAACCGGGCGCGCAGCACCGGGCGCGGCATCCACCGTAAGCAGCGAATCGCCGCCCACGCCTATGGAAACCGAAGCCAGAGCGCGCACAAGGGTGCGCCGTCCCTTGAGCAGCATACCGTCCCTGTCCACCACCGGGGAGCCGTCCACAAAGAGCGCCATGTCCGTAGTGGTGCCGCCCATGTCGAGCAACAGGGAGCAGCCCTGCCGCATGGCCTTGCTGCCGCCGCACAGGGCGAGCACGCCCATGACGCTGGCCGCAGGGCCGGAAAGTATGGACTGCACAGGCTCCTGGCGCGAAAGCGTCAGTGGCACCGCCCCTCCGTCCGCCTTGAGCAGACGCACGGAAGCTGTAATGCCAGCCTCGGCAAGGGCTGCCTCCACAGCATTCAGAAATTCATTGTGCAGGCGCTGCACGGCGGCGTTGAAATAGGCTGTTGCCATGCGCCGGGGAAAGTTGAGCCGCCCCGAGAGCCTATGCCCCATAGTTATGGACATCAGCGGCGCAGCCGACCGCACGACCTCGGCCATGGACAGATCGTGCGCGGCATTGCGAGGCGAAAATTTGCCCACGCAGGCCACGACGGCAACACCTGCGGCCTCCCATTCCCTGACAGCGGTGGGCAAGGAAGCTGTGCGCAGGGGGCTGACCTCCACGCCCCGGTGATCCAGCCCGCCGGGAACAATACAGACATGCGCGCCCATTGCAAAATGGTGCGGGTCAAGCCCCGGCCCGGCGGAAAGCACCAGCCCCACAGGGTCTGCGCGATCCTGCACCAGGGCGTTGACGGCCAGGGTCGCCCCCAGTGTCACGCGTGAAATAGCGCCAAAATCGCAATCAGGAGCAGCCTTTGCCAAGGCGGCAAGCACCTCGCGCACAGATGCGGGCAGATTGTCGTGACGGGTGCGCGCCTTGGCGCTGGCCACCAACCGGGCGGAGGGCAAAGCCTCCGCACCCAATCCTGCTGCACAAATTTCACCCGGAGCCTGCTCCTCTGCGGCGGCATCGCAGGCAAGCAGCACGGCGTCTGTGTGCGTGCCCCCGGCGTCAATACCCAGCACATATGTTTCGCTCATAATTCCGGCCTCATAATACTTGTTTGCTGCCCTGAACATACGGCATCGCCCCCCGCAGGGCCAGCCCTTATTATTTGGACAGTTTTCAGGCGTCCTTACCCGCCCTGCCCCGCCGCGCATCCCCCTTGCCTGTTCCATGTGCTCGCTCCATGCGCCCGCAATTGTGGATATTCTTTCTCCCACTGGCGCAATTGCTTGCCATATGCGGTCATTTTCAGTAGATTTTTGCTCTTGCGGCAACCGCCGGGACTGCCCCGGCGCGCCCGCGTCTTATACAGCAGGCTACTGCGGAGGAAAGCCATGCAGAACGCAAAGTTTATCTGGTTTGACGGAAAAATGCTCCCTTCTGAACAAGCACAGGTTCATGTGCTGACCCACGCCTTGCATTACGGCAGCGCCGTATTTGAAGGTATTCGCGCATACGCCTGCGCCGACGGCACTTCTGCCGTATTCCGTCTGGAAGACCACTGCAAGCGCCTAATTAACTCCGCTAAGATTATGCGCCTGGAAGTACCCTTCACGGCTGAACAGCTCGTAGCCGCCTGTATTGAGACCCTCAAGGCCAACAAACTGCCCGAAGGTTACGTGCGCCCCCTTTCTTTTGTGGGCCACGGCGAAATGGGCGTCTACCCTGGCAACAACCCGGTGCAGACCATCATCGCCGCCTGGGCCTGGGGCGCGTACCTTGGCGCAGAAGCTCTTGAAAAGGGCATCCGCGTCAAGACCAGCAGCTTTGCCCGCAGCCATGTGAATACCAGCATGTCCAAGGCCAAGGCCGCCGGCAACTACATCAACTCCATCCTTGCCAAGGTGGAAGCCAAGGAAGACGGCTATGACGAAGCCGTGATGCTCGACACCAACGGCTACGTTTCCGAAGCCACGGGCGAAAACATCTTTATCGTGCGCGACGGCGTGATCAAGACCACGCCCTGGACGTCCATTCTGGGCGGCCTCACGCGCGATTCCGTCATGAAGCTTGCCCGAGACCTCGGCTACACTGTGGAAGAACAGCAGTTCACCCGCGATGAATTCTACATCGCTGACGAAGCGTTCTTTACCGGCACGGCGGCTGAAATCACCCCCATCCGCGAGCTTGACCACCGCCAGATCGGCGTTGGACACGCTGGCCCGGTGACCAAGCATCTGCAGAAAGAATACTTTGCCATCGTCAAGGGCGAAAATCCCAAGTACGAAGGCTGGCTGCACCGCTTTACCATTTAGTGCAGACAAACGGCGGGCTACAATGCCGTCGTTTACAAGATATGCATCCGGCAGTTCCGCCCTCGCGGGGCTGCCGGATGCCAGACAGAAAACAAGCCCGGTCGCGTTGTAATTCGGCGCAGCACGGACACAACAGGTAACAGCCTTTCCTGCGGGTTCGCGCGCAGCGCAATCCGGGACTGCCCGACAGCCCGTTGGTCATCATTCAAAGGCAACGAGCGCCATGAAACATCTTTCCCTCGCCGCACGATACAGGCCGCAAAACTTCGCTCAGGTAGCAGGACAGGACATGGTCAAAGCCGTCCTTTCCCGTGCTGCGGCTGAAGACAGGCCCGCAGCCGCCTATCTTTTGAGCGGCACTCGCGGCGTGGGCAAAACTACCATTGCCCGCATTTTTGCCAAGGCGCTCAACTGTCAGCACGCACCGGGGCCGGAACCGTGCAACCAGTGCGAGCAGTGCCGCAAGATCACTCAGGGCGTACATGTTGACGTGACCGAGATCGACGGCGCTTCCAACAACAGCGTGGAAGACGCCCGCTCCCTGCGCGAAACCATCGGCTACGCGCCCATGGAAGGCCGCTACAAGATTTTCATCATTGACGAAGCCCACATGCTTACCCGCAACGCCTTCAACGCGTTGCTGAAAACGCTGGAAGAGCCGCCGGAACGCGTGGTCTTTATCTTTGCCACCACCGAGGCGCACAAGTTCCCCATCACCATTGTGAGCCGCTGCCAGCATTTTGTGTTTCGCCACCTGAGTGAAGACGCGCTCTTTGCCCACCTCACCGCCGTGCTGCGCAAGGAAAACGCGGCCTTTGAAGAGGGGGCCGTACGGCTTATTGCGCGCAGGGCTGCGGGCAGCGTGCGCGACAGTATGTCGTTGCTGGATCAGACCCTCGCCCTTGGCGGCGAGGAACTCACCGTTGCAGCCACCCGGCAGGTGCTCGGACTCGCAGGGCAGGAACTGTTTGCGGAGCTGTTTACCGCCCTGCAAGGGCAGGATTGCGCGGCAGTGGCAAACCTGTGTGGGCAGATATTGCAGCAAGGCGTGGATATTGGATTTTTCATGCGGGAGCTTGCAGGCAATCTGCGCAACCTTTTTTTACTGCGCCAGAGCGGTCAGGCCATTGTGCCGAGCCTGCGCCTTCCTGCAGACGAGGCAGCCCTGTGGCAGGGCATTGCCCCGCAATTTTCTGCCGCGCATCTGCACGCGGCATGGCAGATGGCCCTTGACGCGCAGCGCGGCATAGTGCAAAGCCCGGAACCAGCAGCCGCGCTTGAACTGCTTTTGCTCAACCTTGCCCTGCTGCCGCAGTTGCTGCCCGTTGGGCAAGCCACGCCCGGCCCCGTTGGGCAGGCTGGTGGAGCCGGACAGGGAACCCAGCAGGCTCATGCCGTGCCCCCCTCTGCGCAGCGGATGGAAAGCAGTGCGGGAATGCCAACCGGAAACGCGCAAATGGCGCAATCCCGCCCCAGGGATGCCGCCACGGTGCAGCACGCCGCCAATGATGCGGACGATACGGAATCTGACGAGCCTGACGCGGCCCCAAATTTTGCACCCCCTACGCACCGCCCCTGGCGGCCCGGTGCGCAAACAGGAGCAGCGCAACCAGACCAGAACAGCCCTGCTTATGGCGGGCCTGACCAGGGTTGCTCAAGCCAGGACGGCTCAAATCTGGGCAGTCCAGGCCAGAAGGCCCCCCGTCAGGAAGATTCTGGCTCCCGAAATTTCGGGCAAGATGATTCTGGACAAAATGGAACTGGTTCCAGAGGTTCTGACCAGCCGGACTCCGGCGCAAGCCTCGCTGGCGGGCAAGGCTTCAACCAAAGCGGCGCGGGCATATCAGGCCAGAGCAAGCAGGAAGGTCAGGCAGCCTGCAACTGGGTGGCATTTTGTGATTTTTGCTCTTCATGGCAAGATGCCGGGCGCGACATGCCGCGCCAGCATTTGCTTCGCAGCGTGAGCGCCACATGGACGGACGGGATTTTACGCCTCTCCCCCAAGGCTGAAACCCAGTTGTTCCAGCTTGAGCGCGGACGCGAGGAGCTGACAGCAGCTCTGACCGCCTACGGCGCAGGGCAGACGCAGCTGGAACTCGTGGCGCCCCGGCCCTATCGCCCAGAGGCGGAACTTATTGAAGAATTCAGCCAGAGGCCCGAGTTGCAGCCCTGCCTTGAAGTGCTGAACGCACGGGTCAAAGGGTGCCGCCCGGTGGATCAGGACAACCGCTGAGCCCGCTGACAACTGGAAAAAACTTTCCGCGTCCGCCCGGCCCACGCCGCCGGAACCGGAAGCATGCAACAGACGCAAGGAGAAACACATGCGGAACATGAACGACATTCTGCGCCAGGCGCAGGTTATGCAGAACAAGATTGCCAAACTCCAGCAGGAACTGGGCGAGCACAGCTACGAAGCCAGCAGCGGCGGCGGCATGGTCAAAGCCGAAGTTTCCGGCAAGCAGGAACTGCGCAAGCTGGTCATTGATCCCAAGGCCCTTGAAGGCAACGATGTTGAAATGCTCCAGGATCTTATCCTGGCCGCTGTTAACGAAGCCGGTCGCATCGCCCGCGAAACCATGGAGCGCGAAATGAGCTCCATCTCCGGCGGCATCAAGCTGCCCGGCCTTTTCTAGAGCCATGCACGATCGGATTCCCGAACCGCTCAAGGCCCTGGTAGAGCAACTTTCGCGTCTGCCGGGCCTTGGCCCCAAATCCGCCATGCGGGCCGCCATGGCCCTGCTCAAATGGCCGGAAGCCGAAACTCGGCGTCTTGGGCGCGGCATTCACGACCTGCGCGACAATCTGCACCTCTGCTCGCGCTGCGGCGGGCTTTCTTCCACTGACCCCTGCACCGTCTGTTCCGATACGGAGCGCGCCCGCGATACGCTCTGCCTTGTGACGGAATGGGACAGCATGCTCACGCTGGACGAGGGCGGCTTTTATCACGGCCAGTATCTAATTCTGGGCGGTCTGCTCGCTCCTCTTGAGCGCATGGACTCCGACAGCCTCGACATGGACAGGCTTGTGAAACGCCTGGGCGAGGGCGAAGTGCAAGAACTTATTCTAGCCCTGGGTGCGACGCTTGAGGCTGAGAATACGGCTTCCTTCATCCGGCAGATGGTGCGCAGGCAGTTCCCCGCCGTGCGCGTTTCGCGCCTTGCACAGGGTATCCCCCTTGGGGCCGAAGTAAAATTTATGGACAAAGAAACCCTGCGACAATCCCTGCAATTCCGGCAGGATCTCTCCTGACATCCCACATACCCAACTCAGCGACTCGTCTTTTTTTTCACTCCGGTATAAATTTTTCGATGATTCTGCCGTAAGAAGGGCAACACGGAGACTTTCTGCGTTGCCCTGCAATGCGTTTGTGATTTGTGCACATTTGCGCAATCTCCTTGTTTTTCTGCCTCCCAGCATATACTATTGGATAAATAATATATGCTACGTGTTTTGCCAAAGACATATGCATCGTAAAAACTTTCAGGAATCTCAGTGGGATGGTTTCTGTTTGCGCGCTGCATTTCTTTGCACTGGCCAACTGACAGCGCCCGGGCCAAATGGCGTTTGCCAGCAAATCAAAGGCGCAGGATGAGGTTCCATTCCATGAACATGACTTTGGCTTATCGGATTATCTTTGTTTTTGTCGCGGGTCTCGTGCTGGCCTGTATGGCCATGCTCATCGGTTTTAATATGGTTCTGGGCGACACCCTGTCCGGCGCTGCCGCCCTGAAAGCCCTGCTGATTGGTGGCGGCTTTACACTCCTGCTAGCCGTTGCTGGCTCTTTTTTTATCTGCAACAGGCTCTGCCCCATCCGTAAAATTGTGCTCTACGCCAAAGCCATTGCCGCTGGCGATGAAAAAGCAAAGCTGGACATAGACCGCTCCGACTGCCTGGGGCACATGGCCACGGCCCTGCAAGAAATGGTTGCCAAGCTCGAAGGCCAGGCCCACTGGTATGAGAGCATACTCAATACCCTGCCCCTTTCCATTTCGGTAACAGATAACGACATGGTCTGGACATTCTGCAACAAGGTCGCGCTCGAGAGCATGAATAAATCCTGTCAGGGCGATGTGGTGGGCAAGCACTGCTCGGAAAAGCAGGGCAACATCTGCAACACGCCGCAGTGCGGCATTGAGCAGCTGCGCCTGGGCAACAAGCAGGTTCTCAATGAAATGCCCAATGGCAAAACCATGAAGATCATGCTCGACTTTTTGCAGGACCGACGAGGCAACGTGGTGGGCCATGTGGAAATTGGCGAGGACATCACCGAACGCATCGCTCTTGAAAAGAAAGCTGATCAAGCCGCGCACAAGGCCCGCATGGAAACAGTGAACCAGCTTGAGGGTGTTGTGGAAACATTGCAGCATGCCGCCAACACTCTCGACAAATCACTCAACGATGTGCGCGACAAGTCCGGCACGGTGGCCGACCGCATGGCAGAAACCGCCACTGCCATGGACGAAATGAACTCCACCGTGCTTGAAGTGGCCCACAACGCAGACGGCGCTGCCGATGCGGCCAATTCCGTGCAGGGACACGCCCAGGAAGGCGCGGACATTGTGCTGCGCACCATCAAGAATATGCAGGAAGTGCAGGGCAAGGCCTCTGGCCTCAAGGGCGAGATGAGCACGCTGGACAAACAGGCAAGGGACATTGGCGCAGTGCTGACGCTTATCCGCGATATTGCCGACCAGACAAATCTGCTTGCCCTTAACGCCGCCATTGAAGCAGCCCGCGCTGGCGATGCTGGCCGTGGCTTTGCAGTGGTGGCGGACGAAGTGCGCAAACTGGCCGAAAAAACCATGAGCGCCACCAGCGAGGTGGAAAAAGCCATTGCCGCCATTCAGGAAGGCACCAGCAAAAGCGCCACCACAGTGGATCACACTGTCAATTCCATTGAAGAAGTGAGCCATATGGCGCAGGAATCGGGCCACTCGCTTGATCTTATCTCAAACCTTGCCGGCGATTCCAGCAGCCGGGTTTCCGCCATTGCCACGGCAGCCACCCAGCAGTCGGCTGCCTCGGAAGAAATCAACCGCAATATTGCCGAGGTCAACACGCTGAGCGCCCGGATAGCCGAGGCCACCAATGCCGCCGCCAGTCAGGTGCGTGATCTTGCTGCTCAGGTCAATATTGTAACGGGCATCCTTGACGACATACGCAAGGACGACAAAAAACATGCAGCCAAGGCGTAATCCATAAAATTACCGGGCACCAGGGCCTGACATAATTCAGCCGCCGGAGTACGCTTCCGGCGGCTTTTTTTTATGCTGCTCGCGGGAAAAAACGTCAGAGTTACGCTTGCAACCCACCACTTGCGCAAGTTTTTTGATTTTTTTTGCCCAACCGCTCTGGACGATAACGGAGAAGGACTTACATATTGTTCGCGCCCAACCAATGGCGCTGATTTTCCCGCGCTCGCCGCCGTTTGCGCACTCCCTGAGGCCCCTCGGAGGTGGTAGCGCGAAGCGCACAGAGAAGTTTTCCTGAGGAGGATTCAGATATGTCCAAGATCATAGGCATCGACCTGGGTACCACGAACTCCTGCGTCTACGTCATGGAGGGCAAGGACCCCAAGTGCATCACCAATCCCGAAGGTGGCCGTACCACTCCTTCCGTGGTCGCCTTTACAGATAAGGAACGTCTGGTTGGCGATATCGCCAAGCGCCAGGCCGTCACCAATCCCAAGCGTACGGTTTTTGCCATCAAGCGCCTCATGGGCCGTAAATTTGAAAGCCCTGAAGTTGGCCGCTGGAAAGAGCATTCGCCCTACGCCATCGTCAAGGCCGCCAATGATGACGCTGGCGTGGAAGTGGATGGCCGCACCTACAGCGCGCCTGAAGTTTCGGCCATGATTCTGGCCAAGCTGAAGGCCGATGCGGAAGCATACCTCGGCGAAACCGTTACAGAAGCGGTCATCACCGTGCCCGCCTACTTTAACGACGCCCAGCGTCAGGCCACCAAGGACGCGGGCCGCATCGCCGGTCTTGACGTCAAGCGTATCATCAACGAGCCCACTGCGGCCTCGCTGGCGTACGGCGCTGACAAAAAGGCCAACGAAAAGATCGCGGTGTTCGACCTCGGCGGCGGCACCTTTGATATTTCCATCCTTGAAGTTGGCGACAACGTTGTGGAAGTGCGCGCCACCAATGGCGACACCTTCCTCGGCGGCGAAGACTTTGACCAGCGCGTCATCAACTTCCTGGTGGAAGAGTTCAAGCGTGAAAACGGCATTGACCTTGCCAAGGACAGCATGGCCCTCCAGCGCCTGAAAGAAGCCGCTGAAAAGGCCAAGAAAGACCTTTCCACCTCCATGGAGGCCGAGGTCAACCTGCCCTTTATCACTGCCGACCAGAACGGCCCCAAGCACATGCTCATCAAGATTGGCCGCGCCAAGCTTGAATCGCTGGTCAGCGACCTTGTTGACCGCACCATTGAGCCTTGCAAAAAGGCCCTGGCAGACGCTGGCATGAGCGCCTCGCAGATTGATGAAGTCATTCTTGTGGGCGGCATGACCCGTATGCCTCTGGTGCAGAGCGTGGTGGGCAAGTTCTTTGGCAAGGAGCCCAACCGCTCCGTGAACCCGGACGAAGTTGTGGCCATGGGCGCTGCCATTCAGGGCGGCATCCTCACCGGCGACGTCAAGGACGTGCTGCTGCTCGACGTGACCCCGCTTTCCCTTGGTATCGAAACCATGGGCGGAGTGTTCACCAAGCTGATCGACCGCAACACCACCATCCCGACGCGTAAAAG
The DNA here is from genome assembly GCF_022508225.1 of Desulfovibrio sp. UIB00. Lineage (NCBI taxonomy): Bacteria > Pseudomonadati > Thermodesulfobacteriota > Desulfovibrionia > Desulfovibrionales > Desulfovibrionaceae > Desulfovibrio > Desulfovibrio sp. UIB00. Next base: position 19,771 of record NZ_JAETXJ010000002.1, on the reverse strand, counting down.
CCAGGTGTTCACCACTGCGTCCGACAACCAGCCCTCGGTGTCCATCCACGTGCTTCAGGGCGAGCGCCCCATGGCGCCCGACAACATGACCCTGGCCCGCTTTGACCTGGCTGGAATTCCCCCGGCGCCCCGTGGCGTGCCGCAGATCGAGGTGTCTTTTGACATCGACGCCAACGGCATCGTGAACGTGTCCGCCAAGGACATGGGCACCGGCAAGGAACAGTCCATCAAGATCACGGCTTCTTCCGGCCTGTCGGAAGACGACATCCAGCGTCTGGTGCGCGAGGCTGAAACCCACGCCACGGACGACAAGAAGAAGCAGGAACTGATTGAAGCGCGCAACCACGCGGACAGCCTGATCTATGGCACGGAGAAATCCCTGACCGATCTGGGCGACAAGGCAGATGCAGCGCTCAAGAGCGACATTGACGGCAAAATCGCCGCTCTGCGCAAGCTCATGGAAGGCGAAGACGCCGCAGCTATCAAGGCTGCCACCGACGACCTCGCCAAGACCTCACACAAGCTTGCCGAACAGCTCTATCAGCAGCAGGCCCAGCAGACTGGCGGTCAGCCCGGCGCAGAGGCCGGAGCAGCAGGCGCAGGCCAGCAGCACGGCAATGCGGGCGATGATGTTGTGGACGCAGACTACACTGAAGTGAAGAAATAAGGGCAAGGGCAGCTCGGCGGCACACGCCCCGAACTTGCAACCACGCCTACCCTGTACTAAAAAGGTCTGGTTCCCTGAACCAGACCTTTTTTTGCGGCCCGCGTACGGCGGGCCTGCCGGTACTACAACCAGGATACCGTCATGAATTTTTGCCGCTCTTTCGCCGCGCTGGCTCGCAACGTTTCGCTGCTGGCGCTTCTTGGCTGTCTTGCCGCGTGTCAGATGCCCTTTGGCCTTGGTCAAAGAGCGCCCGAGCCAAAACCCCAACCGGTTGCCCCCGCTCCCGCCACTGGCCCTTGCGTGGTGCTGGCCCTGCCGTCTTCCGGCACGTATGCCCCCATTGCGAGCAAGGTACGCCACGGTGCGCAGATGGCCCAGAACGAGCTTGCCGCCAGCGGCGTCAAGATGCGCCTTGAAACGGTCAATACCGAAGCCGCCGACTGGTTGCAGCGTCTGGACGCGCTGCCCCCGGCCTGCGCTGTTGTGGGCGGCCCCCTGCAAGCGCGCAACTACGCTCAGGCCCGCGAGCATGGTCAGCTCGAAAAAAGAGCCTTCTTCACCTTTGTACCTTCACTTGAACAGGGTGACGAAGGCGCGCGCGCCTGGCGCTTCTTCCCCAGCCCGCAAGACCAGATCGACACGCTCATCAATTTTGCCAGCACTGGCCTGAACATCCGCACCTACGGAGCCTTCTATCCTACCGATGCCTACGGTGTGCGTATGACCGGCCTCATGGAACAGAGCCTTGCCAGCCACAACATGCTGCTGCAAAAGGCCTCGTATAACCCCGCCGACTCCACCTCTTGGAGCAATGCCGTGGCTCCGCTCATCAATGCCCAGACGCCGCAGGGCAGCAAAACCCCTGTGCCGCAGACATCCTTTGAAGCCCTGTTCCTGCCAGATTCGTGGAAGAGCATGGAAATGCTGACCACAAGCCTGCTCTATAACGGCGAGGATCGGCTGGTGCTCCTGGGTACCACGCTTTGGGAGCAGAGCCTCTCCGGCAAAACGATTGCCAATGCCGACAAGTTCGCTCTGGCGGTCTTTCCCGGCGCATGGAACCAGCCGCAGGCCCCCCGCGCCCTTCAGGCACCCGGCACGGACTTCTGGAACGCTCTGGGCTACGACTTTGTGCGCTTTGCCGTGTCCATGGGGCTTGATTCGCGCCTGACAACGCCGCAGGTCACGGCCCGCGCGCAGCGCGCCTCCAAGATGATCTGGGGCATGGCCCCCATTTCGTGGGACAACGCGGGCGTTGCCCACCAAAAGCTCTTTTTGTTCGGCGTTTCGCCCACTGGCATGACGCCCGTGGATGTGGAAACCTTCCAGCAAACCCGCGCTCGCGTATTGCAGCAGGCGGCTCTGCGTATGCAGGGTCTGCCCCCCGTGGACGCCACCGGCGCCCCCCTTGCGGCTCCTGCCGCAGGTGCGGAAGCCGCCCCGGCAGTGCAGACAGGTCAGACGCCGCCGTCTGCGCCTATCATGAGCAACACGCCGCGCCCCTCGTATAAACTCAGCCTGCCCGCTGCGCGCTGATCGCGCCCGCAGGCATTGCCTTTAAAGGACGACACATGGCAGACAACAAAACCATCAGTCTGGAAGAAGTGGCCCACATGGCTACACTTTCCCGGTTGAGCGTCAGCGAAGAAGAACAGACCCTGTTTGCCCGCCAGATGGGCGATATTCTGGCCTATATGGACGTGCTTGCGCGCGTGGACACCAACGATGTGGAGCCTCTGTACAGCCCGGCCCAGCACCCCGGCCCCCTGCGGGACGATGTGTCGGCCCGGCGGCGTGAGCGTAGCGAAGTACTCGCCAACGCGCCCGAGGCTGATGGTGAATATTTCATCGTGCCCCGCATCGTCTAGCGCAGTTCCAGAGCAATATTGCTCTGGTCCGGCCCTGTGCAGCAGCCCGGCAATCACCCGCGCTGAAGCATCCCGCACAACAACGCACACATTGCGCAAACCGCAGTGCAGAACATATTTGAGAACGCCATGACAGAAATTTGTTCCCTCTCGCTTACCCAAGCGGCTCAGGCCCTGCAAAAAAAGGAACTGAGCGCAGTTGACGCCGTTACGGCCTGCCTTGCGCGCATGGATGCCACCGAGCCGCGCATCGCGGCCATGCTGACCGTGGACAGGGAAGGGGCGCTTGCCGCTGCCGCCGCTCTGGACAAGGAAGGTCCCAATCCGGCAAAACCCCTGTGGGGTGTGCCGGTAACGGTCAAGGACGCCCTCTCCACCAAGGGGCTGCGCACCACCGCCGGATCGCGTATTCTCGAAAATTACACGCCCTTTTATGATGCCTTTGCCGTGCAGCAGCTACGCGAGGCCGGAGCCGTCATTCTGGGCAAGAACAACATGGACGAATTCGCCATGGGTTCCACCACGGAAAATTCCTCCTACCAGACCACCCGCAACCCGCGCGATGTCAACCGCGTTCCCGGCGGCTCCAGCGGCGGCTCTGCCGCGTCCGTCACTGCCGGGCAATGCTTTGCATCGCTGGGTACGGACACCGGCGGCTCCATCCGTCAGCCCGCCTCACTGTGCGGCTGTGTGGGCCTCAAGCCCACCTATGGCCGCGTGTCGCGCTACGGCGTTATCGCCTACGGCTCGTCACTGGATCAGGTGGGCCCGCTGACCCGCAGCGTGGAAGACTGCGCCCGCGTACTCGGCGTTATTGCCGGGCATGACCAGCGTGACGGCACCTGCGCTCCTCGCCCGGTGGACAACTATGTGACGGCACTGAACAGCAAGCCCCTCAAGGGCGCGCGGCTGGGCATACCCAAGGAATTTTTTGGCGAAGGGCTGGCCCCTGAAGTACGTGCCGTATGCCAGAACGCCATGAACATTGCTCAGGCCCAGGGTGCGGAACTGGTGGAAGTAAGCCTGCCCCACACCGATGCGGCCATCGCCACCTACTATATCATCGCCATGGCTGAGGCCAGTTCCAACCTCGCCCGCTTTGATGGCGTTCGCTATGGACGCCGCGCAACGGATATCAAGAATCTTGAAGACCTGTACGTGCGCTCGCGCACCGAGGGCTTCGGGCAGGAAGTCAAGCGGCGCATCATGCTGGGAGCCTACGTGCTTTCCTCCGGCTATTACGATGCGTACTACCGCAAGGCCGCTCAGGTGCGCCGCCTCATCCGCGATGAATACCTCGCCGCCCTTGATACATGCGATGTCCTGTGGGCTCCGGTTTCGCCCGTTCCTGCGTGGAATGTGGGCAGTCTGACCGCCGATCCGCTCCAGATGTACCTCATGGATGCCTACACGCTTTCGCTGAACCTTGCCGGGCTGCCCGGGCTTTCCATGCCCGTAGGTGTTGGCGCCGAAAGCGGGCTGCCCGTGGGTATGCAGCTTTTTGGCAAGGCCTTTGCCGAGGGCGAGTTGCTTTCTCTTGGCTATGCCTTGGAGCAGGTTTTGCCGGGAGTTGGAGCGGCGAAGTTGTAACTTGGGGTTGCAGATTCTTTCTGAATAACGCAGGGGGCAGGCCGAGAGGCTTGCTCCCTTTTTTGTGGTCGGCATTGCTGCCCTGCGGGCGCTTGGTTTCGCCCTCCGGCGAAGTTTGGGACGCCTGCGCGGCGTGCGATTTCGCCTGCCCGGCGAGGACTGTTCTTTTGATTGTTTCTGCCCTGCGGGCACTGGATTTCGCCCTCCGGCGAAGTCTGGGACGCCTGCGCGGCGTGCGGCAAGGTGGGGCCGGTTATGGGGCTACGCCCCCTTCTCGGCCCCCCTTGCATCCCCCCCGAAGCACCCCCTAAGAGGGGCTGTCAGCTTCCTAAGCGTGGCGAGGGCAACGCGTCTCCTGCTGCGGGAGCTTCCCTCACTCGCTACGCTCGCTCAGGTGATCTCCCTCCGCGACGCGTAAATGCCAGAGTTCGCTTTCGCTTTGAATCGGACTCCGTTTCAGCCCGATACCTCTAATAATTTTCATGGTTGAAAGTAAGGCTTTGTGGCGTCAGCCTTGGCAATGAAAATTGTTCTACCTTCAAAATACCAAAGCAAAACTCTGCTTGCATGATTCCGTGTGCGCTACCCACTCTTATTCAGTCCAACATAAGCAGATAACTTGTGGGTCAAAAGTTTCAGCCGCCATAAGGAACTGGTCGTGGCGTTGCCTTCCTTAAACTCGCCGGAGCGAAGCGAGGCGATGGCTGGTGTTGAGTGAATTTGCAAAATACGCGTTTTGCGGCCTGAATGCGTCAGCGCCGGGATTTTGAGCGCAGCGTACTCATGTACGTGAGCATCAAAATCCCGGCGCTGACGCATTCAGGGTGCAAAAGTCGGGTTTGCGTAAATGCGCTCGACAGGCTCTACCCAAACCCCAATCAAAAATTTTTCTCTACTTTTGGCCCTTCACACCAAAACGGATGCAATCCGTGGGGCAACTCTCCGCGCAATCACCGCAATTGGTGCAATTCTCCTCGCCCGGCCTCGTCCGCATAACGCAAACCCGCCTGCACTTGTCGCAATCATTGCACTGCTCCGTTCTGTAAAAACGGAACGGCGCAAACTTGCGCGCAACCTCCAGCGCCGCGCCAAAAGGACAGACAAACCGACACCAGCACATCAGCACCACCAGCCCCAACGCCAGCCCGCCCAAGGTGATAAGCAGACGCAAATCCCACATGGGGAAAGCATGCTTCCACGTAAGCCAGGCCGAAGGCCAAAATTCCCCCACACGGATAGGAACGTCCACGCGCGGCTGCCCCAGAACAAACCATGCTGTCAGCCCCGCCGCCAGCACCAGATACCGGGCCCAGCGAAAGTTCGCCACGCCCACAGGGTTGGGGCCAAAGCGGAAAGGATTGAGCGCGAGCACCCGGTTCACAAGCTGCCCTGGGCACAACCAGCCGCAAAAAGCCTTGCCAAACAGGGCCGCCACAGCCAGCCACACGCCCCAGAATCCCCAGAACATCCGCGCGGCCTGACCGGGACAGGTAATGACCGGACAGTTCTGGCAGCTCACAAAGGGCACAACAAAGGGGCAACGGAACACGCCAAACAAGGCCCACTCGCCCAGAAACAGCGTGGAGGCAAACAATACCGCTCGATTACACCACTGGAGCGCCCTCAACCGCAGGCTGGGACGGGCGACAATTTCATGCAACATCCTTTACCCCCAGCTTTTCCACAAGTTCCATGCCCTTGGGCGAAATGGCGGGAATAAAGCCCGCCACTTCAAAAAAGGCCTGTCCCTGCGCACTGGTAATCCAGTCCATATAGGCTGCGGCCTTTGCCGGGTCGGAGGCGTTGGCCATCATGCCCACGGTAAAGGTCAACGGCCCGGCGGGAAAAAACCGTTCGGGAATTTCCACCAAGTCCAGCCGATCAGCAAACCGCGTCATGCGGGTGATGCGCCGCTCCACGATCATGGCGTCAGCCTTGCCCTCGGCAACGCTTTCTACAGAACGCTGTACACAACTGCCCTGCTCGGGCACATTGGCAAGCACCTTGGGCGTGATGTCCGCAGCCTTGAGGATGCCCATAACCGCCTGTCCACCAGGAGCGGAAGCATCCCGCGCCATGGAAACCCGCACACCGGGGCGGGTCAGATCTTCAATATCGTTGATTTTAGCGGGATTTCCCTTGGGAACCGCAATGACATAGCTGGTAAAACACAAGGGCCTGAAATTGACCATCTTGCCAGCCTTGCGCAGATTCTGGGCCAGAGCCAGGACGCGCCCGGCGAAGACCTCGGTCTGCCCGCCGCCAGTCAGCAGGGATTTGCCCAAGGCCGCTGCAAAGGCCCCGGTGTAGACAACTTTGACGCCCGAGTGCTGCTGATAGGCCTCATGGGCAGGCATCATGGCCTCGGCAAGGCCGCCGCACGACCATACCTGCAAGGTTCCGCCCTCCGCCGCATTGGCGGTTTGCGGCGTCAGCATGGCAGCGCCCGCTGCCCCCAGCGCCAGCGATTTGAGAAAATTGCGCCGTCCTTTTTCGGTAGTTTCCATATGCCTCTCCACAAAGAATAGTGATCCAGCAAAAGCGCAAAGCGCGCATTCAACCCTTAAAAATAAAAAACGGTTCCGCATTCGGGATGCGAAACCTGTATTGTGAGGGGGAGCGCCTGAGCTTGATTGATCGGGGAGGGGGAATCAGCGGAAAGCCCGACCAGCGGCACGTAGCGAGACAACCTGCCCCACAGCGTCCGCACGTCAGGTCATGCCCGCGCCCCTGACTGCAAACATGCTTGCAGTCAGCAGCAACGGAAATGTCGCGCTGATGTCAGAGAAATTACGGCAAGCAGCGCCACGCAGACCAGCACGCCGGGGCATGCTGTGCGCGCAGCTCGTAGGCCTGCCAGAAATTTTGTGATGCTTGCGCATGGTGCCGCATTTTCCCCATTGCTTGCGTACGCCGCCGCAAACCGTTTATAGATGCGCGCGCCGGGTTCATGATGCAAAAATGAACAATCGGAAATGGTGGGGCCTACTCCAGAATATAGCGCATGGGGTCAACCGGCACACCGTTAAGGCGCACCTCGTAGTGCAGGTGCGGCCCGGTGGTGCGGCCACTCATGCCCACATAGCCCACAATTTCGCCGCGCTTGACCCACTGGCCTTCCTGCACGGCGCAACGCTGCATGTGACCGTATTTGGTGACAATGCCGCTGCCGTGGTTGATCTCAACACTGAAACCGTACGCGCCATCGCGCCCCGAGAGGGTCACCATGCCCTGGGCTGGAGCCATAATGGGCGTACCGATGCGGTTGGTGATGTCCAGCCCCTTGTGGAACTGTCCCCGCCCGCCAAAGGGTGCGGAACGCCAGCCAAAACTGGAAGAAACAAAACCCACCACAGGCCAGATGGTCGGCATGGAAGAAAGGGCATCGCGGTTTTCGCGCAGGGCCAGCAGCAAGTCCTGCTGGCGCACTTCTTCAAGTCGCACGGATTCAGAGAGCCGGGTAAGGAATTCAAGCATCTTGCGGGCGGCAAGTTCCTGCCGGTGCAAGGGCAGATAGGTACGCGAAAAATCCCCCGGCCTGTCGCCGATGGAACCGGCCTCCGTGGGATCTTTCTCCATATTCATCATGATGCGCAGCTTGGAGTCGAAGCTTTGCACCCGCTCCAGATCACGCCCCACAACAGAAATACGCTCAACCAGATTCACAAGCTGGCGGCGCTGTTCTTCAATGGTTTTGTCTGCATTGCGCAGGTCGTCGCCCAAGTGCCGGGTTTCAAGCCAACTGCGCAGCAGCCAGACATTGCAGGCCACAAGGGCCAGCACCAGCACGCAGGCAATAAAGCCAAACCAGCCGCGCATGCGCAGGTTGCGGCTGCCGCTACGACCTTCAGTGAAGATGACTATGTGATATTTGCCGAACAGCATTGGGCTAACACTCTAGAGCCGGGATGCGGCCTGTGTCAATCCGCACCGCCGTCACGCGATTCTGCGTCTGGCAGGGGCTGCTCATCACCCAAGCCCGCAACCGCGCTGTTCTTTTCAAGCTGCCAGCGGGTCAGACCATTAAAAATACACCGGCGCGAATCTTTGGATACCCCATACAGGTGTTGCAGTGTTTCCCCCATGGAACTGCGGGCGGTATTGCCTGCCGAGGGGCAGGCATTGGCCCAGATGGGCAGTTCCCACTGCTTGGCGGCCTTGAGGATAAACTTTTTTTCCACCAGCAGCAGCGGCCGTATCAGTTGCAGGCCGCCACCAAAAAACGATTCATTCATGCTCATGCCGTCCACACGCCCGTTGCGGCTCAGATTCATGAAGAACGTCTGCACCAGATCGTCCGCATTGTGGCCAAGGGCGAGGTGGGTCACGCCATACTGGGCGCACAGCTCAAACAGGCGCTTGCGCCGCAGCCAGGAACAGCGAAAACAGGCCGACCTGCGCAGATTTTTTTCTGAATGCGCGTCCGGGCCGTAGGTTGTCATTTCTATGTGGCCGGGTATGCCCCGCTTGGCCAGCCAGGGCAAAAGAGCCGCATGGCTCTGCTCGTCAAAGCCGGGGTTGAGGTGGATCGCCATTATTTCAAAGTGAAAAGGTACGATTCCTTGGCGAATTTTAAGACTTTGCAGCAGCACAAAGCTGTCTACGCCGCCAGAAACGGCAACAGCCACACGGCATCCAGGCCACAGCATGCCTGTTTTCTGCATGGCCTTGCCCGCGCTCTTAACACAGGTTTCCTGCGCGAATGATCTTTTTTCTCTGCTCATAATTTTCCCGTAAACGTGTTGCCGGCAAAACCGTTAAATTGGGGGATGCCTGCTGTTCCGCGCTGGCTGCCGTTTCAGCAGCCCTATTGACAGCACAGCGGACGACATATATCAATTCTTATTTCAGCAGGGGAATCCTGCACCAAGGCGTATGCACACGCCCGGCCTTTACAAATGGTCGGGCGGTATTATTTATCAACCGGGTTGCCCGTGGCGGCCCGGAATGCGGCGTTTAAGCCGCGTACTTACGGAGGCAGCATGGCCCGTATTACCGTGGAAGATTGTCAGCAGCGCGTGGACAACCGTTTTCTGCTGGTGCAGATGGCTATCAAGCGTGTGCACCAGTACCGCGAAGGCTATGAACCGCTGGTAGAATCCCGCAACAAAGAGGCCGTAACCGCCCTGCGAGAAATTGCCGCCGGAAAGGTTCTGCCTGATGACGACAGTCTTTACAACCCCCTGCCCGGCCATAACGCGGCCGCCGCAGAGGAATAGCCTTTTGGGGACAAATTGTCCGCGCGGCGGCTTCCCCAGGGGAGCCGCCGCGTTTATGTACAACCTTTAGCACAGGCGCACAAGCCGCACAGTGACCGGAACTACGATGGAGCTCGATTACTACGAAGTGCTGGGCGTAAGCCGCAGCGCCGAAGATGACGAAATCAAACGGGCCTACCGTAAGCTGGCCTTGAAGTATCACCCTGACCACAACCCCGACAATGCCGAGGCCGAGCAAAAGTTCAAGGAAGCCGCCGAAGCGTATGACGTGCTGCGCGACCCTGAAAAACGAGCGCGCTATGACCGTTTTGGGCGCGCTGGCGTTCAGGGCGGCGCGGGCGGTTTTGGCAGCAACGATGATATTTTTGCGCATTTCAGCGATATCTTCGGCGATCTTTTTGGCTTTTCTACCGCTACGCGCGGCCCCAGGCCCATGGCCGGGGCTGACCTGCGCTACAACCTGACCATCACCTTTGCCCAGGCCGCCAAGGGCGACGAGATCAGCATCTCCCTGCCCAAGCATGTTACCTGCTCCGAATGCAACGGTAGCGGCGCAGCCCCCGGCAGTAAGGCGGAAACATGCCGCCAGTGCGGCGGCAGCGGTCAGGTACGCCGCTCACAAGGATTTTTCCAGATATCCATGCCCTGCCCCTCCTGTCAGGGTTCGGGCCGAGTCATCACCAAGCCCTGCCCCAAATGCAAGGGCGAAGGCATCACCACAGACACCCGTGAACTTGTGGTGCGCGTACCTGCCGGTGTTGACAGCGGTACCCGCCTGCGCGTGCGCGGCGAGGGTGAACCCGGCGTTCACGGCGGCCCGGCTGGCGACCTCTATGTTGTGCTCACCGTTGAGCAGGACAAGCGCTGGCAGCGCCAGGGACAAGACCTCATTTACTCCCTTGAGATCAGCTTTGTGCAGGCGGCCCTTGGTCATCGGGCAGAAGTCCCCGGCATTGACGGCAACCTGCCGCTGGAAATCCCCAAGGGCATTCAGAGCGGCACCCTGCTGCGAATTTCTGGAGAGGGCATGCCTTACCCCGGGCGCCGTTCGCGCGGCGATCTGCTGGTAGAGGTTAAAGTGATTACGCCCACCCGCCTTTCTGCCAAGCAGGAGGAACTGCTGCGCGAATTTGAGGCAGCGGCGGAAAAAAGCCCCCTGGAAAAGGTCAAAAAGGCCGCAAAAAAAATCAGCAAGGCCATGGGCATCGACTAAACATTCCTCTCAGTATCACGAGCGTAAAAAAGCCGGGTTTGCACCCGGCTTTTTGCATTTGTGGCGGAGAACTCGAGCCTTCAGGCGGCTGTTCCCCAGCCGGAAACAATAATGCCCATACCCACCAGGGCCACCGCACCGCCCAAGATATCCGTGCTGGCCAGCGGTACACCGTCAACCAGGCGTAGCCACAAGAGGGCCGTGACCACATATACGCAGCCATAGGCGGCATAGACCCTGCCACTGGCTGCTGGGTGCAGGGTCAGCAACCAGGCAAACACCGCAAGACTCAGGCAGGCGGGCACCAACAGCCAGGCAGAGTCCCCTTTGCGCAGCCACAGCCAGGGCAGATAGCACCCTGTTATCTCTGCCAGGGCCGTGGCCACAAAAAGCGCGAACGTCTTGATCATCAATGTACTATTCCTCTGATGGTCGTGAGCGGAATGGTCCGCAGTGCAATTTTGAGTGCTTCGTTTACTGCCAATATCCCGGTAATCACTGTAAGTCTGGCAAGTACCGTCTGCGAAGCAAAATAGCAAATACCGCACCGATGTTTGCACAACAACACAACGGTCATAACTGCCCCACACGCCCACGCAAGGCTGGGGCTTTTGGGAGGAAGGTGAGGCTTATGCTCTGGCGGGAAAAACATTTTGGCCCGGCGGCATCTGTGGTATGCCGCCGGGCCAACATTGTCCTGTTTACCGCTCCGCCAGGCGAGGAGAGAACGGCACGGACGCAGAGGCAGGCAAAACTGTTCCGTTAAGGGGTACGGGTTCGCAGAAGGGGTCTGCGGATTTTGCCGAGGGTTGCCATCTGTAAATTCTACAGCCGGTTATGAGGCCGATCAATTAATGATTCCCAAACAAACAAGTTCTTTTCTTGACTGTTTGTGCGCTCAATCTAGCACCTTGTCAAAAAGCATGCAAGTTATTTATTTCACCACCGCTGCTTTTTCCACTAACAAGTTCCGCGCAACAGCGCAACGCCAAACTCTTTAAATACAAAATGTTACAAAATTACTTCGTCTGGCAGCAGCCAAAGCCCGTGAACAAAGCGCGAGCGCGTCCCAACCGAACTCCACACGAAAAAACCCGGCTGTTTCTCAACAGTCGGGTCAATGTGGCATCAAAAAGTAACGTGCTATTCCGTGGGTGTGGCCTTGGCGCAGCAACATTCCTGAGAGTTGGCACTATCAGCAGGCGTAGTTTCTGCACCCTGAGCTTCTTCCACAGGTTTGAGCGAGTGCAGGTTCACCTGCTGCAAACCCTCGCCGCACTGTGGCACCTGCAACCCCACTCGGGCCTCATAGTTGATAACAATGGGGCCGGTGAGATTAAGCGCGGCCTGTTCGGGCGCGCCCGCAGGAATGGAAACCGTCACCAGTACGGCGGCCTGCTCAAGACTCTCTATATGGAGCAATTGCCTTTCGGCATCTCCCACCTGGGGTGCGTAGGATTTGTCAAAAAAACTGTAAGGATCGGCCACCAGCAGGCCCACTACCGGGGTATGCACGCTCTGCAAGATAAGCAAGGGCGCTTCAGGTCGGATCTGAAGCAGGATAAAATCCCGCTCGTTTTCAAACCCGGCCAGCCCACGGGGAAAGTGCACAACCTTATCCGTATCGATACAACGGCGTCCAAGACGGGTGTCGATTTCTATTTCTTTGTTTCGTGCCATAGTTCAGCAGCCACCATGAGGTCGTTATTACTGGTTTCAAGGGCGCGCCGGTTTTCTTCAACAACCCGCTTGTACACTTCTTCGCGGTATACCGTGGTGTCATCGGGTACTTCCAGGCCCAGTTTGACCTGCTTCCCCTGCATGCCCAGGATAGTTATGCGTATATTCTCGCCCAGATATAGGCTTTCTCCCGGGCGTCGCGTCAATATGAGCATAGGTGCTTCCGTTAATTATATCGTTGCATGAAACGCTCCCAGGCAGCGTTTGTTATCTGCCCGGCATCAGGCGGCAAAATCCGCCGCTACTCGGCATCAGAGATAACTGGCCAGGCTCATCTGCATTATCTTTGAAGAAGACTGAAGCACTGTCTGATACGTCAACTGTTGCCGGGTCAGCTTTGTCAGCAACTCGGTCAGGTCTACGTCTTCAGTATAGCTCAATCGTTCCTGCTGGTCCAGCTTTTGAAAGCTGAGCACATCGCTGGCAGTGGACACCCGGTTTTCAAGCCCGCCGATGCGGGCTGTCTGGGTGAGCACATTCTGCTGCACGGTGGCAATTTTTGCGAGCGTCTGCTGGCAGCCTTCCTGATTGTTATTTTCGCAATAGCTGACGAATTCGCCCACCATGTCAAACAGGTTTGTCGCACCTGGCAGGGCTGGCTTGCCTTCGTAGTATCCGCCAAAGATATCCTTGCCCACGTTGTTTACCGAAATATACGAACCCTTCATGATTTCAAGATTCAGATCGGCGCGGTCAGGGTGCACAAGAATCTGCGTGCCAGCGTTTACGGTGTTGCCGGTAACGCCTGCGGCGTTCACATCCACATATCCGCTTGGCACGAGCAGTCGGAGCTTGTTTGAACCATCAGTGGCGGCAGTTGCCGCTACCCAAGTTGAGCCACTGTCGGTGCTGTACGAATAGTTGACTGTGCTACCCGTCAAGGAAAGGTTGGCGTTGCTGTCCATGCGCACAAGAACGTTGTTGCCAAATGCACCGGCGGCAGACGTGAGAAGACCCGACGGCCCGCCCATGGCAGTTGTCTTCGGCGGAGGGTCATTGTCATCGCCCTGATAGACTGCTGTAGGCCGGATATACACCAAAGTGCCGTTCTTTGAACCTGCCCCGGCGCTCGTGTCGGCTGCGGTAACAGCCATATCGTTCTTCATGGTGACGGTTACGCCGTTGGCCGTCAGCGTTCTGCCAGCCGTAGTGCCAGTGGTCCAGGTGGTGCCTCCATCATTTGACCAGCGAAAGCTCTGCGCCCCGCCATCCAGAGTTCCAGTAGTGGTAAACTGGATCATCATGGATTTGCTGGACGCGCCCTGAATCGTATAGCCCCCAGCCTGAATGGCCGTATTCCAGTTGGTATCAGCGCTGGTCAGGGCCAAACCTTCTTCAAAGGCGTTGCGGTCATAGCGCTGACCGCCAAAAATACTGTTGCCCTCATACTGGGTGTTGGAAAGATTGAGCATCTGGCCAAATATCTGTCGGGCCTGGTCGGCGATCTGTTTGCGGTTCTCTGCCGAATAGGTACCAGTAGAGGCTTGCTCGGCCAGCGCTTTAAGGCTTGTCAGAGAGTTGCTCAACTGTGTTCCAAGCACGTTGTCGGCAAGCGACAGCCAGCCCTTGGCCGTATCCACATTGCTCTGATACTGGGTGGTGGTGCTGATGTCGTTACGGGTCACCAGCACACGGTATGCACCCGCAGGATCATCAGAGGGCCTGTTGATCTTTTTCTGCGAAGAGCCTTGCTCGTTGCTTTCCATGTAGGCAGCCAGACTTTTCTGCATCTGGCTCGTCATTTTGTCATACATGGTGTTTTGCGTAACGCGTATTGCCATGTCAGGCTCCTATTGCTTAAGCCCAAGAAGGGTTTGCAGCATCTGGTCGGCGGTGGTTATCAATTTTGCCGCTGCCGTGTAGGAGTGTTGGTATTTGATAAGGTTGGCCATTTCTTCGTCAAGGTTGACACCAGATGCAGAACTTACCTGCTCGGAAAGGTCGCTGGTGAGCGCCTTGTGGTATTCCGAATTTGTTTTGGCAAGGCGGGTATCCGCACCCACGGTTGTAACCAGGCTGGCATAGTACTGGCCGATGGTCTGGTTGCTCGTTGTCTTCCACGCGGTAGAAATGGTCACGTTGGTGCTGGACAGTTTGCCAATGGCTGTTGCCGTGGCATTGTCGCCCTTGTTGATCTGCTGCTGCCCGTTGACCTGCCCGGCGGCAATGTAGTTCACATTGTCGTGCAACTGGCTGCTAGTGGCGATGTTGCTGGCATCTGTGCCGGTAAAAAACGTATTCACGCCGAGGGCTGCCATCATGCCCGTGCTGTCGGTGCCCAGCGCGAATTGCAGGTTGCTGCCAGCCGCAGTGTTGAGCACAAGCTTGCCATCCTGAATACTCGCCGTAAGTTTGCCGGGGAACGAAGAATTGATGGCGGAAACAACGTCATCCAGCGAGTGCTTGCTGGGGTCAAAATTCGGCGTTCCGGGGGTAATGCTGCTGAAGTCGATCTGCCCCGACGAGACATAGTCGCCCGAAGTTTTGTTGTAAAAAAAGAAATTGACGTTGCCGGCCTGGAGTCTGCTGGACTCCGGCAGCACAGCCTGCGCCGAGCCCAAGGGCACCGCAGTATTGGAAATACCCTGCTGCCCCTGCGCATAATCAAACAACGATGTGCCCGCACCCTGGCTGTGAATACGGTTCACTTCCCAGATAAGCGACTTGGCGGTGGCGTCCAGCTCGTCAATGTACCGTCCGCAGTTGTCATCGCGGATATTAAAGTAGGTGGTCAGCTTGCCGCCAGACACGCGGCTAGGGTTGTCCGTACCGTCAAAACCAACCTGGGGCGTTACATTTTGCGGGCCGCGCGTGGGTTCAATCCAGTAAAGTCCGGTCTTTGGCGTTATGTCGAACTTGTCGCCAGCATTAAAATTGCTGATCGAGCTGAAGGAAATCTTCAGATTCTTCACCTGCACGGGGTCGGTGCTTGCGCCATTGGAGCTTATTTCGTAGTGCTGCTCCTTGCCGTTCTCATCACGCAGCCATGTTTTGCCGCCGTCCAGCGAAACGCGGAACGAGGGGTTACCCGTGCTGCCTGCCGCGCCAGCAGTGCCGCCTGAAATGACTTCTACCGTATATTCATGACTGTCGGATCCGTCATATTGGATGTTTCCAGCGTAGGAAGATCCTATGGCAAGCCGGTTTTCCGCGCGAGGCGCAAGAACCTGCAAGTCATTGGTTGTAATACCCTGCACCAGCGGCTGCCCGGTGGAGAGCGAAACCGTAAAATCACCGTTTCCTGCGTCTACAGTCTGAACATTAACATACGTAGACATTTCGCGCACGAGCTGATCGCGCTGGTCAAGCAATGCATTGGGATTGCTTACTCCATCGATGGTCGTGGCATTGATCTGTTTATTAAGAGAAGCAATGCTCTTGGCAAGCTCATTGACGCGGCTAACTCCCTGATTGATGGAAACATCCATCTGGCTTTGCAGCGCCTTGACGGATGCAGAAGTATTGCCGAGCATGTCGCAAAGGTTGTCTGCGTACGAAAGCAGATCTTCACGCGAGGCAGTATCGCCAGGGCGCTGCGCAAGTTTCTGCCATGCCGTAAAAAAAGCGTTCATGGACGAACTTACGCCCGCCCGGTTGGATTCGTTGAAAAGGCTTTCCAACGTCCCCATGATGTTTTCTTGTTCTCCCCAGCGGGCGGAGTTGGTGGACTGTCGCACGTAAGAGCTTTCAAGAAAGGAATTGAAGTACCGCAGCACCTGCTGCGCATTGACGCCAAGGCCCTCGCCGCCCGGTTTGGCGGTGATGGTGCCGGCGTCGCGCTGGTCCACATAGCGACGGGTGTAGCCTTCGGTATCGGCATTGGCGATGTTGCCGCCCGTGACCGAAATCCAGGCTTGCGCGGCGTTGAGGGCTGTCCTGCCCACATTCATAAGACCGCTGAGCATGGCTACAGCCTCCCGGAGATCAACGCGGCCTGCGTCTGCCGCTGCACACTCATACCACCACGGCGGCCATAGGTTTCCGCCTTTGGCGGCATGGCCTGGCTTGTGAGCGCCTGAAGCGTCCGGCTGCTCTGATCAAGCAGTGCCAGAGAAAGATTGGTATTGCGTGCGGCCTGGCGCGCAACCGACTGCTCGCTTGCGTCTATCTGAAGCAGGGTTTCCCGCAGAACAGCGCCCATATCTTCAGGCAGTGCAGTGGCATATTCCATGGCCCGCATGCCGCCCAACCCTCTGATGACAGAAGTTTTTTCCACGGCCAGATGGCGGATCAGCTCCTGTATGGAAAACTCAAGAGACACCACAGCATCAGTATCGCGCTTGAGAAGGCAAGTATATTCTTCTTCAAGAAGGTCGCGCAGCAGGCAAAGGGCCTTATCCTGACGCGAAAGCGATTCGTAAATGGCGTTGTGCATGTGAACCTCCCGAGGGCCTTTGTTTTCAGCCGTAGTCAGGATATTGCCCGACAGGAAAAGGCAGAAACTGCCGCCCCGGCACAATTAAAGCAAAATTCGTGCCTGAAAATCCTTCCGGCGCAGGCTTCCAGAGCGGTTGAACGAGAGAGTCATCATGGGGAGCCGCACTCGCCGCTGAAGCACACCAGCGCCAGCTCAGCCCCGCCGGAGCAATCTCGCAACAGGTACTAGTTAGGGTTTGCCGTACACGTCCGTAGCTGTCAGCGGCGGTATACCCGAGGCTGCCGCGCCCTTGACTGCTCCGCCCTGGCCGCCCTGACGCACGAATATCTGCCCGCCCGTCAGCGGCACAGGACTGGTCACGCCCTGAGCAGATGCGGGCGAAGCCACAGGGGCAACACCGGGGTTCACAGGCTGATTGGGGGCCTGGACGCTGGGGCTTGCAGGCTGACTTGCTGCCAGAACTGCGGGCTGACCCGCCGGGCCCATGGGCAGGCTGCTTACCTGCGCTGCTGGCTGTGTACCCTGTGAAGGAGCCTGCTGCAGGCTTGCACCCTGCGCCTGCTGGGCATGGTAGGCGGCAATGCCAGCACCCGCATTACTGTTGGGGCCAGCGCCGTCAACATTGAGCGTACGGATCAAGCCCTGCTTGCCGCCTCGCCCTGTGGGCGGAATATTGGTGGTATAGCGTACCTTTTGCGGCTGCGGAGGCGCCGCCTGGCCTACCGGAACGCTTGAGCCTGTCTGCATATTCTGCCCCTGCATGGCCTGCTGGTGCATGGTCGCCTGCATGCCTCCAGCGGAGTTCAGGGATTGGGCATCCAGCACATTCCCCGTAAGCGGCGGAATACTCATGCCGGACATGTCCATCTGCATGCCCCCCTGATCCCAGTTCTGTCCGCCCGCCTGTGCGGCTCTGCTCTGCGGCTGGGCAAGGCCCAGCATCTGCTGCATTGGCGGGCGCACCGCATTGGGCCCCAGCTTGCTGCCCGCTTCAAACTGCGCCTTGCGGGCAAGGTTGAGGCCGGAATTCATATTGCCGACAACATTGGTGGTATGTACCACCCTGTGGCGCTCCGGCTGGGCCGAGGCCTGCATGGCCTGCTCGGCAAGACGCGCAGCCTCTTCAGGATCCTGCCCGCCTGCAGCGACCTGAGCTCCGGTCAGCGTACGCGATGCAGCGGAGCCGTTTTCCGTATGCCCGGCGTCCTGCATGGGGGCAACACCGCCGTACACCGACGCAGCAGTGCTTGATCTCCCAGACTTGCCCTTAGCTGCATCCTTGTCACTCTCGTTGTGCGGGCTATCCGCCTCCGGTGTTGGTGGAAGCATGGGGGCGGCTTCAGGCGTAAAGGGCCGCTGAATGGCGGAAGCATCCGTCGCCGTGGCGCGGCTTGCGGATGTGAGACCGCGCGAAAGCTGGGCGTACATCATGTCGGCCAGACCTATGCCGCCAGCCGATGTCATTTTTTTGGCCAATTCCTGATCGTACATGCCCTGCCAGAACTGCTCCTCCTTGCCGTGCAGCAAGGTGGACTTGGGCAGGGTTTTGCGCATTTCTTCCCACATTTTCTGGATGAAGATGGACTCGAAGCCCTCGCAGGATTCGCGCAGCTTCTTTTCCTTTTGCGCAGGGTCAATATTTTTCCCGCCCAGATTGCCAAGGCCCGCCAGGCGCGACTGAACTTCCTTGCGGGCAACTTCGCCCGCTCCGGCATCAGGAGGAATGAGAGCGGTTGACATGGGCGTGGTCATTTAAATTACCTCCAGATCCGCGTGCAAGGAGCCCGAGGCCTGCATTGTCCGTAAAATGGATATGAGGTCGCGGGGGGTTGCGCCAATGGCATTAAGGCCATCCACCAGTTCCTGAAGGGTCGCGCCTTCCACCATCATAAGATGGCGGTTTTCTTCGCGCACGTTGGTTTCCGTCTGCGGCGTCACAACAGTTTGCCCTTGCGAGAAGGGGCCGGGCTGCGAAACCTGTTCGCTTTCCTGCACAGTGATTTGCAGGTTGCCGTGAGCCACGGCAGCGCGGGAGATGCGCACGTCGCGCCCAAGCACAACCGTACCGGTCTTTTCGTCCACCACCACCTTGGCGGAGGTGTCGGGGCTGACATCCAGATTTTCCACTGAGGCCATAAGCGGCACAAGGTTGTTGCGATACTGGGGCGGCACGTCCATGGTCACGCTGGTGGCGTCCACTGCGCGGGCATAGCGCCCGCCCATGGCCCCATTGAGGCGTTCCGCAATCTGCTGCGCTGTGGAAAAATCGCCCACGCGCAGATTGAGCGTGAGTTTGTCCTGCTGGTTGAACTCAAAGGGAATGCCCCGTTCCACAATGCCGCCGCCGGGGATGATGCCCACGGTGGCGATATTCTTTGTGGTGCTGGCAGCTTTGCCCGAGGCCGAAAAACCGCCCACGGTCAACGCGCCCTGAGCCAGGGTGTATATCTTGCCGTCCACGCCCTTGAGGGCCGTTTGCAGCAACACCCCACCCATGAGGGAGCTGGCGTCGCCCACGGAGGACACCGTCACGTCGAGCCTGGTGCCGGGCTTGGCCGACACTGGCATGCGCGCAGTGACCATAACCGAGGCCACGTTTTTGATTTTAAGTGCGGAGGCGTCCACGCCCACGCCCATTCTGTCCATCATGTTTTTCATGGAACTGAGCGTAAAGACGGAGTCCTTTTTGTCGCCGGTTCCGGCCAGGCCAACCACCAGCCCGTAACCGATGAGCTGGTTGTCTCGCACGCCCGAAAACGTGGCGATGTCCTTGATACGCACGGCGTGCGCAGGCAAGGCCCAGCACACAAGCAGGGCGGCGGTGGTTATCCAGAAGGCCGGATGGCGCAGTATTGTCAATTTCATGGCGCAGACTCCTTGCCGGAATACCGGCACACAGGGGATTGCAGAAACCATGCCGAACATGCCAACGTACTGCTGACCAAAACGAGCGTCCTGATCCTGACCGCCAGCCCAGACCTGTCCCCCTTTGCCTGCCCCGTAAAACGGTTTTCCGCCTGACCCTCCGTGCAGCAAAATCAGCACCGCCCCTTCAAGGGGCGGTTTGATTAGGCCCTATAAGGGCCTGTTACTCGA